>JAFGLJ010000031.1 GCA_016928075.1 Bacteroidales bacterium | reverse complement strand
TTTTGCTGTGTGCCCTGAGTTCGAGTACCTGGCCCAACAATACCAGCGTTAAAATGACTGCGGCTGCTTCAAAATAAAGGTGGACGTCTCCTGATGGATCCTTAAACTGCTCAGGAAAAGCTCCTGGAATGATTAAGGCAAACACACTGAAAAGATAAGCAGCACCAACACCAATGGATATTAATGTCCACATGTTGGGGGACCAGCGCCGGATGGAACTCCATCCACGCTTAAAAAAGTCCCAACTCGAATAGAAAACTACAGGCGTGGCCAATGCAAATTCGATCCATCCCCATACTTTTTTTGAGGCAATTTCTTCCAGCTTAAGAAATGGAAAAAATTCCGACATGGCGATGATAAATACCGGAATGCTTAAAGCCAGTGCCACCCGGAATTTCTTTGCCATTTTCTTGTAGGCTTTTTCTTCCTCGCTTGTTTCTTCTGCCTTTTCAGGTACCAAATCCATTCCGCATTTCGGGCAACTGCCAAGGTGGTCCTGTTTAATTTCGGGGTGCATGGGGCAGGTATAGGTGGTTTTAGTACTACCTGGAACCGGTTTTGCCTCTTCTTTTTTCAGGTGCATTCCGCAAACCGGGCAGTTGCCAGGCTGGTTATACACCTTGTCGCCCTCGCATTTCATGGGGCAGTAATATTTGTTATGCTCTTTGTTATCCATATCGAAAAGTATAAATTAAAGCCCTAAGTCCCTTTTTTTCGTTTCGTATTCCTCTTTGTCAATCTCGCCCCGGGCGTATCTTTCGTTGAGGATATCGAGTGCTGATTTCTGATTGGCTGTGTTATTCAGATTATTGCTTTGGCCGGGTGAGCGGAAAATTGCCCAAATTATAGCGGCGACAAAAATAAAACCTATTATCCACCACCAGCCCATACCAAAACCCATTCCTTCAAATCCATGCATTTTTAACTCCTTTCTTTAAGTTATCATTACAAAAGTATAAGTTGATGTCCGTTGCCATGTTACATCTTTTATTGAATGATTTACATTATTTTAAGGAACTCATACATCGTTAATCGATTTACGCTTTTGCTCCTTTATCTGTTTAAAATGTGATGCGCTAAAACCCGTAATCTTTTTAAACTGGCCCGACAGGTGGGCAACACTGCTGTAGCCCAGCTCCCAGGCAATTTCACTAAGCGTTTTTTCATTGTACACCAGTAATTCTTTTACCCGTTCAATTTTGAGGTTTATAAGGTATTTCTCAATGGAGGAACCCTCAACTGAAGAAAATATCGAACTTAAATATGAGTAATCAAGGTGGAGTTTATCAACCAGGTAATCAGAAAAATTATGCCTTTCATCCCACCTGTTTTGATATGCATAATCTATTGCCGTGGTCTTAATCTGCTCTATAAGCCGCCTTTTTGAATCATTGATAACCTCGAAGCCAACTTTTTTCAAATTTTTGTCGATTTTTTTGATTGCACTATCGTTCAGCTCTTCGCTTGTTTCAACTGTTCCTAACTGAATATTATCAAGTTTAACCCCGGCTTCCTGGAATGTTTGTTCAACCACCATTATACAGCGGTTACAGACCATATTTTTTATTGATATCTTCATGATTTTGCTATTAAATGGCAAGAATACCAGATTCATCATTGCGTACTTTGTAAACTTCTTCCACTGGGGAAATAGCGATCATGCCATCGCCACGGTAACCTGTGCGTCCGTTTTTACGGATAATATCAACTACTGGATTTACATGCTCGCTCGCAACCACTATTTCCAGTTTAATAACCCTGTACGCGGCAGTAAAGGGATATTTTCACTGATGTGTTCTTTTTCGTGGTCAGAATACTGCCCGGTCCCTTCGCATTCAACAAAAGTCATACAGCAAAAACCTGCCTGCTTCAATGCTTTATACACCTCTTCTGTTTTTCTGTACCTGATATATGCTTTAATTAATTTCATGATATTTATTTTAAATATTTAATTTCCCTGGTTACTTCTCCGCATGTCAGCATCGAACTTCCAAAGTATGGATTTCTGATTTCTTTTTCAGTACTAAGCCAGTCTGCCCCTTTATTGTCATCTGCCATGGGGCAGTGCAGCACATAAATAGTCTCGTCAAGCGGAGTGAAGGCATTGGTCATTTCAATCATAGTGACAGAAACCGTCTGAAAGGCTTTCCTCAGTTGCTCTATGTCCGAAAAATGCTGAACATGCTCTAAGCTACTGCTTAGCTTACCCTTATAATCCATCCAAACATTGTGGGCATCGCCTTCAAACAGACCCATATTTATTCTATCCAGTTCTGACTTCATCTTTGTTGCGATTTCTTGAGCCTCTTCGAAGTCATCATTTGTCAGGGCATCTTTCCATTTCAGGTAGGCAGCATATAAAGGTTGTAAGGCTTCTTCAGCATGGGAGTCAACAGACAAAGATTTTGACACTTCTGCTGCTTGTGGTTTTATCTCTTGTCCCTCCTGTGATCCACTTCCACCCATGTCCATACTTTCCTGCCTGTCCGGCTGGCTGCCATGGTTATGTCCGGTCATTACCTGTCCTCCTTCGGGGCTCATCATACTGGGTTTTCCGGCCAATTGAGCAGCAGCATCTATGCTGAATGTGCCATTTACTGCAATTTCTTCGCCTTCCGTTAAACCGTTTTCGATTACATAACTATCTCCCAAAGCCGGACCTAATCTTACTTCACGCATTATAAAATTTACACCTTGATCCGATTGTGTTTTATTGTAAACGACGGAACGTTTGCCTGTCCACATTACGGCTGTTTTTGGCACAACGAGTGAATTGGACTTCCCGGCCAAATCGGCCTCAACCACGCCGGAGACAAACATTTCCGGCTTTAATTTACCGCTTGCATTATTGTACTCAACCCTGGCTTTCGCCACCCTTGTTTTTGGGTTAATAACAGGGTCAATGTAGGATATGCTACTCTCAAAATTTTCTCCCGGCAGGGAGGCTATTGAAAATTCAACTTTATCGCCTTTTTCTATCCATGCTATATCCGATTCATATACATCAAACAATACCCAGACCTTATGAAGGTCGGCTATCTCAAAAATCGTTTCACCGCCACGAACATAATCGCCCCGGTTTATCATTTTTGCTGTTACATAACCGGAAACATCGGCCTGTACAGGAAATTCTTCCTGAATTTTTCCTGCATTCAGTATTCCTTCAATTTGTTTATCAGAAAGTTTCCAGTTTTTCAATTTTTCTTTGGCAGCAGCAAATAGTTGGGGCTGTGTTTCTGAAATTTTCTTTGCCTCAAACAATTCTTCCTGTGCAGTAACCAGCTCGGGTGAATACAGATAGGCGATGGTTTGTCCCTTGCTTACATATTCTCCTGTGAAATTCAGCATTAATTTTTCTATCCTTCCCGGGATATGAGATGATTGCGAATAAATTAATCGTTCATCGGCTTCAACTTTCCCATTGAGCCTTACCTGTTTAACCGGGTCCATTTCCCTGACAATGGCCGTACTTACACCGGCTAACTTCATGGCAGTGGGCGACATACTGATTGCCATTGGGTCAAGTTCGGTGTTTTGATCGTCTTCCAGGAGGATTAAATCCATTCCGCAAATTGGGCAGTCGCCCGGTTCGTTTTGACGGATCTGTGGGTGCATGGAGCAAGTCCAGACAGTCTCTTCGTCTATTTCAGTTTCAACCTGTTCGTAGTCATCGGGCGAATTGCTTTTATTACCGCCAAAAATTAACCATCCTGCCAGCAAACCAACAAAAAGAGTGGCTGCAGCTATTATAATTGTTTTTTTATCTATTGCTTTCATCTTAGTATGTTTTTGAAGTTAAGTAATTGATTTTTGCTACGGCTACAAGGTATTGCATTAAAGCAGTAGATTTCATTTTCCGGTATTTCAATAATTGTTGCTGCATTCTCAATACCTCTTCGAACTCCTTACCGGAATTTCCATAGGAAGTAAATAGTAAATTCAGCGATTGTTGTGTGGTTTGTATTTGCTGCTCATAAAGTGACAATAGTTGCAACTGTTGTTGAACCTTAAACCAGACTTTATCATATTCCGAAATGAGCACATTCGTTACCTCCTGTTTTTGATTTGCATAGCTTTCTTGCATCAATTGGGCTTCTTTAACCGAAGCCTTGTACTTACTCCTGAAAACAGGAATACTAACACTTACCATAGGCATCAGTATATCTTTGCCGTTACCGGGCATTGATAAATCAGTCCGATCACCAACTACTACATAATCTAAACCTGCACCCAACCTGGGCAGTCCCTGCTTTCGTGCAGCCACCTCCGATGTTTTACTGGCCTGTAATTTTAAATCCAATGCTTTTAATTTTGGATTTGCATCAATCAGAGAATCTTTCCTGAAATTCTCTGCAAGGGTTGCGGGCCTTAAAGAGTCGCTGATAACTATAATTTCCTCTTCAGGTCTGTTTAAAAGCTTGTTAAAAGCAGTGGTTAATGGCTTTTCTTTATCACGGAGAATAAGCAGGTTCGTTTGCGCATCTTTCAGCATAATGTCCACCCGCAACACATCCACCATGGTTCCGGTCCCGTTTTTAAACTTTTGGGTTGCTATTGTTTTATAGGATTCCAGGATGCTGATGTTCTCCTGCTCAATACGAATCCATTCTTTTAATTCATATATTGGAAAATAAGCGGAGGCCACCCGGTAATAGAGTTGATTCCTGGCATCGATAAAACTCTGAAATTTAGCTTTTGCCATTAAGGCAGCAGCATTGCCCTGTGCTTTCAAAGTACCGAACCACGGGAACATTTGAGTAAGCGAGAACTTCATCCGCTGCGGTCCCACACGTGTTTCAACCGATGAGATAAAATAACCGAAGGAAAAAGCAGGATCGGGCAGTGAACTTACCTGTGGAATTCTTTGCAGGGCAGCTTCAAAATCCTTGTATTTGTCCTGCAGTCCGGGATTATTTTCGGCTGCCACCCGGAAGTATTCTTCCAGGCTTTGACCCTGTGCTCCGAAAACCACTGCCAACAATGAAATGAATATAATAATATATTTTCGCATGATTATTATTTTATAATTTTTCTTTCTTCCCTGAAACTGTAAAGCACCGGCACCACAAAAATGCTTATCAGCGCCACAGCCATTCCACCAAACGACGGTATTGCCATCGGGATCATAATATCCGAACCCCGTCCGGTGGAAGTTAATATTGGCAATAATGCAATCATTGTGGTGCTCACCGTCATCAACGCAGGCCTGATTCTTCGTAATCCGGCTTCAACCACAGCGGCCCTCACTTCTTTTAAATTTGTAGGGCGATTGCGTTTGAAGCTCTGGTCAAGGTAGGTTGCAATCAGCACGCCGTCGTCAGTAGCAATACCGAAAAGTGCGATAAATCCAACCCACACGGCAACACTAAGATTAATAGTATGCATCTGGAATAATTCGTGCAGGTTTGTACCAAATACCGAAAAGTCAGCAAACCAGCCTTGACCGTAAAGCCAGATCATCAGAAATCCCCCGCTGAAAGCCATCGCAATTCCGGAGAAAACCATCAATGATGTTGAGACCGACTTAAACTGGAAATACAAAATCAGAAAAACGAGGATCAACACAAGGGGAACGATGAGTGACAGTCTTTTTTCTGCACGGACCTGGTTTTCATAACTTCCGGAGAATTTGTAGCTGACACCTGCGGGTACTGCCAACTCCCCTGAATCAATCCTGTCCTGAATTACTTTTTGTGCATCATTGACCACTGTTACTTCTGAAAAACCTTCGCGCTTATCGAAAAGAACATAACCTACCAGAAAAGTCTCCTCGCTTTTAATAGCCTGTGGCCCTCTCTGGTATTCAATATTTACAAGCTGGTCAATAGGAATTTGTGCCCCGGATGGCGTTTGCATCAGAATCTTTTTCAATGATTCCGGATCATCGCGCAGTTCGCGCGGGTAACGGACCCTGACCGGGAACCTTTCGCGCCCTTCCACGGTGGAAGTGACCTCCATGCCGCCCACAGCGGTTTCTATCGTCTGCTGCACATCCTCCACATTCAAGCCATATCGTGAAATTTTTTCACGATCGATATTAATTATGAGATAGGGTTTCCCTACAATACGGTCGGCAAATACAGCTTCGGCCTTTACCGACGGAATTGTTTTCAGAATATTTTCAAGTTTTATTCCGAAATTCTCGATAGTTGTTAGCTTCGGCCCGTACACTTTAATACCCATGGGCGCACGCATTCCGGTCTGCAACATTACCAGCCTTGTTTCAATAGGCTGAAGTTTTGGAGCGGATGTAACGCCAGGTATCTTAGTTACAGCTACAATCTCTGTCCATATATCATCGGGCGATTTGATTTTGTCGCGCCAGTTTCGGAAATAATTTCCCTTTTTATCCTGAATAAGGTCTTTAGCTTCAACTCCCAGTTGCAAGGCTTCCTCATTGGTAAGGGTGTCGCCATTGGTTAGAATAAAGCGATCATTTTTATCGACTTTAAACCGGACACGGTGTCCCTTTTCATTCAGCATGTATTCAGGTTTATAGTTGATAATGTTTTCGTACATCGAAATTGGAGCCGGGTCCAGGGCCGATTCCACTCTTCCCATTTTCCCTACCGCTAGTTCAACTTCAGGAATCCTGGTTAGCAGCATATCAAGCTGGCCGACTACTTTCATGTTGAAGGAAATTCCGGAATGTGGCATTGAAGTCGGCATCAGAAGAAAACTTCCTTCATCGAGTGATGGCATAAATTCCTTGCCAGTTCCCGGGTATGCATGGCTCAGGCCTGACCACACTTTTGAAGTTCGTAAATTCCATCCCAACTTGTCGAAACCTTTTGGAACAAATCCGAAAAGGTTGTTAAATCCCAACCAGGATACTATTCCAGTCATAATTAGGAATGTGGGAATCAATAAGAATGCTGTTTTATGGTTAAGGCACCAGGTTAGAATTTGTTTGTAGTAATGTTCCAGAAGAAGGAAGCCTCCAAGAATAGTGCCCACCATCATGGATACAAAAATGAAGTTGGTAACCAGACTCCGGGATGCACCCAGAGGAAGCCAGTATTTTGCCAGTAACCAGATTACCGCAATTACAGCAATTATCAAATTGGCGTGTTTTAACACAACGAATGCAAATTTTTTCAGCCAACCAGTTGTTTTTGGACCCTCACTTATTTGCGTTTCCCCTTCTCTTACGGCATATATTTGATTGAGTAATCCTGAAATTCCGAAGGCAATCAAAATTGAACCGGCCCATACAAATCCTGTAAAGATTGTGATAATTCCTACTGGGATAATAGTGATATTGATCCAACGGATAATATCTTTTCGTTTGATTTTGGCGCCAAAGGCCCATTGGGCAAATGCCGGCAGAAATAATAGTGAAACAATGAGCGCAGCGACCAATGCGAAAGTTTTGGTGAATGCCAGCGGCCCAAAAAGTTTTCCTTCGGCGGCCTGCAAAGTAAATACAGGGATAAAACTAACTATGGTTGTCGAAACTGCAGTTAAAATAGCAGAGCTCACTTCGGCGGCGCCGTCGTAAACTGTAGTTATGAGTTTTTGCCCGGGTGGCGCTTCATCAATATGTTTTATTATATTTTCAGTAAGTATAATCCCCAGATCCACCATGGTACCGATCGCGATGGCTATACCCGACAGCGCAACAATATTTGCATCAACTCCAAAATAGCGCATAGCTATAAAAACCATGAGTACTGAAATGGGCAACAAACTTGAAATCAGAAACGAAGCCCGCAGGTTAAATACCATTACAATAATCACTAAAATAGCGATGAGAATTTCGAGCGACAATGCTTCTTCCAACGTGCCAAGTGTCTCATAAATCAATTCTGAACGGTCGTAAAAAGGAACTATAGTAAGTTGGCTTTCAGTGTAATCTGACAACTTTTTTTTAGGCAAGCCGGGTGATATTTCTTTAATTCTTTCCTTAACATTGTTTATAACCTGTAAAGGATTTGCACCATAACGTGCCACAACAACACCGCCCACCACTTCAGCGCCGTCTTTGTCGAGTGCACCGCGACGGGTAGATGGCCCCAGTGAAACAACGCCAATATCTTTTATACGAACCGGAACATTGTCATGAACGGCAACTACGGCTTTTTCAATATCTTCTACTTTTTTGATATAGCCCAGTCCGCGAACCAGGTATTCTGCCTGGTTGATTTCGATGGTTTTAGCTCCCACATCCCGGTTCGATTTCTGCACCGCCAGCATTACCTTATGTAAAGGAATGTTATATGCTTTCAGCGCATCGGGATTTACATCGATCTGATATTCCTGCACAAAACCGCCGATGGAAGCTACTTCCGAAACACCTTCCGTAGCGTTCAAAGCATATTTCACGTAAAAATCCTGTACTGTTCGTATTTCGTGTAAGTCCCAGCCACCGGTCGGGTTTCCTTTCTTGTCCCTCCCTTCGATTGTGTACCAGTATACCTGACCAAGCGCTGTTGCGTCGGGGCCGAGAGCGGGTTGTACTCCTTCCGGGAGTATTCCCGATGGCAGCGAAGCCAGTTTTTCGAGAATCCGGGATCGCGACCAGTAAAACTCAATATTCTCTTCAAAAATGATGAAGATGCTTGAGAATCCGAAAATCGATGTGCTCCGGATAGATTTTACGCCCGGGATGCCTAATAAATAGGTGGTAAGCGGGTATGAAACCTGGTCTTCAATATCCTGCGGCGACCGACCCGGCCATTCCGTGTAAACTATCTGCTGGTTCTCCCCTATATCGGGTATTGCGTCCACTGGAACCGGATCGGATGGTAATATTCCTGTATCCCACTTGAATGGTGAACTTATTATACCCCATACAATGAATACCAGTAGTATAATGAAAGTTAGCAGTTTGTTCTCAAGAAAGAATTTTATGATTTTACCAAGCATCATTTCACTTTTATAATCTGTACTATTTACAAAACACCTAACCGAGATATAATACTTCTTATATCCCTTAATGTATTAAAAGACAGACTATAACAGAAAAGATTGTAACATGGGAAGATGCTCCCTGCCACCCGGCGGATGGATATTTTCCCAGTTGTTATTTAAAGCTTCCGGTATTACAGCTTTTATGATAGTCTCTTCTCTGACTTCCCTGAAAAAGACAGGTATTAGACTTATTTTGAAATACTCAATGGAAGCGATGGTTAAATCGCCCTCAAGCTTGAAAAACTGTGTTTCAGTATGACAGCATGATCCGGAATCACAGCAAGGATCCGGTATGTTCATCAATGTTACCGACTGAAGATTATCGCCGCAGAAGTGCTTTGATATGCTTATTCCTGACGTTGTAAACAACAGGATAATAGCAATAACGATATATAGTAGCTTCCTGAACATCTTCACAGCTTTACAATAAATAACAAAAACCAGGATTTATTGTTCAATTATGCCCCGGTGTTAACACTTTATATTTTTCCTGCCAGCATGGTATCTATTTGACCACTAATTTATGAACACTGCTGTCCGAACCGGTACTGAAGGTGGCCAGGTAGATCCCCGGCCCGGGGAGATCATCTGTATTTATGCTGATATCATCATTGATTTTCATGTTCCAGACCACATGTCCTGTAAGGCTGATTATGCGTACTTCCACAGGCTCCCGGGGCGCAACGGTGAAGTCAATGTTCAGAACATACCCGGAACATACGGGGTTTGGATATAAGATTAATTCAGGCCCTGAAGAAATCATTTCTATGGCCAGGGGTTTTGAAATGTAATTGGTCCAGTCATAGAACCTTTTATATATATCAGCGGTACCGAGCACTCCCTCAACAAGTTGAAGCCTGTAATCAAAATGTGCTTTGCGGGTTTCTTCTCCATGATATATATAATCTGTATTACTTATCACAGCAAAGACGACGTTATTTGCCGGTTCAAGGTCAAGATCCAGGCTGCAGTCTCCCCCGTAAACCGGGTTACTGTATACAGTTTTTCCATCCCTGGTGCGGTAACATAGCTGGCATGTCATATTGGGTCCTATAGGCTGAAAGTTTACTGTCACCACTTCCCCACTCACCACAAGTGGTATCTGGTTTGCGCCCGACCATCCTGGTGTAGTCCTGTATTCAGGAGTAAGAAGCCCGCCTCCGTTATTTGTTGTTTTCACGTAAGGTGTGGCAATCCAGGTATCAGGATTGAGCCACGAAGGGCTCCATTCCGCTTTTACCGGGATACCAAACTGCGAATCCAGCAGGTCTATTATGGCACCTGTCCATTCACCCATGTCAACAAGTGCCTGTTTAGCCCTGTATTCAGTTATCAGGCGTCTCATCTGTGATTCTCCCAGACCTTCTGCCATCCCTTCAAGAACCCTTGATTCACAGTATCTCCATATCCAGGGAATACTGCCCTGTCCCAGTGTCATACCAAGAAATGTTGGAAAGATGTTACTGTATTGCACTCCCCCGAGCAGGTTTCTCCATGTGCATATCTGTGTTCCGTTCTGATACATATTGACTCCCTCGGCTGAAGGTCCTCCGAAGCTGTTATCATGGAGCCATCCGCTGTAACATTCTATTGGCATGAATGGAGCTAAAAAAGAAGGGCCATTCAGGAATCCCATGCTGCTGTAGATACCCGATTGTCTGGCATATGCCTCCTGCTGCAGCCAGGTGTTACCTCCCTCATGGAACCAGGCGGCATTCCTGCAGCCAGGCAGGTCGGCAAGTATTGAATGTATACCTTCGTGCACAACTGCTCCCATCTGGAACTCCCTGTCACTGTAGGGGCAGCTGGGATTAAAACAATATACCGGATAATATGATATGAGTACCATAGGCCAGTGTTCACCTTCGTAGTAGATACTGCTCTGCCATCCCCCCGTTTCGGTATTGGATGCATCATCAGTGCATAATCCTGAACCATACAGGTATATTGCACTTTTGTACCCGTTTTTTGCCCTTTTATCAGGTGGCCATCCCATTTCATTCCTGAAATATGCAAAGTCATAGTTCATCCTCTCCAGCATTGG
The DNA here is from genome assembly GCA_016928075.1 of Bacteroidales bacterium. Lineage (GTDB taxonomy): Bacteria > Bacteroidota > Bacteroidia > Bacteroidales > VadinHA17 > UBA9300. Next base: position 27,281 of record JAFGLJ010000031.1, on the reverse strand, counting down.
CGTTATGGCAGCTGAAGTAACCAACGGGTTGGCCGTTGCCCCCCACCTGAAAGTCCACCACCCCGACGACTGAGTCCCAACAACGCCCTCGCAATCATCAAGTATCAATGCAGGTTCGGTTAATTCCGGATACTCGTCCCTGAAATCATAACTGAGTGTTGGATCGTATTCAGGCCATGTAAAAGTTGCCGAAAAATCATCGCTGGTTCTGACAGTCAAATGAAAATGGCATGTGGTCGCCGCGCCACAATCGTTGATATGGCAAACAGTATATGTTCCGGATTGATCAGCCCCTGCATCGCGTAGGGTAATTTCACGGGCTGTGCTGCTGAAACCTGAAGGACCCGACCAGCTCCAGTAACCACCATCTTCCGGATAAGGAAGAAAAGATACCGAGTCGCCTGCCATGATATTAGCTGTATTTGTTTGTTGCACCGGTCCATCGTTAATACGAACATTTGGAACTACCTGAGTGGGATCACATGGCCCTCCTTCCACACCAAATACACGCCATTCGAGAATGCCCGTGGCCATAGTACTTTTCATGTAAATGCGGATCCTGGAAGTCATCATCTTCAGCTTCAGGGAATTGTACTTATCCAGTTCAGTTCCTATTGAGTCGGCTAACATCCATGAAGTGCCGTTCCAGTATTCGATGTAAGCTTCCGTGGGCTGGTCGATACCCAGTCCATCGTCCCACCAGTAAACAGATGTAGATGTAAGTTGTTTTGCGAGAGTCCACTCGTACTGAACCCAGTTATACTGATTGTAAGCATCTTCTCCAGCCCAGTTACCGTAAGCTCCGTGGGAATAATCAGCTGAGCCTTCCGGATCGTATCCATCGTTGACAGCGGTAAGTGTCTCCCATGCAGAGACGAATGACGTTGATACCGTAGCTGTCAGCGCCAGGTTAGTAGTATCGATAGCTGCTCCCGATAACGTTTTTGGAAATGCATAAAAAAATACTGAAAGAATAAGAAAAAACAGGAATATATATTTCATCTTAATTATCCCGGAGTGATATTTTTCTGACCGAATTTTCTTGTCCATCTTCACATAAATATAAACCTTGTTAATATCCAACTCAAAGTTAAAAAATTCATCTATATATTTTTCGACAGGCTTATGCTATTGTAACCTGTTAAAACCCTTATATCTTTGATATACCACTCAAGTGTATTATATGAAGAAATTACCATTAATTGCAAATCATTAGGTGTGATTATTTTTACTTTTAGTTAAAGATCTCAACATGGCTTTAAAGATGAACAAATGGCTGATTATTATTGGTTTATTAATTGTCAGCCTCCTGGTTTCCTATTTCTTTATTGATGGCGAAGATCAGAAAACAGGGGTTGCCATCCTGATTTTTATTGGCGGTTTATGGGTTACCGAGACTGTTCCACTGGCTGCGACTGCTCTACTTGTACCCATCCTGGCAGCTTTATTCCATATATTCACCATAAAAGATGCACTCATGCATTTTGCCAATCCTGTAATATTCGTATTTATAGGAGGTTTTACCCTTGCCACTGTTCTGAATGAACACGGCATTGACAAATGGATTGCAGGGAAATTGATACATATTTCAAGAGGCAATAAATGGACCGTACTTGTTTCAATGCTGGGTTTTACATCATTTCTTTCAATGTGGATGAGCAATACAGCCACAACCGCGATGCTCCTTCCAATAAGCATGTCACTGGTTGATAAAAAATTCCCCAGGGCAAGAATATTTGTTATTCTTGGCACTGCCTATGCCGCCAACATCGGTGGAATAGCCACACTGATAGGAAGCCCTCCAAACCTGATAGCTGGCGCTGTACTGAATATAGATTTTATAACATGGATGAAATTCGGACTGCCGGTAACCATATTATTTTTTCCCATACTGTTAATAATATTAAGACTCGTCATAAAACCTGAAAAGGATTTCCGGCTCGATGTCCCGGATAAGCATCCAGGTCAATGGACCAGGGGGAAAAGTATGACCATGGTTTTCTTTTTTTCAGTTGTAGTTCTCTGGATAGGATCACAACCAATAAGCAGACTGCTCGGTCTTGATAATTTTGATTCAATTGTTGCTGTTACAGCTACCGCCCTGGCACCAATCCTGGGATTAACCACATGGAAAAGATTTGAAAAAACAACCAACTGGGGTGTATTGATGCTCTTTGGTGGAGGCCTTTGCCTGAGTGCTATCCTTGCTGAAACCGGAACCTCAGAAATGATAGCAAAAAGCATTCTCAGTAATTTCGGAAGCGGACAGGGTTTACTATTGTTGTTTTTTGCCGTCCTGTTTATGGTATTCCTTACGGAGATATCAAGCAACACAGGTTCAGCGGCGATTATGGTACCAATAATAATGGAGGTAGCTCTTCAATTCAATCAGGATTTTGTACTTCCAATGGTTATAGGGATAGGAATAGCAGCCGATTGTGCTTTTATGCTACCTGTTGCAACTCCGCCTAATGCCCTGGCATTCAGTTCTAATGAATTCACAATTGGGAAGATGATGAAAACAGGATTTTTTCTCAACCTTGCAGCCATTATATTAATATGGCTGATTACTAGTTTCAGATTTTTGAATCCACTCTGATTGAGGGCCTGGTGTTGTTGAGGAAAAGCTCCCATTCATCTTTTAGATGGTTTATAACCCTCGGGAACTTATGTTGACCACCTTCTTTCCCTTTTTGCCGCAAAAAATCATAAAAGGTTGAAACCGGCAAAAGCTCAACAAAAATCTCTTTAAGAGCGGCAGACCGTTCAGTACGGTAATCATCATTCAGTTCCATCAGTTTTTTATCAAGTTCCTGTCTTACTTTTTTTATCCCAGGAATTTCCCCGTTCTTAACACCAATGTACCACTTATGGGCAAAGTAATTGTTATGCCTGATACCGGCTACAGTATATTCATTTATTTCCAAACTGAATTTCTGGCTTAACCATTTTATGGCCATATTCATATTATCAACAGAGAGATGCTCACCACAGAGGTTAAGAGTATGCCTTGTTCGTCCTGATATCATCATTTCATACCTTTCGGTATCCAGGAATCTTATTGTATCGCCTATCAGATACCTCCATGCACCGGCACATGTGCTTATGAGAAGTGCATAATCAACTCCTGCCTCTATCTCTGGTAACAACAGAACCTGTGGATTTTTATTCAGGCTGCCATCAGGGAGAAAATTATTATCATTATAAGGTATAAATTCGAAAAAAATACCATTATCGACAACAAGCTGCATATTTCCGTAACTCCTTGGCTGATATGCAAGGAAACCTTCTGATGCAAGATAAGTTTCAAGATAGCATATTGGTTTTCCCAGCAATTTTTCAAAACTACTGCGGTATGGGTCGAGACTTACCCCTCCCCATGAATAAGCTATCAAGTCCGGCCATAATTCATGAATATTTTTCAGGCCATAGTACTCAACTATTTGTTCGAGCATCATCTGTATCCACGAGGGAGTGCCTGCAACACCCAGTACATCCCACCGCCTGGCTCTTCTGGTAATCCTGTAAAGTTTAACCCGCCAGTTGCGTTCTCTTGCTATCCTTAATCCTGGTTTATAGAACTTGAAAGCCCATTTGGGCATTTTTCTTGCCATTATACCGCTCAGATCGCCCTCGAAATAACCTTTCTTCCTTACAAGCGAAGTACTGCCTCCTACCATAAGGAGACTTTTCTGGAACAAGTCTGAAGGAAGTTTTAGCTCTCCCAGAACAAGCAACTGTCGTAAAGCTGTTTTCCTCATAGCTGATATCATATCACCTGTTACAGGCACTCTTTTGCTTGAATCGTTTGCTGTTCCCGATGTTAGTGCAAAATAGTTTACTTTGCCTGGCCAGCATACATTATTTTTCCCTTCCAGTAACTGATGCCACCAGTCTTTGTAAATGGTCTCATAATCAAAAATAGGAACAGTTGTCCGGAAGCTGTCAATTATATTTTCCGAATTAAGTATTCCCTTAAACCTGTAGTGCTTCCCGAACTTTGTGTTCTGTGCTTTTTTCAGTAATTCAATAAGACTTATTTCCTGGAGCGTTGAATACTGCCCGCTTGCCTTCATCAGGTTTTTCCTGCGCTTACCCGGTCTTTTTATAATTCTACCAAATGTTGGCATGTGCAAGTTAATTTAAAGAGTAGCAATTATATCAGCCAGCAGCTTATTAAAATCCATTGAATCATCAGGTGAATAACCGAGCACCACGGTAATAAGATCCAGGGAAGGGATAATGAAAATACGCTGACCGTCATGTCCTCTGCACCAATACATGTCTTCAGGTGCCGATTCATAACGACCTTCTTCATTAAGCCAGAAAAACGAACCATATTCACCATTGCTGCCTGATGCAGAAGTGGTTGTGTAGTCAACCCATCCTTCAGGGAGTATCTGATAACCGTCAAATATACCATCCTGTATGAATAATAATGCGAACCGGGCGTAATCACGAGCAGTCATATACAGGTATGATGAACCTACAAGAGTACCAGATTCATCGGGTTCGAAAATTGCATCTGTGATCCCTATCTTATAGAATAGTTTCTCATGTGGAAAAGCATAGTATGTATCATCTGTATCGAACTGTTTGCGTAATATATAACTGACAATATTGGCTGCACCGCAAGAATAATTCCAGTGTATATCGGGATCATATTCCAGGGTCATGCTATATGCATATTCTGCAAAATCAGGTTCGCAGTGCAACATCACAGTGATATCCGACCTGTTGCCATAATCTTCATTCCATTCCAGGCCACTCTGCATATGCATAAGGTTATTCAGTGTTATATTGCTTCGCCCGTCTCCAGACCATTCAGGAATCAATTCTGTTTTTTCTAAGTTAAGAACACTATCCTTAACCATAATGCCCACCAGTGCATTTGTGACAGATTTTGCCATCGACCAGCTAAGGAATTTTGTATCTTCGTTAAACCAGGGTTTATAGGCTTCAGCAACCGGTATACCCTTATGCAACACCATAAAAGCGAAAGATGTCCCTCCATATGCATCCTCATTAATCAGTCTGTCTGAAATATTATTCAGAGCATTCCTGTCTATGCCCGTAATGCTGTCCGGCACTATATCACCCATGGGCCAGATAATTGTATCGCTGATATAACCTGCTGAAATCTCAGGATAGCTTAGAGCCTTTATTTCTTCAATAGCCTTCTCCTGCAGGAGGGTGGTTCCGAAGCCTTCACGGTAAACAGCAGTGGATTTCCCCCAGAGGAACCTGCTTGTAACGGTTCTGTTTTCTTCATCAACCTTCAGAATACTGAAAATCATCCCTTTTTTTCTCTTTGAAGAGATCGATGAATTCATTTAATAGATTGGTTTTAGTTATAGATCGGGAACAAAATTACAAAAAAAAGGTGCAAATAATTGCACCTTTTTAATAGCTGAAACAATATATCGGGTCATGATAATCATCTGCCTCTACATAGGAGGTAGAATGACCTTATCAATAATGTGTACCACGCCATTAGAAGCTTCAATATCAGCTGCAGTTACTGAAGCATCATTAATCTTTACACCTGAATCTGAAATATCCACCTCTATATTACTTCCCTGTACTGTTTTTGCCTTCATGCCATCGCTCAGATCAGTTGATTTCACTTTACCGGGCAGTACATGGTATAAAAGTATGGCAACCAGCTTATCCTTGTTTTCGGGTAAGAGCAGGCTTTCCAGTGTTCCTTCAGGAAGGGCGGAAAAAGCATCATTTGTTGGTGCGAATACTGTAAAAGGACCCTCACCTTTAAGTGTTTCAACAAGTTCTCCTGCTTTCACTGCAGCTACCAGAGTGCTGAGGAATTCAGTGGAAACAGCAAGATCCACAATGTCAGAAGATTGATTCTCTTCAGTATCTGTTGCACACTGTGCCGAAACATTTCCTGAGAATACGAATGAACTGATAATCAACGCTGTAAATAATGTCTTAAGAGTTTTCATAATATTGGATTTTAAATTGTTTATGAAACTCCAACAAGCAGCATGTATGTTTTGTTTAAATTATTTTATTTTTTATTAAACATTTTACGCTATTAGGTCATACTTTAGGCTAATGCTAAGGAATGTTGATAGAGTTGATAAAAGTTTATAAGGTAATTTTAATTTCAGTAATTAATAACGGTAAACGGATAATCGTTTCCGGTCTAAATTGCAATTCTAACCCTTACTTTTTACTTTTATCTTTCACTATCGGTACCCCAGAGCTGCATAACCAACCCAGTGGCAATCTGTTGCTATTGCCGTAGTTCCCATGCCAAGGTCTTGAACAGGAATATGCCCGGAAGTTATACTGCTTGAATAACCAATCAGCTCACCATTTAGCGGTATGGAATCATTAAGGTAATATGCTGTATACAGTGCCACGGGAACACAATACCTTCCGCACCATGTCCATTTATAATTATGATAATCTGCGCTGTCGAGTGTGTATGCACTGAACAGCCTGATATTTTCAGGATCAATCTCTCCATTAAGGCAATTTTCAATTATCTCTTTTTCATGTGTTCTTGCCTTAGCATTTCCTTCATCGTCACAGCCATACATGGCATAATCTTTACCACCCCAATCTTCATTGCCATAATGTACTGCATCGGTTGTTACCACTAATGCATAATCAGTTCCCCACTCCCATTGCCTTGAATCAGCCACATCTTTTATTGCCTCTGCAAGGGCTTTGCCGCATTCTTCCATTCTTTCAGGACTCATAGCAGGTACCAGCACAGGTATTATTCTAATATCCCTGTTAAAATATTGCATGAAAGGAATCATTGATTCCAGCGAATGTTCCACTGTATGCATTGTATCGCTAATTATTGCATATTTATCTTTCAGGGCCTGGTAAATTTCATTCCGTGCAGGTGAAACCGGAACATTTCCATATGGGCCATACCACTGACTGTGGGTATCGAATATCAGGTAGTCTTCAAGTCCAAGCTGTGCAGCTTTATGGGCCACTCCTATCAAAAAAACATGATCCGCTTTTATATTATTCAATACTTCAGGATAAAGTTTACCTACGTAAGTATAATCATCATGAGGGCATACAGCCAGCTTCCATGGATCACCTGCTATTTTTTTCCATCCCCTGCGGTCAATCCTGGCCATCACACTGTCGATTTGCCAGCTGTACTGAGCAAAACCTACTGTATCAACCTGTTGTCTGACCTTACTTTCAACCGCTTCATTACTTTTATATGTATTGCATGAAGCCATCATTAGCAGGCAGGTTGCGATCAAAATATATAATCTGGTCATTGAAGCTCAATTTTTTCTTCCTGTGGACGATAAATAGCTTTTCTAAATTCCTCCCACCCTTCCCTGGTCATTCTTGATGAAGTGAAGAGGCATATCCCGGTTGCGCCGTTACTGATTGATTCATTAATTGCATCAGGTATTTCTGAGGGCACAAGGCCGTGGTTTTCCGGATCAGGTTCCATAGCTTTAGCAGAAGGATCCGGACAAATAAATAAGCCACTGTATATCTGTGCTTTACCCTCTGTAGCTTCAACTGCTTCTTTACATACTTCACCTATCCATTCAGCATCCTCAAGATAGAAATCATTATAGTTCATAGGATAGAATGCATCAATGTTCCATTTATCCCATTCCTGGCGTACTATCTTTTTTGCCACGGAGTTGGGTCCCGGGAAAACAGCGGCTGTTATTTCCTTGTTCTTTGAGTGCACCATGTCAGCAAGTCTGTTTACTATGCTGGTTATCTGGTCATACCTGAATTGCTTCCATTCTTCCACACTGGAAGGATCTTCTACTTCCAGTATGTCTATACCAGTTTGTTCTTTGAAGTGTGTTACACAGCTGTCACAGTAACAATAATCGAATTGGGGATATTCCCTGTCCATTACAAGGCCGTATTTATCCCACAGTCCACGTGCCAGTATTACATCGGGGAATCGAATATAGTCGAGGTGTATCCCGTCAACCTGAGGAACATCAGCCACGTTTGAGTACATATTTTCCAGGAAATCGTACACTTCCTCTCTTTCCGGGCAGAGGAATTTATAGTAAGGGACATATGCCGGGTGCGTCCATGCTGATTGTCCGAGCCCGTTGAATGCATACAGGCTTGTATCCAGCAAGCCCTCTTTTGATTGAATCATAGTCGGTATCCAGGCATGAAATTCAAGACCTGCCTTTTTCGCAAGTGCCCCAACTCTTTCATAGGTTGCTGCCTCCTGTCCTCCATTATACATCAACCCGTCAATGCCTTTTCTCTTTAGGTCTTTAAACTCTTTAAGCAACTCTTTATCAGATTTTCCACGTGGGCCTGACTCCCATGCGTATACAGGAATTTTATTCTTATTAACCTGGCAACCAGCCAGAATAGCTACGAGTGGGATAAGCAGGATTAGCTTCTTCATGATCATACGGTGTTTAATTAAACATAAATTCAACATATCCAAAGATAGCCAGATTTCCTGTTTAATTTAATTTACTCCTTATTTTATATAATTAGGATTAATTGAGTAAAAAGTATGCAGCCTGTTCCGGCTGAATTTTATTCCAGAAATCTTAATTTTAGAGACATACCTCCATATAATACACGCAGATCCAGACTCGTAAGATCACTGACTGGGAGTTTTATAAATGGTTCTATTAAGAGTCTATTACTTTTTCCAAAGGGCATTGAATAACCTGCAGAAAAATTGGCCAGGCCAAAGAAATCCACATGGGAGAATGCACTGTAAGTGTTTTCTACATCAACTTCTGAATAATTGGTTTCGTATGTTACGGCTCCTGTCTGATCATTGTATTTCTCCATGGTATACGCATTAATGAAGCTACCGTTGAATTTCTGGTTCAGATAAACCATAGTTGATGCACCTGTAGATATAAAAACCTTTGAATTATGCCTCTCCCATACTGTAAAGACAATGTTCATCGGGATTTCCATTGCCAGAAAATTGAGCTGTGCTTCATAGCTTTCCACCGAACCCGACATACCATTAACCATTGGGGCAGCATACACATCGTTCTCTTTCAAAACACCGTTATTCAGATCATATCCCTGCATGGTAATGGCTATACCCGGGCGGAATGCTATCCTATCTGAAATACTGTGTTCGAGGTAAATACCAAGTGAAGTTGCAGGATTTGCAGAAACACTATTGTCTACTCGTGCCATCATACCTGATAAACCTGCCAGGAGGTTGGTTTTTGCTTTCCCTTCTTCTGGATTTTCATAATCAGTCATGGTATAATAAAAATCTGCATATTGCCACACTTTATCATCAAGATAATCCTTAATATTCACACCTAATTCTAACTTAGATAATGAAACTGGCAATCTATGTATACCGGAAAAATGATTCTCAACGGACTCTTTTTTTATATATGGTCCGGCACTTGATTTAACGGCAAGCACAGGTTTCTTTTCTATAATATCTGCTGCCATAGGAATATCCTTTAGTGTAGTTTCCTTTTCCACCATAATGGTATCATCTGCGATCGCATCATATGTTTCCTGATTAACAACAGTGACTATGGGTTTACCATTGGGATTTCTAATACTTAAAAACGATTTATAAGTAATTATCCCAGCTGTTGTCAACAAAACTGCCACAGAAGCTGCTTTGGCCCATAAGGGTATAATTATCCCAGCACGTTTCTTCTTCTTTCTAATAAAGTTATTCCATCCTTCATCGGCAAGGTGGTCAACATTATAGTCACTGAAGGCTTCTTTTATACGCCTGACAAATATACTATCAAACCGCTTCATTATTTGTTTCAGAAGAGTTTATATATTTTACATATAGCTTCCTGAGCAATTTCTTTGCTCTGGCAAGGTTTGACCTTGAGGTAGACTCACTGATTCCCAAAATCCTCCCGATCTCTTTATGGTTATAGCCCTCTATTTCATAAAGGTTAAAAGTCAGTTTATAAATATCCGGCATATAGCCGAAGAGATTCAGGATATCATTTATGGTCAATTCTGTTTCTATCTCGGGCTCCTTTCCTTTTTCATCGTAATCTGTATCTATATTCAGAAAATTTTCATCTTTCTTAATCTTTTTACGGTAACTATCTATGGCAGTATTGACTATAATCTTGACATACCAGGGTTTAAAGGGCTTAGAGCTATCGTAAGTATTAAGTTTTTCAAGTACCTTCATAAAGCTGTCATTTATTATTTCAATAGCTTCATTCCTATTGACGACATATCTTATTGCCACTGACATTGCATAGGAAAAGTAACGCTTATATAAAGCCTCCTGGAAATACAATATCCCCTTAAGGCTACCTGTTATTAGCTCCAGGTCAGGACGTTCATGAACATTCGAGCGCCTTTTTCCCATATTAGTAATCTGAATTGATCTCTATAATATAACTTAATTCAGACTATTTTTACGTTTGTTAATTCATTTTATTTTTACCTGAATATTATACCAAGCTGTAATTCAAATCGGTTAAATTCTGTAATAATTTCTCTTACAGCATCTTCACCTCCACCCCACCAATAATCATGGTAGGTTTCACTTACTTTCTGGAACCTGTACCCGACACCCATATTTATGCCAATATTTGGCCAGGTGTATAAAACAAAACCAATTCCTGCATTAAGTAGTAATCCACCTTTACTTTCAGTATAAGATCCATACCAGGTATTCTCTTGATCATCAGCAGCCAGTGAGACAGCGTAACCACTTTTTAGCCAGACATAGGGTGAGAATTTTGTTTTAAATGGATCATATCTCAGGTAGGCATAAAAAGGTAACAGTGGTATTTCCAGGTGATCAATTCCTGATCCTGCACCAAAGCTCAAACCTTTACTGGTTTTATATGCACTGAGCAAATGAATGCTAAGTCTGTCAGGTTCCTCATTAGACGATCTGCCGGCGAGGTTGCTTATTGAAAGGTGAATAAAATATCCGTTCCCGGGTATTTTCACCCCATCAGCAGATTTGTCAGGCCCTGCCGGTAACTGTGACCAGGCGGGTATTGTTAATAATAATCCGGTAATAAAAACAATATGCCTCGGCATAATTCTATTCTCCTGCAATTAACAGATGACTGATCAGTACAATATTTTGAATATCAGTATAGTCATACTGATATATACCATCCTCCCCTATTAACATAAGTATTCCATCGAGCGGTATAACGTCATATGTATCAATATCAGGAAAGTGAGCAAGCTGGTTATTAAGTATACCGAGAGGATCCGTACGGTCATATATCTTTAATCCCGCAGCACCATCGCAAATAAATAACAGGTCTCCCTCAATTCCAAGTCCATGGGGATTATACATAGGGTATGATTTGACCAGGTAAGGATTTGTAATTGAAGAAATATCTATTACCTCCAGGAGATTCTGGTTTCCTCCGCATCTATTGCCGGTACGTAGGGTAACATATGCATATGTGCCATCCGTGACTACCGGATCACAGGCAGTGATATGATCGTACGATGATAGAAACACTGGTTTGTCCGGGTTATTTAGCCCGTAAATAAGCATACCGGTTGTGGTACCAATAAAAAGCTTGTCACCAAGCCTGTAAAGTGTTTCCATATCCCTTGACACTTCAACACTATCGACTATATGCATCTCATTACCTGATTCCGTGTCAACTGTCTTAAGCAGCCATGGATGTGCAATAAGGTATAAAAACTCATTATTAAGCATAAATCTTGCCATAGACCCAGCTTTTCCTGCTCCTGCCGACCATGATCCATCAACTGCCCCTGCTGCTGTATATGTGAGCATATTGTGATATATCCATCCACCCTGCTCATATACCTCCCTTTTTTCAGTCACTGTTCTCACCTTCCAGTCTACAACCACACCTTTCTTGCTATCAACCCTGGAATAAGGGTACCAAATATCACCTTCAGGAACTGATTCAGGAAACACATTTTCGAGACGATCAATTTCAACAGGATTATTTATATCAGAAATATCGATAGCAACCAGGTCGATGTAACTGTCTGCATACAGAATATTTCCACAGATTGCCATGTCAATATTGCCCAGTATATTATAGAAGGCTATTTTCTCCGGATTAGCAGGGTCAGAATTATCAATTACATGGATACCTTTACTATACTCATTAACAAACAGATATCCATCCTTAAAATAGATCTTGCCCGGTTGTTTGATCTCTACTGGCTCACTCATGGTAAAACTGTTCCTGAAATCCTTCAAATCCATATATACAGGTACATTGGCTTCATAGGTAATGAGCTCATATCTCCTGTCCTCGCAGGCAGTCATGGCAGCTATCAAAAGGATAAAAAAACCGGTGGTTTTAAGTAGGTTCTTCATGATATCAGTTTTTATTAATTATTATCTTATTCATTTTCAGGGTTCAGCACCTGCCCGAGAAATAGTATTGTATTTGTCGTTCTCTCGCGTATCGCAAAAACGAACGATTTGTCAATCTTAAATACAAATGGTTGAGCAGGGACGCTTGTAAAGTCAACACCAATTGTTGTTACAGCAGCAGCCTCAGTTCCCTCTTCATTAACTTCAATAAAGCTGTTTTGCTTTACGAAGTCTACATAGATCTGACTTTCCGATATGCCTGAAAGGTCCGCCAGGTATGGATTAAAAGCATCAGCCATGCCCATGCTTTTAAGCTGGTTGTTAAGGTACTTCTCATAAGAAAACTTGAATCCGGGCATGAACACCTCGAGATTCCCATACTCCTCCTGGCTGTCAAGATCACCTGTCAAATTATTCCATTCATTTATATTAAATGATGAATTGAATTCACTTAGTGATCCTTCAGGAACAATAACAATCATCGTAAAGTTAGTTCTGCCATAGGGCAATTCAATAGCCCTGTAATCATCAGACGTATAAATCTTTGCCCCCACTTCACCCCTCATGGTACTGACCATAACAGGATCGGTTCCGTCAGGATAAAATATATTGTCTTCGGTTAATGTTTCGTCAAACTTATAAGACCAGTCACCCTTGAAATATAATGCATTCATAATGAACATAACCGCTTCAGCAGATATCTGCTGAAGGACCTCTTCTATCTTCCCATTTGTGTTGTCACTCGCCCAGCCATTTATTTCATCGAGCGCAGAGGGTGAGCTGAAGTCAAGTGACTTAATTAAGGCATCGAAACTGGCTTGCATGCTGTTGAGGAATTCATTCTTTACATTAAACCCATTCCTGTAAAATATTGCGTTTGCCAATGCCAGCTGTACTTTACTATCTGCTTCAAGTAGCTGGTTTACAAGACTATTATATGATTCGTTTATTTCATCTAATGTCATACCCTCCGGATACTTAAGTGTTTCCATATTCTGCAGGTATGTATTACCGCTGCATCCATTGAGAAGCATTGTGAGGGCAGTGCTCGCACTTAATGGTGAAAGCATTAAATTATCCGTTTCCTCCTCAGCTACTTTAGAGAAAAGTTCTATCCCGAAATCATTACTGCTGTAAATTACCTGCCCTGCCTTTTCAGTCAGATCAAAACTTTTAGGAATAAGTACCTGTTCTGTATCGTCCTTTTCGCATCCGTGGAATAATGCTGTGATTGTTAGTATCGTTATTATTGCTGATACTATTATTACTGTCCTTTTCATATTCATTATTATTTGATGTTTATATATGTTGTCGTCTTATTAGTTAATACGCATAATTTTATCGGGACGCTGCAGACAGGCCTTAAAATTTTCAAACCTATCTGTGCAACTAAGCTCTAATTGATTATATTTATTGTCGGGATAAAGACAATACTATCTAAACATAAATAATATTTTACTGGTACAGATGAAACAACCTGATTATAAGTCTCTTATTTATCATTCTCCTCTTGCCTATGCATATCTGGAAGCTATTGTTAATAAAAAGGGCATAACTATTGACTTCCGTTTTTTGGAAGTTAATTCACGTTTTGAGAAAATAACCGGCTCAAATGAGGAATACATTGTTGGCAGAACAGTAAAAGATACTTTGCCTGAGTACATCAAGCCCACCGTTGATTTGAGCATGTATGGAAAAATAGCCTTTGAGGGAGGAAGCGATATACGCGAGTTGTATTTCAAAGCTACAGGTAACTGGTACAGGGTACTCGCCTATTCGAATGAAAAAGGCTTCCTTGCCACACTCATCGAGGATATTACCGAGGGGAAACAGGCTGTGGAGAAAATGAAAGCCAGTGAAGAAAATTTCCGGTTACTGTTCGAAAACCTCGTAGAGGGCATTTATCGCACAACGCCCGATGGCCGTATTATAGACGCAAATCCAGCCCTGGTCAGATTACTTGGTTTTCCCGACAGGGAGTCCCTGCTGAAAACTAACGTAAATGACCTGTACTACGAACGAAAGGACAGAAACAAAGAATTCCAGCTTCTTGATAAGAAAAATGTCATATTAAGCAACGAAATACGTTTACGCCGTTATGATGGTAAAATAATATGGGCAGCCGACAGCTTCAGGACAATAAGGGATGATAATAATACAGTTAAATACTTTGAAGGTACAATTATTGACATAACTGAAAAGAAGGAAGCCGAGGAAGCACTGTATAAGAGTGAAGAGCGTTATAAGAATTTCATATCTCAGGTTTCAGATGCCGTTTATCGGTTTGAATTTACAGATCCTATTCCGATAAATATGCCTATTGAGGAACAGATTGATTGTATATACGAAAGAACACATCTGGCTGAGTGCAACCCTGCTTTTCTCAGAATGTATAATATAGATGATGAAGCTGATATAATAGGTAAGACTATCCTTGATTTTTACGGCACCAAAGATAATCCACAGAACCGCTATGTAACCGGGCAATTCATAAAATCAGGATACAAAACAGAGAATAACATAACAGAGGAAATTGACTCAAGAGGCAACAGGAAATACATCAATAACAATACACTTGGTATTGTTAAAGATGGGTATCTTATGAGGATCTGGGGAACACAGACAGATATCACTGAACAGAAGAATTCGGAAAACGAATTAATCCTGGCCAAGCAGAAAGCTGAAGAAAGCAACAGGCTTAAAACTCACTTCCTCGCCAATATGAGTCATGAGATACGTACTCCAATGAACAGTATAATTGGTTTTGTGGAGTTATTGCAGAAGCTTGATCTGACAAGTGAAGAAAAGGAAAACTTCATAAGCACCATGCAAGAAAGCGGACAAAGGTTACTGGATACAATCAATAATATAATTGAAATGTCAAAGATCGAAACGGAGAATATCAGGCCCGTCTTTTCCGAAACACATATCCCCGAGATAACTGATTACCTTTCAGGCCTTTTCAAGCCGCAAACCGACGAGAAAGGTCTAAAACTGATTATTAATAATGACACTAAAATAGGACAGCTCAAAGTATTAACCGACAGGAATCTATTGATATCCATCCTTTCCAACCTGTTGAAGAATGCAGTTAAATTTACACAGAAAGGAATCATTGAATTAGGGAACCTGGTTGAAAATGATTCATTAATATTTTTTATCAGGGATTCAGGTATTGGCATTCCAATAGATCACCAGGAAATAATATTTGACAGATTTGTGCAGGCCGATCTTGCCTTATCCAGGCCATATGAAGGTTCCGGTCTCGGGCTGTCAATAGCTAAATCTTACACTGAGATACTGGGAGGTAAAATATGGTTTGAAAGTAAAGAAAGAGAAGGAAGCACCTTTTATCTTTCAATACCATATAAAAGGGAAATGGAACATAGCACTGTAAAAAAGAATGAGGCCGCAATGAATGAAAAAAAATACGAGATAAAGCCAGGCCTTAATGTTTTAATTGCTGAAGATGATGATGCAAATTTCTTGTATCTGGAAAAAGTTTTAATAAATATCGGTGCAAAGGTTACACGCACAACCAACGGCTATGATACAGTAGAGAAAGTCAGGGAAGATCCTGAGGTTAACCTTGTTTTGATGGATGTGAAGATGCCTGAAATAAATGGCTGGGATGCCACAAGGAGCATACGTGAGTTCAATAAGGACATTCCCATCATAGCAACAACTGCATATGCCCTGACAGGTGACAGGGAGAAATCCCTTGAAGCAGGCTGTAATGATTACCTTGCCAAACCAATAAGAAAGGATGACCTTCTCAGAATAATCAGCAAGAATTTTTATCGATAACAATGCTTTACAGGCTTGCCGACATAGCATTTGTTGTATTCCATACCTCGCTGATATTATTCAACCTTTTTGGCTGGATATGGAAGAAGACCAGGCTGGCCAACCTTGTAGTAATCCTGATCACTTTTGCTTCATGGTTCCTGCTCGGACTTATAGTGGGTGTTCCCGGTTATTGCCCTCTGACAGACTGGCACTTCGATATACTGGAAAAGCTGGGGCATACAGACCTGCCAACATCCTATATAAAGTACCTTGCCGACAGGCTTACCGGTTTGGATTTCAGCCAGAAACTGGTTGATGATGCTACATTGTGGGGACTTGTAGCAGCATTTGTAATTTCACTTGCGCTTAACGTAATAGGTTTGACAAGAAAAAAGGGAATGATGGAATGATGGAATATTGAAAAGGACGGTTAAACCCCTATAGCCCATTAGCCCAATATTCCATTATTCCAATATTCCATTATTTATCCTGCTTACCTGATAGGATCCATTACAGTCATAAACAGATCCTTATTCTGCTCAATCTTATCGCTGTTCCCGTAGACACAGTAAAAATCCTGCTCCATAAGCTCTTCAATCATAGCCTTCATGCCGGATATATCCTCAGCTGTTGTGCTGAGCACTTCATCCCTCTGTTTCTGCAAGAATTCCCTGGTAATGCCGTTAAAATACCTTGTAAGTGCAGTATTTGCCTTCATGGAAGGTGTTTCCGGGTAATCTGTATTTGAAACTGTACCTATGATATACCGTGTCATTGCCTTATCATCTGCCTCAAAGCCTGTAAGATATTCAGGTGTTTTATCATATATATCAATTGATTCACTGAGGTTTGGATCACGATATGATCCAAAAAACATATTTCCTGAATGACTGAAGTCAGAGAAGCCTCCATAAGCTCCTCCTATTACCCTGATCTGATTCTGTAACCAGTCAGTGGATAATATCTGGTTAAGAACCAGTAATTTTCCAGACCATTCGTGCCCAAGCTCCTTAAAATTAGCTCCTTTAATAACATACTGAACCTTCGATGTGGTTTTGAATGCTTCATTTTTCTTCTCAGGTTTAATATCCCAGGTAACATATTCGGCCTCTCCTTCCGGCATAGAGGAAGCAAGAGCTGTCAGAGCATCTGAATATACCATAAAGTCCTTTTTATGACAGGCAATACCGGCAATCATATTTGAAGTTGTAAATAATGAAGAAGACACTTCTTTCAGGTTTTCTATTATCTCATCAGCCTTTGAATCAAAGTTTTCTACCATGTCTGCCAGGTACCAGTAATATTCCATTCCTGATATAAGCTCATTGAATACACCACTGTGGCTGCAGTAAGAGAACATACGCTGGACCGCATAATTAAGGCCATTGTTCTTTACATTAGCATCAACTTCAGCAAAATGCCTAATCATCAGGGTTTTTAAACGATCCTTATCACTAAAATCAGTTTTATTTATTATCTCGCCTGCAAGTTCCATCATCTTACCTGTTTTATCGCGTACCGATTTCGACTGGATGACAAATTTTGGTATTACATTACTATCGTTCATTTCTGCATTATA
Organism: Bacteroidales bacterium; assembly: GCA_016928075.1. GTDB lineage: Bacteria > Bacteroidota > Bacteroidia > Bacteroidales > VadinHA17 > UBA9300. The sequence continues at coordinate 9,609 of JAFGLJ010000031.1, read as the reverse complement.
TATAGTTATATATGAGCTGAAACCACCGGTGTGTATATTCAGTTCATTATCTATATCCCCATATTTATAGTTTTCAGTATCGAACTTACCCAAAAGATGTGACAGCAATGATGCATACTGGATCTTATCTTCAGGAAGTACCCGCAGGTCAAAAAGTAACTTATTATAAATAATGCCATTTGTGAACTCATCCAGGAATAGCGCTTTTATTCCTTCAACATCTTTCTTCTCAGCTTCATACCATACCGCCTCTTTAGTAATATCATCCAGTGATAGTAAAGGAATGGTTGCAAGGGCTTCCGGTGAATCAGATCTTTGCTGGTATTCAATAAGTTCATTGGTATCTGCAATCAGTTTCTCGATAGTTTCCGTGTTCATATTTTCCTTAATTGAAGTCAGCTCTGCTTTTATCTCATTATCAATTTGAGACTGCAGACCAGGTTCTGGTTTAAGGGCAAGCAGAAGGCAATGATTATTTGACAGCAGGTCATTTATGATTAGCTGTTCCATATAGTTCTCTGTCAATGAACGTTTTACCTCAGCCAGGGGATTTTCAAATTCAAGACCTGCGAAAGGATCCCCATCATAAAGCCATCCGCTCATAAGCTGAAAACCATATGTAAGGCCTTTCTGTGGACTATCCCCTTCACGTAACATGAATTCCATCCTGTTAATTGTTCCTTCAAGTGCTTTCTTATCAAATCCTTCTTCAGCTACTTTATTCAAAACACCCATTGTAATCTCATAAAACCTGTCGATATCTTCTGCATTTGCATTTCTGACAACTATATGGAGAGCAATTTGCTTATTACCATCAACATAAGCAGAAACATCACTGCCGATACCTGCCTCCTGTAATGCTTTCTTCAACGGCGCTGACTCCTGGTTGACAAGCACATCCGACATTACATTATATGCCATTGAGTGAGCATAATCAGTGGCTTTACCAACAACAAAACTTAACTGCAGAAATGTTTTATCAACAACACTGGCATTTTCAAGTACCGGGTATGTGCTTATAACCCTTTTAATTTGGTCAAATGGTTCCTGCTCACTTATTTCAACTTTTTCATCGGAACGCTCATACTCAGCCAGGTAGCATGTGTCAATAAATTCCAGTTCTTTTTGAAGGTCAGCATCTCCATAAAGAAGAATATAGCTGTTTGAGGGATGATAATGCTTCCTGTGAAATGCAAGAAAATCTTCGTAAGTCAGTTCCGGAATCGCTCTTGGATATCCACCCGATGAAAAATGATAACAATTATCCGGGAACAGATTACGGTATACCTGGTAACTTAATTCCCTTTCAGGACTGGAAAATGCACCTTTCATCTCATTGTATACCACTCCTTTATATACAAGGGGGTTATCCTTTCCGGTAAGCTCATAATGCCATCCTTCCTGCTTGAATATCCTTGGATCGTCATAAATAAGAGGATTGAATACAGCATCGAGGTAAACATGCATCAGGTTAAAATAATCTTTATCATTCATACTTGCCACCGGGTATATTGTCATGTCTGCTCCGGTCATGGCATTAAGGAATGTATTTAATGAACCCTGCATAAGTACATCAAAAGGACTTTTAACGGGAAAATTCTTCGACCCGTTGAGTACCGAATGTTCCATTATATGAGGTGTACCACAATCAGAATCGGGTACTGTCTTGAAGCCGATCGCAAACAGTTTGTTCGGGTCACCTGCCTTGATTTTAAATATCCTTGCACCACTTTTAAGGTGCTCAAGATAAACACACTCAGCATTCACTTCATCAACAAAGCGAGACTCAACGATTTTGTATCCTTCATAGCTTGGCTTTTGTTCACATCCGCTAATAATTACTATTGCAATAAATGCTGCAACAGTAATAATTATTCGTTTACTACTGTAAGTCAGTATCTTTTTCATGGGTTCTTAATAATTAGTGATTACTTGAAATTCTATTTAAATTACTTCTAAAATTAATACTTAATTTATCTTATCCGGATTATAATTCATTGACATTCAGAATATCAATTGCAGCTCTGGTACCCGCACCTTCATTAAAATCATGATTGCACTTCTTCAAGGACGTTTCAATTGCCTTTATCGTTACAATGACTTCATCTGAATTAATCTTACCCATATGACCTATTCTGAAATATTCATTTTTGAGTTCAGGAAGCAGGCCACCGGCCAGGGTCACACCTGCCTGGTTTACTGCCTGCAGGAATTCGGATGCTTTCACTCCTGAAGGGTAATAGGGTGCCGACAGAGTGTTGGCAGCACATTCATCTGCCGGTATTTGATTCATCCCAAGAGCTTTAATCGCCGCTCTGAAAGCCATTCCCGTTCGCCTGTGTCTCTCAAACCTGTTTTCGAGGCCTTCCTCAAGTATTTGTTTCAGGCTTATATTAAGAGCTGACACCAGGTTAACAGCAGGAGTACCAAAGTATGAGGGTATTCTCCGTTCATATGCATGCATAATAGGAAGCCAGTTTGTCCAGTCGGCATAGTAATTCCGCACCTTGCTTTTTCTTTTCATGAATTTTCCCATTGCCCTTTCCGACACTACCAGCAGAGCCAGTCCCGGCGGTACCCCAATAGCTTTCTGAGATGCAGTAAGAACAACATCAATACCCCACTCCTGCTGCCTTATTTCTTCACCTGCGACTGAACATACACCATCTAGCACTGTAATAATATCATATTTAAGCCCAAGTTCACCAAGCGCTTTTGCTTTAACCTTTACTGCAGTTGATGTATCTACATGAGTGAATATTAATATTTTATATTTCTCTTTTCTGAGTTCTCTCTCTATTAATTCTATCGGTACCGCCTCGCCCGGTACCGACCGTAGTACATTGATATCGGCATCATACCTGTCAAGCAATTGGGCATAACGTTCACCAAAATATCCTGTTGATACCACAAGTACCCTGTCGTGACTTTCAACAAGATTAGCACCAGCCAAATCCATTGCCAGTGTCCCGGTGCCTGCTATTATAAATGGCTGTCCATTCGGGCACATCCACACCTTTCTCATCATATCGAGGGAATCAGCAAATATGTCAATGAATTCCGGTGAAACATGACTGAGGCTTTGCTTACCCATTGCCGCAAGCACGTCATTGTCAAATTCAATTGGGCCTGGGATCATCAGGAGTTTTTTCATAATCAAGAAGTTGAATTGTTGAATTGTTAAATCGTTGAAGTGTCATTTTTTAAGCGTTCTATCGATAAGTTCAACCAGCTGTCTATAAATTGGACTGGTGATTGGTAATAAGGGTTTCCGCACCGGTCCGCCATACATACCCAGGTAGTCCATAGCTGCTTTCAGGGCCGGCACTCCCCACTGCCTTGTTACGGCTGTGTTTAGTTCCACTGCAGCAAGCTGGTATTTCTTTGCGCTCTCTGTATTACCCTCATTAAATGAATTATAGATATCAAGGCATAATCCCGGTGCAATATTGGCAAGTGCAAGTATTCCCCCTACAGCGCCTATGCTGAGAGCGGGAAGCAAGAAACTGGCTGAACCTGCAAGTACCTGGAATCCTGATTTTGCATTTTTTATTATGGTGGCCATTTTAACCAGATTCCCCCCTGAATCTTTGATTCCGATTATATTGTGATGCTCAGACGCTTTAATGATAGTATCTGCATCCAGGTCGAGACCTGAATTAGCGGGCATATTATAGATTATTACCGGGGCCGGGGAGCGTTCTGCCACATCATGGTAAAATTGTACCAGGGCATCACTGTTCATCTGACCTTTGTAATAGGCAGGATTGAGAACCAGCACAGCATCAGCACCGCTGTCAGAAGCCATTGATGAAAGATATATTGTCTCACGAGTTGACTGGGCTCCTGTGCCTGCAATCATGATTTTTCCCGTCGGAATTGCTTTCCTGCCAGCATCAAAGACTCTTTTCTTCTCTTCATTACTCAGCATTACCATTTCCCCGTTGGAGCCAAGTATCAGTATTCCTGCCAGTTCATAGCCAAAGAGTATATTTATGTTCTCTGCGATTTTCCCGGGTTCCAGTTCTTCGTCATTTCTGAAGGAAGTAGGCAGCGGAGGGTATATTCCGTTTAGTTTAATCATTTGTTAAGTTTATTTATTTAATATATAATTCCTGTTAATCATATTTCTTCTTTTTACCAAACTAATTAATTGAATTATAGACTAGTTGCAAAAAATCTCCCAGTTTTGACGGTTCGAGCCACCTGGTTACCATAACCAGATTATTATCCCTGTCAATTACAATATAATTGCCTCCGAAACCTGATGCATAGAAAACTGATTCCGGTACTTTTTCCATCACCCTTGCGCCCCTGTTAAGCCACCACATGTAACCATAAGATGGGTTTGCGGGCGATGATTCCGTGGCCATTTCAACCCACTGTCCGGAAATAAGCTGCTGTCCTTTCCATTCCCCGTTTCTCATGAACAATAGCCCAAACCTGGCATGATCAAGAGTGCTGATAAAGAGCCCTCCTCCTGAATGTCCTCCCCCGCTTACCGATTGCACTTTCAATCCATCTACGTCTACCCATGAGCTGGAATAGCCATACCATCGCCAGGTGGATGAGGCTCCTATAGGATCCATTATCCTCTGTTTAAGAACCTGTGGAAGCGGTTTACGCCATACCTGCAGTGCCGAGTAAGCAAGAAGATTAACCCTGACATCGTTGTATTTGAAGTAAGTACCGGGTTCATGCAATTCACGGTATCTCCAGTCATCCAGTTCCTCTCTCCCGGAAGGCCTGTCGGCCCAGTCATACATTCCGAACAACTGTCCCGACCAATCGGATGACTGATTCAGCAAGTGGTTCCAGCTGATTTTCATATTATGATCACCATCAAAAGTTCCGTCCCAAACGTATTTATAAAGCTTATCGTCCACAGAGTTTATCAGTCCATCATCAAAGGCAAGACCAACAATTGTTGAAAGATAACTTTTTGTAACGCTGAATGTCATATCGACCCTGCTTATGTCACCCCATTCAGATATTATATAACCATCTTTCAATATAATGCCTGCAGGACCGCCTCTCTTTTTTGTGGGCCCCACTATTTCCATTCCGGGTTCATAACCAAAAGACCTTATAATGGCCACCCTGAGGTCACGGTCACCTGAGTATTCATTATCAAGGGCAAATTTAACTGCCTCCTGAAGCTTTTCAGCATCGAATCCCATTTCTGCAGGATTCTTATGCACCCAGTTATCTTTTTCAGGATAATATACTGATTGCCCATGAACAACGATTGTCAGGAAGAATCCTATAAGTATTATTAAACCAGGACGTGTCAGCTTGAGTGTTTTCATGATTAGTTGATAAGGTTGATAAAGTTCATATAGTTGATAAGGTTCTAAAGATAGATACAAATTAGAAAATGCTCAATGAATAAGTTATTAAAACACTTCAAGAATTACACAATTTAACAATTGGCTCTGCCGAGCTCACTGGATTCGCTTGCTTGCAGCAAACTCATCCTGTTCGGTTCAACAATTTTGAAAATTTGTTTATCTTGGCATGTTTAATTTTAAAAATCAATGCTATGAAGAAGCTTATTCTTATTTCAGTATTGTTATCATTCACACTGATGACGGTTCATTCCCAGACTGCAAAACTTGAGGTTGGCAAGAAAGTACCTGAATGGGTATTGCCTGATGCCAATGGAACCCCACACTCAATGGACACATGGAAAGGTAAGGTTTTACAGATTAACTATGTTGACCCGGATGAAGAAGACCTGAACGAACACTTCAATGAAGAGGTTGATAAGGCTACTGATGTTGACATGAGGATCGACAAGGAATATTTCAAGGGGTTTGGTATAGTGGATTCGAAATCTACCTGGAAACCTAACGGAATCATCAAAATGATAGCAAAAAGAAAAGAAAAGAAATATGGCACCACCATCCTGTTTGACACCGAAGGAGTGCTACATGATAAATGGGATACGCCGATGGACAGTTATACAATAGTAATTGCCGACAAAGACCGGATTTGCAGGGCTTTGTACAAGGGTCGAGTGCCTGATGATGAAGTGGAGGACATAATCCAACTAATAATACAACTTACAAAAGAATAGGCTTATCCTGTGTTTTATCCATGTATGCGCAATAAATATTGACTCCGATAAGTTATTATGGGTGTAATAATATCATATCATTTTCGTACTAAACAAATAAACTGAACCCTGAATTTATAATTATGAAAAAGTATTCAGTAATTTCCAAACCAATTGTTTTTCTGCTGGTTATATCAATGATAATGTTTAATACCTCCTGTAAGAAGAAAGATAAACCGGGAGAAGAGCCTGAACTGCCACCAAAGGAAAGTCTTATAATGGACTTTTCAGATTTTGATTCGCGTCCCGATCAAAAAGGTACCACCTATAATAATTTTGTTTATTCCTTTCTCAATGTAGCTTTCTGGAGTACAATATCTGCTGGTAGCCTGGCACTTCCTGCTGCAGCTTATGGATCTCTCCTGAGTCAGGATGCCAGTTATCTCGGAGATAATACATGGGAATGGAAATATAACTTCACATTTGATCAGGAGGATTACATTGCGACATTAACCGCTAAAAGGCTGAATAACGAAGAGTTTTCCATGGAAATGGTGGTAGCTGAAGAATCAAGCCCCACAGCCGGATTCAAATGGTTTGACGGGATAGTGCGTTATGACCACACATCAGCATCCTGGAATGTCTATAAAAATCCGGCCAGCCCTGTGAAAATAATTGAAGTGGACTGGACAAAAAATTACGAGGAAAATACTTCCTCATTAACCTATGTTTATGTTGAACCAGGACAGGGCGAAACAGGCAGCTCCATAACATTGGGAAAAGATCCCTCTCTTGATTATAATGCATGGTATACCATTGATCTTTCAGCTGAAACTATTGATATCCAATGGGATATGATAACCAAAGCTGGAAGGGTGAGGAATGAGGATTATTTCCAGGACACCGACTGGCATTGCTGGGATGCAAATCTAGCTGATATTGAATGTCCTGTATTATAAATAATCTTACCTGACACCAATCGGGATGACATAGAAAAATATCGTGAAGAAATGTGATATGCTCCCGGCAAGGACCATGAGATGCCATACCAGGTGCGCATGCTTGAATTTAGCTTTCCGGTAAAAAATTATTCCGAAAGTATAACATGCTCCACCTATGAATATCCATAGCAGGCCCATCAAAGGCAGGGATTTTATCAATGGAATAAGTGCAATTAGCAACATCCAGCCCATTACTGCATAAATAATTATATCAATCATCCGGGCCCCTGACTCCACTCGATTTGGTTTAACTACCATCATTATTATTCCCGTTATGGCCATTGCCCACTGCAGGCCAAACAATACCCATCCGATGGGACCATGTAATGCAACAAGGGCCAGAGGTGTATAAGTGCCTGCTATCAGAAGGAATATTGCTGCCTGGTCAATTACAAAAAATATTTGTTTGAGCTTTCCTGCTGGTAATCCGTGAGCAACTGCAGATGAAAAATACAACATTACCATGGTTGATCCGAATATGGTTGTGCTGACAACATGCCATGCATTTCCTTTCAGGGCTGAGGCTACTATCATTAAAGTCAGCCCGGCACTTGCCAGTATAGCTCCGGTGAAATGAGACAACCAGTTTGCTGTTTCTTCCTGTTTTGTAAACCTTCCAATCAGTTCAGACATATACCTTTTTTTATTGATGCAAATTTAGACTTTTCAAACAGATCAGTAAATGGGTCTAAATACTGATTTTATAAATGTTTGTAATAATGAACCCGAGCAGTGCGAGTCCCCGAGTTCTCTGGGGCGAGTGCTGTGAGCTCGCGGGTCCCGAATCTCTGATTCGAGGATCCTCGAAAAAGCAGAACTTTTTCGGGACGGCCGGTAATTGTGGCTGGTGGGAGCGAGCAATAATGGGGGCAATGAATTAAGAATCAGATATTGGCTTCTTCGGATTATCTGCGATATTCTTCATTCGACATTCGTTATTCACCCCCCCTTGCTCCCTGCTCCCTGCTCCCTGCTCTAATATTAAACGTTGAGCACAAAAATATTTATCTTCGTATATAAATAATAATGAAAAAGGAACGGTTCCATAACTTAATAGTCATAGCAGGCACTGGCAGGGAAAGTGGCAAGACCACACTTGCATGCCTTATAATTGAAAAATTCCGGCATTTAGAACCCATTGCCATCAAGATCAGTTCACATTTCCATGAACCCACCGAAGGACTGATTAACTGGCATATAAATGATAATTTCAATATATATCTTGAAACTTCCAGGAGAGGAAGCAAGGACACTACCAGGATGCTTAACTCCGGTGCGGCAGCCGCTTACTATATACAGGCATATGACAAAAATGTACTGCATGCATTCAGGTTGGTAGCAAGCACTATACCGGAGGATATACCTGTTATATGCGAATCACCTTCACTTATAAAATACATTAAGCCGGGAGTGATATTTATAACTGATAACAAGCAAGTTAAGTATAAAAAAGATATAGCAGGTATGTTATCCAAAGCAGATTATATTTACCATCCCCTGACGGAGAAAGTGAATATTGATGATCTTGATTTCTCAGGTGGCAGCTGGATCTTCGGATAATTCAGCATTTTTCTGCTTGAGCAAATCAAGATCATGCTTCATTCTTGCCACGGTATTGATCAATTCTTTTTCAGGTAAAACAGGTTCAGGCAGCTCGGAACTTATGTAGTTCACGAATTTCCAAACTTCCTTCACTTCGCTGATCCTTACTGTAAACGGATCATAAATAGGATTAAGTGAATAAAGTATTAATTTACCTTCATTCTTGATCCTGTTTTCAACTATCTTGAACATAATACCATCATCCATGGTGAAGATTATATATGCTTTACCATCAGATATATCAAACCAGTCCTGGACGTATTCACCTGTTACCCATGATCCATCAGGTATGGGTAGCATGGAATCCCCTTTAAGCTGGAAAGTCCTGTATTTACGGTTTGAAGAAAGAAAAGGAAGTTTAAATACAGGCAGTTCACTTATAAACTCGGGATCGGCATAGCCTGTCATGTAACCTGCCTTTGCCTTTTCGGGTACAAGTTCTATGTTTTCCCTGTTTTCTTCATCCACAGTAGTAGCCAACACTCTCATACTACTCCCGCTCAGGTACGCGTCAAATCCTCTTTCCAGCTGACCCAGCTGGCTTTCGGGCAATCTGCTGAGGTCCATTTTCAGGAGTGTATCAATAGCGATCTCAAAGTACCTGGAAAAAGCTATAAGTACTTCAATACCTGGTTCAGCGACATTATTTTCATAACCGCTCAATGTGGATCGTTTTAATCCCAGTGCTGATGCAACATCATCCTGGGTCCTGCCCTTTCTCTTACGAAGAAACTTGATATTTTTTGCAAAATTCATAATTATTGATTATATTATAGTCACAATTTTGATTAATTTCTAGTCAAAGATATGATTTTGTAGAATAATATGCAAGTGAGGAGGACAAAAAAGTTGAAAAGGTTGAACGCTCATGCTTAGCATGAGCTGTTTAACGCCCCGATGTTTCGGGGCTGTTGAAATTCAAAATTGAGGCTAAGGTGAAGGTGAAGG
>JAFGLJ010000030.1 GCA_016928075.1 Bacteroidales bacterium | reverse complement strand
GAATTTCCCAAACTGGCACGGATATATAACCTGCATAGGAAATACAGGGATATACTGGTGGATGGAATGGTCCTATCTGATAAATATGGTCCAAATGCAGTGTCAAGGGGTGATGATAAAACCAGAATAGTTACCCTACGGAACCTGACATGGGATGAGCATTCTTATAATGTAAAGCTGGATGAAGAAATCGGAATGGTATCCGGAGGAAGAATTACCCTGGCACAATTGCATCCCACTGAAAAAGTCATCGGGATCTTCAATAAAGGCGATGAAGTTATGATTGACGTGCTTCCATTCAGGTCATGTATGTTACTGGCTACCACCAGGGAATATGATGAGCCTGCCCTGGACGGAATCGATTACAGGGTAATTAAGAATGTAAAGGGCAAGCCGGTTGAGATAGAGATACTTGGAATGCCAGGAACAAAAAAGGAAATCAGGCTTTTTAACACTCATAAGTATAAGTCGGCCAGAATAGAAGATGATGATGCCTCAAGATTGTTAAAAGGTAAGACAATGCAGGTTAATTTTCCCGGAGAACCATTGGCAGAAAAGACTCACAGGAAGCTGGGTGACTTTGGCCAGGTCGGGATTCCTGATGATGCTGAGGCTCTATATGAAGCAACAGTTTTTGCCGCAGATAATAATGCCCTTGAGGTGCGTTCACTCCATCGTTCCGGAGAAACTTCCGTACCGGAGGTAAAAGCAGCCAGGGATGCCTTTTTTAATCAAAAAACATTTGTTGAAAGAGGAGTATGGGATTATAATCTTTTTGACAGCAATCCGTCTACCGGGTTCTGGCAAACCAGGAGATACAGAACGGAACGTGGATGCCTTCGCCTGGACCTGGGAGAGGTAATACATATTGATGAATTACTTATCACAGTGCCTGAAATGTTCTCACTGTTGCCTCTTCTACCCGATGAAGGAAACATTGTTGAAGTGTCACAAGACCTGAAAAACTGGGAGCAGATAACCTATATGTCCGATCTGAATATCAGGATCCCCATAGATAAAGAGATAAGGTTCCTTCGCTTCAGAAGTTTTCCGCAACATATCTCAGAGATAGAAGGAATAGCATCAGGCAGGAAGCTTGACAGATCTGAATGGAGAGCATCTAACCTTTTTGAATATCCCTCAAATAAAAAAGCTGAAAAGGCATGGATAACATCAGTAGTCCTGGATGAAGTCCCGGAAGGAAGCTATTTATGCATTGCCATAAATGGCAAGCATGGTACCGACGGGGCTTATGCTGCTGCAAGAGTAGATGGTGAGCTGATAGGAGCACCCGACAGATCACCTTCTTTTCTGTCAAATCCATGGGAAAGCTTCAATCCTAGGCCTGATAAGAATTACACCTACTATATCCCTGTTAAAGAGGAATATAAAGGGAAGACTATTGAGGTATATGTATTTGGCTATGATAAGGATAATCTTGATCTGGAACCTGAATTATGGATTACTGCTTACCCGTATCCATGGGAAAAAATTAAACTGGTTCTTGAAAGTAAATTTTAGAAAAATGAAAAAGTTAACTCTTATTTTAATATTTCTAAGTATTGGATTAACAATCTCTGCAAAAGAATACCATGTTTCAAAATACGGCAATGATAAAAACAACGGGAGTGTGGAATCACCTTTCCTTACAATACAGGCAGCAGCTAACATATCAAGGCCCGGTGATATTATTATTGTTCATGAAGGAGTTTATCGCGAATGGATAATCCCCCCTCTCGGTGGTAATTCCGATACAGAAAGAATTGTATATACGTCTGCTGAAGGAGAGAAAGTTGAGATAAAAGGATCGGAAATAATCAATGAATGGGAAAGGTTTAAAGGTACGGTATGGAAGGCTAAAATAAGCAATTCATTTTTCGGGGATTATAATCCCTATAAGGACATTATAAGTGGCGACTGGTTTAATGATAACAATCGTGTACACCATACAGGTGAAGTTTACCTGAATGGAAAATCCCTGTGGGAAAAACCTATACTTGAAGAGGTTTTGAACCCTGTTGCTGAAATGGATAACTTTGATCCTGAAGGATCAAAATACACATGGTACTGCGAGAGTGATGATGAATACACATACATTTATGCCAATTTTCATGATGCTGATCCAAATAATGAATTGGTGGAGATCAATGTCAGAAAGAGCTGTTTTTACCCAGTTAAAACCGGTATAAATTATATTATCGTCCGTGGCTTTCACATGGAGCAGGCAGCAACACAATGGGCTCCTCCAACAGCTGAACAACCCGGACTTATCGGTACCAACTGGGGCAAGGGCTGGATAATTGAAAACAATATTATCAGGAATTCGAAATGCTCAGGAATTACACTGGGGAAACATGGTGATGAATATGATAACACATCTGAGAATTCTGCAGAAGGATATGTTGAGACCATTAAACGTGCCCTGACAAGAGGCTGGAGCAAGGAGAATATAGGTTCTCATATAATCCGGAACAACACTATTTCCGAGTGTGGACAAACCGGGATATGTGGTAGTATGGGTGCTGTATTCAGTACAATCGAGAATAATAACATATTTAATATCTGGACAAAACGTCAATGGGGCGGTGCTGAAATGGGAGGAATAAAAATTCATTCCTCCATAGATATGAGGATACTTAACAATCGACTTGTAAATTGTCACAGGGGTTTATGGCTTGACTGGATGGCTCAGGGAACTATTGTGACGGGAAATCTTCTTTATGACAATTCGTCTGACGACCTGTTTGTAGAAGTTAATCATGGACCTTTCCTGATCGAGAATAATATCCTGTTGTCTGAAGTGTCAATCAGGGACTGGTCAGAAGGTGGTGCTTTTGTCCATAACCTGATAGCAGGAAAGATTGAACTCCGGCCGCAAAGCAGGGAAACACCATTTCAATTACCTCATTCAACAGAAATCGGGGGTTTAAGAAAAACACTGGGTGGAGATAACAGATATTATAACAATATATTTACCTGTAACGGGGAAACAAATCAGAGAGGAGAACCAGGTATGGCTGCATATAAAAATACAAAGCTCCCGATGTTTGTTGACGGGAATGTCTATCTGAACAAGGCAGAAGCATATCACAATGAACCAAACAGCCTGAAACTGGATTATGATCCTGGCCTGGAGATTAAAGATCAAGAGGATGAAGTCTTTCTGTTCTTGAATGTTGACGAAGAAATCCTTAAAATGAATAATCAGCTGGTAAGCACTGACCTCCTGGGAACTGCAAAGATCCCTGATCAGGCTTATACATATCCGGATGGAACTGATATTAAAATTGACAGAGATTTCTTCGGATATGAAAGAAGTAAAAGGAATCCTGTCCCCGGTCCTTTCGAAAAACTTAAACCAGGGATGAATACTTTGAAATTATGGCCTGGGAAAGTGGCAATGTAACAGAGTTTATATTCAAAATGATAAATTGTAATCGGGTAATTGAAAACCTATCAAGATGAGGAAAGTTGAGATAATAATTTTTATAATACTGGTCTTTTCTACATGCTTTCAGTCGTGCGACAATGATAAGATCCTTCCGAACATGGTTATTATCTATACCGATGATATGGGTTATGGTGATCTCAATTGCCAGAATCCTGATTCCAGGATACCAACTCCTAATCTGGATATATTAGCTTCGGAGGGCATGAGATTCACAAATGCTCACAGTTCATCAGGTATCTGTTCTCCCAGCCGTTTTGCCCTCCTTACCTGGACCTACTACTGGAGAAGGCAGCATGGGATTGTAGGAGCCTTCGGAAAGCCCTTCTTCAGGGATACGGATATTACCCTGCCAGATGAAACAATGGATATAAGTAATATTGGCTACGATACCAAGGAGGGTGAGTGGGAATTCCGGCCCGGACATATTAAAGCGGGTGCGGTTTCAGATGAGATAATATCTCAAATTGACAGTATGGCTACCTTAGCAGCAAGTACCGGCTTTGACTTACCTGAAAATGTGTCAGGACAGATGAATAGTTATGTACTGCTCCTTATAATGGAGAACTTATAAACTAAAATTATGAAACCATACTCCCTGTACATCTTTATTTTTCTTGCTGTTTTTTGTATTTCCTGCATCCAGGAATTTGTAAGTAAGCTCCCTCATGAACCTGAAGACCCTGATACTTATGATATGTCGGTATGGGAGGAGCTTGAACCTGGCATCCATTCAGGTTTTGGATCAATTGATATTGCTTATCCTAAGAGTATTCCTCCATCCGGGGATATTGAAAAGTCAATAAAACTCCATGGCTGGAAAGGGGAACGTGTTAATTGCAAATTGCTGGTCTGGTCGGCAAATGCAGACGAACAAGTAAGTATTGATCTGCAGGAATTCAATAGTGATGATCTTAGTATTGGCAATAAACAAATATCAATCTCAGTGATAAAATATGTCCTGACTGATGAGTTCCTGAATGAGAGGTCAACAGCATGCGGTCCCAGGGATAATGATAAGATCCCGGCTCATTTGCAGGCTGATATTCTGAGTCATGAAAATGTTTTTATAGCAGAGGGAAGGGGAACCCGACCCGTTTGGATATCCATTGATATCCCTTCTGATGCAATTCCGGGGATTTATGAGAGTGTGGTGTCAAGGAAATCTCCATCCGGCAGGGAGAGGCATTTAATCACCCTGGAGGTACAGGATAAATTGCTGCCACCTTCTTCAGAATGGTCATTCCACCTGGACCTCTGGCAAAATCCTTTCGCAGTTGCAAGATATAATGGAGTAGAATTGTGGTCGGAAGAGCATTTTGAGCTGCTAAAACCATTGCTTGGGAAACTGGCTGATGCAGGTCAGAAGTGTATAACTACAACCCTGATAGACAAGCCATGGGGCGATAACAAACCATGTTACGATGATTTCAGGTCGATGATCAGATGGACGAGAAAAAAAGACGGTTCATGGGAATATGATTATTCCATCTTTGATAAATATGTCAGGTTGGCTATGGCTTGTGGGATTAAAGAGCAGATTAACTGCTACTCGATGGTTCCTATCCATAACAAATTTACCTGGTATGATGAGAAGTCTGCTGATACTATAATAATGGAGGCATTTCCGGGCACTGAGGATTATGAAATGATATGGACCGGCTTCCTGTCTGATTTCAGAGATCATTTAGATGAAATGGGGTGGTTGGATAAGACGACCATTGCACTAGATGAAAGGGAAGAAGAAGAAATGAAGGATTTGTTCAGTTTTTTAAAAGAAACTGCTCCCGAGTTTAAAATTGCCATGGCCGGGTTTTATTATGAGGCTCTTAATCCATCAATTTATGATTTCAGTTCTAACTGGAGGCATACCGGAATAATGTCGGATGGTGTTATAGATTCAAGGAGAAGCTCAGACCTTAAGACGACATATTATGTTGCCTGCGGGATACCCGAACCCAATAGTTTCACTTTTTCCCCTCCGGCTGAATCGTGCTATGTGGGATGGTTTGCTGCAGCGGAAGGATTTGATGGTTTTCTCAGGTGGGCATATAACAGCTGGCCTGAAGAGCCTCTGGTTGATTCAAGATATACCAAGTGGCCGGCCGGAGATACT
>JAFGLJ010000029.1 GCA_016928075.1 Bacteroidales bacterium | reverse complement strand
CTTTTATCTTTTGTCTTTTATCTTTTGTCTTTTTACTTTTATCTTTTGTCTTTATTATCTTTATCGTCTGAACCAACCACCCTTTAATTAGCTTGCTATGGGATTAATATTAAAGTCTTTTAATAATATTCTTCAGTTCTATAAGGATGGTTTTAAGACCATGCCTGCCTGGGGGAAGAAGGTCTGGTTGGTTATACTTATCAAGCTCTTCATAATGTTTGCCGTTTTAAGAATCTTCTTTTTTCCCGATATTCTGAAGAAGAATTTTGATAGTGATGAAGAAAGAGGCAATCATGTCCTCGATGAATTAATAATTAAAACTGATACAGATGATTGAAAATATCGACCTTTCATTAGTCGATTGGTCAAGGGCCCAGTTTGCCCTTACAGCCATATACCACTGGCTGTTTGTTCCATTAACCCTTGGTTTGTCGTTCATTCTCGTGATAATGGAAACGAAGTACGTACGAACGGGTTCTGAAAAATGGAAGAAAACTACAAAGTTCTGGATGAAACTATTCGGTATTAATTTTGCCATAGGAGTATCAACAGGTCTTATCCTTGAATTTGAATTCGGAACCAACTGGTCGAATTATTCATGGTTTGTTGGTGACATTTTCGGTGCGCCCCTTGCAGTGGAGGGAATAATGGCGTTTTTCCTGGAATCGACATTTATTGCGGTGATGTTCTTTGGATGGGATAAGGTAAGCAAACGGTTTCACCTTGCATCAACATGGCTGGTTGCAATTGGAGCTAATCTTTCAGCATTATGGATTCTCGTGGCAAATGCATGGATGGAAAACCCGGTTGGCATGATTTTTAATCCCGATACAGCAAGAAATGAAATGATCAGTTTCTGGGAAGTATTATTCAATCCGGTTGCCATGGATAAGTTCCTTCATACCATAACTTCAGGTTTCGTGCTGGCTTCTTTGTTTGTGACAGGTATAAGCGCCTGGTTCCTTATCCGTAATCGTGAAAAAGAAATGGCATTAAAAAGTATAAAGGTGGCTGCTATTTTTGGCACTTTTGCATCTGTAGTGCTGATCTATACAGGTGATACATCATCAAGGACAATTGCCAGAGCCCAGCCTGTAAAATTTGCAGCAATGGAAGCCCTGTATGAAGGGAAAACAAATGCCGGACTGACTGTATTCGGCATTCTTACGGACAAAGCAGAGCAAGGTGACCTGGATGAAAAGAACATTATCGCACAGATCGAGATACCCGGTTTCCTGTCAGTTATGACAAACGGTGACAGGGACTCATTTGTGGCAGGTATAAAAGACCTTGTATATGGTAATGAGGAAAAAGGGATTATGTCTGCATCAGAAAAAATAGAAAGGGGGAAAACAGCACGAAAACTGTTACTCGAATACAAGGATGCGAGACAACGGGGTGATAATGCAGAGGTTGATAAATTAAAAACAAGATTTGAAGACAACAACTTTCAGGAAGAGTACTTCAGGTATTTCGGATATTCTTACATTAATAACCCGGCTGATATTATTCCTAACGTCCCGCTCGTTTTTTATAGTTTTCATGTTATGGTAGCACTGGGTTTTCTTTTCCTCCTGATTCAGGTTCTGGCTTGGGTCTTTGCCACCAACGGTTCAATAGTGAGAAGAAAGGTTTTTCAGTGGATACTCTTAATCAGCATTCCTTTACCTTACCTTGCCTCCGTTCTCGGATGGCTGGTGACCGAGATGGGAAGGCAGCCTTGGATAATACAGGACCGTATGCCTGTTGGCATTGCCGTATCAAGCCTGAGCACTTCAACGGTGCAAACCACTTTCTGGTTATTTGCTGCTCTTTTTACAGCCCTGCTGGTTGCAGAGGTGTCAATTATGACCAGACAAATTAAGAACGGACCTAAAATAGAGGAGGAATAATTATGTTATTAGCAGTGTCACATTCGTTTCTCCAGGAATACTGGTGGTTTCTGGTCTCACTTCTTGCCAGCCTGCTGGTGTTTCTTTTATTTGTCCAGGGCGGACAGTCCTTCATATTTACACTTGCTTCAAATGAAGGAGAAAAAACTATGATAATAAATGCCATGGGTCGTAAATGGGAATTTACCTTTACTACCCTGGTAACCTTCGGAGGAGCCTTTTTTGCTTCCTTCCCTTTGTTTTATGCTACCAGTTTTGGTGGAGCTTACTGGGTATGGATGGCAATACTTTTTAGCTTCGTAATCCAGGCCATTGCTTATGAATACCGCTCCAAACCATCCAATGTTCTGGGAAAGAAAACGTTTGAAATATTCCTCCTGATCAATGGAGCATTGTCTCCATTACTAATAGGTATAGCTGTTGGCACATTCTTCACAGGAGCTAATTTTTCCCTTAATGAAATGAATATGGGGAAATGGGATAATCCATGGCATGGACTCGAAGCAGTGCTGAACCTGAGAAATATAGCACTTGGTGTAACAGTTCTTTTTCTTGCACGGTTGTTAGGCTTAATGTATATAATTAATACTATTGATGATGATGAGTTATTGGGCAAAGCAAGGGAAAAAACCCTGATTAACCTCATACCTTTCCTTATAGGATTCCTGTACTTTGTTGTCAGCCTGCTGTTATCCAAGGGATTTGCAGTTGATCCGGGAAACGGGGAAATATTTATGGAGAAAGGTAAATACATGCATAACTTTTTAGAAATGCCCCTTCTGCTGATAATGTTCCTGGCAGGAACATTGCTTGTCCTGTTCAGCCTGTACCGCACTCTCTTTACAGACCATACAGATCCCATATGGTATTCAGGCTTTGGTACTGTACTGGTTGTACTGTCACTATTCCTGATAGCAGGTTATAACAATACTTCCTTTTACCCGTCACTCACTGATATGCAGAGTTCGTTAACCATACGAAATGCTTCATCAAGCCTTTTTACACTCAAGACCATGATGTTTATCTCGTTTATCATTCCACTGGTAATCGGATATATATGGTATGCATGGAGAGCGATAAACAGGAAGCGCATTGATAAGGAAGAAATAAGTGGAGAAGGGCATTTATATTAGTATCGATAACAAGAGATGAATATAGTTCATATACAGGAATGGTTTAGTGAATTTGGTAGCGGGCCGGTAATGATAGCCGGACCTTGCAGTGCGGAGACGGAAGAACAGATACAACGTACAGCCTGTTCCTTTAATGATTCATGCAAGCCGTCGCTGTTCAGGGCGGGGATATGGAAACCGCGTACCCGCCCTAATACCTTCAGTGGAGTGGGAACAAAAGGTTTGCAATGGATGAAAAAGGTCAAGGAACAAACAGGTATGAGAGTTACTGTTGAGGCAGCCAGTCCACGCCACGTTGAGGCATGCCTGAAAATGGATATAGATGTAATTTGGCTGGGTGCGCGTACTGTGTCAAACCCTTTTTCAGTACAGGAAATAGCGGAATCACTGAGGGGGCAGGATATACCTGTCCTGGTAAAAAATCCACTTAATCCCGATATCGACCTGTGGATAGGCGCAATAGAAAGGATTTACAATGCAGGTATTCGTAAACTGGCTGCTGTCCATCGTGGTTTTTCCCCATTCGAGAGAACCAGTTACAGGAATATGCCCAAATGGGAAATACCAATAGAGCTGAGAAGAAGGATAAAAGAAATATCCGTTCTGTGTGACCCCAGCCACATAGCAGGCGATTCTTTTCTCGTCCCCGAACTGGCTCAAAAAGCCATGGACATGAATATGGATGGACTGATGGTGGAAGTGCACTATGACCCGGCTTCAGCTCTTAGCGACAGTAATCAGCAGTTGTCACCTGCCGGGTATTGTGAGATGATGAAAAACCTTGTGATCAGGCTTTCCAAACCTGAAGACCCCGGCTTTCTTGACTATCTTGAAGAACTGCGTAACCAGATTGATTCTGTTGATCATCAATTAATTGAATTGCTGGCCAGGAGACTTGAAATAATAGACTTAATTGGGGAGTATAAATTCAAGAATAACGTAGCAGTATTGCAGATGGACAGATGGCTGGAAATACTTAACACAAGGCTTGAACAGGCTGGAATTTCAGGAATTGACCGTAACTTTACCGAAAGATATCTTAAACTGATGCACCAGGAATCAATAAGAAGGCAAACGGTTATTATGCAAAAGTTAAAGGAAAAGAAAAACGGATCAGCTGATAAGAGCCCAGATGATTGATACGATTATATAAATTATAATAATAAGCGGCAGGGATGCAAATCCTGCACCTGCTATCAGTAAGACGGAGGATCCCAGAAAGACTATCCTTAATTCGTTCCCTTTGAACCTTAAATGCCTGAACTTAAAGGAAAACATTGGAATTCCGGTGATCATGAGCGTGGAAAAGAGAACAGTCAGGAAACTTAATACTATCCTTGAATTAACCAGATTATCAATTAACTGGCTTTCACCATATTCGCCGGCAAAAACAAGTGAGATAATGAAAAAAGCATTGCCCGGAGTTGGTAATCCCCTGAAATGATCACTCTGTGCTTTATCAATATTGAATCTGGCAAGACGCAGTCCTGAAAATGCAGGAATAAGCACTGGAATATACTGCAGGTACATGGCAATGGAATCAGCCCCTTCGGCAGAAAGGATAAGCTGGTACATTATAAGCCCGGGAGCAACACCAAAGCTCACCATGTCGGCAAGACTGTCAAGTTGAAGACCAATATCGGAATAAGCATCGAGTAAACGTGCGGCCAGCCCATCACCAAAATCAAAAATCAGGGATGCTGTCAGGAACCATACGGAAAGCCTGAGATTGCCCTGCATTATCAGTATAATAGCTATGAAACCTGATACCAGATTTAGTAAGGTTAAAAAGTTAGGTATCTGTTTTTTCATGTTTTGTGGCCATCCAGAATCAACTGTAAATTAAGATAAATTTTATCAATAATCCCAATTTGTATATTTTTACACGAATTTAATATTCATATGGAACATATACAGAATCTAAAAATAGCGGTTGATTTTGATGGAACACTGGTTGAGCATGCCTATCCGAAAATAGGTAAAGATATATTATTTGGTTTCGAAACATTGAAGGAACTGCAGAAACATGGAGCACTGCTTATCCTATGGACCATAAGGGCCGGACAGGAACTCGATGAGGCAGTTGAATACTGCAGGAACAAAGGGATTGAGTTTTATGCTGTTAACAAAAATTATCCCGAGGAAGAATTTGACGATTCAGTAAGCCGTAAAATTAATGCTGATGTGTATATTGATGATAAGAATGTGGGAGGATTCCCCGGCTGGAGCACCATATGGCAGCAATTAAGCTTATACGAGGAAATGGAAAAAAAAGTGGCAAGGCAGCTTAACAGGAGGAAATCTGTATTCAGGAGATTGTTCAGAAGTATAATTGGAAAGAATAGAAGTTGATAGAGTTTATAAAGTTTAGCGGTAATTAAAATGAAGTTTACATACTCGGTTTTATTGGTAATTATGGCTCTGGCTTTTTCGTGCAATGGCTCTGTTAAATCAGATAACAATACATCAACGGAAAAAGCAAATACGAAAGAGCTTTCTGCAAGCCTCGTGAATATTGAAGAACCTGAAGATGGTGCAAAATTCATCTCGGGTGATAAGATACATTTAAAGCTTAGCCTGCGGGGCAATAAATCACCTGACTCTGTAAGAGTGTTTTTTGATGGGGAATCAATGGCAATACTGAAACCCGATGGTCTTGAATACACTGTTGATACCAGGTCGTCAAGACTGGGCAGGATACCACTTAAGATAATGGCTTATGAGGGAAGCAAGAGGCCACAGGTCATTACCCATTTCGTCACAATTTTTTCTGACATCCAACCTGATCTTTATTCCTACAGGGTAATCAATATGTATCCGCATGATATAAATGCCTATACCCAGGGTTTAGTATACCATGATGGTTATTTATATGAAAGCACCGGGGGAGAGGGAAAATCAACATTAAGAAAAGTGGAAATAGAAACCGGCAAAATCATGAAAATACATAATCTGGAGAGCAAATTCTTCGGTGAAGGGCTGGTTCTCTATGACGGTCGCCTGTTTCAGCTTACATGGAGAAATAATGTTGGTTTTGTTTATGATATACAAAGCTTTGAAGAAATAAAGCGTGTTCATTACACAACACAGGGATGGGGTCTTACAAGCAATGACCGGGAACTTATAATGAGTGATGGTACAAATAAACTATATTTCCTTGAACCTGAATATTTTACTGTGGTTTCCTCAATAGAGGTTTATGACGATAAGAGTCATGTATGGCAGCTCAACGAGCTGGAATATATAAATGGAGAGATCTGGGCTAATATATACACGACCGACCGCATTGCACGTATCGATCCCTCTACCGGGAAAGTGCTTGCATATATTGACCTCACGGGCATTTTGCCGGATGAAGATCGTCATCCGGAACTGGCCGAATTGAATGGTATAGCATGGGATGAAGATAATGACCGGCTGTTCATAACCGGGAAAAACTGGCCCAGGCTATTTGAGATAGAGCTTGTTAAGCGTCAATGATACCCTGTACTATATTTATTGATCTTTGCAGGATATCAAATTCTATAGGTGAATGACCCAGCGATTCACCGTCGACCTCGACATGTATGAGTGGATCAGAATCAATTTTTATTTTCTTACCTGTGTAACCTTCCACCTTGGGATGGTCGAGTATGGTTCCGTTATACAGTCTTTTTAGGCTGCGTATAATTTCACCTTTGCGCATCTTCTTTACAAGAGTAAGTTCGAACAGGCCATCATCGGCTATTGCTGAAGGGGTTTGCATCATACCGCCACCTGAATATTTGCCAATGCCGAGACTTATTGTAAAGGTGTCATTCTTTATCTTCTCACCATCAATTTCAATGCTGGTACTGGTATGCTTGTACGAAAGAAGGCTTCTTAGCAATGTCCAGAAATATAGAGCTTTGCTGCTATGGCCTTTTTCTTTTTGCCTGTTCGATCGTTTGGTTACCAGTGCATCAAATCCGAGCCCGGCAATATTTATGAAATACCTTTCCTTTACATCAGTGCCTGAGTAAAACTTTATTACACCTGTGTCCTGTAAAAAAGTATTTTCCTTCTTGATTACCCTGATGGCCGATTCATAATCCAGGGGTATATTGAACATCCTTCCCCAGTCATTGCCCGTGCCAACTGTTATCATGCCAAGTGTTATATCGGTAGTTGCTATTTTTTTCTGCCTGAAGGCTCCATTTACCACCTCGTTCATAGTGCCATCGCCTCCTACAACGAGTATTTTCCTGTTATTTTTATCAATGATATTGGAAGCAAGCTCAATGGCATGGTGCTTGGCTTCTGTGAAGAAGTGATTGAATGAGATGCCGTACCGGGTTAAAAGATCTGAAATTATGTGCCAGTCCTTTTGCCCTTTCTTCTTACCTGCATTGGGATTGACAATTACCTGCCATTCCCTGTTTTTGTCTGATTTGCCCATAGTGACAAAATTGGGGTACTGTAAAGATGCTAAAAAAAAATATAATCAGAAATATTAACCTGTTTTAACCATAAAAACCTGTTAATAAAATGTTGAAAACCGTAATTGAAATGTTTACAATTACACGTGCAGTTTGGGGATTCACGGCAATCATAAATATTAATTTTGAAGCGCTTGAATAAGCTTAATAACTAAAACAAATAAATAAATGGCGAGGATTATTTCATTAGCTAACCAGAAGGGTGGCGTGGGAAAAACAACAACAGCGATAAACCTGGCTGCAAGCCTTGCAGCACTTGACAAGAAAGTATTAGTGGTGGATTTTGATCCTCAGGCTAATGCTACCTCAGGATTTGGTATCGATACCCGTAAACTTGATAAAACAATTTATGACTGCATAATAAATGATGTTGAACCATCAACTGCAATTATAGGAACGGAGATAGATAACCTGGAACTGATACCTTCCAATATAGATCTTGTAGGAGCTGAAATAGAAATGCTCAATACCGAACAAAGAGAAAGTATTCTAAAAAATGTATTAAAGAATATTCCGGATAAGTATGACTATACGCTGGTCGATTGTTCACCATCACTTGGACTTTTAACAGTAAATGCACTTACAGCTTCCAACTCGGTTATTGTACCTGTCCAGTGTGAATATTTTGCTCTTGAAGGGCTGGGTAAATTGCTTAATACCATAAAAATAATACAGAAAAACCTGAACAAATCCCTTTCAATAGAAGGTTTCCTGCTTACAATGTATGATTCAAGACTCAGGCTTTCAAACCAGGTTGTTGAAGAAGTGAGAAAGCATTTCCAGCAAATGGTTTTCGATACTATTATACAGAGGAATGTAAAGCTCAGCGAAGCACCCAGCTACGGCCAGCCTGCAATATTATATGATGCTGAATCAAGGGGAGCGGTTAATTACCTTAACCTTGCACAGGAATTGATTGAAAAGGGGCAGAACGGATCAGGTAGTCATGCTGATTTATGATCAGTATTCATAATATATGATAGTATAATGGCAAAAAAACAAGCATTGGGGAGAGGCCTGGGAGCATTAATAGATGATGCTGAAAGGGAGACGCTCGAGCAGAAAGTTGCTGCAAACCTCGAAATCAATATTGACGATATTGAGCTTAACCCTTTTCAGCCCCGGACAAGGATCGATGAACAATTACTTGAAGAACTGGCTTCATCAATAAGTAAACTGGGTATTGTTCAACCGCTTACTGTCAGGGAAATAGGAGATAACAAATATCAGCTTATTGCCGGTGAGCGAAGGCTGAAAGCCGCACGTATGGCCGGATTACAAACTATTCCTGCCTATTTACGTACTGCCGACGACCAGGCAATGCTGGAGATGGCGCTCGTTGAAAATATCCAGAGGGAAGACCTTGATGCAATAGAAATAGCTATAAGTTACCAGAGACTTATTGAGGAATGTAATCTAACCCAGGAAAAACTGAGCGAAAGAGTGGGTAAACAAAGATCTACGGTCACTAACTATCTCAGGCTTCTGAAACTCCCTGCAGAAATACAGCTGGGAATAAAAAATAAGCAGCTTACCATGGGCCATGCGAGGACGCTTATAAATATTGAAGATCCTGACCAGCAGATAAAAGTATATTACAGAATAATTGATGATGAACTGTCTGTAAGGAAAACAGAAGAGCTGGTGCGCAGGATGCAAATGACCAGGCTGAAAGACCCTGAAAAAAACGAGAAGAAGAAACAGCTTAGCAAGGACTTCCAGGACCTCTCCGGTCACCTGTCTGAAATATTTAAGTCGGATGTCCAGTTCAGAATAAATGAAAAGGGGAAGGGTAAAATCGTTATCCAGTTTGATAATGCCGAGCAAATGGAGCGTATTTTAGAGGTATTGGACAAACTTAACTCCTAAAATATATATCTTTGCCTTACTGTCATCCTGAGGAAGCTCAGCGACCGAAGGATCTTGATGATTTTAGGTTTAAGATTTAAGATTTTAGATTTAAGAAGTTTAATCTTAGATATCAAATCATTAATATTTTTCGTTTTTCTTAAGATGCCAGTTAAAGGTAATGATATTGAAGACCGTTAAACTGATTATATTGCTTATAATGCTTGGGATAAATGCTGTTGCCCAGGTTATTATTGAATCAGGAGATTCAATTTCCGTTGAGCAGGAACGGGAAGAGGTATTACCTCCTTCAGCAAGGGTATTATCTCCTGTAAAGGCCACAATGATGGCTGCTGCTTTCCCCGGGCTGGGACAGGTATATAACAGGAAATACTGGA
Source organism: Bacteroidales bacterium (assembly GCA_016928075.1). Classification (GTDB taxonomy): domain Bacteria; phylum Bacteroidota; class Bacteroidia; order Bacteroidales; family VadinHA17; genus UBA9300. Next base: position 153,976 of record JAFGLJ010000029.1, on the reverse strand, counting down.
AAATACCACTTGTATATGCCGGCTTTGGAGCTCTGGGCTACAGCATAATACGTAATTCTCAAAATTTCGACGGATATATGCAGGCTTATCAGGACCTTACTGATGATGTGCCTGAAACAACAAGTTATGAAAAATATACCCCTTTGTTTGACTCGGGGGAAATAGATCCCGCGCTGGAAGCAGATAACTATAACCCGCAAACACATAGCTGGGTAAAAGACCAGATGTTAAATGCTATTTCATACTACAGGAGATATCGTGATTTGTCTTATATTGGCGTCGCAGTATGGTATATAGTGTCAATACTGGATGCAAATGTTGACGCTATAATGTCGGATTATGATATAAGCCCCGAATTAAACATCAGCGTTGAACCTGTACAGTTGAGAACTGTTTATGGGCCAACGATGGGACTCGGGGTTAAAGTAACTTTTTAATGATTGTGCTATGAGAAAACTAATTATTCTGTTACCAGGAATTTTACTTTATTATACATCAGCCCTGGCGGTAAACGACACGATTATTATTAAAGCGGATAGCGAATTTATTGAGAGACAATTAGACAGCCTGACACATATATGGTACATTGAAAAGATGTTGCAAGACACGGATATGCCGGATAACGAACCGGAACCTGTGGTTGAGTTTCCTGACTCGGTATACAGGGAACGATTGCATAATATACATTCTGTGGTGAACCTGCCATATAATAATATTGTGAGAAATTATATTCACGTTTATACAGGGAAAAAAAGGGACAAATTTGAAATCATGCTGGGTTTGAGGGAATATTATTTCCCGATGATAGAAGATATTTTCGATACCTACGGATTGCCCGCCGAACTGAAATATATGGCTGTTATCGAGTCTGCACTTAACCCGAATGCCGTTTCGCGGGTAGGAGCAACAGGCTTGTGGCAATTTATGTACAGTACCGGGAGAGCATACGGACTTACCATTAACTCACTTGTTGATGAAAGAAGGGATCCCGTAAAATCAACCCATGCGGCTGCCAGTTATCTTAAGGACCTGTATGGTATTTATAATGACTGGGGACTCGTAATTGCCGCTTTTAATTGCGGTCCGGGAAATGTTAACAAGGCAATAAGAAGATCAGGCAACAGGAAAGACTACTGGGAGATTTATTACAGGCTTCCACGCGAAACACGGGGATATCTGCCCGGCTATATTGCAGCCACCTATGCAATGACTTATCATAAGGAACATAACATAAGGCCTGTACCGGTGAATTTCCCGGTAGCTACAGACACGGTGATGATAACCAGGGATATACATCTTGAACAAATATCGACCGTGATGAATATCACGCTGGCTGAGCTCAGAGCACTGAATCCACAGTACAGGGCACTAATAGTGCCTGGTAAAAGCAAACCGATGGCCCTTACTCTTCCAATTAAGCATCTTGGCGATTTTATTACTTTGCAGGATTCTGTCGCTGCTTACCGCATCGAACATTATTTTAATCCTGAGCTTAAAAATGCCAGCCCGACACAATCAACATATATACCACCCAGTATCAATGGTAAAACAAAATTAATATATACAGTCAAAGAAGGGGATAACCTGGGTTATATTGCCAGCTGGTACAATGTTGGTGTCTCTGATCTGAGATACTGGAATAATATATACAGGAACCTGATACGTATTAACCAGAAACTTGCAATATACGTTGATCCCTCTAAAAAGGATTACTATGAGGTGGTTGATAAGCTGAGTTTCGCTGAAAAACAGGCAAGAATAGGTAAACCTGCTACCGTTCAAAACCAGGCTGATGAAGAAACCACTGATCCCGGGTTCATATATCATACTGTACGTTACGGAGATACAGTCTGGGATATTGCAAAAAAATATTCAGGCGTCAGCGCTACTGATATTCTTAACCTTAATGGACTGGGAAGATCGGGGAATATAAAGGTGGGACAGAAGCTGAAAATTAAGAGAAGTAGTTAATATAGATTATCTGAGCTCATAACAGCCAGGCTATGCGTCCATACAAGACCTTTTTTGTTTTCCTGGTCTTAATTTTGCTTCTTTTTGGGCCATCCTTTTTTATGAAAGGCCCACTGAGAATAACATCCGGTATTTCAATAAACTGGCCGGAGATCAGCTCAGAATATTTTATTCGTGAATCCCCTTCCGAAGATACAGCGAAAACAAAAATACAGGCTGATACAACTGTATCCTCATTACATGTTGATACTGTTGCCCTCACGGAAGCAAGCACTGAAAACTTCCTCTTTGATTTTTCCGAATCACAGACCTTATCAGAAAAGTTCAGGGATCTGATCGGAAAGGATACGGGCCAGGTAAGAATAATGTATTATGGCGATTCCCAGATTGAAGGTGATCGTATAACAAACTATCTGAGAGAAGAATTAAGAAAAGTCTTGCCCGGAACAGGTCCGGGAATGTTGAGCATCACTCCCCTTATTCCATATACCAGGACATCACAGGTCAAATCATCCGATAACTGGTATAAGTATGACTATTTATCTTACAGGGATGGGCTGATAAACCATCGGAAACTCGGGCCTTTAATGAGTATCAGCAGGTTTCTTGAACCGGGGATGGTGGAAATCAATCCGGCAAGCGCCTGGTTCAGTGTTGAACCATCAAGATTCGCTGATTCATTATCTGCCGTTTATGATGAATTCCGTCTTTTCTATGGCAGGCTGGAAGATACTCTGAGGATTATTATCCATACAGATGAAGGTGTCATCAGACGTGATACCCTTTTACCATCTGACACTGAACAGGAATATTGTGTTAACCTGAATTCCGCAAATTATGTGAAAGTTGAATTTGAAGGCCGGAGAAGTCCGGATTTCTACGGTTTCAGTATCGAAAGCAAGAAAGGTGTGATTATAGATAATATCTCAAACAGGGGAAGTGCCGGGCTGGAATATACAATGGTCTCCCGTGAGAACCTGCAGAGCTTGTATGATATGATAAAACCTGATGTGCTGGTATTGCATTATGGTCTTAATGTAGTATTAAATATCAGTACAAGTTATAAATATTACGAAGAGGGAATATTCAGCCAGCTCAGAAGGCTGAAAAACCTGTGCCCTGAAACAGTCATAATACTTATGGGCCTGACCGATATGGTTCATAAGGTTGATGATGAGATGCAATCATATGATAATATTCCGCTTATCAGGAATGCACAGAAAATGTCAGCACAAAGGGCCGGGGTCATATTCTGGGATTCATGGGAGGCTATGGGAGGTAAAAACTCCATAATAGAGTGGAGCAGGCATGAACCAGCCCTTGCAGCCAGAGATTATACCCACCTGACCTATGATGGCGGGGCAGCACTGGCTGACTTATTCCTTCAGGATATCAGCAGAAAGCAAGCTCCTGAACAACAGGAAGAATATATACCCGAAAAGGACACCCTTATTGTAGCCATTGATTCTGTACATAAGGAAATACTGCAAAAAGGGAAGCTCAGACTGAACACTGATAAAATAATTCAAGAATTAAAATCTTATGAGCAGGAAAGGCCATTACTGTTTACCGGACCCTCATTCTGGGCATTCCTGTTTGTTACGCTTTTTCTTTATAGCCTGATATTCAAAAAGCCCCTTTTAAGAAATACTTATCTGTTTCTCTTCAGCCTGTTCTTCTATTACAAGTCAGGAGGTGTATTCTTCTTCCTTCTGATAATTTCAACACTCACAGACTATATTGCAGGGCTGTTAATCTATGCAGCCAGAAGGAAAATGGTGAGGAGACTTTTTGTTTTTTTCAGTTTACTGGTAAACCTTGGTATGTTGTCCTATTTTAAATACACCGGGTTTTTTACAGGCATAGTAAATGATATTTTTAATACTGAACTGCCCGTAATTGACTGGATTGCGTCAATCTCCAACTTCTATCTCGGCACTTCCTTCAACATTGATATTATAGTGCTACCGGTTGGCATTTCATTTTTTACTTTCCAGACGATCAGCTATACAATGGATGTATACCGGGGAAAAACAAAGCCTGTGAAAAACATCCTTGATTTTGGGTTCTATGTCTCCTTTTTCCCCCAGCTGGTTGCCGGTCCTATTGTAAGGGCATCCGAATTTGTTCCACAACTTTATGCCCCGTTCAAGCTGTCAAAAAGAGAGTGGGGGCATGCCCTGTTCCTTATACTTGGAGGGTTGATAAAGAAAATCATAATATCAGACTTTATTTCTGTGAATTTTGTTGACAGGGTATTCGTTACGCCCCTGATGTATTCCGGGCTTGAGAACCTTCTGGCTGTTTATGGTTATGGCTTGCAGATATACTGTGACTTTTCAGGCTATACCGATATAGCCATTGGAATTGCGCTGATGCTGGGTTACAGGTTACCGGTTAATTTTAATTCACCCTACAAGGCAAATAATATAACCGATTTCTGGCGCAGATGGCATATATCACTATCGCGGTGGCTGAAGGATTATTTATATATATCAATCGGTGGTAACAGAAAAGGCCGGTTCAGGACATATGTGAATCTTATGATTACAATGCTGCTGGGAGGCCTCTGGCATGGTGCTGCCTGGAGATTTGTGATATGGGGTGGTCTGCATGGCATAGGCCTCGTGGTAAACAAATTATGGATGAAGGTATTTCCCCGGAGGAGTAATCCGGGCAGGATTAAAAGACTCATTTCTGTTTTTATCACTTTCAATTTTGTCAGTTTCTGTTGGATCTTTTTCAGGGCATTTGATATGGAAAATGTTCTCTTGATGCTGCGACAGATATTTACAGACTTCAGCCCCGGAAACCTGCTTGCTGTGGTAACTGCATACGGACAGGTATTAATAATAATTATATGTGGTTATATACTTCATTTCCTTCCTGTAACAGTTAAAGAATCATATCGTGGAATGTTCATTAAAATGCCACTCATAGTAAAGATAATACTGGTTTACCTGATAGCCCTTGTCCTGTATAATGTACAATCAACAGATATACAACCGTTTATCTACTTCAGGTTCTGATGTCATCCTGAGGGAGCATAGCGACCGAAGGATCCCTGTGATTTTAGATGCTAGATATTAGATTTAAGATTTAAGAATGTTTCTTAAATCTTAAATCATTAATCTTCAATCTTATATCACAAGTATTCTTCTCCTGTGAAACCTTCACCAATGAATGGAGCTATGGCTCTCCTGTATATTCCCTGTACCCAGGCGATGGCCATACCATAATTAGTGACAGGTATCCCGGCCTCAATTGCCGGTCTTATCCTGTTGTGAAGTTGCTTTCGTGTAATCATGCAACCACCACATTGTATCAACAGAGCATAATCTTCAACAGGACGGGGAGTAGCATCCAGTCCCGCCACAACGTCAAAATGCAGTTTTTTACCTGTGAAGTTACTTATCCATCTTGGTATTTTTACCCTTCCTATATCATCACATGAAACCTGGTGTGTGCATGATTCAAGCAGCAGCACACGGTCACCATCCTGTAGATCGGATATTCTTGGAGTGCCTTTCAGGTAGTTATCGAAGTCTCCTTTAAGTCGCGCCAGTGCTATACTGAAACTGGTAAGGGGTATATCATTGGGTACCGATGCATCTGCTTTGACGAATATTTGCGAATCGGTAATGGCGAGAGCGGGTTTGATGGAGGATCTTTGCAGGAAAGCATCAATCTCCCTCTCTTTAAGCACTACGGCAACAGCATCATTATCAAGCACATCTCTTATGGCCTGTACCTGTGGTAAGATAAGCCTTCCCTCGGGGGCTTCCGTGTCAATGGGCGTTATCAGGAGAACCATATCTCCGGGCTTTATTTTATCGCCCAGAAGGGTCGGTATTTTTAAGGCGTGTTCAGGTATGGTAGTTTTGATAAGCCTTATAAGATCTTCATAATTTTCTTTTGTCAGTGCAGAGAAACTGATCACTTCTTTGCCTGTTATTTTGCTTATCTTCTCGATAAAAATGCCGGTAGGCTTCACCAGGTCTGATTTTGTTTGAACAATAATATAGGGTGTATCGGTATTTTTGAAACGGGTTAAAAGCATATCCTCATATTCACCCCAGAGATTATTATTTAATACAAGTATGCCAAGATCAATTATGTCAAGTGTTTTCAAGGATTTATCCACACGCTTTTCACCGAGATTACCCGTATCGTCTATCCCTGCTGTATCAATAAGGATTACGGGTCCGAAACCGGTAATTTCAAATGATTTCCTGACAGGATCAGTGGTTGTACCTGGTTGTTCCGAGACAATAGCTATTTCCTGACCCGCAAGTGCATTGATCAGGCTGCTTTTACCAATGTTCCTTCTTCCGAATATGCCAATATGTGGAGTGCTTTCGCGGCCTTTCTTCATAAAAAATACAAATAATTATTCATCATAACTCTTGATATCATCCACCGAGAATCCCATCTTAAGCAAATTGCCCGGTTTCAAAATATCCTCCAGCTTGTCTTTATCAATATAACCAGTATATTCGCATGCCTCAAAAATATCAGCTTGCTTTTCTTTCATATATAATGCAATCTCAGACGCCTTATTATAGCCTATATAAGGAATTAGTGCGGTGCTTATCACGGGGCTGCTTATTAATGCATCATATGCTGCTTTTTTATTAACATTAAGATCTTTTACAAGGTTCACTGACAGGCTTTTATTGGCGTTTATCAGCATTTTAAGGCTTTCGAGGACACTGTGACCAATAAGGGGCAGGTAAGCATTCAGGTCAATACATCCCTGTCCGCACAGGTTACTTATCAGCATATCATTTGAATATATTTTATGAGCAGTGCTGATAATAAATTCCGAAATAACAGGATTGACTTTGCCGGGCATTAAGGAGCTGCCCTTCTGTCGCTCCGGTATATTAATCAGTCCTGCTTTGCTTATGTCAGCAGCCATAAGCCTTATGTCGGAGGCTATCTTTTCGAGATTGACAGCATGGGCTTTTAAGGTGGCATGTATTTCCACCCATTTATCAAGGTTAGAAGTTGCATCATTAAGATTTTCGCTTCTTGTCAGTGGCAGTGAGGTAAGATGTCTTAATTCAGGCACAACTTCCATTATGAAGAAGCGGGGAATTGCCAGACCCGTGCCAGTGGCGCCTCCGCCAAGATTTACCACCTTTATTCTTTCCTTACATTTTGACACCCTCCACCAGTCGCGTGATAACGCGTCATTATAGGCGCTAAAAAGCTTCCCGAAAGATGAGGGCACAGCTTCCTGCATCTGTGTGTAGCCGGGCCTTAGATAATCGCGGTACTTTGTTTCAAGGCTTTCAGTATTATGTCTTAACAAGTTAATTGATTCTTCCAGGTCAGAGAGTAATGTCATTGATGCTACGGTGAGTGCAGTTGGAATAACATCATTGGTAGACTGGTAGACATTAGCGTGTTCTATAGGATCAATAAGCTTATAGTCACCGGCGCTGTGCCCGCTGTTTATAAGGGCAACATTGGTAATTATCTCATTAATGTTCATATTAATACTTGTACCTGCCCCTCCCTGCATTGCAGGTATAATGAAATGGCTGTAATATAAGCCTTCTGACACTTCAATGGCGGCATTTTCCAGGGCATTAATGGTTTCGGGAGGTATCAATTTCAGGGGGATATCCCCTCCGTATTTTTTATATGTGCCTGCATAAAATTTCCTGTATACACGATAACAGGCTTGTTTTACTAGCCCAGTTGCCCTGTACCATTCTTTGTGAAATGGAATGTCACCCGGAAAGTTTTCCCTGGCCCTGATAGAGTTTATGCCATAGAGAGCTTCCTCGGGTATCCTTATCTTGCCAAGATTATCAGATTCGGTACGATCCATAAGATTGATTATTTCTCAACAGCAAATTTAGTTAAAATAATAAAGATGGTTTGAGTAATTAATTTGGAAGAGTCTGTTATGCCAGGTTTCGTACAAGAGGTATTATTTACTTCCTGAAATAGGATGGGTAAAAGCTGTAACATCTTTACCTGTGATTTTTTCAGGGCAGAGGATAATGAGGCGTTCAAGAACATTCCTGAATTCTCTTATATTGCCGGTCCATTCGATTTTCTTCAGTTCCTTGATTGCACTTTCTTCTATTGTCTTTAGGCTAACGCCATATTCATTACATATAAGTTGGTTAAAATAATCAGCCAGCAGGGGGATATCATCCAGCCTGTCATTCAGTTTTGGCACATCTATGAGAATGACGCTCAACCGATGGTATAGGTCTTCCCTGAAAGTATTCTTCTCAATTTCAGCGCTTAAATTTTTATTGGTAGCGGCAATGACTCTCACATCAACCTTAATATCTTTGTCTGATCCAACACGGGATATCTTATTCTCCTGGAGTGCCCTCAGCACCTTTGCCTGTGCGGACAGACTCATATCTCCTATCTCATCAAGGAATATTGTTCCCCCATTTGCCTGTTCAAATTTTCCTATCCTCTGTTTATGGGCAGATGTAAAAGAGCCTTTTTCATGCCCGAACAGTTCACTTTCGATTAGTTCTGATGGTATTGCTGCACAGTTAACTTCCACAAAAGGTCCTTTCGACCTGTTGCTTTTCTCATGTATCTGGTGGGCGACCAGCTCCTTCCCTGTACCGCTGGCCCCGGTTATCAATACCTTTGCTTCGGTGGGAGCAATCCTGTCGATCATCTCCTTTACCTTTACTATTGCTTCCGACTCACCAACCATCTCGAACTTTTTACTTACCTGTTTCTTAAGGGTCTTTGTCTGTGTTATAAGGTCTGATTTGTCCATTGCATTCCTCATGGTAATCAGAAGCCTGTTCAGGTCAAGAGGTTTTTCAAGGAAATCGTAGGCTCCCTTTTTTATTGCTTCAACAGCTGTATCAATATTCCCATGGCCTGATATCATAATAACCGGGACATCATCTGTTATTTCATGAATTTTCTCAAGTACCTCGATGCCATCCATCTTATCCATCTTAATGTCACAGAGAATAACATCATAAGTATTTTCCCCGAAAAGTACAAGCCCGCTTTCTCCATCCTCAGCCATGTCAACTTCATGCTTCTCATATTCAAGCACCTCTTTCAGGGTATTCCTTATAGCTTTCTCATCATCTATTACAAGTACTTTTGCCATAGGATGTTAAATAGTTTAAAAGTTTATTAGTATAGTGATTCAGTAGTTGTTGAATTGTTAAATCGTTAAATCGTTGAATTGTTAATAATTAGATCACTCATCTCTCATCACTCATCTCTCATCTCTCATCCTTTATACTTTATCCACTTCCACATCTCCTTATATGTTACTTTCTTACCATACATAAGAATACCGACCCGGTAGATTTTTGCGGCGAGATATACAAAACCTATGAATGTAGCAATAAGTACTATCACGGATACTATAACCTCCCATACAGGAACTTCAAATGGAAGTCGTGCCATCATAACAATCGGTGACGTAAATGGTATCATTGAGAACCAGAAAGAAAGGGAACTTTCCGGGTTTTCCATGGTTCCCAGAGCTACAAAAAGGCCCAGTATTATAGGCAGCATTATAGGAAACATGAACTGCTGGGTATCAGAATCGGTATCAACTGCTGATCCTATTGCAGCAAATATTGAGGCATATAGTAAATATCCGAATATGAAATAAAAGAAAAAGGAGGTCAGGATCAGTGGCCAGTTTACATTCATAAGGTTGGTATAGATTTTGGCAAACTCCTCTTCCTGGGCTGATAACTCTATAGTCTGTTCAGTTATTTGGCTATCCTGGCTGGAAGGCACCTGGCTCATAACACTCTGTGATATCTGCTTTCTTATTTCCTGCGGATCATCTGGAAGCACCTGTGATTGAACTACGGTTAGAATGCCGAATGTAAGAATTATCCATATTGAAAACTGTGTGAGACCAACAAGGGCAATACCAATAATCTTTCCCAGCATTAATTCCACGGGCTTGACCGATGATATTATTACTTCCACGATACGGCTGTTTTTCTCTTCAAAGACACCTCTCATTACCTGCACACCAAAAAGCAACACTATCATATACATTAGCAGAGCACCTATATATGCCAGTGCCATTGAAATACCCGTGCTGGTTTCCTTTGTCTGTCCGGCATCATCAATCCTGATTGTCTGTACCGAAACATCGGTTTGCACACTTTTAAGAATCTCATCGAGATCTTCAATATTATATGCCAGTAGCTTTTTGTTTTCTATATCCTGCTCCAGGGTTCTTTCAATGTACTGCAGTAAATCAAGCGGTGGTTGCTTCTTGGAAATCAGTTGTACTGCCTGAGGTACATTTGTAACAACGGGTGATATATACAATATACCATAGTAACCTATGTCCTCAAATGTTGTTTTCAGTTCATTGGCATCAGCATTCTCGAGGTAAACAAAGTCAGCATCCTCCCGGTCCTTCAGTACGCCTTTGAACAGGTCGCTTCCGTCTTCTATCACTGCTATTCTCTTAAACTCCTTATCCTCATTACCCATAATTAACACAGGTATAAGGAAAAGTGCGACAAATATAAGAGGCGTAAGGACGGTCATGATTATGAACGATTTCTTTTTTACCCTTGTACTATATTCTCTGCTTATTATGGTTGTAATGTTTGACATGATTATCTCGGTTTTGATCAGTTGTTTTTATTAGCTTCCACAACGCGGATGAATATCTCGTTCATTGAAGGCAGGGCAGGGTTGAAAGATAATAGCTTGCCTTTGTCAGTCATATCCCTTATAATATTGTTCATATCAATATTGCCCTCGGCTTTCAGTCGCACCGAGGTTCTGCCATTTTCCCTGTTAGTTTTCAGTACTTGGTAATGTCTGTTGCTCTGTATATCTGCCTCGCTCCTGAAGACCACATCATATTCGTTTGCAGCCCATTCTTCACGAATCTTTGACACACTTCCTTCCAGTATTGACTTAGCCCTGTCTATCAGGGTTATATGATCGCACATTTCTTCAACGGAGCCCATATTATGTGTGGAGAAAAGGACCGTAGCGCCATCATCCCGCAGTTTCAGGATTTCATTTTTGAGTATGCTTGCATTAATAGGGTCAAAGCCACTGAAAGGCTCATCAAAGATCAATAGCTTGGGTTCATGCAATACAGTTGTAACAAACTGAATTTTCTGCTGCATTCCTTTAGACAATTCTTCCACCTTTTTATCCCACCAGTCGATTATCTCAAGTTTTGTAAACCATTTTTTTAGCCTTGACATTGCATCCTGTTTGCTCAGGCCTTTAAGCCGTGCCAGGTACAACGATTGTTCACCAACTTTCATTTTTTTATACAATCCTCTTTCCTCTGGCAGATAGCCTATCGAGCTTAGATCGTTCCTGGAAATTTGGTGACCGTCGAGTACTACTTTTCCGCTGTCGGGAGCAGTTATCTGGTTAATTATCCTGAGCAGGGTCGTTTTGCCTGCTCCGTTTGGACCCAGAAGTCCGTAAATCGACTGTTTGGGCACTGTCATGCTCAGATTATCCAGTGCCAGTTGAGTCCTGTACTGTTTGACTATGTTTTCAGTCTGTAATAGTGACATGTATTATTTTTACTGGATTAAACAAATAACGGGTAAAGATATAAAACAATCACAATTTTTATTTATATAAGTCCTTAATATCGATAAAGCTGGTTAATTGGCCGGTATTTTGCAGTATTGTTCGGGCGTGTTTATTCAAAGTATGATTTCATACGTTCAAAGAATCCCCTGTCATCTTTGCCGGGTTGTGGAGTGAATGATTGTGAGTTTATCATTTTTTCGATTATTTTCTGTTCTTCCCCGGTAATCTTTTTTGGTATCCAGACATTTACATTAACGAGCAGATCTCCCCTGCCATAGCCATTTACTTCAGGAAGGCCCTTGCCCCTAAGCCTCAGGATCTTTCCGGGTTGTGTTCCCGGCTCAATTTTAATTTTAACCTTGCTTTCAACAGTAGGGATCTCAACATTAGTACCCAGTATGGCTTCAGGCACACTTATATAAAGATTATATATAAGGTCTTTACCTTCCCTGTATAATTCCGGATGTTCTTCTTCATCCATTATTACCAGAAGGTCTCCAGGAACACCTCCACGTCTGGCAGCATTCCCTTTCCCGCTTATTGTCATCTGCATACCTTTAGCCACGCCGGCAGGTATATTGATTTTAATAATCTCCTGGTCTTTTACTATACCCTCGCCATAGCAATTGTTGCATTTCTTAGTAATTATTTTACCTTCTCCACCACAGGTAGGGCATATTGAGGTACTTTGCATCTGCCCCAGCAAAGTATTTGTTATTCTGGTAACCTGGCCTGAACCGTTACAGGTACTGCATGTGGAGTAACTGTTACTGTCGGCTGCACCCGTTCCGCCGCAGCTCGGGCAACTTATATATTTAGTGACCTTTATTTTCTTTTCAGTCCCTTTTGCTATTTCCTTTAGGTTTAACTTCACCTTTACCCTTAGATTGGATCCTCTGTTTACTCTCTGCCTGGTTCGGCCTCCTCCAAAACCACCAAAGCTGCCGAATCCGCCAAAGGCATCACCAAAAATATCACCGAAGGAAGCAAAAATATCTTCCATGGTCATTCCTGCACCTCCGAAACCGTTCTGTCCACCAAGACCGGCATGGCCATACCTGTCGTATCTTGACCTCTTGTCGTCATCCCGTAAAACCTCATAAGCTTCTGCAGCTTCCTTGAACTTGTTTTCAGCTTCCTTGTCACCCGGGTTTTTATCGGGATGATATTTAAGGGCTTTTTGACGGTAGGCTTTCTTTATCTCCTCCTTTGTTGCATTCTTTGATACACCCAGTACTTCGTAATAATCTCTTTTGCCCATCCTGCCTGTAATTATTCTCCCACTACAACTTTAGCGTAACGTATTATTTTGTCATTCAGATAATAACCTTTCTGGATTACATCCACAACCTTACCTTTTTTCTTCTTTTCTGCAGCAGGTATTTTGGTAACGGCTTCGTGTAAATCAGTGTCGAAATCTTTATCCAGGGCATCTATTTCCTTTACACCATTCTGCTTCAGGAAATCTTTCATCTTACCGTATATCAGTTTTAACCCTTCTTCCATTGCTTTGCAGTCTGATGTTGTTTCAATAAGACTGACGGCCCTGTCAAAATCATCCATTACAGGTAAAAGACTAACTAAAATATTTTCACCTGCTGATTTTATTAGTTCTATCCTTTCTTTTAATGTCCTTTTACGGTAATTATCAAATTCTGCTGACAGCCTCAGGTATTTATCCTGCAATTCTGCCAGTTTTACACTTATATCTTCTTCTTTTTCTCCACTCCTGTCAGATACCTGTTCTTTTTCTTTATGTTCTTCTTTTTCCGTGATCCCAACTTCCTGTAATTCTCCGTCTTTATCCCCAACAGAATCTTCTTCTGCCTTCTTCCTGGCAGAAGCACCCTTATCACTCTCTTTAACAGTCTGTTGGGTTTCTGACTGCCTGTCTTTTCCTTCTTCTTTACCGATATTCTTTTTTACCATAGAATTTCATTTTGCAATTAATCATAATGGTGTTCATCAAATAACCTGCCATATAAGTCATGGGGACAAAATGTCATGTGTGCTTAAGAACCAAATCTTAATTCATTTGTTACTGTAAATAAAGACTTATTAGAAAAGAGTAAATAAACAATATGGAACTTGAAGTTTTTTTTGAAGAGAATAAGAAAGTTAATGCCAGGCTTAACAGTTACGTTATACCGACGGATCAACCCAGGAGAAGCGGGGGAGATGAATCGGCACCTGAACCTTTCAGTCTTTTTCTTGCTTCTATAGGCACTTGTGCGGGTATTTACGTAAAATATTTTTGCGAGAAACGGGGCATAGATTCAGGTAAAATAAAAATAATACAGCGTCATACTTTCAATCCTCAAACCAGGCTTATTGACAGGATTGAGCTGGAAGCAGTACTGCCAGATAATTTCCCTGAGAAATACAGAAGTGCGGTGGTTAACGCTATGGATCTCTGTGCAGTAAAAAGGCACCTGATTAATCCGCCGAAGATCGAAACATTCACAAATTTTGACAGGTAGTGGTGGGTCTGTCTCATATCGCTGCCACCGCCTCGATTTCAATCAATACCCCATAATGCAGACCAGTAACTGGCACCACCGCCCTGGCCGGTTTATGCTTTCCGAAAAATTTCCTGTACACCTCGTTCACCCTTGGCCAGTGTGAAATGTCGGATATATAGGCGGTTGTTTTCAATATCTTTTTCCTGTCAGTTCCCGAATCTTTAAGAATGGTCTCAATATTTTCGAGAACCTGCAATGTCTGTTCTTCTATATCACCTTTTATTGGTTCACCTGTGAATGGATTCACCGGCAGCTGCCCCGAAACAAAGATCAAGTCATTGAATTGCACTGCCTGGGAATAATGACCCCGGGGTTCAGGGATGTTCGGGGTGAACAATTCTTTGATCCTGGAATCCTTTCTAGACATGGTTGATAGTTTATTGGTTCAGAGGTAGATACGTTGCATGCAACGTATCTACTCGGTATTTACTCTTTCTATCTTTGCTCCCAGTGCATTCAGCCTGCCGTCAATATCCTGGTACCCCCTGTCAATCTGTTCTATATTATGGATGGTGCTTATGCCTTCAGCCGACAGTGCCGCCAGTAAAAGGGCAACACCTGCCCTGATATCAGGTGAGGTCATAACCATACCCCTGAGATTAAATTTTCTCTCAAGGCCTATTACCGTGGCACGGTGCGGATCACAAAGGATTATCTGTGCTCCCATATCTATCAGTTTATCAACAAAGAACAGCCTGCTTTCAAACATTTTCTGGTGAATAAGCACTGACCCTTTTGCCTGTGTGGCGACAACGAGAAAGACGCTCAGCAGGTCAGGGGTAAGTCCCGGCCATATTCCATCGGAGATGGTTAAAATAGAGCCATCAATATAAGTTTCTATCTCGTAACATGTCTGTGCGGGAACATAAATGTTGTCATCTTTTCTTTCAAATTGAATACCCAGTCTTTTGAATGCGTAAGGTATTATGCCAAGGTTATTATAAGAGACGTTGGTTATGGTTATCTCTGAACCGGTGAGTGCCGCCATACCTATGAAAGAGCCTGTTTCGATCATATCAGGCAAAATAGTATGTTCGCAACCTCCGAGTTGTTCTACACCATCAATATGCAGAAGATTTGATCCTATCCCATCAATTTTAGCACCCATAGAAACCAGCATGTGGCATAACTGCTGTACATAGGGTTCACAAGCAGCATTATAGATAGTTGTTTTTCCTTTTGCCAGCACGGCTGCCATTACAATATTTGCAGTTCCGGTTACTGAGGCTTCATCAAGGTGCATATATGTTCCCCTGAGATTTTTACCTGAAACCGAGTATATTGATTTTTCGGGATTATAGTCAAATTTTGCGCCCAGGTTCTTAAAACCGCTCATGTGAATATCAACCTTGCGTCTGCCTATCTTATCGCCCCCGGGTTTAGGCATGCTGGCATTACCGAATCGTGCAAGCAGTGGGCCAAGTATCATTACTGAGCCCCTGAGGGCAGAGCTCTGTTCAAAATACTGAGGTGATTCAAGGTATTCAAGATCAATATCAGCAGCTTCAAATGAGAAAGTACCTGTTTTAATCTTTTTTACGCGGGCACCAAGGTGGCTGATAAGTTCGATAAGCCTGGTTACATCCCTTATATCCGGTATATTATTTATAATGATTTCTTCATCAGTCAGAAGGGTGGCACAGATTACCTGAAGGGCTTCATTTTTGGCTCCTTGTGGTTGTATACTCCCCTTGAGTTTCCTGCCTCCTTCAACTATGAATGTGCTCATTGTCTTTTCGACTGGTATTTTTTCTTGTGTTGCTTATTTTGCTTAGGTTGCTGTTTCTTCTTTTTCGGTCCCAGAAGCTCTTTAACATCAAGAAGTTTTAATCCTTCAGCCAGTACAAGCCTGTTCCCTGACAGTTCTTTCAGGTCATTCAGAATGACATCATCATTCACCTGGCCGCGATTCCATGTTGCAGAGGCTTTCTTCATCTGGTTTGCTATAAGCATAACAAGGTAGTCTTTCCCCTCTCCGTCCTTCATATTACAGGCTTCTTCAATCATCATTTCTATAATCCTCCCATAATGAAGGTATTTCACTTCACCCTTTTTGTAGCCTACTGGCCTGGGTTTTTCACGCAGCACTTCTTTAGCAGGTGGTGGATAAGGTGAGTCAATATCAAGATCAAAATCAGCTATGATTGCAAGGTGATCCCATAATTTATGTTTTACATCACCAGAATCCCTGAGATTAGGATTCAGATTCCCCATTATCTCTATTATCGATCTGGCAGCGCGTGTACGTTCATCCCTGTCCTTAATGGTTTTAATAAAATCTACCATCTTTTGTATGTTCCTGCCATATTCTGGCAAAGCCATCCTCTTTCTCTGAGTATTATAATCGTGATTCATTGTAATTATTTTCTACAAATCTATGTATTTTAGTTGTAATGGTACAATGTGCAAGTTTATTCTTTGATTAACACAAGCCTGGAAAGAGCTTTCATTGCCCTGTCGGAAAAGAAATCCCCTGAGACTATTAATGAAAAACGTCCTGCCCGCTCATAATTATTTGTATCCATAATCAGGGTTTCCAGCCTGTCGTTCCTGTTCATTATTTCACTTAATGAAAAGGCCGACCTGTACCCATCGGGGGCAGATGCAGTAATAATACCTGTTCTCAGTGATTCAGCATCAGGAGTGATATAAAGTTCCAGAAATTCTGAAAGATATTTGCCCTCAAAAGGATTCACTGCATGAATACCACGGCCACGACCATAAAAAATCATATCAGATTCCCTTTTAGTAAGATTATCTGGAAGCTCCTCGAGTATGATATCTTCATCACCAAAACCCACAATACTTAAGGTGGGCCAGTATAATTCATCCATTTCCTCTTCCGGGAACTCGCCCTGGCAACTGCAAATTTCAATACTTACCGGGTTACTGATATTACGACAGGTAAGCAGATCATTACTTACAACCAGTCTGGATTCTGAAGGTAATGCATACTGTACTTCAGGGGTCTTAACAGGAACGTGCCTTGCTACCCTGGTGGCAATTATTTGCAGGTTGTGATGGACAGGAAAAAAGATTTCTGCCCAGCTGATAACGGAATATGAGCTATCACTGCTGTGAACTTTTACATACAGATCGGTTATAGGATCAAAGCCACTTTTCTTTTCCAGCTCAATATCACCAAGAAGGTCCTCCAGTGAATAACCATCATAACGGAAAGTACCCTTGAACACACGCTGTCCTTCTTCAGGCAGTACTTCCTTTACAATTACTGATCGTAACTGAAGCTCCCCGAGTGAAACATATTGTTCTTCCACCACTTCACCAAAAATCCTTATGCTGTCAGTGCTGACAAGCAATTGAGTGTCCTCATTATCAAACAGTAAGTTATTATCTGTATTTCCTGAAAGAGATGCTTCATTAAAATTGTCAGAGGGTCCGTTTGAGCAGGATGTGAAAAATGTAAAAAGAACCAGTGTCAATAGAATTGTTATTCTCATGTTTTTCATTGGTATATTTAAAATAGTCCAATCGAAGAATTCAAAAACAACAAAGTTAATGAAATGCTGTTAATGAGCTTTGATTTATATCAGGAATGTTTTTAAAAGATTATAACTTTACAGACTTATTATACAAAACCTGAGGCTATGAGAATATTTACAGGTGTATTACTTTCTCTGGTGTGTTTTGCCGTTTATGCAACAGATCCATATCCCAGGGACAGTAATATTGATGTTGTACATTATGAATTCAGCATTTACCTTTCTGATAGTTACAACCTTATAAGGGGAGAAGCAAAGATAAGGATTACTCATACCGGGAATACAGATGCAGTTAATCTCGATCTTGTTACTTTAAACGATAAGGGTAGTGGTATGACGGTTGAGGAAGTAATTATAGATGGAAGTCCGGCTAACTGGAATCACAAAGACAACCGGCTTAAAATTGATCTTGAATCAATGAAAGTTGAGGGTGAAACATCCAACTTATTAATCCGATACTATGGCATTCCCGCAGATGGTTTGATTATTTCGAGCAACAGGTATGGTGACCGTACTTTTTTTGCTGACAACTGGCCTGACAGGGCTCGTAACTGGATACCATGCATAGATCATCCTTCCGATAAGGCCTTTGTTGATTTTATTGTGTATGCGCCTGAAAAATACAAGGTTGTTGCAAACGGGTACCTGTACGAAGAGAGCATATTACCGGAGGGAGTGAAGTTAACACACTGGAAAGAGGAAATCAGTATTCCGACCAAGGTGATGGTAATAGGGGTAGCAAAATTTGCTGTTCAACTTGCCGGCAAAGTAGGTGGAACTGATATATGGTCATATGTTTTTCCTGAAGACCGCGAAGCAGGATTTTCAGACTATTCTGTTGCTGTAGGTCCTTTTACCTGGTACAGTGAAAGGATCGGACCTTATGCATATGAGAAACTGGCAAATGTGCAGTCAAAAACCATGTTTGGCGGTATGGAGAATGCAGGCTGTATATTTTATTCAGAGGCTTCAGTTACAGGAGAAGGAAGGGCAGAACGCCTTATGGCCCATGAAATTGCACACCAGTGGTTCGGAAATTCTGTTACAGAAAAAGACTGGCATCATATCTGGCTGAGTGAGGGATTTGCCACTTACCTGACCGCTCTTTACCAGGGTAGCAGGGAAGGAGAAACAAGGCTCAGGGCTGTTATGAACATGGCAAGACAGAGAGTTATCAGCTCCTATAAACAAAACCCCGCACCAGTAATTGATACTACTATCATTGATTTTATGAAACTGCTCAGCACAAATTCGTACCAGAAGGGTGCATGGGTATTGCACATGCTGAAGAGTGAAATTGGAGATGAGCTGTTCTGGAGTGGAATGCAAACCTTCTATGCCCGCTACCGTAACCGTAATGCCCTTACATCGGACTTCAAAAATACAATGGAGGAAATATCAGGGTGTGACCTGGACAGGTTTTTCCATCAATGGTTATATTTATCAGGGCATCCGGAATTAAAAATAAGCTGGACATACAATAACAGGAGGGAGGAGATTAATGTCCTGGTTGAACAGAAACAGGAGAATAATGTTTTTGAGTTTCCCCTGGATCTGCAAATAAATGACCCGGCAGGCATAAGGATTGAACGAATAATGGTAAATCAGAAGATTCAGTCTTTTATATTGAAATCATCTGATCCGCCATATGATATAATACCTGATCCTGAAGTCAGGCTTCTCTTTGAAGACAGATCCTGAAAAAATTATTTGCTTTTTTTGATAAATCTCGCATTCCTGAAACGCAATGCACTCCAATCGTCATCGATCGAGACCTGCCTTACCGGACAAAAGCCGTGGGAGTTTATTAGATCCCATCCTTTATCCCTGCTTATGTCAGAGTTATGCTTTTTTGAACTTTTCTTGGGATATGCAAACCATAGTATTCCATCTTCGGCAAGATTATGTATGCTCTGTGGAACAATTTCTTTCAGATCGGATTGGTGTTTTACAAAAATAAGGCAGAATTCATAAAGGTACTTGGGATCTATTTGTTCATCCACCCTCACACGGGGCTTCAGCTTTTGTATTTTATCAATAAATCCGTTATTGCCATTTACAATACAAATCCTTTCCTGATCCTTATAATTCAGCTTTCTTAAAATATATTCCATATTCTACCACCAGCAAATAAATTTGTGTGGCAAAATTAACAAATCTTTTATAAATGCTATAATCATACTACTATTTGCAGAAATTTTTCAATCTTCTTAACTTTGTTATATCAAAAAAATGGGGTGCCTTAATATACAGGCTGAGATCATACCCTCTGTACCTGATACGGATAATGCCGTCGTAGGAAAAGAGACCTCATTCTTTTGGTTTTAGGATGCATTAAATCAAAAGAAAATGAAAAAAATCGTAATTAATTGTACTTTCCTGTTTTTAATAGTATTGAATGCTTTCTCAATACAACAGGAAGAGAGATGGACCATCAGCGGGAAAGTGATGGATGAAAATGGCATTCCGCTGCTGGGTGCCACTATCATTATCAAGGACACGTACCTCGGAACCACTTCAGGCTCAGAAGGTATATTCAGCTTTAAACCAATAAAAACAGGGGATTATGTTATAGAGGTTACATACATGGGTTATGAATCAGTAGAAAGGGAAGTTCAGCTTGACGGGGATGTTTACCTGGAATTTAAACTTAAGGTGGCAATTATACAGGCTGATGAGGTGATGATAATAGGAACCAGGGCTACAGAAAACACGCCTGTGGCATTCAACAACCTTAAAAGGGAAAAGATAGATAAACTGAATACAGGACAGGATATGCCGTACCTGCTTTCTTCATTACCTTCCCTGGTTGAAACATCTGAAGCTGGAGCAGGACTGGGATACACCAACTTCAGGATAAGGGGAACCGATCCAAGCAGGATAAATATCACAATCGACGGAATACCGATTAATGATCCGGAATCACAGCAGGTTTTCTGGGTTAATATGCCTGACCTTGCATCTTCAGTCTCGGAAATACAGGTACAACGTGGTGTGGGAACTTCAAAGAACGGAGCCGCCGCTTTTGGAGCCAGCGTTAACTTTCGCACAGAAACCCCTTCAGATGAGCCTTATGCTGAAATAAGCAGCAGCCTTGGATCTTTCAATACCTTCAAGGGAACTGTAAAGCTGGGTACCGGGATCATCAATGACAGGTTTAAATTTGACCTCAGATTATCAGGGCTTACAACAGATGGGTACATTGATTACAGTGGATCCGATCACAGGTCCCTGTTCCTTTCAGGCATTTATAATTCAAAGATTGGCACTTTTAAAACTAATGTTATCCTGGGTGAAGAAATAACAGGAATAAGCTGGTGGGGTGTACCCGAAGAAGTCCTGGATACAGCAAGGACCTACAATCCCGCAGGTGAATATACAGATTCATTCGGGGATAAAAGATATTATGAAGACCAGAAAGATAATTACAACCAGTATCATTTTCAGTTACTTTATAAGAAGTCATTGAATAATAATCTCCAAATGAGCGCTGCTTATCATTTCACCTATGGTGCCGGATTCTTTGAACAGTATAAGGAAGATGCATTATTATCTGATTATGGACTCCCAAACTGGATGGCTGGCCCAATTCTGATTGAAAGCGTTGACCTGGTACGCAGAAAGTGGATGTTGAACAATTTCTATGGCGGAATAGCTGATGTTAAATATTACAGGGATAAAATAAGTCTCAGTGTGGGAGCAGGCCTTAACAGGTATATAGGGGATCACTTTGGAAGAATTATATGGATAAGGTATGCCGGATGGACCGAAAAGGATTTTGAATGGTATTTCAACAGCTCATCAAAAAGTGAATTGAACATATATGTGAAGTTAGACTACAGGCTGACGGATAAACTTAGTGTTTTTGCTGACGCACAATACCGAAATATTAACTATGTAATGGAAGGTGAGGATGATGACCTCATGAACCTGGACCTTGACAAAAGATTTAACTTCTTTAATCCCAAGGGAGGATTATTTATGAAAATAGATCCTAATCAGGACGTGTTCCTTTCTCTCTCGGTAGCAAACAGGGAGCCCACAAGGGCGAACTACAAAGATGCAAAAGGAGACCCGGATGACATGCCTGCACCCGAAACACTTTACGATTTTGAAGCGGGATATAAGCTCAGCATGTCGAAATTAATGGCTGGCATAAACCTGTATTATATGTATTATGATGATCAGCTCGTACCCACAGGTGAACTTAGTAACGTTGGGTATCCCATAATGACCAATGTGGAGAAGTCCTACCGGGCAGGAGTCGAGATCACCACAGCCGTAAAACCATTTGATTTTCTTGAATGGGATCTTAATGCAACATTGAGTCGTAACAAGATTACAAATTTTGTGGAACATTATGTTGATTATAATTCCGTTACATCAGAGGAAACAGCTATGACTAAAGAGCTGGGAGATGTGAATATAGCTTATTCCCCGGGCTTGATTCTTAACAGCAATATAGCTATTATTCCTTTCAGGCGTTTTGAAATGCATTTCACCAGCAAGTATGTTGGGAAACAGTATTTCGATAATACAAATAGTGAGGAACGAATGATCGATCCATATTTTGTGAATAATATAAGATTTGATTATGGATTTGCTTTGAAAGGGATTCAGAATATTTCACTGCAACTGCAAATTAATAACCTGCTAAATTCGCTCTATGAAAGCAATGCCTATGGTGGCAATTATTATATTGACGGACAGGAATATACCTGGGCATACTATTTCCCCCAGGCAGGTACCAATTATATCTGCAGGCTGGCGGTTAGCTTCTGATTACCATGGACTGGCTGGCTGATCATTACATTGAAATAATCGGCGCTCTCGCCGGTATAATTTATGTATTCCTGGAAATCAGGCAGAGCATCTGGCTTTGGCCACTGGGTATTGTTACCTCCGCTTTGTACATATGGATATTTCTAACCAGCAAGTTTTACGCCGACATGGGGTTACAAACCTATTATGTTCTGATAAGTGTTTACGGATGGTACTGGTGGCTGAGGGGAGGAAAAAAATTTAATACTGATTCTTTACCTGTGACCAGGATAAGCTTTAAACTGGGATTTATACTGGTTCTTATCTTCATACTGCTTTTTGCAGGCATATGGTATATTCTTTTCAATTATACTGACTCTCCTGTTCCTCTCGGCGATGCTTTTACCACGGCATTATCAATAGTTGCCACATGGATGCTGGCACGAAAGATAATTGAGCATTGGATATTATGGATTATTGCTGACCTGGTATCTATGGGTCTTTATATTTATAAAGGATTATATCCCACTGTCATATTATTTGCAGTTTATACTGTGATGGCCGTTATAGGGTACCGGGAGTGGAGAAAGACCCTGGTGGAATAATGAATAATGAATATCGAATAACGAATTTCGAAGTGTAAAGATTATCTTTTTCAGGCGCATCAACTTTTATCTTTCTACTTTTATCTTTTTACTTTTATCTTTTTACTTTTATCTTTTTACTTTTATCTTTTTACTTTTATCTTTTTACTTTTATCTTTTGTCTTTTGATAATAACCTATGGCTAAACCGGTAGTAATATTAGCCGACAGTAGCTTTCCAACAACGGGCTTACCTCTTGGTTATCTCGAGAACTCAGACCAGATTGTTTGTTGCGACGGTTCTGTATCAAAACTGGTTGAATACGGACTGGAGCCCTGGGCTATAGCGGGAGACCTTGATTCAGTATCCGAAGACCTGAAAAAGAAATATGCTGACAGGTTATATTACGATGGGGACCAGGAAACGAATGATCTCACAAAGGCCGTAAGGTACTGCCTGGTAAAAGGAATTACGGATATTGTTATTCTGGGAGCGACAGGATTAAGGGAAGATCATACACTGGCCAATATTTCACTTCTGGCCGATTATGCAGAATCATTATCGGTAAAAATGGTAACAGACCATGGTATTATAATACCTGTTCAGTCAGGTAAACCGGTCAGCAGTTGGCAGGGTCAGCAAATTTCATTATTTGCAATTGATAATGATACAAAGATCAGCTCGGAAGGGCTCAAATATCCCCTTGATAAATTAGAATTGAAAAACTGGTGGATGGGGACTCTCAATGAATGTACAGGCGATTCTTTTACCCTTAATTTCGACTCTGGGCGAGTGCTGGCTTTCCTGGAAATGCAATGAATACCCCACGGATATGATAATAATTCACCGGACAGAATCTTCAGCATAACTATCATACAACCTACGCAGTATATTAATTGAGACCATATCTTCAAATGGTGGTGAATAATTATATTTTAGTATGTTGTTTCGATATTTAGATTTATATTTGTAAGGTTATTTAACTAAGGGATTTAAAATTTAAATTATGAAAACATTATCAAGATTTTTACTGGCTATTGCAGTCATTGGAATGGTTGCCTGTGGACAATCTAAAAAAGACGACACCACTGCCAAGGATGTTCTGGATGAAGCAGAAGAAATGGTTGATGAAACCAAAGACGTTGTTTCAGAAGGATTTGCTGATTTTGTAGGTGAGATAGAATCGTTCAAAAATGAAACCCAGGAGAAAATGAACGAATTGAAAGAAAAATCTGCAGATTTGGTAGGGGAGGCTAAAACTCAGTATGAAGCAGCCCTGGCAGAACTGGAAAAACAGCGTGAGGCGATCGACCAGAAAGTAGAAGAGTTTAATAATGCAACAGCTGATAAAAAAGAAGCCCTCGCAGAAGAAGTCAGGGAATTACAGGATGCGCTTAAGAAAAGTATAGAAACTTTCAAAGAAGAATATCAGGATTAATTAATGTATCTCTAACACAGCAGGTGCATAAGGAAGAATTTATTCCTCATTAAAAAGATCGATCATCGTTCTGGTCATAGCAGCCACTCCCCCCCGGAAAGTTGGATAGAAATCGGGGTGGAATGATGCATTATGCAAACCCGGCAGGGGAGTGCTATTTTCATTATGGTCCCTGTACTTTTCTTTTTCAACCCCACCCAGCCAGAATAAGGCTATAGGTACCTTTTCCGGGGTTCGTCCGTATTTACCGAAATCTTCACCCACGGTACTCGGGTTCACCTCAAACATACTGTTGGAACCAAGCATTTTCTCCATTGAAACCACACCTTTATTCACAAGATCAGGATCGTTGGCCACAGGAGGGGTTAACCCTTCAAGGGGGATCACTTCAGGAAGTTTTTCTTCGGAAAGACCTGCCGAAATGGCAATCCCGCGGGTAATACGTTCGAGTCCTTCAATAATCTGATGGTAGACCTCGTCAGAGAAGAACCGAACTGTAAGCTGCAGGTCCACCCTGTCAGGGATAACATTATGCTTACTGCCACCATGAATGGATCCAACGGTAACCACGGCAGGCTGGACAGGTTCTATCTCACGTGATACCAGGGTCTGAATGGCCAGTACTATTCGTGAGGCAAGAACCACCGGGTCTATGGTTGTATGTGGCATAGCTCCATGACCTCCATATCCAAAAACGTGAATATCCACTGAACTCACACCTCCGAAGATGGGACCCTGATAATATCCAATCGATCCTGACGGCAGCTCGGGATTAACGTGATAAGCCAGGGCATAATCCGGTACGGAAAATTTCTGAAATAAGCCGGCTTCAATCATCCTGTTGGCACCTCCACTTACTTCTTCAGCCTGCTGAGCAATGGCAATAATTGTTCCGGACCATTCATTTCTTAGTTGTACCATGGTGCTCAGTATCCCCAGCCATACCGTCATATGCATATCGTGACCGCAGGCATGCATGGCAGGAACCTGGTTGCCGGAAGCATCTTCCATCACTACAGTGCTGGCACAAGGAAGCCCTGTTTCTTCTTTTATTGGAAGGGCATCCATGTCGGTGCGTAACATGATCACCGGTCCTTTACCGTTTTCCAGCAAACCCACCACACTGTTACCTCCAAAATTACGCGTTACCTCAAATCCCATATCATCAAGATGAGAAGCCATCTTTTTAGACGTCTCAAACTCCATCAGCGAAACTTCAGGATGGGCATGAAGATATTTATATGTTTCATAATGTTCGTCTTCAATGCTTTCTATGACAGCCTCAATCTTAGATTTAAGCTTATCCTGTGAGAAAAGGGAGATACTGAAGAATAAGCTTATAAACAGCAAAAATATGTTTTTCATCGGGTGTGTTTTATTATCAGTGTAAATTTATGGAATATTAGTAAATAAAGTTTAAGTGGTTTAAGTGGTTTAAGTGGTTTAAGTGGTTTAAGTGGTTTATGGGTATAGAAAGTTAGTTTTCTCAATTCGATATTCGTCATTCGATATTCGATATTCCTTCCCCTGCTCCCTGCTTCGTCCGCCGTAGTCCCGAGACCTCGGGACAGAGGCGGACCCCCTGCTACCTGCTACCTGTAAAGGTAGAGGAATCCCCTGAACTCCTTTCCTTCGTATGCTACATCATCCCAGCCCCTGGCACGGATAATGTAGAAATAAACACCCGGGCTAGCCTTGCTGCTTCCTATGGTACCGTCCCATCCCTGCCAGTCTTTCAGGGCATCCCCACGCCCATCATAAACATACACTCTCTGGCCATTCCTGCTGAATACCTGAATGAATATACTTTTAAGTGATTTGTTATCAACATAAAAGAAGTCATTAATACCATCTCCATCGGGAGTGAAAACGTTGGGTATATTCAATGATGAAGGCTCCACTGTAACGGTGAGACTGGTTGAATCCTTACAGAACAATTCACTTTCAATAAACAATCTCAATTTATAGGTTCCCGGGAAGTAATAAATGTGCGAAAAAGGATCTGCCAGGTATGATACCGAATCATCTCCGAATTCCCACCTGTAAGTACTGGCACGTACAGAGTTATCGGTGATAAATACTTCAAGGGGGGCTTCCCCCTGGTTGGGATCTATTTCAAAATCGGCCTTTACATGGATAGATTCATAGAAAAAAGAGGATTCAGCTGCACATCCAAAGCTGTCAACAACATGGAGATTATACCATACATCTTCAAGTGGGGGGGTAAAAGTCTGCGGATTTAATTCCAGTTCTGGATAGGGTATTGACGATTCCGGATCTGATGACCAGAGAAACCTGTAATCATTGGGAAGCATTATAGGTGTACCATTGTTTACATCAGCATAATAGAAAGTGTCTATTGCTGCATACCCTGAGAGAGCCACATAATTACATTTGAAGTCACGAAGGCCGGCAACAGATACTGGTTTATCAATGTGCACCCAGGCTGTCAGTACAGTGTCATAGCCTGAACCGTCAGATATTTCAACCCTGTATCCCCCTTCTTCCAGACCTGTGATCTGCGAATCCATAACTCCCAGCTGTTGGTCAATGCTTATTGAAAAATCAGATGAGAGTTCATTCCACCGGGTCCAAATAAAATCAAATGGTCCTGTGCCACCCGGGCTGCTGGCATTGAGTGTGGCTGATGTATAGCCATCAGAATGGCAAAAAATGAAAACAGGATCATTATTTCCCGTTGTTATATAATCAGTATATCTGGTGGAACTTGAACCGGGTGCAGTAATCTGGGCATTGGCAATCAGTGCGGAGGCTAAAAATATTATTGTAATTTTGAATTTCACTCTTTTTTGTACTGATAAGTCAGAAAAATAACGGCTATGCTCCTTATTTGTTATATTAAAGTGCAAGTATAATAAATGTGGCTTGGCTGTGCAAACAATGATAACCGGATCTACCTGTTGATAACTTGCGGTTTATTGAAGAGGCTGGCTCTAATTATTATTTTCTCTTTTAGTAACTTTGTGCTCACCGTAAATGTGGAGTTATCCCTATGGCAGATAATTATCTCAGTGATTTAAATGAGGCTCAGAAGGTAGCAGTTGTCAATACCGAAGGACCCTCACTTGTTATTGCCGGAGCCGGATCCGGAAAAACCAGGGTCCTTACTTACAGGATTGCACACCTGCTAAGGAAAGGTGTGCCCGCTAACTCTATCCTGGCCCTGACTTTTACCAACAAAGCTGCTGAAGAGATGAAGGAAAGGATAATTAAAATTGCCGGGTACAATAACAGCAGGTATTTATGGATGGGAACATTTCACAGTATCTTTGCAAGGATACTGAGGGTCGAATCTGATAAGCTGGGATATCCTTCTACTTACACTATTTATGATGCCACCGATTCACGCAGCCTGGTTAAAACAATAATAAAAGAGATGGGACTTGATGATAAGGTCTATAAGCCCTCATTTGTTGCCGCCAGGATATCAGCCGCCAAAAACAATCTTATTACCGCGCAGGTATATGCATCCAACAAATCAATCACGGAAAGGGACCGCATATCAAAAATTCCAATGCTGTCGGAAATTTACCTGAGGTATGCCGCCAGATGCTATAAATCAGGGGCAATGGACTTTGATGACCTTCTTATAAATACCAACATCCTTTTAAGGGATTACCCCGATGTCCTGTCAAATTATCAGCAAAGATTTAATTATATCCTTGTGGATGAATACCAGGATACTAATTATGCTCAGTATCTTATAATAAAGAAATTGTCAGAAAAACATCGTAACCTGTGCGTTGTAGGAGACGATGCACAGAGCATTTATTCCTTCAGGGGCGCGCGCATTGAAAACATACTGAATTTCAGGAATGACTATCCTGATTATGCTCTTTATAAGCTGGAGAGGAATTACAGGTCAACCAGGACAATAGTGAAGGCAGCCAATAGCATCATTATTAATAATAAGGGACAGATAAGCAAAACAGTATATTCAGAAAACAGCGAGGGAGACAGAATCAGGATAATGGAATCGATGACCGACGGAGAAGAAGGATTCAGGATAGCTTCTGATATATTCGACCGAAGCCTTTCAGAGCAGGTTAAATGGGAAGAGTTTGCAGTACTGTACCGTACAAATGCCCAGTCGAGGATTTTTGAGGAAACATTCAGGAAAAAGAATATTCCATATAAGATTTACGGGGGATTGTCATTTTATGAACGAAAAGAAATAAAAGACATACTGGCTTACCTCAGAATGGTTATCAATCCAAATGATGAGGAAGCATTAAGACGGACAATCAACTATCCCAGAAGAGGTATAGGAAAGACTACTATTGAAAGGATATTTGAAGCAGCCGCAAATAAAGAAGTTACAACATGGGAAATAATATCAGATTCCTCATCATATCAGCCATTGCTGACACCCGCTACCTGGAAGAGGGTTCAGGTATACACTGACCTTGTTAATTCCCTGTCATCGGAATGCACTAATGCCGATGCATATGGTGCGGCAATAAAGACTGCCACTGTAACCGGAATAATGAAAGAACTCAAGGAAGGACAGACACCTGAAGAGATAAGCAGGTATGAAAACCTCCAGGAATTATTGAATGCCATAAAAGAATTTACCGACGCCGCAGAGACCAATGGGGAACCCAATGATCTTGCAGCGTACCTCGAATCAGTAGCCTTGCTTACCGACAGAGATACAGAGAAAGAAGAAGACCGGAATAAGGTTACACTTATGACCATGCATTCGGCTAAAGGCCTTGAGTTTAAACACGTATATATAGCCGGTCTCGAAGAAAACCTTTTCCCGTCCCTGATGTCGCTGGCAGAAAACATGGGACTTGAAGAAGAAAGACGACTGTTCTACGTTGCCGTTACACGTGCAAAAGAATACGTAACCCTCAGCTATGCGCTTAACCGCTATAGATGGGGTAAACTGGAAAATTGTACTCCCAGCAGGTTTCTTTCAGAAATTGATGATGATTACCTTCAGTATCCTCCCAGTGCTGAGAAAAATGATAATTACAGGCCGCCGGAATATAAAAGACCTTTTGACCGGAGAAGAACAGCAATGACAGACAAAAGTGTTGAATATACGAGCCCTCACGAACGGAACCTTAAAAAGTTTAAACCGGCAACCGGTTATAATACAGGTGATCAGCAATTGGCAGCTGAAAAAGACCTTAAGGAAGGTGCAGTAGTATACCACGAACGGTTTGGCCGTGGAACAATATTATCAATTGATGGAGAAGCCCCAAACACGACGGCACTGGTTGTGTTCGATGATTCAGGCGAAAAAAAGCTGCTCCTGAGATTTGCAAAGCTCAGATTGAATGATAATTAAAAAGGGGAAACCATATTCTGGTCTCCCCCGGTCAGGTATAAAAACAGGTGTTATTGATACTACTCTGATTCAGGTATCTCAGGTAGTTCACCTTTCTCTGTAAGTACATCGTTATAAATTGAGGCAAATGCCCCGCTGACCCACATGATTGCAGGAAATATCCCGATAATGAGCATCAGAAAACCAAATATAATTATAAAGAACGATACAAGGCCCATGGCAAAAATAGTCCATCCATATCCTTTTGTCAGTCGCCAGCTCTCCTCAACAGCAGTTATGGGATCCATCTTCTTGTCCATAACAAGGTAACTGACGAAGGTGAGCCGGACCCCTATTATAATTCCGGGTATGATCAGCATTATGATTCCTATCATTACCAGTGCAAAAACCAGCAGGTTAGCAAGTATGATGTGAACATAATTTTCAGAGAAACCGGAGACAAGGTATTTGAAATCTATTTTCTGTTTCCTGGCAGCGTGTATGAATATAAGATCACTGCCAAAATCGAAAACAGGAATAACGAGAAAGCTATAGGCAAGGGCGAAAATCCCGAAACCAACCAGGAATAGGCCTATGCCTCCTATTTCAGCTGTAAATCTTACAATTTGAACAGGTATCTGTATAAAAACAACCACAATAATAACAAGGAGCAGTGGTAGGAAATTATCTCCAAGAATTTCAAGGCCCTGGGAGAAACTTCTGCCAAAAGATGGCTTGATATTATTATTTGTTGAATTTTCCATATTAAGGACTGATTCAATTCACCAACAAATATATGTTTATGTATAGAATCAAACCACCTACTTAAGTATTGTTCTTAAAATATCCTACTTTAGTATTCAGGTTACAACCAAAGTAGTGAGTATTTTTATGCAAAAACCAACGGATTTAACATGCTTCGCATCCTGTCATATTTCATATTTGCTTTATCAGTTGGTTTGTCTGCGCTGGGTATGCTTACGGCAGCACGATTACGCAAGGAATACCAGAATGGATTTACATCCGCATTGATCTATTTCCAGATATTTGCATATACCTTTGGATTTTACGGTATCTGGGGACAGGTCTTCATAGATAAATTTCTTTCTGAATATCTTTCCGTGCAAATTATGGAAAGGATTTTTACCTATCAGGCATTGATAGGTCTGCCTTTTATGATAGTGGGCTGGTACATGATGTTAAAATTCTCACTTGATTTGCAGCAACGACAGATAGGCAAAGTATCCACAATATCCTTCATACTGTTATACCTGGCTGGTTTTGCGGCAATAGTCTATCTTACCTTTAATGATACCAACATACCACTTCATCTGTACATACTATACTATGTTGTTTTTGGGACAGTAACACATATAGCATCAGGAATGGTATTACTTATAAGGCCGGGAGGTAAAACCAGAATTAAAAGAAGAAAGCTTCAATTCCTGGCTACATTAATTATTGTCGCCGGGATTATCCAGGCAGTCATTCTCTATTTCTTTGATATGACCGGTTATATCGCTCTTTTATTTGTAATAGTTTTTTATGCATGCTATTCATTCATCCCACTTGTTCTACGATACTACGGTATACTTTCAACATATATCAGGTCAGGAGAAGCAGAACAGGATTTCGAAGATTTTTGCAGTCGTTATGAAATATCGGAAAGAGAGAAAGATATAATAAGGGAGATATGTAAGGGTTTAACTAATAAGGAAATAGCCAATACCTTATTTATTAGCCTGCAGACTGTTAAAGATCATACGCACCGTATTTATATTAAATCAGGCCTGAGAAACAGGGTGGAACTTATAAACAGTATACGTAATCTATCATCCTGACTTCAGGGCAACGCGGGATCTAATCCCACACCATAACTTCAGTCTCAGCCTTTACTATTTACCGACTGATTAACCCCCTTCACCGATTTTAATAGAAATTTAACATTTAAAACTTTGGAAACCCGAAAAGTTTTCTCATTATTGCACACCATAATTTTAAATAATGAATTACAGGGTAAGAATTACGGAGGAAGCAGCGGTTCTGTTCATGAAATATGGCATCAGAGCTGTGACAATGGACTCTATAGCAAATCATCTGGGGATGTCAAAACGCACAATATATGAGCATTTTGCAGATAAGGATGAGCTGCTGGTAAGTGTCATAAATAATATGGCCAAAAAACAAAAGGATGTATTCAGGAAAATTATGGATGATGCGGATAACGTTATAGAAGCACTTTTTGAAATGCTCAGGGTTGCATCATTACATTTTAGCAATACCAACCCTACTTACTTTATGGATCTGAAAAAATATCATTATAAGGTGTATGAAATGATATGTCAGAAAGGTGATATAAAGAATTATGAAATGTCACTTGCTATGCTGCGAAGAGGGATTGAGGAGAAAATATTCAGGGATGATATAAATATTGAAATTGTCAATACAGGGATACACAGCGCTATTGATGCCATAAGAGATAATGAGGATCTTCTTCCTGAGAAATATTCAAGCTTTGAAATAGTTGACAACCTTCTATTTAATTTTCTCTTAGGTATAGCTACCCCTGAAGGACAGCAATTAATTAACAAATATAAAGAACAGAAAAAAATTGAATTAAATGCATAGAATAATGATAATCAAATGGTTAAACTTATTGTTGATGACATTTCTGGGTACGGCAATAGCAGCCCAGGAACCTGATACTGTTTTGACACTT
This sequence comes from Bacteroidales bacterium, assembly GCA_016928075.1. Lineage (GTDB taxonomy): Bacteria > Bacteroidota > Bacteroidia > Bacteroidales > VadinHA17 > UBA9300. The sequence continues at coordinate 121,618 of JAFGLJ010000029.1, read as the reverse complement.
TCTCTCCAGGAAGCCCAGGATTATGCTGTGCAGCATAATAAGATTATAAAAGCATCAAGATACGATGTTCAGGCAGCGGAAATGGCAAAATGGGAAGTTATTTCAAACGGACTTCCCAGAGTGGATGGCAGCGGATCACTGAATGACAACCTGAAGTTGATGACAACGCTGCTTCCAGGAGAAATAATTAATCAGCCAGGGGAAAAAATTCCTGTTCAATTTGGTTCCAAGTATAATAGTAGTTACGGTTTACAGGCTACCCAGATGATCTTTAATGCTCCGTATTTTGTTGGAATACAAACTGTAATACTGGCTGAAAAGATGAGTGAGCAATTACTTGAAAAGTCTGAGATTGATATCAGAGAGCAGGTAATAAATACTTATTACCTGATATTGATATCCCGGGAATCTCTCGACATACTCAACGGAACCAGTAAAAACCTGAGGGAGCTGTACCGCTCAACAAAGTCAATGAAAGAGGTAGGCATGGCCGAGGAGACTGATGTTGATCAGATGCTTTCAAATGTGAGGGGCCTTGAGACGAATGTGCGTTCAATGGAAAGGAACCTGGAATTCAGCTATAATATGCTCAGGTTTCAGCTGGGCGTAGATATGAACAGAGATATCAAACTCACCACGGAACTCGATGAATTACTTAAAGAAGCTAGTGTTGAAACCCTGATGGAAAATGCTTTCAACCTGAGGGAGCATATTGATTTCAGGCTAACCGAGAGCCAGGTTAAAATGCAGGAACTGACCCTTAAGAATGAAAAAGCCAGTATTCTTCCTTCATTTTCTGCCTTCTATAGCTGGAATAAAAATGGTATGGGAGACAAACTGAATGACATGAGATGGTTCCCGAATTCAATGCTAGGGTTCCAGGTATCAATACCCATCTTTGCCAGCGGTCAGCGTTATTCCCGAATCAGGCAAGCTCAAATAGAGCTTGAGAAAGCTGTAACCAATAAGAACCTGGTTTCAGACCAGCTACTACTACAGGAAAAGCAATTGAGATTTAACCTTATAAATGCCCGTGACCAGTATGATACACAGAGAGAAAATGTGGATGTTGCTTACAGGGTGTATGAAAGTGTTGAGAATAAATACCGGGAAGGTGTAGCTTCAAGCCTGGATCTGACCCAGGCACATAATAATTACCTGCAGGCCGAAAATAATTATATCAGTGCCTTAATGGACCTGCTGCAGACTAAACTGGCACTGGATAAATTACTTAACAATATTTAATAATGTCGGAAAAAATAAATACCAGAAATATGAAATCTATAAGATTATTTCCAATTATTGCGTTGCTGACAGTCGTTGCTACGGGATGTAATCAACAAAACCAGGCTGGCCGGCTTGCAGGTACTGATGCAGAACTGACTAATGAAAAAGAGATAGTTGTCAGAACTCAGGCGCTTGAGCTTTCGACCATAGCAAGAACTATTGATTATACAGCCACCATCGAAGCTTTTGAGGAGGTGCATCTCGCACCTGCCTCACCCGGCAGGGTGGATAATATCTTTGTTGAACCGGGTGACAGGGTATCTGAAGGTCAGAAGCTGTTTGCTATGGATCAGACACAGCTGCACCAGGCAGAGATTCAGCTTGGCAACCTGAAAACAGACCTTCAAAGGCTGTCTTCACTCCTTGAGACGGGGGATATTCCTCAACAGCAATATGACCAGTTAAAAACACAGGTGGAAGTGACGGAAAGCAATGTTAAGTTCCTCAGGGAAAACACTGTTATATATGCACCATTTTCCGGTGTGGTAACAGGGAAATATTTTGAGAATGGTGAAATGTACAGTGGAGCACCAAATACTGTTGCCGGTAAGGCAGCAATTGTAACCCTCATGCAGGTGAATCCGGTTAAGGCTGTTGTCAATATTTCAGAACAATATATGCCTCTTGTAAAGGAAGGGATGGATGCAACCATTATTTCAGACGTTTTTCCTGATGATAAGTTCAAAGGTACTGTGAGCCTTGTTTATCCTACCATTGATCCAATGACAAGGTCATTTGAAGTTGAGATAACTGTTCCAAATAGTAATTTTAAACTCAAACCCGGAATGTTTATCAGGGTATCAATGTTCCTTGGTGAGGAAGAAGCTTTCGTTGTTCCTTCTAATGTTGTCCTGCAGCAGGAAGGAACAAATAACAGGTATATATTTGTTGACAGGAATGGTATTGCCAAGAGGTACCAGGTAAAAATAGGTAAACGCTATGATGAAATGCTTGAGATCATCAGTGATGATCTTGCAGTGGGTGATATGCTTGTTGTTGACGGACAGACGAAACTCACAGACAACGATAAAATCAATGTAGTTAATTAATCACTCTGAAAATAAACTTAAATGAGTATATATAGCAGTGCAGTAAAAAGGCCACTAACAACCATACTGATATTTGTCGCTTTGATGGTTGTAGGGTTATATTCACTAACAAGGCTACCGGTGGATTTGTATCCTGAGATTGAACTGCCTTTCCTCACAGTTTTTACTTCCTATCCCGGTGCAAGTGCATCTGATATTGAGACCAATGTAACGGATTTATTGGAAGGTTCATTAAATACTGTTAGTAATCTGAAAGAGATCACATCTGTATCCAGCGATAACACCTCAATCATATTTCTTGAATTCGAATATGAAACAAACCTCGATGAAGCGGCAAATGAAGTAAGGGATGCAATGAATTTCATTGTCAGCTTCCTTCCCGAGGATGCTGAAGACCCTACCATCCTGAAATTTAATTCCAGCATGATGCCGATAATATTCTATGCTATCACAGCGGAGGAAAGTTATGAAGGATTGGAAAAGATACTGGATGAGAAGATTGTAAATCCCCTGAACAGGATCGAGGGTATCGGTTCGGTAGGTATTGCCGGAGCACCGGGCAGGGAAATATATGTTGAGGTTGATCCCCGGAAGCTTGAAGCATATAACATGACAATTGAACAAATTGGCAGCATTTTAATGGCTGAAAACCTCAATACACCTGCAGGATTTCTTGAAATGGGTAAGCTGGACTATCCATTACGGATACAGGGTGAGTTTGTTGGCAGTGATATGCTTAAAGAAATCGTGGTTGGAAGCTATAATGGCAATACCATCTATCTCAGTGATATTGCTGATATTAAGGATACAGTGAGAGACACCAAACTGGAAGAACGAATTAACGGTGTGCTGGGGATGCGTATGTTTGTTCAGAAGCAGTCCGGTGGTAATACGGTGGAGGTGGCAAGGGAAGTTAAAAAAACACTGAAAGATCTGGAAAAAGATCTTCCACCGGATGTTAAGATAGAACCTATACTGGATGCATCGGAATTTATCGTAGGATCTATAAATAATCTTACAAACGCACTTTTGTTCGCAGCCATATTTGTGATTCTGGTTGTGTTGTTCTTCCTTGGCCGCTGGAGGGCTACATTCATTGTTATCCTTACGATACCAATATCCCTGATAGTTGCATTCATTTACCTTTTTATTTCGGGTAATTCCATTAACATAATTTCCCTTTCATCATTATCCATTGCCATTGGTATGGTGGTTGATGATGCAATTGTTATACTTGAGAACATTACCAAGCACATTGAGAGAAAGAGCCATCCGCGCGAAGCTGCTATTTATGCCACAAATGAGGTATGGCTTGCCGTAATAGTTACCACACTTACAGTAGTAGCTGTTTTCTTCCCCTTAACTTTCGTAGGTGGATTGACAGGTGTGCTTTTCAGACAGCTGGGGCTGATTGTGACACTCACGGTTGTAACATCAACAATTGCCGCAATAACACTTACTCCTACCCTGAGTGCATTGCTTCTAAGACTGCGTATCAACAATAAACCTAAAAGGAAATTCAGTTATGATAATACGATAAAGAAAGGAATTGACAGGTTTGAAGGATTCTATGAATCAACCCTCAGGTGGTCACTCAGGCATAAAACTATTGTGACTCTTATATCAATATTTGTATTTGTAGGATCAATGATGCTACTAACATCTGTGGGCACCGAGTTCATACCCCAGGCTGATGAATCAAATATAACAGCGAGCATTGAATTGCAAACAGGTACAAGAGTGAGCGTTACAAAGGAGGTGACAGAACAGCTTGGCAATATTATTGAGACATCATTTCCCGAAGTGGAACTGGTATCATCATCCACCGGCACAGGAGAGGGAGTTAATTTTGCTTCATTGTTCTCAACTTCCGGTACACATACAATATCTTATACCCTTCGCCTGTCTGAAGTTGAAGAGAGGGATAGAACGGTTTGGGAAATCGCCGAGGCATTCAGGGAGGAACTGGATAAATTCCCTGAAATTATTAGCTACCAGGTTGATGCCGGTGGCGGAGGAGGAATGGGTTTCATGGGCAATAATATTGAAGTAGATATATACGGGTACAATATTGCAGAAACAAACATAGTTGCAGAAGAGTTGGCATCTAAGATCAGTATGATTGAAGGGGCCAAGGATGTTCAGATAAGTCGTGATCCTTCAAAACCTGAGTTACAGATAGTACTTGACCAGGAAAAAATGATAAGACATGGCCTTAACACAGCTACAGTATCCACGGCTATTAAAAACAGGGTTGATGGTATGACAGCTACACGCCTCAGGGAGTTTGGCGATGAATATGATGTTATTGTCAGATTCAAAGAAGAGTCCAGGAATTCCATTACTGATGTCATGAATATCAGTATCATGAACAGCCAGGGCCAGAGCGTGAAACTGGGAGAAATTGCCGAGATTAAAGAATACCTGTCTGCACCAAATATTGAACATAAAAGAAGACAGAGGATTCTAACTGTCTCTGCAACACCCTATCAACGAGCACTTGGTGATATAGCAAATGACATAGAACAGGTTATTGCTGATCTTGAAACACCGTCAGGTGTCCAGGTACAAATATCGGGTACTATAGAGGAACAAATGGAATCTTTCACGGACCTTGGCCTTTTAATGGTGGTTAGCCTTATCCTGGTATACCTCGTCATGGCCTCCCAGTTTGAATCCTTAAAAATGCCTCTGATAATCATGTTTTCGATACCTTTCTCATTCTCAGGTGTAGCAATTGCACTTTTTGTTACAGGTACAACTCTGAACCTCATTGCAGGTATAGGCGCTGTTATGCTTATAGGTATAGTTGTTAAGAATGCTATAGTGCTTGTTGATTTTATAAATCTTCAGCGTGACAGAGGTCTTGAACTCTATGAGGCTGTTTCAGTCTCTGGCCGGTCAAGGTTAAGACCTGTATTGATGACTTCTGCCACCACCATTTTAGCAATGTTCCCTCTTGCAATGAGCATAGGTGAAGGATCAGAAATATGGAGCCCAATGGGAATATCAGTTATCGGTGGACTTATCTTCTCTACAATGGTTACCCTTGTACTTGTTCCTGTTGTATATGTGATTTTTGCCAGGAGAGGAGAAAGAGATAAAAAACGTAAAGCGCAGGAGAAATATGATTTCCTTAATGGAGCTGAAATGACAACAAGTTAAAAAATTGATTATGAAAGCAGTATTTATAGTATATAACCAGGCTCATAATGAGAAAGTTGATTTCATACTCGACAGTTTTGGAATAAGCGGGTATTCGGAATGGAATAATATGAAAGGGCGCGGTAGCAGGGGAGGTGTTCCTCACCTGGGAACGCATACATGGCCGGAGATTAATTCAGCCACCCTAACCATTGTTGAAGATGAGAAGGTGGACAAACTGCTTAATGCCGTGAAAAAGATGGATGAGCAGAATACGGATGTAGGGGCAAGGGCATTTGTCTGGGATGTTACCGGTTCTTATTGAATAACGAGTAACGAATATCGAATGTTGAAATGCGTATTCCAAATGTAATTCGACATTCGGTATTCGATATTCATTATTCATAATTCAGATATTCAACCACCTTCACAATATCTTCTTCATCCCTTATCTTAATCCTGTTGTCCTTGATGAAATCCTTAAGGGCTTTCTCATTATCCCCGGCAATTTCCATCAGGTTGCTCTTATTCTTGATAAATACAGGCCGGTTGTCATTAAAGGCTATGTAAAACAATGGGTCTCGTTCCTGAAACATGGCTGGTTTGGCTTCCTGGTAAGGTTGCGCAGGTTCAGCTTCCTTAAATACTATCTGGTGTTGCTTATAAAGTTTATACCTGCCTTCAATAATAAGTTCGAGGTAACCTTCTCCTTCAGTTGATTGATAATCGTACGTGGTATATACAAAGTCATGCCCCTGCAGACTGACTTTCGCCACCACTCCGCCGCGCTTAAGGTTAAAAACACCTTCATCCAACTGAACCTCAAAAAGATCGTAATAAACATTATACCTTAAAGGCACTTTATTGAACACCTGGTTTTCCGATGATACTATAGTTGCTTCAGTAAATTCCTCGTCCATGTAGGGAGATCCTTCGTAACTTTCAACTTCTCCCCTGGCAGCTTTCCTCAGAATAAGTTCGTCATAAAACTTCTGTCCCTCTGCCCCAAGCCAAAGGTTCTGGGCTGACAGTGATAAGGCGCAAACAATTAATAATAAACTGATATATGTTCGTTTCATAATTATAGATTTTAATATTCACTACAAAGTTAATGAGAATATAATAAAAAAGGCATGGTTTTAATATCCATGCCTGTCATTTATCTGTGTGATCTGGTATAAAATCTGAGTAATCTGTTCTATTCTTCCTCCTGCTGAGCCGTGTAAGCCTTGATTACAGAATCCTGGATATCGGAAGGAACCTGTACGTATTCAGCAAATTTCATGGTATACATTGCACGTCCTCCCGTGAGCGAGCTCAGTGCTGTTGAGTATTTATTCATTTCAGCCAGGGGAACTTTTGCTTTTACCACTTCAAACCCTTTTTCGCTGTTCATTCCAAGCACCATACCTCTGCGTCCCTGCAGGTCACTTATAACATCACCCATCCTGTCTGAAGGAACCATTATTTCAACGTCATATACAGGTTCAAGTATTTTGGGATTGGCGGCTTTGAAAGCTATGCTGAAGGCATTGCGGCCTGCAAGTTTAAATGATATCTCGTTTGAATCTACCGGGTGCATTTTACCGTCATATACATAGACCCTGATGTCACGGGCATATGAACCCGTAAGAGGTCCTTCTTCCATTTTTTCCATTATACCTTTCAGGATAGCCGGCATAAACCTTGCATCAATAGAGCCACCTACGATACAATTTATATATTCAAGCACTCCTCCCCATGAAAGCTTATATTCTTCTTTGTCTCTAATTGACAGCTTATATTCCTTGCCATTTATTTTCATTAAAGGATTTGGAGCCGAACCTTCTTCATATGGTTCAATAATCATATGCACCTCTCCGAACTGGCCGGCGCCACCTGACTGTTTCTTATGCCTGTAGTCAGCCTGCGCTGCTTTGGTAATAGTTTCACGATAAGGTATTTTGGGGGCATAAAATTCGGTTTCAATCTTGAAAATATTGTCAAGATGCCATTTCAGTATATTCAAATGATACTCGCCCTGTCCGTGAACTATTATCTGCTTAAGCTCTTTTGAATATTCAACCAGTATTGTGGGATCTTCCTGGTGCATTCGGCTCAGTGCTTCTCCGAGCTTCTCTTCGTCTCCTTCACTGAGGGGCTTAATGGCAGTGCGGTATTTTGGTTCCGGGAATTTTATCTGCGGGAATTTCTGGCTTCCCTGGCTGTTAAGAGTATGGTTCGTTTTGGTATTTTTCAGCTTCACCACTGCACCTATATCTCCGGCTGCAAGCTCTGATATTTTCGTCCTGTTTTTCCCCGTACTGACATATAACTGTGATAACCTTTCCTTGGTGCTATTATTAGCATTAACAACATCAAGATTTTCAGTTATTTTACCCGATATTACCTTAAAGTAGTTTATTTCTCCTATATGTTCTTCCATTGAGGATTTAAAGACAAATAATGCAGCAGGGCTATCAGCATCACATTTCACTTTATTACCGTCCTCAGTTGTCCACTCGGGCATATCTGCAGCGGCAGGAGCTACATTGCAGATAAATTCAGCGAGCCTGTCAACCCCGATATTATTTTTTGCCGAGGAGCATAATACAGGGAAAATTCCCCTGTTTATCAGGCCTATTTTAATGCCGCTCTTCATCTCTTCCTCGGTGAGGGTGTCATTTTCAAAGAAAATCTCCATTAATGACTCATCATTTTCAGCAGCTTTCTCTATAAGCTCTGACTGTAATTCTTCAGCTCTGTCAGCATATTCAGAAGGAATATCCACCTCTTCGTATTTTCCACCGCCTTTGGGATATCTGAGCATCTTCATTTTGATGACATCAATTATAGAATCAAAATCCTGTCCTTCGTTTACAGGGTATTGTATCAGTGTGACATTTCCCCCGAAACGGTCCCTGAGCATCTCCATTGATTTATCAAAATTTGTTTTCTCATGGTCAAGGCCATTAATGCATATGATGACAGGCTTACTCTGTTTTTCAGCATGACGGAAATGTATCTCGGTCCCCACTTCAACACCGTTTTGGACATTGATCAATAACACAGACGAATCTGCAACATGTAATGATGATATCACTCCACCTGCAAAATCATCAAGTCCGGGTGTGTCAAGGATGTTAATTTTATGATCATCATATTCGGTATAAAGTACTGACGAGAAAATAGAGTTCTCGTTCTCATGCTCTATGGGTCGGTAGTCAGATACGGTGTTCTTGTGTTCAACAGAGCCTCTTCTTTCAATAATTCCACCATTGAAAAGCATTGCTTCAGCAAAAGTTGTTTTGCCTGAGCCCGAATTTCCAAGAAGTGCTATTGACTTGATCTGTCCGGCTTGATATTTTTTCATCCTTTACAATTATTATTTATTATACAATATTTTATATATACCCGATTTGAGCGGACAAAGATAATAAAAAAAAATACTAGTTTTCTTCATCCATTGTTTGCATGTTACAAAAAAATTGCATTTCTTTGCGCCGGTTTTTGAGACCCAGGAGTACCGGTGGTTTCCTCCTCAGAGTAAGTGAATAAAAAATTTTCCAGGGAAACAATCGGGAAGGAACCTGTAAATAACTTACGTTTTTCAGGTACATAAAGAGAGCGAAAACCAGTATAGCTGCAAGATGCTGCAGGCGGGGAATTTTACCCCGTGATGAAGATGGATATTTTTATTTACAGTTTAATATAAACAATTGTATTTATGCCAACGATACAACAATTAGTTAGAAAGGGTAGAAAAAAGCTTGCTGAGAAAAGCAAAGCACCTGCTTTGGATTCATGTCCTCAGCGAAGGGGTGTATGTGTACGTGTATACACAACAACACCTAAGAAGCCTAATTCAGCCATGCGTAAAGTTGCAAGGGTAAGGCTTACGAATGGCAAGGAAGTCAATGCTTATATCCCGGGAGAAGGACATAATCTCCAGGAACACTCAATAGTTTTGCTAAGGGGAGGAAGGGTTAAAGACCTTCCGGGAGTACGGTACCACCTCATACGTGGAGCACTTGACACATCAGGTGTCGAAGGCCGTACGCAGAGACGTTCAAAATATGGGGCCAAAAAGCCCAAAAAATAGTTGTTAACAATGTAAGGAGTTAGATAATGAGAAAATCAAGACCAAAAAGGAGGATCATTCTTCCTGATCCTAAATTCAATGACCCTTATGTAACCAGGTTTGTTAATAACCTGATGCTGAACGGTAAGAAAAATCTTGCATTCAAGATATTTTATGATTCTCTGGACATTGTTGAAGGGAAGATGAAGGACCAGGAAAAGAGTGCCCTGGAAATTTGGAAGCAGGCACTCGAAAATGTTACACCACAGGTTGAGGTGAAAAGCCGCAGAGTAGGTGGTGCCACATTTCAGGTGCCCATGGAAGTCAGGGGAGACAGGAAAATAAGTATAAGCATGAAGAACCTTATATTCTTTGCCCGTAAAAGACCGGGGAAAAACATGGCAGAGAGACTGGCTGCAGAAGTTATTGCAGCATATAATGGTGAAGGAGGAGCATTTAAAAGAAAAGAAGACACACACCGGATGGCTGAAGCAAATAAAGCATTTGCCCATTTCCGGTTTTAGATAGACCAAAAAGCAATATGAGTAATATCCTCGAATATACACGAAATATTGGCATCATGGCACACATCGATGCAGGTAAGACCACCACAACAGAGCGAATTCTGTTTTATACCGGTCGTACCCATCGCATGGGTGAAGTGCATGATGGTAATGCTCAGATGGACTGGATGATCCAGGAACAGGAGAGAGGTATTACCATAACTTCTGCAGCCACCACTACCTTCTGGAAATACCGGGATAAAGACTATAAAATCAATATTATTGACACTCCGGGTCACGTTGACTTCACAGTGGAGGTTGAACGTTCACTGAGAGTGCTTGACGGAGCTATCGCTATTTTCTGCGCCGTCGGTGGTGTTGAACCGCAATCGGAAACAGTGTGGAGGCAGGCCGATAAATATGGCGTGCCGAAATTAGCCTTTGTGAACAAAATGGACCGGGTTGGTGCTGATTATTTCAGCGTCGTTGAGCAAATCAAGAACAAACTGAGCGCAAACGCGGTTCCGGTGCAGATTCCAATAGGTTCAGGCGATGATTTCACAGGTGTTATAGACCTTATAGAAAATAAAGCTGTCGTTTGGTTCAGTGACGAGACCCTTGGAACAAGATATGAGCTACATGATATTCCGGAAGAACTGAAAGAGGAAGCAGAAGAATGGAGGGGAAAGCTTATAGAAGCCGTGGCCGAGGCTGATGATACTTTGCTTGAGAGATACTTGGAAAATCCAGATTCAATTACAAGGGAAGATATGCTCTCGGTTATGCGTAAGTCAACAATTGAAGGGCTCGCTGTACCGGTCCTCTGCGGATCAGCTTTCAAGAACAAGGGGATACAGAGACTGCTTGATGCCATTGTCGCCTATTTACCTTCACCACTGGAGATAGGGGGTGTAAAAGGTATAAATCCAAAAAACAATGAGATGGTTGTGCGTATGCCTGATGATGAAGAACCAATGGCTGCCCTGGCCTTTAAAATAGCCACAGATCCTTTCGTGGGACGACTGGCTTTCCTTCGTGTATATTCGGGTATTCTGAAATCAGGAGACATGGTTCTTAATATGCGCACGGGCAAAAGAGAAAGAATAAACCGCCTGTTCCAGATGCATGCTAATAAACAGAATCCCAAGGATAGTATATCAGCAGGTGATATATGTGCAGCCTCTGGTCCGAAAGACATTAAAACAGGAGATACATTGTGTGCGATCCACAAGCCGATATGGCTTGAGTCTATGGAATTTCCGGAACCGGTTATAGGAGTTGCTGTTGAGCCCAAAACACAGGCTGATGTGGATAAACTGGCCATAGCACTCAATAAACTGGCAGAGGAAGATCCTACATTCCAGGTTAAATCCGATCCCGATAGCGGGCAAACCATTATAAGTGGAATGGGTGAATTACACCTGGAAATACTTATCGACCGTCTGAAAAGAGAGTTCAAGATTGAATGCAACCAGGGTAAACCACAGGTTGCATATAAAGAAGCACTTACCACTAGTGTCGAACACCATGAAGTGTTTAAGAAACAAACAGGTGGTAAGGGTAAATTTGCTGATATAGAGGTTGAAATAATGCCTGCTGAAGAAGGATTTACCGGGCTTCAGTTTATCGATCAGGTCAAAGGAGGTAATATACCGCGGGAATTTATCCCCTCAGTGGAAAAGGGGTTCAGAATCGGCATGGAAAATGGCCCTCTCGCAGGATTCCCCCTCTATAACCTGAAAGTTGTACTCAAGGACGGTTCATACCATCCGGTTGACTCGGATACACTATCATTTGAAATTGCCGCACGCCAGGCACTGAGGCATTCAGCCCATAAATGTAACCCTGTGCTGCTCGAACCCATAATGAAGGCAGAGGTAGTCACCCCCGAGGAGTTTGTAGGCGATGTGGTAGGTGATTTCAACAGGAGAAGAGGAAAAGTGGAAGGTATGGAATCGAAAGCAGGTTCAAGGGTTATAAAAGCAAAAGTGCCGCTGGCAGAAAACTTCGGTTATGTTACTGTACTGAGAACCCTGACTTCCGGAAGGGCTACTTCAACAATGGAGTATTCCCACTACGAGGAAGTGCCTGAAGAAATTTCAAAAAAGATTATAGAACAAATTAAAGGTAAATTCTATTAGAGATGAGTCAGAAAATTCGTATTAAACTGAAATCTTATGATCACAACCTCGTGGATAAATCCGCAGAGAAGATCGTTAAGACGGTAAAATCTACTGGTGCTGTCGTAAGTGGCCCTATACCTCTGCCGACACATAAGAGAGTGTTTACTGTACTCCGGTCAACATTCGTAAATAAAAAGTCGAGAGAGCAATTCCAGTTGTCTAGCTACAAAAGGCTGCTCGATATTTACAGCTCAACGCCAAAGACAATTGATGCATTAATGAAACTCGAGTTGCCAAGCGGTGTGGAAGTAGAAATCAAAGTGTGAAACCAGTAAAGACTTAGAAAAATGCAGGGATTAATAGGTAAAAAAGTTGGGATGACTTCTGTTTTCGATGAAAACGGAAAAAATATTCCTTGTACGGTAATCGAAGCCGGACCTTGTGTTGTTACCCAGATCAAAACTGAAGAAAATGACGGTTACAATGCACTGCAGCTGGGCTATGATGATAAGAAAGAAAAGAACAGTACAAAGGCTGAGATAGGTCATTTTAAAAAGGCCAGTACAGGTCCTAAAAAGATGGTCATTGAATTTACCGGTTTCCCCAAGGGGAAATATAAAACCGGTGATGTTCTCGATGTAAACCTGTTTGATGATGATACATGGCTTGACGTAAGGGGATGGTCAAAAGGAAAAGGTTTCCAAGGTGTGGTAAAACGCCATTCCTTCAGGGGCGTTGGTGATATCACTCACGGACAGCACAACAGGCAAAGGGCACCGGGATCACTTGGTGCATCATCTTATCCATCCAAAGTATTCAAAGGAATGAAAATGGCCGGGCATAAAGGAGATAACAAGGTTATGGCAATAAGCCTCCGGGTTATTAAACTCATTCCTGACAGTAATTTGTTGATAGTAAAAGGATCGGTTCCCGGTCCTAAAGGTGGTTACTTAATAATTACAAAGTAATGAAAATAGCAGTATTAGATATAGAAGGTAAAGATACCGGAAGAAAAGTAAGCCTCGATGATACAATATTTGGTATTGAACCTAATGACCATGCTATATACCTCGACACGAAACAGTATATGGCTAACAGGAGGCAGGGGACACACAGTACCAAAGAAAGAGGCGATGTCACTGGGAGTACCCGTAAGATAAAAAGACAAAAAGGCACAGGTACCGCCCGCTTCGGTGATATTAAAAACCCTATTTTCAGGGGAGGCGGACGTGTGTTCGGCCCAAGACCAAGATTCTATGGCTTTAAGCTTAATAAGAAAATAAAGCAACTGGCCAGAAAATCTGCCCTTGCTTACAAGGCAAAAAGCAAAAGTATTATTGTTCTGGAGGACTTCAGTTTTGAAGAACCGAAAACAAGGGAACTTGCAAGACTGGAGGCTAATCTGAACCTGGCGGGCAAAAAATCCCTGATAGTTTTTCCGGAACCAAATAAAAATGTATATTTGTCATCTCGAAATTTGAAGGATATCGAAGTTGTAACTAGCGAAGAGTTAAACACTTACATAATTACAAAAGCTTCGGTTTTAATCCTTGTCGAGAGCGCCGTTGACGTTTTGCATTCAACATTTAAAAATTAGAAAACTTTTAGTAATGGATATTTTACTGAAGCCGATAGTAACAGAAAAAATGACTAACCAGAGCGATAAATTCAATCGTTATGGCTTCATAGTTGCGAAAGATGCAAATAAGGTACAGATTAAGAAAGCCGTTGAAGAAATGTATGGTGTGACCGTTGAATCGGTTAAGACTATGATCTATAATGGCAAAAAGAAGGTACGCTATACAAAGTCAGGTATAATGTCCGGTCGGACACCTGTTTATAAGAAGGCTATCATAACAGTGGCCGAGGGCGAGACAATTGATTTCTATAGCAATATATAATTGGATTATGGCAGTTAGAAAAATTAAACCTGTAACACCAGGTCAGAGGCATAAAATAATCAGCTCCCGTGATACTATAACGGTTACTGAACCTGAAAAATCGCTCCTGCGCCCATTGAAAAAAAGCGGGGGAAGGAATAATAGTGGACGGATGACAATGAGGTACATTGGTGGAGGTCACAAGAGAAGATACAGGGAAATTGACTTCAGACGCGATAAAGATGGAGTAAAGGCAACCGTTAAATCGATAGAGTATGACCCCAACCGTTCAGCAAGAATTGCTCTGTTGTTCTACGAAGATGGCGAAAAGAGGTATATTATTGCTCCCCAGGGATTACAGGTTGGGGAGACTGTTGTATCAGGTAAGGGAGTTGCCCCCGAGGTAGGTAATGCATTACCCCTCTCAGATATGCCGCTGGGTACCATTATCCATAATATTGAAATTAAACCGGGTAAGGGCGGTGCAATGGCAAGAAGTGCCGGTTCATATGCACAGCTTGTGGCAAGGGAAGGAAAATATGCCACTGTAAAACTGCCCTCGGGCGAAACAAGGATTGTACTGGTACAGTGCAGGGCTACAGTGGGAACAGTGTCAAATCCTGATCATATACTGGAAATATCAGGTAAGGCCGGCCGCAGCAGGTGGCTTGGACGCAGACCAAGAACAAGAGGTGTTGCAATGAACCCGGTTGACCATCCTATGGGTGGAGGTGAAGGACGTGCTTCAGGAGGACACCCGCGTTCACGAACAGGTCTGCCTGCAAAAGGTTACAAGACAAGGAGCAAGAAGAAATATTCCAATAAATATATTATTGAAAAAAGGAAAAAATAATTGACTTAATAATATGACCAGATCTATTAAAAAAGGACCGTTTATCGACTTTAAGCTCGAAAAAAGAGTGACAGAAATGAACGACTCAGGGAAAAAATCAGTGATTAAAACATGGTCGAGAAGATCGGTGATATCACCGGATTTCGTAGGTCATACAATTGCTGTTCATAATGGAAATAAATTCATCCCTGTCTATATAACTGAAAACATGGTAGGTCATAAACTGGGTGAATTTGCTCCAACCCGTATTTTCAGGGGGCATGGTGGCAAACAGAGATAAAGATTATTTGATAAGATAAAAAACCTGACAAATGGGTGCAAGAAAAAGAATTTCAGCTGAAAAGCGTAAAGAGGAGAAACTTAAAACATATCAGGCAGTCCTGAGAAACTGCCCTACCTCTCCGCGTAAAATGAGGCTGGTAACGGATATGATCAAAGGTATGGAAGTTAACAAAGCCCTTGATGTTTTGAAATACAGTTCGAAGGAAGCTTCACACAATGTTGAAAAACTTCTTCTTTCGGCAATAGCCAACTGGCAGGCAAAAAACGAGGGTGTGCGTATTGAAGAAAGTAAACTTTATGTTAAAGAGGCTTTTGTTAACCAGGGACGTACACTGAAGAGGCTGCAAACAGCCCCGCAGGGGCGTGCCTACAGGATAAGAAAAAGATCCAATCATGTAACACTTATTCTTGATAGTTTGAATAAGGAAGAAGAAATAGAAAATTCATCAAAATAAAATAGATGGGACAAAAAGTAAATCCGATAGGTAATAGGCTTGGTATAATAAAAGGCTGGGATTCAAACTGGTACGGTGGCAAGGATTTCTCCGGAAAACTGGTTGAAGATACCAGGATAAGGGAATACCTTAATGCCAGGCTGGCAAAGGCCAGTATATCCAAGATAATTATTGAAAGAACACTTAAACTTATTACTGTTACTGTAAACACTGCTCGCCCTGGTATAATAATAGGTAAAGGCGGACAGGAAGTTGATAAACTTAAAGAAGAATTAAAGAAGATAACCAAAAAGGAAGTACAGATAAATATTTTTGAAGTTAAACGTCCTGAACTTGACGCCACAATTGTTGCAAATAATATTGCTCGACAGATTGAGGGTAAGATTTCGTACCGCCGGGCCATTAAAATGGCTATAGCTTCCACAATGAGGATGGGTGCTGAAGGTATAAAAGTGCTTGTTTCAGGCCGACTTGGTGGAGCCGAAATGGCAAGAAATGAGACTTACAAGGAAGGTCGTATACCTCTGCACACATTCAGGGCTGATATCGATTATGCACTGGCCGAGGCACTTACAAAGGTTGGGTTAATAGGGATAAAGATATGGATATGCAATGGTGAAGTTTATGGTAAGCGTGACCTTTCACCGGATATTGCAATAAAAAGTCAGAAAGCAGCAAGGGGATCCGGAATCAGAAAAAGAAAAAAATGATATGTAAAGACACGGTTCATCGCGTCTCAAAAGATACTAGATAGCAGGATTTTAAGATAGTAAGAAATGTTACAACCTAAAAAAACAAAATACAGAAGACGTCAGAAAGGAAGGATGAAAGGAAATGCCCAGAGAGGTAATCAGCTTGCTTTCGGGTCCTTTGGCATTAAGGCACTGGAGTCTGCATGGATCACCGGAAGACAGATCGAGTCAGCTCGTCAGGCAGTTACGCGTCACATGAAACGTGAAGGGCAGCTGTGGATACGTATCTTCCCCGATAAGCCCATAACGAAAAAACCCGCAGAGGTAAGGATGGGTAAAGGTAAAGGTGCTCCTGAAGGATTTGTTGCACCGGTAACTCCCGGAAGGATAATCATGGAATGTGAAGGTGTGCCCTTTGATGTTGCAAGGGAAGCATTGAGACTGGGAGCGCAGAAACTGCCTATTACTACCAAGTTTATAGTTAGGTATGATTATGTTCAAGAATAAAGAGTAGTGAAATGAAAAGTTCAGAAATAAGGGAATTGACAACCCAGGAGATCCTTGAAAGGATTGATAATGAAAGAACATCACTCGTGCGCATGAGACTTAATCATGCAATTACACCACTTGATAATCCTAATAAGATAAAGGAAACAAGAGGTAATATAGCAAGATTGCTAACTGAGTTACGCCACAGAGAGTTGATTGAACAACAAAATGGGCAGAAAGAGTTGAATGAAGAACAAAATAGCTAGTATCAACAATGGAAAGAAATTTAAGAAAAGAACGCACAGGTATTGTTGTCAGTAATAAAATGGACAAATCAATTACCGTTGCCGTAAAAAGAAAGGTTAAACATCCTATTTACGGTAAGTTTGTGAACAAAACAAAGAAGCTTCTTGCACATGATGAGGAAAATACATGTAACATTGGAGATACCGTGCGTATTATGGAAACCAGGCCTCTGAGCAAGAGAAAATCCTGGAGATTGGTTGAAGTAATTGAAAGAGTCAAGTAATTATGGTACAACAGGAAAGTAAACTATCTGTAGCTGATAATACCGGCGCCAAGGAGGTACTGGTAATAAGAGTGCTTGGTGGAAGCAGAAAAAAGTATGCTTCTATAGGTGATAAGGTCGTGGTCACAGTGAAAAGCGCTATCCCTTCAGGAGAGGCTAAAAAAGGAATGGTTTCCAAAGCTGTGGTCGTAAGAACAAACAAGGAAATACGAAGGGCCGATGGCTCTTATATCCGTTTTGATGATAACGCAGTTGTGCTGCTGAATAACCTGGATGAGGTGCGCGGTACCCGTATTTTCGGACCTGTGGCCAGGGAATTACGTGAAAAATATATGAAGATTGTATCACTGGCACCTGAAGTGTTATAGTAAAATTAAAGCAATGCAAGAAAAACTACATGTCAAAAAAGGAGATACTGTTGTAGTGATAACAGGTGAATCGAAAGGACAACGAGGCCGTGTTCTGGAAGTTGACAGAAAGAAAAAAAGGGCAATAGTTGAAGGTGTGAACATGGTTTTAAAACATACCAAGCCTAATGCCCAGAATCCCCAGGGTGGGATAATAAAGAAGGAAGCTACTATACATATTTCAAATCTGATGTTAGTTGATCCTGCTTCAGGTGATGGTACTCGCGTGGGCAGGAAATTAAATAAGAAAGAGAAGCTTGTGCGTTATTCTAAAAAATCAGGAGAGGAGATCAAATAATGTATACGCCTACTTTACATAAAAAATACAGGGAAGAGATCGTTCCTGCACTAATGAAGGAATTTGGTTATAAAACCGTCATGCAGGTTCCGCGCCTTGAGAAGATAATAATAAACCAGGGGATAGGACAGTCTATCGCTGACAAGAGACTTATCGATGTTGGTACAGAGGAAATAACTGCTATATCAGGACAGAAGTCTGTTCAGACTGTTTCAACAAAGGATATCTCCAACTTCAAACTGAGAAGAAACATGCCTATTGGTGTGATGACAACTCTCAGGAGAGAGAAGATGTACGAATTCCTTGAAAGACTCGTCAGGGTTGCACTGCCTCGTATTCGCGACTTTAAAGGCATTAGCAATAAGCTCGACGGACGTGGAAATTACACTCTGGGGATAACAGAACAGATTATCTTTCCGGAGATAGATATTGATAAGGTGGTAAAAATAATGGGATTACAGATCACATTTGTTACTTCAGCCAAAACCGATGAAGAAGGATTTGCTTTATTGCGCCATTATGGCTTACCATTTAAAACACAAAAAAACTGATAAATTATGGCTAAAGAATCAATGAAAGCCCGTGAGGTAAAACGTGCAAGGCTTGTTAAGAAATTTGAAGCTAAAAGAGCCAGGCTTAAGACTGAAGGAGATTATGTTGGCCTTAGCCGTCTGCCACGAAATTCAAACCCTATACGTTTACATAACCGTTGCAGTATTACAGGCAGGCCGAGAGGATATATGAGACAATTCGGAATTAGCCGTATAACCTTCAGGGAAATGGCTTCGGAAGGACTAATACCTGGCGTTAAAAAAGCCAGCTGGTAAAAATTAATTTTTAAAACTAGAAAGAATGACTGATCCAATTGCAGATTTTCTTACCAGAATAAGGAATGCTATTACCGCCAAACATAAAGTGGTGGAAATTCCTGCATCAAATCTGAAGAAGGATATTACAAAAATATTATATGAAAAGGGATATATCCTTAGTTATAAATATGTTGATGATGGTACTCAGGGGATTATCAAAATCGCCCTTAAATACCATCCCGAAAGTAAGGTTTCAGCTATTAAATCTCTGGAGCGGATAAGTCGCCCCGGATTGAGGAAATATGCCAGTGTGGATAAACTGCCACGGGTCCTTAACGGGCTGGGCATTGCTATCCTGTCAACATCACAGGGTGTTATTACCGATAAGGAAGCAAGGAAACTGAAAGTTGGTGGTGAAGTATTGTGTTATGTTTATTAAAAAGAGGATTATTTTAAAATGTCACGAATAGGAAATCTACCCGTAAGTCTTCCATCAGGGGTAACAGTTAATGTTACTGATGATAATAAAGTCAACCTTAAAGGTCCACTGGGCGAGATATCAGTCAGCGTTGATAAAGAAATAATGGTGGAAGTTGAAGACAATACAGTCAATATAAAACGTCCTTCTGAATCAAAGAAGCATAAATCATTGCATGGTTTGTACAGGGCGTTGATAAACAATGCTGTGGTGGGTGTATCCGAAGGATATACAAAGCAACTTGAACTGGTTGGTGTCGGATTCCGTGCTGAGGCAAACGGTCAAAGACTGGAGCTCAGTGTAGGGCTGTCGCATGATATAGTGATTGAATTACCTGCCGAAGTAAAGGTTGAAGCAAAAACAGAAAGAAGAAGTAATCCTGTGATTACACTCAGCAGTGTCGATAAACAGCTTATAGGACATGTAGCAGCAAAGATAAGATCACTCCGTCCACCTGAACCATACAAAGGCAAAGGCATTAAGTTCGTCGGAGAACATCTCAGAAGAAAAGCCGGTAAGTCAGCAAGTGTATAATATTAAATAATCGAGTGATGAGCTTATCTAAAACAGAAAGAAGAAAAAGGATAAAACTGAGAATACGCAAAAAAGTACTTGGTACTTCAGAAAGGCCAAGAGTGGCAGTTTTCAGAAGTAACAAGCAGATTTATGCGCAGGTTATTGATGATGAAAACAGGAAAACCTTGCTGTCGGCTTCATCAAGGGAAAAAGAAATTGCCTCTGCTGATAAAGGCAACAAGACAGAACAGGCAGCCATGGTAGGGAAATTGCTGGCAAGTAAATGTAAACAAGCCGGTATTGAAGCTATAGTCTTCGACAGGGGTGGTTATAAGTATCATGGAAGGGTAAAATCGCTTGCGGAAGCAGCCCGTGAAGGTGGTTTAAAATTCTAAATGAATATGGCAAAAGAAATTAAAAGAGTAAAGACGATTGATCTTGAGTTAAAAGACAGGCTCGTAAGTATCCAGAGGGTTACGAAGGTGACAAAGGGAGGCCGTACATTCAGCTTTTCTGCGATTGTGGTAGTAGGTAACGAAGATGGTGTTGCCGGCCACGGACTGGGCAAAGCCAATGAGGTGACCACAGCTATAGCAAAGGGAGTTGAAGATGCAAAGAAAAACCTGATACGGGTGCCGGTAATTAATGGTACAATACCGCATGTCCAGTATGCAAAGTATGGTGGAGCGTCGGTTTTTCTGAAACCGGCTTCTGAAGGTACCGGTGTAAAAGCAGGTGGTGCTATGCGTGCTGTACTGGAAAGTGTGGGAATAAAAAATGTGCTGGCCAAATCAAAGGGCTCATCTAACCCCCATAACCTCGTAAAAGCAACCTTTGAAGCACTAACGGAACTCAGGGATGCCTATACAGTCGCTAATAACAGGTCAATACCGCTAGATAAAGTATTTAACGGATAGAAATATATCATCATGTCAAAGATTCGGGTAACACAAATAAAATCTAAAATTGGCAGGCCTGAGCGTCAGAAAAGGACACTGGCAGCACTCGGTCTGAAAAAGATGCACCAGAGTGTTGACCATGAAGCCACACCACAGATACTGGGTATGGTAAATGCTGTTAAGCACCTGGTGAAAGTTGAGGAAATTTAAGGAAAATTAAAATATCTGATTGAAATGGACTTAAGTAATCTAAAACCGGCTGAAGGAATTGTTAAAAAGGACAGACGCCTGGGACGTGGACAGGGTACAGGAAGAGGAGGAACATCCACCAGGGGCCACAAAGGACAGAAATCGAGATCAGGATACTCAAAGAAAGTTGGTTTCGAAGGCGGTCAGATGCCCCTGCAAAGAAGAGTTCCAAAGTACGGTTTCACAAACCAGAACCGTATTGAATACAAGGGAATCAATATAAGTACTCTCCAGAAACTTGCAGAGAAGAAGCAACTGGATACCATAACACTGGAAACATTGATTGGAGCAGGACTGGTTTCTAAGAAGGCAAGAGTTAAAATCCTGGCTAAAGGATCGCTTGATAGGAAACTTGAAGTACACGCCCATGCTTTCTCAAAAGCAGCAGCCGAAGCCATCGAAGCCAAACAGGGAAAAGTAGTAAAAATAAATTAGGATGAGATTAATTCAGACATTACGAAACATATTCAAGATTGAAGACCTCCGGGCCAGAATAATTTATACTCTTGGAATTATTCTCCTTTACAGGTTCGGTAAGTATGTTACCCTGCCTGGTGTCGACCCGGCACAGCTTGATGCACTCCGAAACCAGACAGCATCGGGTATAATGGGGCTGCTTGATATGTTCTCGGGAGGTGCCTTCTCCCAGGCTTCAGTATTTGCCCTGGGTATCATGCCCTATATCTCAGCCTCGATTGTAATACAGCTCCTTGGAATTGTATTTCCATATTTCCAGAAATTGCAGCGTGAAGGTGAAAGCGGAAGAAGGAAAATGAACCAGTATACCAGGTACCTTACTGTTGCTATACTCCTTCTCCAGGCACCAACTTACCTGGCAAACCTTAACGCACAGCTTCCCACAAGCGCTTTCATATTGAGCGGACCACTGTTTAAAATATCATCCGTGATAATACTCACGGCGGGCACAATGTTTATAATGTGGCTGGGTGAAAAAATAACTGATAAAGGAATAGGGAACGGAATATCACTGATTATTATGATAGGTATTATTGCCCGATTGCCACAGGCCTTTGTATTTGAACTGGGTGTAAGACTCGATGGATCGGGAGGTCTGGTTGGTCTGCTGCTTGAAATGGTTTTACTTTTTGCCGTTATCCTTGGTACTATATTATTGGTGCAGGGTACGCGAAGAATACCTGTACAGTATGCCAGGAGAATAATAGGCAATAAGCAATACGGCGGTGTCAGGCAGTATATCCCTCTCAAAGTGAATGCAGCAGGTGTTATGCCAATTATCTTCGCACAGGCAATAATGATGCTGCCGATAATAGTAGCAGGATACGCCAGCTCGGATCAAATGTCAGGTTTTGTTACCGCTTTTTCAAATATGTACGGGTTCTGGTATAATCTTGTTACGGCATTGCTGATTATAGCTTTTACGTATTTCTATACCGCAGTTACAATTAACCCGGTACAGATGGCAGAGGATATGAAAAAGAACGGGGGATTTATACCCGGGGTGAAACCCGGAAGGAAAACAGTTGAATTCCTTGACCAGGTAATGTCAAGAATAACACTCCCGGGATCAATATTCCTGGCTATAATAGCTATATTACCCGCTATCGCTGTAAAATTTGGTGTGAGTTCACCATTTGCACAGTTTTACGGAGGGACATCGTTGCTGATACTTGTGGGTGTCGTACTGGATACCCTGCAGCAAATTGAAAGCCACCTTCTCATGCGACACTATGACGGATTGATGAAATCGGGCAGGATAAAAGGAAGGGCAGGGGCTGTCTCTGCAATGTAAAAACGTTCTTTGATGTTGAATATAAAAACAGAGGAACAGATTGAATTGCTCAGATCGAGTAACCAGCTTGTGTCAAAAACACTTGCCGAAATGGCAAAAATCATCAGGCCTGGAATCACTACCCTTGAACTTGACAGGGTTGCCGAAGAGTTTATACGCGATCATAAAGCGGTTCCGGGTTTTAAGGGATATAATAATTTTCCAAACACCCTCTGCACCTCTGTAAATGATGAAGTTGTTCATGGTATCCCGTCAAATTATATCCTGCAGGATGGCGATATTATATCAATTGACTGTGGAGTATTGCTTGAGGGATATTACGGTGATAGTGCCTTTACCTTCCCTGTAGGTGAGGTAGATGATGAAAAAAGAAGACTGATGAAATATACCAGGGAATCGCTTGAAGAAGGAGTGAAGCAAGCTATTGCAGGTAACAGGGTTGGAGATATTTCATGGGCCGTACAGAATAAAGCAGAGAGTGGCGGATACTCGGTGGTGAGGGAACTTGTTGGACACGGGCTGGGCAGAAACCTGCATGAGTCTCCGGAAATACCAAACTACGGTAAAAGAGGCAGAGGACCTAAACTGAGAAAAGGACTGGTTATCTGTATAGAGCCAATGATAAATATGGGAGGAAGAAGTGTAAGGCAGATGAAGGATGGATGGACTGTAAGAACAGCCGATGGTAAACCCTCGGCACATTTTGAGTATGCTGTAGCAGTGGGTAGAAATAAGGCTGATGTATTAACTACTTTCAAATATATTGATGAAGAATTAAATAAGATTTAATAATATGGCAAAGCAACCTTCTATAGAACAGGACGGAACAATAATTGAAGCTCTCTCCAATGCTATGTTCAGGGTTGAGCTTGAAAATGGTCACGTTATTACAGCTCATATCTCGGGGAAAATGAGAATGAACTATATAAAAATATTACCAGGTGACAGGGTAAAGGTTGAAATGTCGCCATATGATTTGACAAAGGGACGAATAACATTCAGATATAAATAAATACTTTAGTGATGAAAGTAAGAGCATCTTTAAAAAAGCGTAGTGCTGACTGTAAAATAGTCAGGAGAAAAGGACGCTTGTACGTGATAAATAAGAAAAATCCCAAGTTTAAACAGAGACAGGGATAATTTACTTAACTTTGCACACATTTTAATAAAAGGTATATGGCACGAATAGTTGGTGTAGACTTACCAAAAAACAAAAGGGGTGAAGTGGCCCTTACATATATTTACGGGATAGGGCGTAGCAGTGCACAGAAAGTACTGACAAAAGCCAAGGTTGACTGGGATAAAAAGGTTAAGGATTGGAATGACGATGAGTTGACAAGAATCCGCCGTATCCTGAATGAGGAATACAAGCTTGAGGGTGAACTCAGATCTGATGTGCAGCTGAATATCAAAAGATTAATGGATATCGGCTGTTATCGTGGTATACGTCACAGAACAGGTATGCCGGTAAGAGGTCAGAGTACTAAAAATAATGCCCGTACACGCAAGGGAAGAAAGAAAACTGTAGCTAACAAGAAGAAAGCTGTTAAATAATTAGATTATGGCAAAGAAATCCGGAGCATCCAGAAGGAGAGTAGTGAAGATTGAACCTGTTGGCCAGGCTCATATACACTCTTCATTTAATAATATAATTATTTCACTGACGAATAATTCAGGGCAGGTAATAACCTGGGCTTCAGCGGGTAAGATGGGATTTAAAGGATCAAAAAAGAATACCCCATATGCCGCACAGATGGCAGCCGAGGATTGTGCCAGGGTTGCCTATGACCTGGGTCTGCGCAAAGTTAAAGTATTCGTTAAAGGTCCTGGCTCAGGAAGGGAATCGGCAATCAGGTCAATCCATAACAGCGGAATTGAAGTAATGGAAATAGTTGACGTTACACCAATACCGCATAACGGTTGCCGCCCGCCGAACAGGAGGAGAGTATAAGCAAAAAGAACAATCAGAAGAATAAAAACTATTTTTTAAATGGCAAGATACAGAGGACCAAAATCAAAAATAGCCAGGAAATTTGGGGATCCAATATTCGGTACCGATAAGCATCTGGAAAGGAAAAATTATCCACCCGGACAGCATGGTAATATGAAAAGGAGAAGAAAAACTTCCGAATATGGTATCCAGTTGAAAGAAAAACAAAAAGCCAAATATACCTACGGGGTGCTTGAGAAACAGTTCAGAAACCTGTTCGAGCATGCATCACGCAGTAAGGGTGTAACAGGTGAAGTATTGCTGCAACTACTCGAATCAAGGCTCGATAACGTTGTTTATCGCCTGGGTGTTGCTCCAACAAGGGCAGCTGCAAGGCAAATGGTAACGCACCGCCACATTACGGTAAATGGTGAGGTGGTTAATATACCATCATCCCTTGTTAAAGCCGGAGATATAATTGGCGTAAGGGAAAAGTCAAAATCGCTAGAAGCAATAATTGATTCACTGGCAGGCAAAAGACACCTCAGCTACTCATGGCTTGAATGGGATGACTCACAGATGGTTGGTAAGTTTATGAATACTCCTCAACGTGAGGATATACCTGAAGATATAAAAGAACAACTTATTGTTGAATTGTACTCTAAGTAATAAAATTTAAGATTATATATATGGCTATTTTAGCATTCCAGAAGCCCGATAAAGTTATTATGGTTGACGCGGACAACCATTATGGTAAATTTGAATTCCGCCCCCTTGAGCCGGGATATGGTATTACTGTTGGTAACGCCCTGAGGAGAATACTCCTTTCATCACTCGAAGGTTTTGCTATTGCTACAGTCAAAATTGAGGGTGTCGATCATGAATTCTCAACATTATCAGGAGTTACCGAAGATGTAACTGATATTGTACTTAACCTCAAGCAGGTAAGGTTTAAACAAATGACAGAAGGGATTGACAGCGAGAAAATAGTTGTTACCATCAGCGGTCAGAATGAATTCAAGGCAGGTGATATGAATAATTACCTAAGCAGCTTTGAAGTACTGAATCCCGATCATCGTATATGTTCGATGGAATCGGATGTCAAACTGCAGATGGAAATATTTATTACCAAAGGCAGGGGCTATGTTCCTGCTGAGGAAAATCAACCGGTTGATGCGGAGTTTGGACTTATCGCTGTAGATTCAATCTTTACACCAGTAAAAAATGTTAAGTATGCTGTAGAAAACTATAGGGTGGAGCAGAAAACTGACTATGAAAAACTTGTGCTCGAAATAAATACAGATGGTTCAATACACCCGAAAGATGCACTCAAAGAAGCAGCAAAAATATTAATATACCACTTCATGCTTTTTTCTGATGATAAGATTACTATCGATTCAGAAGATAAACTGGCACATGCGGAATTTGATGAAGAGGTGCTGCATATGAGGCAACTGCTTAAAACCAAACTAGTCGATCTGGACCTTTCTGTAAGGGCGCTGAACTGTCTTAAAGCTGCTGAAGTTGATACACTGGGTGACCTTGTTAAATTTAATAAGAACGATCTGCTGAAATTCAGGAATTTTGGTAAGAAATCGTTAACCGAGCTTGATGAACTACTTGAATCAATGAATCTTTCATTCGGAATGGATGTTAGTCGGTACAAGCTGGATAAAGAATAATTGTAAACCGCTTAGTAGAAAGAGAAATGCGACATAATAAAGGCTTTAACCATTTAGGAAGAACAAGTGCTCACAGGAACGCAATGTTGTCAAATATGGCCTCATCACTTATCCTGCATAAAAGAATAACTACAACAACTGCCAAAGCTAAAGCTTTGCGTTCATATATTGAGCCCCTGATAACCAAGTCAAAAGATGATACAACACATTCACGGCGTGTTGTATTCAGTTACCTGAAAAATAAATATGCTGTTTCAGAACTCTTCAGGGAAGTATCTCCGAAAATCATTGATCGCCCCGGCGGATACACAAGGATATTGAAAACTGGCAACCGGCTGGGCGACAATGCAGAAATGTGTATTATTGAACTGGTCGACTATAATGAGAATATGCTTGAGGATACAGCTAAGAAAACCAGGTCGACAAGAAGAAGAAGAGGGTCAGGTAAGGCTAAGGCTGATGAACAGGCTAAGGCTGAAGCTAAGGCTAAGGTAGAAGGAGCTATTGCTGACGATGTGGAAACCACTACTGATATCGATGAAGTGAAATCCGAAGAGACCATTGATGTCGAGGATATGCAATCCGAGACACAAGAAGAAGCCAAAGCTGAAGCCGAAAAAGAAGAAAAGAAAAAGGCTGAGGTTAAAGCTGAAGGCAAAAAGGAAGAAGAAGAGAGAAAGCCTGAGGAAGGCAGGTCGGAAGACGCTGATGAAGAAAAAGATAGTTAAGAATAAGTGAATACTGTAAAGAGCTATAAGGGATAGGGGAATCATAATTCTTTATCCCTTTTTTGTATCTTGCAGTTTTGTTTAACTAATTATATAAATAAGGGATATGAGTCAAATAGTAAGTGTACACGCACGTGAAATTCTTGATTCCAGGGGGAATCCGACAATTGAAGTAGAAGTAATTACCTCCAGTGGCTATATGGGAAGAGCTGCTATTCCATCAGGTGCTTCAACAGGTGAAAATGAAGCTCTCGAACTCAGGGATGGCGATAAAGAAAGGTACCTTGGCAAAGGTGTCCTGCAGGCGGTGCATAATGTGAATAATGTTATTGCTGAAGAAATAACAGGTATGGATATTACCGATCAGGCAGGACTTGATATGAAAATGATGGAGCTTGACGGTACGCCTAATAAAAGTAACCTTGGTGCAAATGCCATTCTGGGAGTATCCCTTGCTGCAGCAAAAGCAGCTGCTGCATTCCATGGCCTGCCACTCTACAGGTATATAGGTGGAGTAAACTCCGTGGTGCTGCCCGTGCCAATGATGAATATTATCAACGGGGGGTCACATTCGGATGCGCCTATTGCTTTCCAGGAATTTATGATAAGACCCGTAGGTGCCACATCATTCAGGGAGGGACTGAGAATGGGAGCGGAAGTATTTCATGCTCTTAAGAAAGTACTTAAAGAAAGGAATTTAAGCACGGCAGTGGGTGATGAAGGTGGATTTGCCCCTGAATTGAAAGGTACGGAAGATGCACTTGAATCAATACTAAAAGCAATAGATAATGCCGGGTACAAGGCAGGAAAAGATATAACAATAGCGCTCGACTGTGCTGCTTCCGAATTCTATATCGATGGTATATACGACTATTCCAAATTTGAAGGTCCACAGGGAAAGAAAAGAACAAGCCAGGAACAGGCTGAATATATTGATGAACTGATTTCAAGATATCCTATTGATTCAGTTGAAGATGGAATGGCAGAAGATGACTGGGACGGTTGGGTAATACATACAAAATTATCGGGCAATAAAGTACAGCTTGTGGGAGATGATAATTTTGTGACAAATGTTGAGTATCTTAAAAAAGGTATTGAAATGGGCTGTGCCAATTCAATACTCATTAAGTTAAACCAGATAGGCACACTTACTGAAACACTCCGAACAGTTGAAATGGCCCACAGGGCTGGTTATACCACAGTGATATCCCATCGCTCAGGGGAAACGGAAGATTCAACAATTGCCGATATCGCAGTTGCAACCTGTTCAGGGCAGATCAAGACCGGCTCGCTAAGCCGGTCCGACCGTATGGCAAAATACAACCAGCTTCTAAGAATAGAAGAAGCACTTGGCGATACTGCAATTTACGGCTTCTAGATCCATGCTAAAGAAAGTGGGATAAGGATCTTGAAACCGCATCAATAAAGGGAATGTATCGGTTATTAACAATTGTTAATAACCCATGTTTAAACTACGTTAATATATACAGCACAAAAAATTTGCCCAGACCTGCATAGTGATATATATTTGTTGATACCAGGTGAGCGATAAAAGGCCGCTCCCAAATGAAGGAAATGTTTTGTTTTACTTAATTGCATCTCAAGACATTTCGCACAGGCTCCAGGGCCTGCTTCAGGAAGGAGCCGCAGACCGGAAACCAGGTTCGCCTAACTTCCGGGAAATCGCTAAAGTCGCCTAGCGTTCTTTAGATGATTTTGTCAGAAATGACTTTGCGCCCTCTAAGGTTACTTCCGGGTAATCGAAAGGGCAGCTCAAAGGTAGTACTTTAACAGGTATTACCCAAGGGTTCAGGGCTGTTATAATGGCTTCGGCCGCTATGCAGCCGGTCATAATAACAGTAGCCTGGCACTGAAGATTATTTCGGTAGCCTTCAGTGAAATGGGAATTATTCTTCGTGAGTAATTCCCATTTTTGTTTATAGACGCAGATTAAACTGATTGACACAGATTACGCTGATGCGAACCGAATAATAAAGAATGCGAATCAATGCATTAATCCATTAATCCATTATTCCATGTCTTTGGTATATTTGTAGCAAATTTTATATTATGCCATACAAAGGTTTAAAGCAATTTATCGATCGACTCATCGAAAGGGATGAACTGTTGGAAATAGATGAATTCGTTGATCCTGTGCTTGAAATAGCTGAAATGGCCGACCGTTTTGTGAAATCTGAAGGGAAGGCATTATTATTTAAAAATACAGGGACTGCATTTCCCCTGCTTATAAACATGTTTGCATCAGATGAGCGCATGAGCATGGCCATCGGACGTACGGACCTTGAAGATGCAGCTGATGAGATTGAGAAAATATACAGAAAATTCAGTAAACCGGCTGATGGTTTCATCTCAAAACTGAGAATACTACCTGGCCTGTCAAAACTTGCCTCGTTTATCCCTGCCAGAAAAAGGAGAAAGGGAGCATGTCAGCAAAATATTATTACTGACCCTGATCTCAGTATATTGCCTGCACTTAAATGCTGGCCACATGACGGGGGCCGGTTCATAACCCTTCCGATAGTACATACCAGGCATCCTGAGACAGCAGAAGTGAATGCCGGCATGTACAGGATGCAAATAATGGATAAGAATACAACTGGAATGCACTGGCACAGGCATAAAACAGGTGCGAACCATTTTATAGCATGGAAGGAAAAAGGAGAAAAAATGCCTGTTTCGGTAGTCCTTGGCGGCGACCCTGTTTACACCTACGCTGCAACTGCTCCGCTTCCCGAAGGCATTGATGAATATTTACTTGCAGGATTCCTGAGAAAGAAAAAAGTCAAAATGGTCAAATGTATCAGTAATGATCTGTTTGTTCCGGAAGATGCTGATATAGTCATTGAAGGATATGTTGATCCTTCTGAAGATCTCCTTTGGGAGGGTCCTTTCGGTGATCATACAGGATTCTATTCCCTGGCCGACTGGTATCCTGCATTTCATGTAACTTGCATTACACACAGGCGGGATGCAATTTACCCTGCCACTATAGTAGGTGTGCCTCCCATGGAAGATGCCTGGATAGGAAAGGCTACAGAGAAGTTGTTCCTGTCACCAATAAGGTTAACGTTACAACCGGAAATAATGGACTTGCATATGCCTCCGGAAGGAGTTGCACATAACCTCGTACTGGTAAAGATCAGGAAAACATACCCGGGGCAGGGAATGAAAGTTATAAATTCACTTTTTGGTGCCGGACAGATGATGTTCAGTAAATTCATAGTTGTTGTCAGTGATGATGTCGATTTGAGAGATTATAAGGCTATAGCCAAAGCTATCTTCTCAAATACTGATATAAATAATCATATAATGATCACTAAGGGGCCTCTCGATATTCTTGACCATTCATCTGATAACTTTTCCTTTGGCGGTAAGATGGGAATAGATGCAACATTTAAATACAGGGAGGAAGCTGCTTATAGACCGTATACAGATTTCAGGCCGGAAGCCTTATTAACTGTTTTTAAACCGGTTAAGGATAAGATCCGACTCGGTATGCCTTTCGATGAAATACCAATTGTATTTGCGGGGATTTCAAAGGAGTCAATCAATTTCAGCGGTCTGCTGGAATTGAATTATAATATTACAGGCCTTGTACTGATTGTGGTCGATAATACTGTTGACCTTGAAGACAACAGCATAATTTTATGGCAAATTCTTTCTAACACTGATCCTCATCGTGACCTCAGGAAGATTAAGGGGAACATTATAATTGATTCAACATCAAAAGTACATCCTTCAGATAACTTCAAGCGTACCTGGCCTAATATTGTTATATCAAATGATGAAACAATTAAGCGGGTGGATAATATTATTAAGCTGTTAAACCACGGGGAAATAATTCCATCACCATCGGCAAGGTTGAAAAGAATGGATTTCGGGGGCGGGGCCGGGGTCAGAAAACTCAATGATTAAGCATGCTCTGGTCCGGTAACATACTTATTCAGCATATCCAGCAGTTTCTGAGGTTGAAAAGGTTTGCTCAGGTAATCGTCCATTCCTGCCTCGATACATTGTTCCTTATCTCCTATCATTGCGTTTGCTGTAAGAGCAATTATGGGAGTGTACCTGTTTGTACCTGATTCCATCTCCCTTATCTTTTTGCTGGCTTCTATACCATCCAGCACAGGAAGCCTGATATCCATGAGGATAATATCGTAATCTGATTTTACAAACATGTCGAGAGCTTCCTTTCCATTCGTAGCCGTATCAATGCTTTTAACCTTTGATCCCAGTGAGATGGTTACAATCCTCTGGTTACTGATATTGTCCTCAACAAGCAGTACCCTGGCATCTGATAGTTTCTTTTTTTGCCCTGATACGATATCAAGCTTCTTTATCTTCTCATCAACTGCAGTCTCTTCTTCAATTACATTTTTCAATGGCAATGTAAAATTGAACAGCGCATGATTACCAAGCGTTTTGTATAAATATTGACCTCCCATCAGGCTGATTATCTTATTGGAGAGGCTTTTTTCAATTTCCTCTTTATCCAGACTGATATATTTACTTCCAGGTGAAGATTCAGTTTCTATTATGAAATCAACAGAATCAGTTTGTTCATGGCGTGCTTTAAGTTTAACATAAATATTCACATTCGGCTTTTCTGATTCCGGCAATGTAGACCACGTGCTGAAGATGTCTATAAATATTTGCTTTATTGCTATGGGGTCACCAATATATTCCTTTTTGATTCTGTTATCCCACGAAACATCAAGTCTTAATTCGCCAGGCTCTTCAACACCCAGTAATTCAATGGTATTGTCAACAGTCTGTTCCAGATTGAACCTGATATTCTTACGGGGTTTAATTGACACTTCACCTGCCGATCTCATTGTAAGCTCATTGAGGGCAGAGATCATGTTGTTTGTTGATAAAATAAGTGTATCAAGCAGTTCTTTCTGTTCTTTATCCACCTTCATCTCACTTAACAGATCATTTATCAGAGGCAGGTTATTCAAGGGAGTTCTGATCCTGTGTGAAAAGTTTGATATATATCTTTCCTCTTTTTCTATGATTTCCATCAATTCTTTGATATCAGTTCTTTCCTGGTCAATAACTCGTTTTATTCTCAACCAGGTATATATAATTGTCAGCAGGCATATTATTAGTAACAGAAAACTCGCTAACCATAATTTGAGAATAATTGTTATGGCTGAAATAACTATAAGTGAAACTATTGCGACCCGGTAAACGAGATTATCTTTATGCCCGCTCACCAAATTTGAAAGCAGATTAATTTTTTCCTGTTTATACCGGACAGCTTTGGACCCCATATTGCAGAGCGGAATTATTGTGACAGGCGTAAAGATATGAAAATTCTTTTTTACCTTTCTTTTAAAACCTTATTTTTGTTTATACGGTATGAAATTTGAAGGGTTTCATTGATAAAAAACTTACGGTCATGAGGAGAGGAATAATAATATCAATAATTACATTTTTAACTATTAACCTTGCGGGCCAGGATGCAGATAGAGAAATGGTTGCATTCACACCCGACTTCAGGTTTAATGATGGTATCTTTCTGACCTTTGAACAGGTCAAAGCCAATAATCCCATATCAAAGGCAAAAATATTAACCTCAGCAGATTACAATGCAAGGGATTTCTTTAATCAGGTCTTTGAAAATGATAATATATATTTCTATGATGCAATGGGAATTAGGCAGGAAATAAGCAAGGAGGATATCTGGGGCTATTCGCGTAATGGGATTTTATATGTGCAGGTACAGGGAGTTTTCAACAGGATAACATATGTGGGGAATATTTGCCATTTCGTCGCAGATATAAAGACTTATGACAGGAGGTATTACGGTTCGCCTTATAATTATTATGACCCCTACTATTACCCGTACTCCTATAATTATTACAGTCCGTATTACAGTCCATATTATATGCCTTACAGACCAACTACCGTATCAAGAAATGAGCTTGTACAATACATGATTGAATTTGAAACAGGTAAACTCATTGAATATGACCTGAAAAACGTCGAGTTGCTTCTTATGAAAGACCCTGAATTATATGACGAGTTCATGCAGCTGAGTCGTAAGAAGAAAAAGCAGATGATGTTCTTTTACCTGAGAAAATATAATGAGAAACATCCTTTATATTTACCTAAATAATATAATAATGAACCGGCTGATAATCCTTTTTACGTTTATATTTTTCGGAACTGTAGTGTATTCGCAGGCACCTTTCCCTGAGCCGGAAGAGGTAGACAGGTTTTACACCACGAAAACACTTGTTGTGCTTGAGGATGACATGTTTTCAGCATATAATGTATTCATTAAAGAGGCTGTTGCCAAATACTGGGAGATCACTGATTACGACTTTATAAGTGAAGCACGCTTTGAAGAGATGAGAAATGATCCGGGATATTCCTTTATTGTTCTTACAGCCACAAGGTTTGACAGGGATAAGTCAGGATCATTTTTCAATTTCATCAACCTGTTACTGGGCAAGGATGTTGGCAGAATAGAAGAGATGCCCGAGTTTTGCGCTATTCCTCTCTCAATCCAGGGAGCTGATGATATGGAATACTCACATAAACTTGGCATGGTATTAAGGTTTATGCAGGCTCATGTTGAACATATAAAGGAAGATCCTTCACTTACAGGGAAAAAATATCTGAAATATTATAACAGGTTTGTACCGGAAGCCCAGAATAAGACTATCCTGGTTTCTGAGATGGATCTGGTTCCGGAGCTCAGGACCCAGGAGGCAATTAATAAATATTATCCTGATAACCTGAAAGTTGTAAGTGATGAGGAGGTTGATCAGGCTATAGAAAACAGGGCTGCGAATACTCTGATAATTCACAAAGTGGGACCGGTTAGATCTGAAAAAGGTGGGTTATGCTTTAAAATGCTGCTGGGAACAGATGATGCACGGATGTATTTCTATGGTGAACACAGGATATCGGACCGGGATCCTAACGGATTACTGGTTAATGATCTGAAACGTATTGGCAGGTTCTGAAGAATGCAACAATACCTTCTATTCACCGTCTTTAAAATAAAACTAATGATATGAAAGAAATCAGAGTATTGTCAGAGTCAGAAAGAAACTGGGCTATGTTTTGTCACCTTAGCACTTTCTCAAGCTTAATAATCCCTTTTGGTGGCATAATAGGGCCTCTAATCTGCTGGTCGGCCAAGAAGAATGATTCAATATTCGTAGATAAGAACGGGAAAGCTTCACTTAATTTCCAATTATCGATGCTGCTCTATACAATTGTTTGTATTCCCTTAATGTTCATTATTATAGGTTTTGTTTTGCTTGCAGCACTTTTAATTATTGAGCTCGTATGTGTGGTAATTGCCAGCATAAGGGCAGCACAGGGAGAAGACTATAACTATCCCATAAGCATACCTTTCATCCAATGATGCCATTGCCCGGGAACAGGGATCAAAAAAGTCTTTTACTGGAATACTGGGGTTGTATCAAAAGTCTTTTTTTTGTCATCCTGAACGAAGTGAAGGATCTAAGTTATTGATAATCAGATATTGGATTCTTCGCTAACGCTCAGAATGATACTTTTGAAACATCCCCAATATTCCATCAATCCAATATTCCATCAATCCATTATTCCAATAATCCATTATTAGCTTGTTTTTTCTTAATTTTACCCCTTAATCAAATTATATGCATTAATGGCAAAAGGCCCCGGTCTTCCTAAAGGAACTAGAGATTTCGGACCTCTTGAAATGTACAGGAGGAATTATATTTTTAATACTATACGCTCTGTTTTTCGTTTATACGGATATCAGCCGCTTGAAACTCCGGCAATAGAAAATCTCTCTACCCTGATGGGTAAATATGGTGAAGAAGGTGACAGGTTACTTTTCAAGATACTTAATTCAGGGGATTTCAGATCTAAAATAAGTGATGAAGACTTTATAAACGCAGGGCTACCCGAGCTTTCATCCCTGCTCGCGGAAAAAGGATTAAGATATGATCTTACTGTTCCTTTTGCACGTTACGTGGTGCAACATCGTAACGATATTAATTTCCCTTTTAAAAGATACCAGATACAGCCTGTATGGAGGGCAGATAAGCCGCAAAAAGGAAGGTACAGGGAGTTTTACCAGTGTGATGTTGATGTAATAGGGGATGACTCTCTCTTTAATGAATATGAGCTTATCAAGATTATAGATGACGTATTTTCCAGGCTATCTGTGCGTAACCGTATAGTATTAAATAATAGGAGGTTACTGAATGGTATTGCTGAAAAAATAGGGGAGGGGGGAAAAATAGCTGACATTACTGTTGCCATTGATAAGCTGGATAAGACAGGTATTGAAAATGTCAACCGTGAACTGGCAGCAAAAGGGTTGTCTGCAGAGGCAATTGAAAGGCTGCAGCCTATTTTATTCCTGGGAGGGTCGGTTGAAAGTAAACTGAATAAACTGGGTGATATGCTTGCAGGTTCAGAGGAAGGAATGGCCGGTGTCAAGGAAATGAGAACTCTTTTTGATTATATTGAAAGTGATAATCTTGATTCAGAATGTGTTTTCGATCTTACCCTTGCTCGCGGACTGGATTATTATACTGGGACTATTATAGAGGCCAAAGCTCTTGATTATGAAATAGGAAGTATATGCGGAGGCGGAAGATATGATGACCTTACAGGAATCTTCGGCCTTGCCGGTGTGTCCGGAGTGGGTATTTCATTCGGTGCCGACAGGATATATGATGTTATGATTAATCTGGATCTGTTTCCACAACATTCAGAACAGGATACCCAGGTGCTATTTATAAATTTCGGGGATAAGGAGGAGAAGTATTCCATACCTCTTCTGAACAGTCTCCGGAAGGCAGGGATAGCATCTGAGTTATTCCCATCAGCCATGAAGATAAAAAAGCAAATGGCATATGCTAATTCCAGGAGTATCCCCTGGGTCATCATAGCAGGGGAGAGCGAGATCAGCAATAACAAGGTAACAGTTAAAAATATGATATCTGGACAACAGCATATAATCAATAAAGATGAGCTTCCTGATTTCCTCAGGAATAAAAATTAAATTCTTATCATGGCTAAAATATTCGAAATCAATCCTCAACCCCTTGAAGAGGAAGTAATAGGTGAACTGATTGATAATGATTACACCATTAAACTTACTGCTGAATCTGAAAACCTCATAAAGTCATGCAGGAAATACCTCGATGACATGATAGCTCACAGTGATGTTCCTGTTTATGGTGTTACTACCGGCTTTGGTGCTCTGCATGACCATATAATAAATAAGGACCAGCTGAGGCAGTTGCAGAAAAACCTTGTGATGTCCCATGCCTGTGGAACAGGCAGGGAAGTAAGAGAAGATATTATTAAGCTGATGTTACTTTTTAAGATTCATGCCTTGAGTTATGGCAAGTCAGGTGTACAGCTTGAAACAGTGGAAAGGCTTAAAGACATGTATAATGCAGGTGTTTATCCGGTAATTTTTGAGCAGGGTTCACTGGGTGCTTCCGGCGATCTGGCTCCGCTTGCACACCTGGTTTTGCCCTTAATTGGAATGGGAGAAATAAGGTATAAGGGTAAAAAATATAATTCGGCCGAGATAAATACAAAGATGTCATGGCCTGTTATTGAGCTTCAGTCCAAAGAAGGTCTTGCATTGGTAAATGGCACACAGTTTATGAGTGCCTACGGTTTTTATGCATTATTTAAAGCAAGGCATCTGCTCAGGGTTGCTGATGTTGTTGCAGCAATATCACTGGAAGCATTTGATGGCAGGTATGAACCCTTCATGGAAATCCTGCATAATGTCAGGCCTCACAGGGGCCAGCAGCATGTGGCATCTTTTATCCGCAGGATTTTAGAAGGAAGTGAAATAATAAAGCGGCCTAAAAAACATGTTCAGGATCCATATTCATTCAGGTGTATTCCTCAGGTGCATGGAGCAACTTATGAAGCAGTGGAACATGCCGGCGAAAGGATAATGACAGAGATAAATTCTGTTACTGACAATCCCATTGTATTTCCTGATGAAGGAATGATAATATCAGGAGGTAATTTCCATGGTCAACCTCTTGCCCTTGTATTTGACTATATGGCAATAGCTCTTGCCGATCTGGGTAGCATATCCGAACGAAGGGTATACAGGCTTATTTCAGGGCAGAGAAACCTGCCCGAATTCCTGATTGCAAACCCCGGCCTTAACAGTGGCTTTATGCTTCCCCAGTATACAGCTGCTGCAATAGTCAGTCAGAACAAACAACTGGCAACACCTGCATCTGTCGATTCAATACCATCATCAAATGAGCAGGAGGATCATGTAAGTATGGGAGCCAACGCAGCCACAAAATTATTAGCGGTGGTGGAAAACCTAGAAAAAATTCTTGCCATTGAATTACTCAGTGCCAGCCAGGCACTTGAATTCAGGCGACCACTCAGGTCATCTGATTTTATTGAAAATATAATGACCGAACTCAGGAAAGAAATAGCCTTTGTGGAGAATGATCGTGTCCTGTATACCGATATAGAGAAATCAGTAGAGTTTATTCTTAATTATGATTTTAAGTTTTAAAGATTAACACGTAATCCTATTCTTTCAATTTGGCAGCATCCTCTCTCCTGCTTCTTAACTGGTTGAGGAGATAATTCTTAAAACCATTTTCTGCATTGTAAAGTCTAACAACTTTTGAAGGAGTAAGTACTTCCTTGAATTTTTCGTGATATTCAGCCTTTAATTCAGCCTCTTTGAGGTTTAGGCTTATCAGTTTGTCACCTGCTTCTTCCAGCTCCTTCTCAGACATATTCCTGAAGTTCTGGCCTACATCCCTGCTAATACTATTCCTTTCTTGCACTATTTCATCTCTTTTTTCAGTGAATTCATCATATATGGGCCAGAACAGCTTGGCTTCTGCAGCACTGAGATCCAGATGCCGGGTGAAAAATGCAACTTTCTGTGCATCAAATACTTCTCTTCTGTTGCCCTGGCCAAATACCATGCCTGTGCAAAGAATAAAAAATATCAGTAAATAATACTTTTTCATATCTTCTAATTTAAAAATTCTATTATTGAGGTATATTCTATATCCTGGTCAAGAAGGTAATCGATAATTTCGTCGGTCTCGGCTGATCTTATTTCAGCATCAGTCTCCTGTTCCGTAAGTATATTAATCAATTCGACCTCCTCAAACTGGTATAAGAATTCAGTATAATTATCCTCGACCGGCTTGCCATATTCAGGGAAAAGAAGTTTTAATCCCGTATATGAAATAATTGCAAAGGCAATCATAGCCGCTGCAAGCATTAGTGCTGGTTTAACCAGTCTGATAATCCTGTTTTTGCCTTTCACAGCTTCGGTAGCTGTTGTCCTTTCATATATTTCCTTCCTGACTTCATCGAAGTAGTTTTCCGGTACCCTGAAAGGATTCTTGTTTCCTATTTTGCCAATGTTCGTCATCATTATATTTGATAGTAATTTAACTTAAAGGTTTAAATGCTGGTTAAATACTCCTCAATTTTTCTTACGGCATGATGATATGAAGCTTTCAGCGCACCCACCGAAGTATTGAGCACCTTACTCATGTCTTCATATCTCATGTCTTCATAATATTTCAGGTTAAAAACCAGTTTTTGTTTATCAGGTAATTTGAGAATTGCATCTCTCAGTTTCCTTTCGGCTTCATCACCGTCAAACCATTTGTCTCCTTCTTCAGATGATTTGAAAAAGTCTGACAGGCTCTCAAGAGAAAGTCCCGTATCACTCTTTCTCTTCTTTAGCATGGCAATAGCTTCATTTGATGCAATGCGGTAAAGCCAGGTATAAAGAGAACTTTCCTTTCTGAACTTATTAAGATTATTCCATATTTTCATAAAAGTATTCTGAAAAGCATCATCAGCATCATGGTGGAGGATTACAATTCGCCTGATATGAAAGTAAATCCTCTCATGGTATTTATCAAACAGGAGTCTGAAACCTTGATCCCTGCTTTTCTTAAATTCCTCCAGTATAAATTCGTCTGAAATATCTTTCCTCAAGTTAGACGCTTTTTATTATTTGAATCGAGATTATCATTTAAGTTTAATCAGGATGTCAGAAAATACGCAAAGAGGATGATTTCCCGGATTCTATCCTGAACTTTTTTTCAATGGTATAATGTGTCCCTTTCGCATACCTTGCACGGTAAATAAGACAATATGAGCCAGGCAGCAATACGAGGGGAATTGACTCCTCACTCGTATCAAGGGTATAAATCCATTCCAGTTCCCCATTTTTATCCAGGAAAAGTTCACATATACCAGGATTATCAACCAGAACAGTTATTACACCGGGTTGCGGCAGTGTGACAGTAGTCAGCTCACCGGGTTTTATTTCAACATCATTTATTACCGTGACAGGGATAGTAGGAATTTCAACATCATATTTACCGGTTATATACTTTTTATTATCATTCACTTTCTGCCGGCAGAGAGTTTGTATTTTCCCCCTTTCCCGCACTATAAATTTCAGGTCTTTGTACTGGTTCCCTCTTTCCTGGTTTATTCTCAGGATTCCCTGTGGAGCATCAATGGCCACGATATTATGCTTCCCTGGTGCAAGCTGTAGATTGTCGAGTGATACCGGGGGCGTTGTGTGTACTATGATCCGGTAATCGAGAAGGGGGTCTATCTTCAGGGTATCAGGCATGCCCCTTTGATTCATTGTATGAACAAAATTATACTTCAGTTTTCCTGTTTTCAGATTATAGAATGACATTGGCACATCCGTCTCCGAGGGGAAGCCAAAGCCATCGATAAGGTTAACCTGCAGAGATGTTTCGGTAACGGCATGGGTGATTACTATATCGAGCACTTCTTCAAAACGCTCTTCAGTATTTGCATTATATACATTACCCAGGCAGCGGAATGTTTCCTGGTATTCAGGTGCCAGGCCTATACCAATAATGAAGGGTTTCAGAATTATACCCTGTTTCTGCAATTCAACAGCTACTGCACACGGGTCTCCGTCACAGGCTTCAATGCCATCTGTTATAAGTATTATTACATTTCTGCACTCATCACATTTACTGAAGTCATTTATTGATGCTGCAAGGGAATTTGCTATGGGAGTGGTTCCTTTTGGTGAAAGGCTGAGCATCTTTCTTTTAATCCGGTAAGCGTTATCAGCACCGAATGGCACTTCCAGCCTGGTATCATTGCAATCCTGTGGCGGAACAACACTCTGGTGACCATAGACGCGAAGGGCCATTTCAACATTATCAAAAGTGCTGAGGCTATCAACTGTCCTGGATAAAAACCTGCGGGCGATGTCTATTTTTTTGTCTTCTTCCCATCTTCCTGCCATACTCTGGGAACAATCCAGAATAAACAGTATCCTTGTCCTGGTATTATTATCATAGACTTCCTGTGCAGTTAATGCACAGGGTAATAAGTTACTTACAATAAGAAAAAAAATAAGAATTATTTGATGCAACTTTATGTTCATAAAGTATTGTCTGTGTAATGAATCAGTCAAATTTATTTATCTAATAAACGAAAGTATAAAGATAATTATATAAGTCTTACATGTCTTTTTTGATAAATTTACTTTTTCAAATATTAATATTTAATATTCATGTCACTTCAATGTGGTATTATAGGTATAACTAATGTAGGTAAGACAACGATCTTTAATTGTGTATCAGATAACAAGGTTGAAATGAATGCTTATGCCTTCAGCACAACACGGTCGAATATAGGTTCGATAAAAGTACCGGATTACAGGCTTGAAGAACTTGCAAAGTTGCAGCCAACCGAGAAGGTAACACCTACAAGTGTGGAATTTGTCGATATACCAGGCCTGGCCAGGGGATCCAGCAGGGGTGAGGGTGTCGGCAATAAATTTCTCGGTGATATAAGAAATACAGATGCCCTTATCCATGTTCTCAGGTGCTTTGAAGATGAGAACCTGCCTCACATTGATGGCTCGATTGACCCCCTGCGTGATCTTGAGAATATTGATTTTGAATTACAGGTAAAAGATATTGAATCGGTACAGAAAAAAATGGATAGGCTGGGGAAAATAGCTAAATCCGGTGATGTTGATGCAAGAAAAGGTATCGAGGTATTAGAAAAACTGTATAATCATATTGAAGGATTAAATAATGCGCGTGATTTTGATATAAGGCCCGATGAAAGAAAATATATTGATGACCTATTCCTGTTAACCATAAAACCTGTTATATATGTATGTAACGTGGATGATAAATCAGCTGTCAGCGGTAATGATTTTGTTGATAAAGTGAAAAGGCATCTCTCGGGCAGTAATGCTGAAATACTTGTTATTGCAGGTGCCCTTGAAGCAGAGATATCAGAACTGGATAATAATGACGACAGGTTAGAGTTTCTCAATGATACAGGCTTATCAGAGCCCGGGGTAAACAAGCTTGTCAGGAGTGCGTATAAAATGCTTGACCTGCAGACCTTCTTTACATTGGGGCCCAAAGAAATAAGGGCATGGACAATCAAGAAAGGCATGACAGCTCCACAGGCAGCAGGAGTTATACACTCTGATATGGAAAGAGGATTTATCAGGGCCGAAGTAATAAAGTATGATGATTTTGTCAGTCTTGGGTCTGAACAGGCATGCAAAGAAGCAGGCAAGTTTTATGTGGAAGGTAAGAATTATATTGTACATGACGGAGATTTACTGCATATCAGGTTCAATGTTTAATCTTGCATATGCCCTATAAAAAATACATAGTGGCCATTTTGATCTTTGGTATTGGTATGCTGGCAAATGCCCAGGAGAAAGATGCCTATGAATTATTGCTTGAACAGATTACTAAATACGGGCAGGTTGAAGTCACATTCGAATACCCCGGATTTAGTGAATTAACCGAAATCGGGAAATTTATTTCAGTCTCAAATCTTGAAGGCAACCTTGTACACTGTGTGCTTTCAGAAAGAGATATCAGTACGTTCCTTGCATTTAACCTGTCTTATAAAATCATAACCAGGAAAGAGGCTAAAGCCGTTGAATCAGCACTCACCGTTGAAGAAGCAATGAACTGGGACCTGTATCCCACCTACCCGCAATATGATACAATAATTCATAAACTGGCAGCAGATTATCCATTGCTGTGCAGGGTCGATACAATAGGAGAGAGTATTCAAGGCAGGCTGATACTGGCACTGAAAATATCAGATAATGTTAATGAGGATGAAGATGAACCTGAAGTATTTTACACTGCAAATATGCATGGAGATGAACTTCAGGGTTTTGTCCTGATGCTACGTCTGGCGGAGCACCTCCTCGTGAATGCTGGCAACGGGGCACTTGAACAGGCACTGATCGACAGTCTGGAAATATGGATTAACCCCCTGTCCAATCCTGACGGAACCTATCACGGGGGCGATACAATAACCTTCCCTACAAGAGCCAACTCTAATGGTACTGATCTGAACAGGAATTTTCCCGACCCTCTCAAACCCGGGGAGGTGCCTGAACCTGAAAATGAAGCAATGATTAATTTTATGGGGGAGAGGAACTTTGTTATTTCAGCCAATTTTCATGGAGGAGCAGAGCTCTTTAACTTTCCATGGGACAGGTGGCTTTCAAAAATTCCAGCCGACAGCGTATGGTTCTACTATATCGGAAGAAGGTATGCTGACACCGTACATAACTATTCTGTCCCTTCATACATGGATGCTTATAGTAATGGGGTGGTGAGAGGTGCCATATGGTACATTCTTTACGGGGGAAGGCAGGATTTCGTAACTTATGAGCTCCAGGGAAGGGAAGTAACTATTGAGCTGGATATTACAAAGGAAACCCCTGCGGCCCAGCTCCCTTTATTGTGGGATTATAATTACAGGTCATTCCTTGGCTATCTGGAGAATGCTTTTTACGGAATACATGGTAGAATAATAGATA
This sequence comes from Bacteroidales bacterium, assembly GCA_016928075.1. Taxonomy (GTDB): domain Bacteria; phylum Bacteroidota; class Bacteroidia; order Bacteroidales; family VadinHA17; genus UBA9300. The sequence goes on along the minus strand of JAFGLJ010000029.1, from coordinate 78,616 downwards.
AAGATACAGGTCAGCCTGTTGCTGCTAAGATTTTTATTGCCGGCCACGATAAGGACAGTTCACATGTTTATTCTGACTCCCTGTACGGTAGCTTTGTCAGGATGCTCAGTCCCGGCACATGGAATCTCACCATTTCAGCTGATGGTTATGAAACAGAAACAGTATCGGGTATTGTGCTTGATGAGATGGAACAAAAATTCATTACCGTGGAACTCATGGGAGCTTCAGGTATAGATCATCCGCATGACTTTGAAATAAGGATCTGGCCGGTGCCTGCCGGGAATAACCTTTTTATCAGCACCGATAAATTAATTGGCAGGGCCGTAACGATACGCATATATAACCAGTCAGGTATAACTGCATACAATATTGAGAATGTGTTTGTTGATGAAAATCAAATATTAATTGACATTTCAAACCTTCCTCAGGGCTTTTATATAATATCTATTTCCGACATAAATGGCTATACTTATAACAGGCGCTTTATAAAGTATTAATTCTTTCCTGTATCATTCCAATATACGTGTATTTGATCTTGCATGTAATATTAAAACCTTTATTTTTGCGAATTGATTCCTTTTCAATGTTCTTAGTGTACAGTATGGTCTAAAGATTATGAATAGAATAAAACAAATTACCGGACTTTTCATTCTACTGTTTATTTTCCAGCAGGCAAATTCACAGGGGGCATATATACCACCGGAAAGGCCAAAACTAGTAATCGGGATTGTTGTGGAGCAGTTACGTTATGATTTTATTGATAAATACTGGAATATGTTGTCCGAAGGTGGTTTAAAAAAACTGATAAATGAAGGCACGTTTTGTAAAAATGCATCGTATGATTTTTTTCTGACCCAATCAGCACCGGCTCATGCAACACTGGCTACAGGGACTGTCCCCAGGCACCATGGTATAGTTGCAGATAACTGGTATGTGCCCTTAAAGGAAGAGATAATTTATTGTACTTCAGACAACAGTGTTGACCCTGCAGGTGGCAGCTTTGAAAGGGGGTTACATTCTCCCGTTCATCTGCTGCCAAGCACTTTCGGGGATGAACTCAAACTGGCTACCGGCGGCAAGGCAAAGGTTTTTGGTCTGGGTTTTAAGGAACACACGGCTATACTTGCCTCCGGACATTCCGCTGATGCAGCTTATTGGTACGATAATATCACAGGCACCTGGATGTCAAGTACTCATTATATCGATTCGTTACCCGGCTGGCTCAATGATTTTAACAGTATGAAGCTGGCCGATACTTACCTTGACGGTATATGGAATCCATTGCTGCCTGTTGAAGAATATTCAAACTGTCTTCCCGATACAAACAAGTATGAATCAGGCATTGAGGGAAGGTCTGTTTTTCCATACGACCTTAAGAAGATGAGTACAAGTTCAGGTATTTTTAACAGGAAAAAGGATTATTCCTTTCTCGAGAAAGTTCCTGCTTCGGATACCTATACGGCAGACCTGGCTATCAGGCTAATAGAGGAAGAAAAACTGGGAGAGGATGAAGTAACTGATTTTATAAGTATCACATTTTCTGCTACTGATAATATCGGGCATAATTTCGGACCAAGTGCGGTTGAAATGGCTGATGCAATACTAAGGCTTGACAGGGACCTTGAGCACTTCCTGTCTTACATAAATGAAAAACTGGGGAAAAAGAATGTCCTGATTTACCTTACCTCAGGTCATGGTCTAGCTGAAATACCTGATGTTATGACAGATAATAAAATCCCTGCCGGTTACTTCAAGCATAATCAGGCCTTGGCCCTTTTAAGGAGTTATCTTAATGTGATTTATGGCCAGGGAAACTGGATAAAGGGATATTATGAAAAACAGGTTTACCTGAATCATACACTTATAGAAGACTCAGGTCTGAAACTATCAGATATTCAGCTTACTGTTGCCAGGTTCCTTACCCAGTTCACAGGCGTTTCAACAGCGGTGGCCGGTACAGTACTGGCTGATAATGAGTTTACCAGGGGCCATTTTGCGAAGATGCGGAACAGCTTTGACCCCCTGCGCAGTGGGGATGTGATCATTAACCTCAAACCTGCCTGGGTTGAAAATGATTTACGGGTGACAAATCATAATTCAGTATATGAATATGATTCTCATGTCCCTCTTATATGGTATGGATGGACAGTGAACAGATCAAGCATAACACGAAAAGTTAACATGAATGACCTGGCGGCAACACTTTCGGCACTTTGCCGTGTGCCATTCCCAAATGCCTGTACGGGAGAGCCTATGACCGAGCTCTTCAGATAATGGTATGCTTTTTGAATGTTAACAATAATACTAATGAAAAAAATTTTTTGTCTTTTATTCATTTTTTTATCTTTGCATGAATTTTTAAAACGTAACTAAAATTAAATCAAATACTATGGGAGTTTTACTAAGGAAAAGTCTAAATGCACTGTTTCTTCTTGTATTTTTAGGCGTGACACCATTTATTTATGGCCAGACAACTCTGAATGACGTTAAATCTTCATTTAACCAGGCTGTTCAGATGGAAAAGATCAATCCTGAAGCTGCTATAAGTTCATATGAAAAAGTGATTGAGCTTGCAGAGGAAGTAGGAGGTGACGAAGCTGAACAAATTAAGGGACAGGCTTTAACCCGTATTCCACGGATGTATTACGAATCAGCAAAACAATATGCAAATGCAAAAGACTATGAGAAATCCGTTGAAATGCTGGAATCTTCAATCGAAGGATTTAATGCTATAAATGATTCAGGTAGTGCTTCAAGGTCTCTGAGCACTATATTAAACATCAGGAATGTACAGGGTGCAGCAGCACTCAATGATGGCAATTATACCGAGGCACTGGCTTTCTATGATGATGCACTTCAGAGAAGCCCTGATTATACAAAAGGTTATCTTGGTAAACTTCTGATCTATGATAAGATGGAAGATGTGGAAAAGATGGAGGAAGTTGCAATGATGGGCCTCCAGGTTTGCGACCAGGAACATGATAACAGGACTGCAGGTGACATAAAAAAGGTAATGCGTACTCATTTCTTCAACGATGCACAGGTTGCTATGGCTGAAAAGGATTACGCAAAAGCGGAAAGCAACCTGAAAAGCACCATTGATTATGGCAATAACAATGTTATTGTACATTACCAGATGGGACTGGCGCAGAAAGGTCAGGAAAAATGGTCAGATGCAATTCAGTCATTCAATGAAGCAATTGAACTGGAAACAGGTGGTCCAGAAGAAAAAGCCAAAATATATTTTGAACTGGGAGGTGCATACCAGGCCGTAGGTCAGACCGCACAGGCTTGTGAAGCATATAAAAACGCACTATACGGGGAATTTAAGGAAGCTGCCCAGTACCAGATCGACAATGTTCTAGAATGTGATAAATAGATATTCAAGAATTATCGCGAACCGAGGATTGCGAGCCCCGAGTACTTGAGGGCGAGTGCTGCGAGCTCGGCGAATAAAGTGAATCAATTACGAAGTGATTGAATGTCAGGTTTATATTTGGTGGTATGTAAGACTGTTGGAAAGAATAAGACTTGAATTAACATTAACGAGTACCATTACAGCCAAAATCATCCATCAACTACTTCTTCATTCGGCGTTCGATATTCATCATTCGACATTCATATCTGATCTTGCTTGCTTCTACAAGCAGTCCGGGATCATCTTCATAACCATTCCCCAGCACCACCATATCAGCTCCCGCATCAAAAGCTTTTTTAATATCTCCAGGATTGCGTAAACCACCGCCAATAATGAGAGGAACCGATACAGCGCCCCTGACGGCTTTTATCATATCCGGGGGTACAGGGTGACTTGCTCCGCTGCCTCCTTCAAGATAGATAAGTTTCAGACCAAGCATTTCACCTGCCATGGCTGTAGCCACCACGATATCGGTTTTTGAAGCAGGAATGGCATTGGTCTGGCTCATATATTCCACGGATGTTTTTGTGCCGCAATTAATAAGTATATACCCGGTGGCAATAATCTCGATGTCCATATTCTTAAGATGGGGCGCGGCAATTACATGGTTGCCGATAAGCAGATCGGGGTTCCTTCCTGATATGAGAGATATAAACAGAATAATGTCAGCCTTGTCGGTTATTTGCAGCAGGCTCCCTGGGAAAAGGACTACAGGTATATCCAGGCTCTTCTTAATATTAATTATCATCTCATCGGGGTGCACACGCGTCAGACTGCCCCCAACTAAAATAAAATCCGGCAGGTGCTCAGGTTTAATATCTTTCAGCTTCGTAATATCATCAGGCTCATATTTATCAGGATCCATTAACAGGGCGATACATTTTTGCCTTTTCAGACTCTTTATCATCATATTCTTTTTTAGTCCAGACTATTGCGTAGTTTTCATACCGGGCATACTCCAAATCGAAGATTTCGTTTATCAGATCGGATTTAACCTCACCCCTCATACCACCTGATTGTTCAACCTCAAACGGATATATAGTAATATTTTTCTGCATGTTAATGCCTTCCTTGTCACATATCTTAAATATGGCTTCTTTGGCACACCAGTGCAGGTAGAGGTGGTATTTTCTCAACTCCCTGTTACTTGTAATCTTCTCATTCTTATTGATGAATTTTCGTGCTATACCGGTAATATTTGCACTCATATATTCCAGGTCGAGGCCTATTCTTTCACGTGAGCTCAGCATTATTGCTGTCAGTTTATTCGAATGGGAAATACTTATGAAATGTGATCCGTCCTTAATAAATGGTTTATTGTTTTTATTATACACTATTCTGGCATCCGGTCCCAGCAGTTCAGCCAGCAGTGCTCTGACACTGAGGAATTCCATCTTCCTTGAAGTGCTTTTAAAGATACTGAACTTGTGCCTGTCTTCAGGGCTCAGATCCACCATTGAAAGTAATGTATTCAGGTCTTCTTCGATCTTCCAGACCCCAAGCATGGTGTTTTCATTGAGATGATGTTCTGAGATACAAGCCATTCTACTTATAACTTATCATTTCCATTCAAGTGTCTCAATAAGGTGCACTATATCTTCCCTGAAGAATTCTATAACGGGTGCAAGTGAGTCCTTATCGGGTTGAGCATCAAAATAAAGTGAGCCCCTAAGATAGTGACATAAACTGTCAGTGACAAAAAACTGTACCGATGAAGCTGCATCACCACTGATAAGGTATATTATACCATATACATTCTTTTCATCATTGATCCACAATTTTTCTTCAATAGCATCGGCTTTGACCGAGTGTTTGTATGCCAGCTTATGGGCATCATCGGTGAGCAGGTTCAGGTTATTGCTCACATCCATATAGCTCAGGTGGAGTTTCCCTTTGTATTCAGGAAATTCAATATTGAACCAGCAATATTCATCCATACCCGGTTCTTTCTTTATAATGCTATAAACGGGATATTCAAAAGTGAAGGGGCAAATGGAGTCAAATTTCACATATTCCTTGGCAGGCAGGTCAATTCTGAAATGTCCGCGCGGTTTAGGAACTGAATTATTCCTGCATGAATAAATTAACAATGCAAGGCAAATGACTAACAGGGGAAATATTTCAGGTTTTTTAATCCTCATCTTCATACTGTCTTATCTCAACCCTTAATTTTTTTATCCTGCGCTTATCTGCGGAGATTATTCGAAAGCGGAACCTTTTATAGTCAATGCTGAAGCCCTGTTCCGGGATTTCACCAGTGAGCTCAAGAATTAAGCCTGCGAGGGTATCAGAGTCGCCTCTCACTTCTTCAAAAGGATCGCTCTCGATTTCCAGTACTTTGAAAAAGTCATTGAGTAATGTTTTGCCCTCAAAGATGTAAATATTATCCTCAAGCTTCTCAAAAGAAATATCTTCTGAATCGTGTTCATCCGGTATTTCACCTACAATTTCTTCAAGTATATCTTCCAGTGTTATGATTCCACTTGTACCTCCATACTCATCTATTACTATTGCCAGGTGTATCTTTTTTGTCTGGAATTCTTCAAGCAGGTCATTTATTCTTTTTGTTTCCGGTACGAAGTAAGGGGGGCGCAACAATGACTGCCATTTAAAGCTGTTTGGTTTGTGGTAGTGGGGGAGAATATCTTTAACATAAAGGATCCCCTGGACATTATCGAAGGTGCTGGAAAATACCGGTATACGGGAATATCCTGATTCAATAATCTGCGGTATTACATCCCTGAAAGGCGTTTTTATATCAATAGCAATAATATCAATTCTTGGCCTCATTATTTCCTTTGCTTCTATATTCCCGAACTTGACAATTCCTTTAAGTATTTTTTCATCGTCCTTGTTTTGCCCCGAGGCAATGCTTATAGCCTCGGATAGTTCACCCTTGCTTATGCCCAGGTCTTTTTGACCGGCCCTTCTTTTTACCAGCGAGGTTGATTTTATGAGGAAAACACTCAATGGCCTGAAAATCTTTATTAAGATGTTAAGGGGAATTGCCATGAAAAGTGCAAATTGCACATTTGCCTTTGTTGCATATACCTTCGGCAGGATTTCACCAAATATGAGCAGGATAAAAGTTATAGCTACCACCTCGATCAAAAACCCCAGCACCGGGGTACTGGAAATGAAATCATTAAAAAGTTGGTCGCTGATAAAAGCCGCGAGCAGAACAATGCCAACATTTACAAAATTGTTTGCTATAAGTATTGTACTCAGCAATTCTTCAGGCTTGCCCAGGAGCTTCAGCGCCGTCGAGGAATTACGTGATCGGTTGTTCGTAAGCTGATCAATATTTGCTGGACCCAGTGAAAAAAAAGCTACCTCTGAACCTGAAATAAAAGCTGAACAGGCCAGCAGCAATACCAGTACAGCAAGTTCAATGATCACTGGTGTTGTAATGGCAATGCTAATCAGAGTTAAGATTTGTTGAAATGGGTCAATAGTATCCAATCGACTAACATTTGATTAACACTAGAATGGCAGATCATCAGGTTCATCGGTAGTGTCTGGGGATTCACTGTTTTCCCCGAAAGGGTTTTCTGCCTGCGAGGCCAGATCATTGTCTGCAGAAGAAGACTGGCTGTCGGTTTCACTATAAGAACCAATGTCATCAGAGTCTGTTGACTGGCTATCAGGGCGACGCCCAAGCATTTGCATATTGTCAGCAATAATCTCTGTAATATATCTTTTGTTTCCGTCCCTGTCATCGTATGAACGGGTACGAATTTTACCCTCAATAAAAAGTTGCGATCCTTTTCTCACAAATTTCTCTGCAACCTCTGCAAGGCCCCTCCATAATACAACATTATGCCACTCAGTTGTGGTTATTCTTTCTCCATCCCTGCTCCTGTAGGTCTCACTAGTAGCAAAAGGAAACCTTGCCACGGGAACATTTGTGTCGACATAACGCACTTCAGGGTCCTTCCCCACATTACCCACTAAAATAACCTTGTTAACTGACATTTTTATTAAATTTTAAGTACAATAGTTCAGATCGTAAAGTTAGTAAAAATAAAGCTAGCAACAACCGGGCCGAAGAAAATGCACTATATTTTGTTGCCTGAAGGGCACATTCTATAAACAGGAAATAATATGCATAACCTGTTGCCGCGGGTTTGTGTATGAAGCGTGTTTAATATATCAGCACTATTTCAATGAGTTATGTTTGAAAAAAGCAAAAAAATAAGGCTAAGTGTTTCATTTATATGAAATAATATTTTACATTTGCAAAGTTCATTCTGAAAAAATTAAAACATATAAATTGTTGAATTAAAACTCATTAAAATGACTAAAGCAGACATCGTTAACGAAATTGCCAAAAAAACTGGTATTGAAAAGGTAACTGTACAAAGAACTGTTGAAGAGTTTATGGATTCGGTAAAGGAATCAATGGTCGCCGGTAACAACGTATATCTCAGAGGTTTTGGTAGTTTCATAGTTAAGAAAAGAGCAAAGAAAACGGCAAGGAATATATCAAAGAACACCACTATTATTATTCCTGAACATTTTATTCCGGCTTTCAAACCTTCAAAATCATTCATCAATAAGGTTAAGAACAATATTAAGTAATTAATTTATGCCTAGCGGGAAAAAAAGAAAAAGACATAAGATGGCTACACACAAACGCAAAAAGCGTTTGAGGAAGAACAGGCATAAGAAGAGGAAATAAGCACTTCGCCTGGGCCGCTTCACAAAATATGCTAAACCTAAAGATTGTCTGATCTTTAGGTTTAGTATGTTTATAAAACTAATATATAAATAGATTTATATTATCTTAATGTGATCAGCAAGGATTTAATAATAGACTCAGGTCTTAAGGAAATATCCATAGCTCTGCTAGAGCAAAAACAACTGGTTGAGCTCAACAAGGAGAAGAAAGATATTAGGTTTGCAGTGGGTGACATCTACCTGGGGAAAGTAAAGAAGATAATGCCGGGTTTGAATGCAGCCTTTATCAATGTAGGATATGAACGCGATGCTTTCCTTCACTACCTTGACCTGGGAGCCCAGTTCCGGTCATTACATAAATATTATGAGATTGCCATTAAAAGGAAAGGGAAGATGTTGCCGGTTCATAAATTCAAAAATGAACCTGATATAAACAAGGAGGGCAAAATAACTGATGTATTAAAAACAGGGCAGACAGTAATCGTACAGGTAACTAAGGAGCCGATTTCAACCAAGGGCCCTCGCCTGGGCTCGGAAATATCCATTGCCGGGAGAAACCTTGTCCTGCTGCCTTTTTCAGATAAGGTTTCCATATCAAGCAAGATAGAAAGTGCTGAAGAAAAGAACAGGCTTAAAACCCTTATTCAAAGTATAAAACCCAAAAACTTCGGGGTGATAGTCAGAACGGTAGCTGAAGGTAAAAAAGTGGCAACACTGGATGCTGAATTGAGGGAACTGGTCGAACGTTTCGAAAGGGCTTTTTATGATCTGCGAAAAGATATTTCCAAACCAAGGCTTTTTATCAGGGAACTGAATCTTACAAATGCTATTCTTCGAGATATATTAAATGTCAGTTTTACCAATATTACAGTAAACGACCAGGCACTGGCTGCTGATATAAAACAGTACGTAAGGGAAATAGCTCCCGGCAAGGAGAAGATAGTTAAGATCTACAAGGGTGACAGCCCTATTTTTGATTACTTTGGTGTTACAAAACAGATAAAAGCACTTTTTGGTAAAACTGTCTCTTTCAAACATGGCTCCTATCTTATTATAGAGCATACCGAAGCACTGCATGTAATTGACGTCAACAGTGGCAACAGGTCTAAGGTAGATACCGACCAGGAAACAAATGCCCTCGAAGTAAACCTTGAGGCTGCCAAAGAAATAGCCAGACAGCTAAGGTTAAGGGATATGGGAGGCATAATAGTTATTGATTTCATAGATATGCAGTCGAATGACAACAAGCAAAAACTGTTTGATACTATGAAGGAGATAATGGCCGACGACCGTACCAGGCATAATATACTGCCGCTGAGCAAGTACGGACTGATGCAGATAACGAGACAGAGGGTGAGACCAGAGATGGATATCAGTGTTGAAGAGAAATGCCCTACCTGTAACGGGGCCGGCAAGATTGGTCCGGCTTTGCTTTACATAGAAAAGATAGAGAGAGACCTGAAGACAATTATTGAAAAGGTTAAAACAAGGAATTTCATATTAAAAGTGCATCCCTTCCTAGGAGCTTACCTTACAAAAGGTCTTTTCCCTGTTTACCGGAAAATTGCAAAAAGAAATAATTGTAAACTTGAAGTCAGGGCTATTAACTCATATCATTTCCTTGAGTACAGGTTTACAGATAAGTTTGGAGATGAGATCGATCTGGGCTAGCAATTACCATTTCCCCCTTTTAACATTTATAGTTTTTTGTTGTTTCATATAGTAAACAGGTTTATTGTTGCGGAAATCTATTAATTTATTAGCAGATGATTAAAAAAAGTATTGCTGTTATAAGCTTCCTCTTCCTGGTAACTATATCATTTTCTCAGATATACGATCCGGTTGAATGGTCATTTTCGTATGAAAAGGTTAATGATAAAAACTATGACCTGATTTTCACGGCCACCATCGAAGAGAAATCACATTTGTATTCAATGCACCTTCCTGAAGGAGGGCCCATACCCACCAGTTTCACATTCGAGGAATCTGGCGATTATGAACTGGTTGGTGAAACACGTGAGATGGATGAAGGTGAGGTTGTTTTTGACCAGGCATTTGAGATGGAGATAAAATATTTCAGTGGGAAGGCTGAGTTCAGGCAAACAATCAGTTCCAGTGTTGATAATTTCAGTGTTAAAGGGTATGTAACTTTCATGGCCTGTGATGATGAAAGGTGTTCACCACCGCAGGACCGGGAATTTAATATAAGTATTCCCGGTGATGATAGGGTGGAGGATATATCTTCCACCGGAAGCCGGGGTTTTGATGCCAGCAACAGGGGACTTATCGGGTTGTTCCTGGTGTCATTCCTCCTTGGTATGGCAGCAATACTAACTCCCTGTGTCTTTCCTATGATACCAATGACAGTAGCCTTTTTTTCGCAGGGCACTGAAACCAGGGGCAAATCATTTATTAAGGCGCTGATATTCGCTTTGTCAATAGTATTAATATATTCATCCGTTGGGATTATTGTATCACTGACCAGTGCGGGTGCTGGTTTTGCTAATGCACTCAGTACACACTGGATACCCAACATACTGTTTTTCATTCTGTTTGTAGTTTTCGCTGCTTCATTTTTTGGTGCTTATGAGATTATTTTACCAAACAAATGGGTAAGCAGTGCCGATGCAAAGGTTGATAAAGGCGGAATGATAGCTTCGTTTTTTCTCGGTTTAACCACGGTGCTCGTTTCATTTGCCTGCACCGGACCTATCGTGGGGGCCTTGCTGGTTGAAGCAGCCAGTGGACATGTGTTACGTCCCACAGTGGGCATGTTTGGCTTTGGACTGGGCTTTGCCATTCCTTTCTTCCTTTTTGCCCTCTTCCCCGCAGTGATGAGCAAATTGCCCAAATCAGGAGGCTGGCTCAATTCTGTTAAAGTGGTGCTCGGCTTTTTAATGCTTGCCTTCAGTATGAAATTCCTTACCACAATAGATGAAGTGTACGGGCTTAATATACTGACACGAGATATTTACCTGGCTATATGGATTGTCCTGTTCATCCTCCTTGGCCTTTACCTCATGGGTAAGATTAAATTTGCACATGATAGTGACCTGCAACATATAGGAATCATCAGGTTCATTCTCATAATAGCTGTTTTCTCTTTTGCCGTGTACCTTATTCCTGGGCTTTTTGGTGCACCTCTTAAAGGTATCTCGGGATTGCTGCCTTCAAAATCATCAGCAAGGTTTGATCTCATTGAAAATAAATCATCTCTGGTAATGGCTCCTGTTGCTGAGTATCGAGCCGTAGAAAACAATGCATGTTCGGAACCTAAATATGCAGATAAGTTCGAATTGCCATATGGGCTTACTGGTTATTTCGACCTTGAACAGGGACTGGCCTGTGCCAAAGAAAGGAATATACCCGTCTTTATTGATTTCAAAGGACATGCATGCAGTAACTGCAAAGAGATGGAGTCAAAGGTCTGGTCTGATCCCGAAGTGCTGAAGCGACTGAGAAATAATTTTGTGATCATTGCTTTATACTGTGATGACAGAACCAGGCTACCGGAAGATGAATGGATTACTTCCGACATTGATGGCAAGGTGAAGAAGACACTTGGTCAGATCAATACCGATCATGAAATTTCAATGTTTGGCACCAATACCCAGCCCCTATATGCTATAACCGATCATGAAGGCAATCCACTTGTTGAACCCATGGCCTTTAATCTTAATATCAAAGATTATATTGATTGGCTTGATGAAGGGCTGGCGAATTTCTAACTTTCAGATTAAAATGAGCCAAACTTAAAGCTTAAATTGTAAGCTAAACCTTCTATTGCTTTTGAATCAGCAGCACCTGCCGGTGATTGGGACACATTAAAAGGAAGTGGGTACCGGTATGATAAACCGATGCCAATCCGCATAAACCTGGCCAGGTTGAGTTCAAGCTCTGCGGATGGTTCAACTATCAGGAAAGCCTCATAATCCTCAACATAATTTGAATCCCAGTCGACATCATCGTAAGAAACGAAAGATACACCCCCGGCTCCAATCAATACTGGAAATGCGAGGTGCACCGGTGATTGAGGAAGCACTATAGGTTCCAGATATACACCACCGTAGCCTCCGGTAAGGAAAACATCCCTGTCAAGCACAGCGTCATAATGATATTCATTGATGAAGCCCGTGCCACCAAAACCAATGGCAAAAGAATGTTGTATTACCCATGATCCGCGTCCTCCGAACTGAAATGCATTTTTGTCATCAATGATTGAATATCCTATCCAGAATGCGCCATAACCCCCATTTGACCGGTTGCTGTTGAATAGTGTCTTCATTTCATACTGGTCACGTTCAACCCTGGTTGTTTCTTTCTTTTCTTCTTCCACCTGTGACATTGCCAGGTTTACTGATAAAGCTGATACAAGGATTATGAATAAAGGTTTTTTCATTTCTAATGTTTTTGTTTCTTCTGAGTTAAAATGTGTAAGCAAAGGTCAGTCCTATATCACCGGGTACCATGCTGACAAATCCGGGAAACATCAGTTCAAAATACGGTTTAAGATTAAGCCCAATAGAGAATGGTACGGTTATGAATCTGTACTCAAGGCCTGCCCATCCGTCCATCCCCATAAGGGGCCTGAATCGTGAATATTCGAATTGATACTTCCTGCCCAGGAAATAAGTATGGTCTGTTACAGAAAAACCTGCATGGCCACCATACCCCCAGACAAAGAATAGATTATCGGCAATCTCACTTAGACTGGTTTCATAGGTTAATTTTAATACAGTAGCACGAACACTCTCCCTGCTGGCCGATATCATGGCAAAAAATGATGTTTCAGCCGTACCTGCCGGTATTATATTCTGATAGTATATTCCTCCATACATTCCACCTCTTACACCTAAATGGCTTTCAGCGAACTGTGCTTCTGCCGGGCTGTGAGATAACAGGAGACTGGCAGTCAGGCTTATTATGAATGGACTTACTCTGTTTTTTATATAATGCATGATTATATAATGTTTTCCGCGAATAAAGAATACGAAAACAATTGTGGTCAATAAAGCTTGATTATCCTGCCACTGCCTGTGATGTTACTATATATTTCGGGATTGCCTTTGTAATATATATTACCACTCCCTGAAATTGAAGCTATAAGTTCATCACTGACATTCGTGTATGCATCACCGGACCCTGATATAAGTATATTGGATACACTAACCAGGAGTTCACCGGCAAAGCATTCACCGGATCCTGATAACGTGAAATTGGCTGAAGCCGATTCACCACTGATAGACAGATCACCGGATCCTGAAAGTCTTGCTTCCACAGCATCTGACCATGAGTCGTATACCGCAATATCACCAGAACCACTGATTTTTATTTCAATGTCATTCCCTTCGGCATAATCGATAAACATGTTACCCGAGCCTGAAGATTTTAACTCGATATTATTGCCCAGCATATTATCGGCAAATAAATCACCTGATCCTGTTATTGAAATACCATCGATATTTTCCGCGGTGATATAAATAACCGGTTTAGATGATGGGCGTATGCAGTTGGCTCCCCTGGTCTCAATAACGAGTGTATTACTGCTGACTGACGTTCGGTAATATTGTAAAAGATTGCCATCGGTTTCAATTACTATACCGGTTTGTTCTCCGGTTGTAAGAATCACTTCAGCCGAAGTTGTATTTGTGATCTTTGAAAAATCGGGACTTGATCTTTCTTCTGACTCTATTATTCCATTACCATCAATGCAAAAAACATTAATGATGCATGAGCTGAAACCAGCTATTATGTTGATAATAAGCGTTGCAATTATAAGTTTTGATGCTCTCATTTTCATTTAGAGTTTGTTTTTATTAAAAGACAACTGCAATTTCTTTAAGTTGCATATTTGATTTGGAAAATCAATATAGCGACAGGTTACCTTTGGTCAGATTAAGTATTATCCTTGATCGGGTATTTTTGTCCCCTATAATGCCCTGATAAAGGTATTGATTATTTTCGGCATCCAGGATTGTTTCTTCCAGCTGCAATTCTGATGGTATCACTGCCGGGCAATCATCCAGTTTAATGTCGATATTGAAAGATGATCCTGGTGGAGTTACTATCCTGACATCTGTAAAGGATGTTTCCAGGGAAAGCAGGCTGAAATCAGTGTCCATTTTATTGATATCCACGTTCCCGTAACGTGTATTACATTTCATGGTATTGTACAATTCATATATATTGAATGAGCTGAAATAACTCACAGCATCAAATGTGCTGATTTTATCTATGGTATATTTATCTCTTTTTGAGTCCGTATCAAGGCTTACTATGGTGCCGGCATATAACTTTGATGAAACACTGGTTATCATTAGCTCTTCAGCATAGTCAATTCTGAGATCAGAATAATTAATATCAATGCGTGATTTCTTTAATGACTTGAAAGTGGCATCAGAAAAATTAAGAACAAAATAATTATCTCCGGTTAATTCCTCAGATTTAAGTGATCCGTTTGAATGGTAAATATTTAAATCGTTTTCCAGGCTTTCAAGGTATATGTCACCATACCTGTTATCAATCTTAACCTTAATACTTCCTGGTATCCTGGCGTAATAATCAATTTCTATCTTACTTTCAGTCGATATTAAATTATTAGTAATAATTCTAAGGCTTTCCAAAACATCTGCAGGCCCCCTGTTAAAATTTGTTTCAGCAATAATAAAATAATTGGTTGAGGAAAGGTTGAAGGAAATACCATCTGTTAGTTTGCGAAGCCTGGAGGGATTTTTTGCGCTTGCCTTCATTTCAACATGGATATGAACTGAGTCATCAGGTGACGGGGCGAGGTGTACTTTACCGTATTTATTAATTACCTCAAGTCTCATTTCGCCAGTCAGGGCGAATGATTTTTCCATCGACCTTGTTTCTGTTACTGGTTGTGCATTAAGTGTGGGGCCACAGATCATAAATGCCATAATACACTTTAATATAATATTTCTATAATTCATGGTATGGACTATTTTTAGGATTCCGGTTTTCTTTCTCTTCAAGAACAGCCAACATTTCTTCGAGTATATCAACTTTAATACGGTAATTAAGTATCAGGGCTTCTATTACTTCCTGGTTACTTATATTATCTTTCAGGTCATTCTTAATGTGGATGCATATACTGTCGAGCACAGAAATATCTTTCATCAATTCTTCTTCCAGATCCGGTTTATCAGTAAGAAGGGGCTTTGTCTTCTCAAGAAGAGAGTTCACTTTTATAGAGTAATATAATTCGGTTTCCCTGAGATGTGAGGGCAGGTATCCGTCAGTAGATCCGGCATTATCAGTTTGTGAAGTTGTTGTAAAATAAAAATATGCCACGAAAGAAAGGCCTGTAATTAACACCACTATAGCAGCCCTGGAAAAGATTTTACGGAATGATGGTTTCTTCTTACCTGTGTTCTTTTCTATGTTTTCCCAGACTGAACTATCGGGATTGTACCTGTCAAGGTCATCCCTGTTGTCAAGTATGTATTTCTCTAGTTTGTCCATTTCAGATCCTCCTCTGCAAGTATTTTTTTTAACTTTATTTTTGCCCTGTGATACTGTGTTTTTGATGTTGACTCTGATATTCCAAGGATATCCCCGATTTCTGAATGGTCATATCCTTCAAGCAGGTAAAGGGTAAAGACAATCCTGTAACCATCGGGTAGTTTCTCAATAGCTCTGAATACCTTCTGAATGTCGCCATGGAAAGTCAATTCCGAATCGTCAATATTATCATTTAAGTTCTCAGGGATATCTTCAGTTACCATTTCCACTTTCTTTTTCCTGAGCTGGTTAATGCATTTATTTATTAGTATTGTTTTAAGCCATGCACCAAATGTTGATTCATACCTGAAAGAACCGAGCTTGGTAAAAGCATCTGTAAAAGCATCCTGCAACATGTCCTCAGCATCTTCTTTATTATTCATCATCCTGTAAGCCAGGTTATACATTGCTCTTGAATATTGATTGTAGAGGGTGTACTGTGCGAGCCTGTTACCTTTCCTACAGGCCTCTATTACAGTAAAGTCTATTTTAGTCTGTTCCTGGGTCACGGAATTATTATCACATACTAAATGACAAGAACATTACGTCCGGGTTGCATATTATTTATTAAAAAATATAAGGGTCTCGCAATTTCCTTATTGGTGCTGCTATGAATGTTATTATAAGTATGAATACTCCGAAGATACTTACATACCTTGATATATAATCCCCATTCGAGGAGTAAAAAGTCATTTTGTTATTAAGGCTTAAAGATTGACTCAAAACCCCTTTTTCCCACCAGCCTAACTGTTTTATTATCCTGCCTTTCTGATCGATAAAGCATGAAATGCCTGTGTTGGCTGCTCTGGCTATCGACCTCCTGTTTTCAATAGCCCTGATCCTGGCAAACATCAGATGTTGTTTATACCCGGCAGTATTTTCCCACCAGCCATCATTTGTAATTATTATTATGACATTTGAACCATTCCTGATATATTCTGTCACGAATTCCCCGTAAACTGATTCATAACAAATAACCGGGGCAACCCTTGCAATACTGTCAGGGTGGAAGAAAACAGTTCTATCATCCTGTGAGCCATAACCTGTCATTGTGCCTCCCAGGTCAGGTATTATCTTATCTTTAATAAATTTCGGCAATGCCCTGATCTTCTTTTCTATTCCTGGAACAAGTTTCGATTTGTGATAGAAATGAACATCTGAACCCGGATTAACCTGCATGGCGCTGTTATAAACCTCATAATAAACCCTGCTGCCTTCGATTCTGGAAGCTCCCGGTGGCAGGTTAGTGTCCGATTCATGAAATGATCTCATTGTGGTGGCACCAGTAACCAGGCTTATTCCGGAGTAATCATCAAGCAGAGAATCAATCATCAGGTAATACTTATTCTTAAGCACGTATTCTTCATAGAAAGGATCATCCACTGCTGTTTCAGGAAGTATTATCCAGTCAGTATCATCAATTATATTCTTTTGAGCAATACTCAACATTTCCCTTAATTGCATTTCAAAGGGGTAACCACTGAATTTCTCATTGTAAGGATCAATATTGGGCTGGATTATAATAAATTCAGACTTCTCTCCAATACGTTCATATTTATGATACTTGCATGCTGAAAAACATGAAGGAATCAACATCAATAAAAGGATTATAACTGTTTGTCTTATGAGGTTTCTCTTTGTTTTATCTGGTGAGAAGATAAGAAAGAACAGAGAAAGGTTACAAAGGAGTATCCATAATGTGCCTCCTGTTATACCTGTTACATCGTACCACTGGATAAAGAGTATATCGTTACCCAGTGCATTGCCGAGATTAAGCCATGGAGTTAATATACTTACCCTGGTGTTTATATGTTCCATGATGATCCAGAAACTCAGGAGGCTGGTATATCCCAGGAACGATGATGACCTTCTGTAAATCACTGATGCAATCCAGAATACTGTTGACATCAGGAAAGCATTAGCTGTAACTGCATATAATGCACCTGTTATAGTTGCATTGCGCAACCAGGATATAGTCAGGATGTTATATAAAATGAAACCTGGCAGCACCCTCAGGAATAACAGGCTGTGTGGATCATTTTTATTGCTGGTGTAATTGAAGATATATAGAAAAGGCACAAGAGCAAACAGCATTACCAGCCCTGTAGACTTTTCATACCAGGCAAGCCCGCATAACAAACCACCCAGCAAAGAAACTAACCATAACTTGTTTTTCATCCTGAATATTTAATTTATCCCGGGGTTTTCCTTTGTATCGTAAGGTAAACACCAGCGAGAATACAAATTACAGAAATAATCATAAAGAGAGTAATATTCTCACCATCTGCAAACCCCCAAAGTGTTGACACCAGGGGGGCCAGGTAGGTTACAGAGACAGCATATACCGGTGATGTTCTTATTATAAGTATATTAAATAGACCTACTGCAATACCTGAACCAAAAACTGATAATATGGAAATAAAGCCGAGGTTGCGCAGCCAGTTTTCAGTCTCCATCGCTGGCCCGAAGTCACTCAAAAGAAGTGAAATACCGGCAAAAGGGCCTATAATGAAAAATGCCAGTGAAGCAATAACGATACCGTTAAGATTTTTAATGAGAGTTACCTGGTTGGAACTTATACCGTAGAAAAATGTAGCAAGTACGATAAGCAATCCCAGCGGATTAAATGAAAGAGAACCCCTGTAGAGTAACCCGGCAGCACCTGCCAAACCGATAAGTATTCCTGCGACCTGGCTCAACCTGGCTTTCCGGTTGTATATTAGTATACCCGTTAACAAAGTAAAAAGAGGAGTTAATGAATTGAGCATGCCAGCCACAGAGCTGTCTATTCTCCTTTGAGCAAAAGGATATAAAAAGGCAGGCAGAGCATTACCTATCAACCCTATTATAATCAGGCTCAGCACGTTATCCGGATTTAGTTTTCTTATATTAAGAATAGCTACAGGCAGGAGAAAAATATAACTGATAAAAATCCTAAGAGAAGCAATCTGGAGGGCATCAAAAGACCTCAGGCCCTTCTTCATAAGTATGAATGATGTTCCCCAGATAAGAGATAATAGAAAAAGTAATGACCAGTTGATTAATTTATCTCTGAGCATAATGAGGACAAAAATAGTATTTTTACTACTTACCGGACGCGACATTAATTTTTTTAAAGAGGGAAGTCTTTAATATACTGAAAACGCTGGTTTACCATCATTTATCAGTCTTTGGTGTAAAAAATGCGGATATTTATTGAATTAAAATTCAGATAATTGCTTTTTGGCCTTATTTTTCATACTTTTACCATGTTATATAAGAATGGTGATAAACGTAATGTTTAAAAGATTATTAAGCTTTAGGCTTAAATGATGCTTTTACTGTCCAAAAGCAATTTTTCCATTCTTTTCATGGCTGCCCCTGACCTCAACGTCAGGGGCTTCTTTGTATATATCCTGTAGTAAAATGGGATACCTTCGGGGTACAGATAATTTTTCCAGCAATTATGCCTGATGAGAGAATTTCAGAATCTGAGTTTCTGATACTCTTCTTGAACATGATTGTCGCTATATTTGAATAGAATTGCGTAAATTACTTTCTTTAAATAAGTAATAAAACTCTGGTTCTATTTTAGCCTGATATGAAGCATCGAGACATACCTTAAAGGACAGGATAGCTATCAATGATTCTTGTTTGTATAGTATTAATTACTTTCATAACTTAATTACTCTGAGCCACTAAGCTTATAATAAAATTGACTTTGGTTTAAATATGATTTAACTTTACTTATAAGAAATGGAAGCCCTAAAGTGCATCTATCTACATTGCTGTGAAGTAAGAGTATAGTATGATAATATAGTGATTAATAATTCTAAAATCCTTAAAAATTTATCTTAAAGTTAACAAATCATAAATGGCAATTTCGTGACCTATTTATTAGTTGGTCATACGAATGTATTAACAGTTATTTTATACAGAAAAGGAGGGTAATTATGTGGTACATAAAATTTGTTATCGTGTTCTTTGGCATTTTCTTTATACTAACTCCATTGTATTCTCAAGAAAAAGATGTTGAAGAACTAAAAAATTCATTGATAAACAGTTGCGACATTGGAGAAATAAATGATGCTGCCCTTGCTTTAGGGAGAATTGGTACTCCTGAAGTGGTTCAAATTTTAATTGATGTATTTAAAGCAAAAACAAAAGATTATATAGATCCTCTTTATGATACTCGTGCATCGCGCGCAGAGAAAGCACTTATAATAATCGGTCAACCCTCAGTAGACATACTATTAAGTGAAATGAGAAAGAACAAAAAAATTCGAGAAAATGCGGCAAATGTTCTTGGTGAAATAAAGGATCCCCGAGCTGTCGAACCACTAATTAAAATTTTACAAAATGATAAAGACTCTCGGACAAGAGTTGCAACAGCACTTGGCAAGCTAAAAGATCCCCGAGCTGTCGAGCCACTGATTGAAATTTTACAGAATGATAAAGAATCTCAGGCAAGCGTTGCAACAGCACTTGGCGAGCTAAAAGATACTCGTGCAGTTGAACCTATGATTAAATTACTGTATAAAAGTGAAAATTCTAATTGTAGACTTAGTATATCAAAAGCTCTTGGACTGATTCCTGATCCGCGTAATATTCAACCATTAATTTTTGCTTTAGGAGATCAAGACAATATAGTTCGTCAGACAGCCGCTTATTCACTTATGTATAATGCAGATCATCTAAACCTTAGTACATTGGAATCTTTATTTGATATAATCCGTGCTAATAAAGACCTTAGATTTATTCTAAGTCCTACAAATCCAAATATAAAAAGAATTAGTAGAGAAGAATTTGTGCCTTTTTTAAAAACTCAATTAGAAACTGAAAAGGATGCACAAATCCGAGAAGATATTGTAACTATTCTGTGGAAGATCGGGACTGCCGAATGTGTTGATCCTCTAATTAGTGCTATGAACGACGAGAATGCTAATGTACAATCTTATAGCATGTATTCTCTGCGCGAATTATGTGAATCAAATGTTGATGATGTACTCACAGCCCTGAAAGATGGTGATATAGTTTTACATTTATTACCCTTTTTAAAGTCCCAATCAGAGCATCTTAGTAAAAATGCATTTGAAGGGCTTTTATGTGTGGGCTATCTAGATATTAATTCATTAATCGCCGCCCTGAATGATGAGAATGCCGCAGCAGGATTACAAATTACCAAGGTTTTAGATTCTTTAAAGTGGGTGCCGGAAAATCCAGATCAAAAATTTGCCTACTTAATAGCTGCTCAGAAATGGGATAAATTGAAAGAATTGGACATGTCAGCAGTTGATCCTTTAATAAGTGCCTTAAAACATGAGGATGCTGTTATTCGACAGGGATCAGCAAGAACTCTAGGTGAAATAAATGACCCGAAAGCTTTGGAGAATCTTATATCTACAATGAACGAGGATCTTGATTCAAATGTAAAAAAAGCAGCAAGAGTTGCTTTACTTGATATGAATAATCCAAGATGTATTGATATATACATAAGTACATTAGATTCTGATGATGCAGAAATGCGAATCAAAGCTGCAAGAATTCTGGCAGATTCAAAAACACAAGTTGCCGCGAATGTTATTCCTAAGATCAAAAGAATTATTGAAGAAGATTCATACGTGACCGAGGTCTTGCAATATGATTCATATGGTCGTGCGAGTTATGCCGTCTTATTAAATGTGTACGGGATAGAAATTTTAAAAAAGGAATTTTATAGCAATCCTTACAATCCTTCCCTTATTGATTGGGTAGGTATAAAAGACCTTGTTTCCGGAAACTCCATTCAAACCATACTTTACGAATTTGGCAAACCAAAAAATCAAAAGTTCCTTTGTTTAGATGAAAATGGTAATATTATAAGAAAATCCGGGGAAGTTATTCTTAAGCCAGAATTTCAAGCTTTACAAAAGTCCTCATCTACAGTTATATATAATAGTCGAGGATTTTTAGATAAGAAAATAACAAAGATCTACGGCTGTAAAAATTGTGTATCTATAACAGGACTAAGTAATTGTAGATTTGTCTGGTAATTTAAGTTTCAAATTAATAATATTAAATCATTTGCTGTACATCCGTTAGTTATCGATAGCATATCTTCACCTCGAAGCAGTAAAAAAGACTATTGCCAGCCAAAAGAATAATTGAAAAGACTTGCCTATAACACACGGTCAATGAAAAATTAATAGGTTCATCACTCCTGTTTACTATAAAAAAATCCAATCATTTTGTCCCCTTCTTGTTACTGATTCAGCATTTTAACAATTAATCATAACCTTAGACAGTAAAGCATCTCCTTAAAACTGATCAGGTTTCTGATCCTTTCTCCTATCAGAAAACAGATTTCGTGCTTTTTACTGTCCAAAAGCAATTTTTCCATTCTTTTCATGGCTGCCCCTGACCTTAACGTCAGGGGCTTCTTTGTTAATCTTTGTTAAAAACTGTTCTGCAGTAGTTCAATTTCTTCTTTCCTGAATGCATTTTATCTAATTTTGAAGTTCTACCAAATAAAATGTTGTGATGAAAAGAAATCTCCTTATCTCGGTAATAATTCTTATATCATTTGCACTTTCGTCATGCGGTGACGAGGAAGCAAGAATTACAAAAAAGGCAGATAAGATCCATAAGGCTGTCCTGACTGTTGATACTCATTGTGATACACCGATGAGGCTTATGAGGTCAGATTTTGATCTTGGGGTAGAGAATGAAGATGGTTGTGTCGATTTTCCAAGAATGGTGGAAGGAGGCCTTGATGCTGAATTCTTTGCTGTGTTTATCGGGCAGGGACCCAGAACACCGGAAGGGTATAAGGATGCATACAATAGGGCAGTTGAGACCTTCCGGAGAATACACGAAAATGTAGAGAAAAATTCAGGGATGGCGGAAAGGGCTTACACCGTTGATGATGCTTACCGTATCAAAAAAACAGGGAAACGAATTGCATTTACAGGCATTGAGAATGGTTATCCTGTTGGCATGGATCTTACTAAAGTGAAAGAATTCTATGACCTGGGGGCAAGGTATATCACCCTTTCTCATTCCAGAAATAATGATATATGCGATTCGTCTACAGATGACCGTGGTCCTGAGCATAATGGCTTATCTGAATTTGGCGAAAAAGTGGTGAAGGAAATGAACAGGCTGGGGATGATGGTTGATGTATCCCATATTTCTGATGAGGCATTTTATGATGTAATAGAAATAAGCACCTCCCCTGTTATTGCTTCTCATTCATCCTGTCGGGCACTGTGCGAGAGCCCGCGCAACCTTGACGACGAAATGTTGATGGCCCTCAAGGATAATGGTGGTGTAATACAGATATGCATCCTGAGTAATTACCTTAAGCAACCTGAGCCAAACCCTGTCCTCGAGGAAAAACTGGCAGAAATAAGGGAGAAATATAATGATTTTGAAGGCCTTTCAGAGGAGGAATTTAACATGGCCAGGAGGGAATATTATGAGGTAAGGGAGAAATACCGTAAACTTGCTACAGTTGAAGATGCCGTTGATCATATTGATCATGTCGTTCAATTAATTGGAATTGATCATGTTGGTATAGGTAGCGACTTCGACGGGGGAGGAGGCATAGAGGGTGCCATGGATGTGTCGCAGATGAAAAACATTACCATTGAACTGCTCAGGCGCGGTTATTCCAGGGCTGAGATAGAAAAGATATGGGGAGGTAACGTAATGAGGGTACTGCGCGAAAATGAAAAGCTAGCTGTAAAAGCCAGTGAAACATCAAGTTCGTAGTTAATTATCTTTCTTATCCTTAACTTTCATATACCTCAGACTCTTAATTATCCATGCCGGCAGGTTCTTCTCCGGGTGGCGTTTGCTAAGGTCGATATACCAACCCAGTTTCTTAATTATCGGTAATTTCAGGGTCTCGACAAATTCGATCAGTGTACCGTCAGGATCTTCAATATAGGCAAAATGACCTGCTGCTTCACCCATATCAAACCCTTTTATATCATGGCTTTTTTTGCTGTCGACAGTGAAAGCATGACCTTCTTTCAGGCAGTGCTCCTTTAGCTGGTCCATTCCTTTTATGTCGTAACATAAGTGTATAAAGCCGGGGTCGCCCCAGTATCGGTCTTCAAATATTTTTGAAGGCTTTCTTTCCTTAACGCTTATAAGTTCTATTACACTGTCTCCAAATAACCTGCTGAAGGCCCCCCTGAAAGGTTTACTCTGCCTTAATAAAACACGCCTGAATTCGTGATCACCCCCGGGAAGATTATTGAAATCTTTGAATACGCCTGATTTGTCGTATAAGACATTATCGTAACCCAGTATTCCTGAATACACCCTGAGTGATTTTTCAATATCAGAAACACCAATTATTGCTCCGTACGCTCCCCCGTTTACTTTTTTCTCGTTTAGGAACCAGTCAGAAGCTTCAACAAATTGAAAGAGATTGTTATAAGGGTCTTTTATAAAAAATGTATTTCTGTTTAGCGGATCTTTATCAGGTTCGCCAAGCACCTTTGCACCCTTATCTTTAAAATTATTAAGTGCATCACCGATATTTTTGACTTTCATCTTGCATGCGAAAATACCCAGATCACCTGCCAGTATTTCCCTTTTAACTTCCTTTGGCTGCCGTCCCTTGTATTGCCATATTTCAAATCCTCCGCCGCTTTGCAGGTTCATGGCAAGTACAGCATGGCGCATGCGGGGCTTACCACCTGTATATGGAAGCATAAGCTTTGCCTCAGCTTCCTCTTCAAATATTGGTACATCCATGCCGAAAAATTTCCTGTACCATTCCCATGCTTCGTGGAGATTCTTGACCCCGACTCCCATCTGCTGAATACCACTTATAAGATAATTTTTCATTATATTAACTATTTACTTAAGTATGGAACTCTTTAATATTGCATTACTGATATCTAGTAGGGTTTCATTCTATATGCAATATTAAAGAAAATTGAAGGAAAAAACTTCCTTACAAACAACATTATTAGCTCTTTTCCACCGACAAGTACTTCCCTTTTATTACGTTCTAATCCTCTGAGTATCATCCTGGCAGCTTTTTCAGGAGATATACCTCTTGCCTGCCCGGCATCCAACTGCCCATGTATTGAGCCTGTAGAAGTTAAAGCATTAAATGAAATATTGGTTTTCACCCTTCCCGGTATGATTACTGAAGCTTTTACATTATTTTCCCGGTTTTCAATATGCAGGGTCTCAAAAAAGCCATGCAAGGCTTGCTTTGATGCAGAATAAGCTGAGCGTAGGGGAAAGCCAAACCGCCCTGCTATACTGCTCGTTGCCATTATATGACCCGATCCCTGTTCAATCATATAGGGAAGCACTGCTTTACTCAGGGCAATAGTACCGAAATAGTTGATTTCCATTATCTTCCTGTCAAGCCAGAGTGGTGTCTCGGTGATCTTTGCCCTCTGGCTTACACCTCCGAGGTTGATAAGCACATCTATACGACCATGTTTCTTAAACTGTTGTGCCACTATCGTCTCGATAATACCCGTATCCTCAAGGTCAAAAATAACAGTACTGAGCAAATGCATTTTCTCTCGGCTATTTTTCTTTACCTCTTCCAGTTCATCAGCCCTGTTTGATGAGGCTATAACACCGGCTCCCCTTTTTAAAAGCTCGTAAACAACTGCTTTACCAATGCCTGACGAAGCACCGGTAACCCAGAATATTTTATTATTGTATATCATTCTTTAAAACACTGACATCATCCAGCAGGCTTGAATATTCTCCCATTAACTGCCTGTATTCTTTGTTCATCCTGTTTATATACTTCCTGACCCTTATCCTTTCAAGCAATTTTTGCCACATAAGCGCGTAATTCCATGCAAAGATACCGGCAGGTATTATTAACAGTACAACAATAAGCGCTAACCACCACATCGGTATAAAGACAAAAGCAATTACTGCATATACAGGTAAGAATATTAATCCCAGAACAAGTGATATTACATATCTTATTGAACCATGGAACATTATATCCTTTATATTTTTAAGTGGAAGCTTGGGGATCTTATAAAAGATATAATTAAGAACCCACCCGGCAAGAAATACCGGAGACAGGGCAATAAGACCGGCAATGGCCAGGAAATGAAATACCAGTCTGGGTTTTTTGCGGTTCAGGTGGTAATATCCTATATTCAGCTTTTTTGCCAGTTCCTTAATCTTAAGCGTACGGTTGCATATTTTTCTATAATGTGAAGGTTCATTTTCCTTTAGCGACTCCATTTGTTTAATAAGCCTTTTGTCACGGTTTACTTTGGGATTTTCACTGTCAGTGCAGTATTTCCCGTTCACAATCTCCCTGAGTTCATCAAGAGCTTCATAATCTTTTTCCGATTCAATGTGAACCATATATTTCTTCAGTTCAGTGGACAACCTTTCCCTGAAGGCATTATAGGCTAACTGGGGATTCTCTTCATATAATTTCCTGTATTCCAGCACATCAATAGGTTCTCCGTACATAACTGTCAGAACAGACCTGAAACGGTGATAATCAGAAAAGCTAAGCCCTACAGGTATAATTTTTAGACCCATTGTGAAGTTTTCAGACTCTTCGGTTTGCAGGGCTATCCTGAAAATACCCTTTTTTAACTGTCTCAGTCTCCTGAAACCGGCATGATTGCCTTCAGGCAGAATTACAAGTGGCTTTTTGTTTTTAAGTACATCAATTGTTTTTCTGAATATGTCACTGTTCTGCTTAAGACTGTCATATCCATCCCTTATTCGATATACAGGCAGTATTTTTAGAAAATATAGGATGGAAGCGATAAGCTTCTTTTTAAAGATATCAGCCCGTGCAAGGTAAACCTGCTGACCAGGTGAGGAGCATACGATGGCCATTGCATCCATCAGGGCATTCTGGTGATTTGGAGCTATTATCTTTGGGAAATTGTTTTTCAGGTTTTCCCTGCCAATAACTATTACTTTCCTGTAGTGAATGTAATTATGCCAGATACTGGCCAGTATTTTCAGAATTGCATAGCCTGCCGAGGTTTTTTCAATATTGTTCTTACCCATACCCTCTCATTATTTTATACTGCCTGAAAGACTGCTATTTGTGGAGTCCAGGTGGTACTGAGATTCATTTCAAAATTACAAAATAATAAAATATACTTTGTTTATTTCATATCCCCATTAGTTTGTCGATGTCTCGCCTTTCTTTTTTTGTAGGTCGCCCTGAACCTTTATACCTGTAACTGTCATATGTATTATTCTTCATTTCCAGTTTTAATTTTTCTTCATCAGGGGTATTGTCCTCAATATATTCATTCACCATTCTGGCCGACACTCTTGACGGTGGAATTTTTTTGACCGTGTATGTATATAGCACCGGTGTTTTTTTTACCTGTATTATTTCGCCTTCGTTTATAAACCTGGCAGGTTTTACAGGTACATCGTTTATTATTACTCTTCCCTTTTTACAAGCCTCAGTAGCCATGCTTCTTGTTTTATATATCCGTACCGACCATAGGAATTTATCAATTCTCTGATCAGTAACTGTATTCTTCACCATCATCCAGCGCTTTTGCCTCTTTATTATATTTTGTCATAGTGAGTTCAACCCCTAAGGTACCGAACGACTTGATCATTTCAAGGGCAAGGTCGAGTCGTTTGTTTAGTATTTTCTCTTCTTCTTCTGTTAGTTTGCCCAGTACATAATTAACCTGTCCACCGGTCATGAAATCATCGCCTATTCCAAATCTTAGCCTGGCATAGTTGCCGTGTCCCAGTATCATATTAATATGTGCGAGTCCATTATGCCCAGCATCTCCGCCTTTGGCTCTGAGACGCATTGACCCGAATGGAATCGAAAGGTCATCAACAAGAACAAGCAGGTTTTCTTCAGGAATTTTTTCTTTTTTCAGCCAGTATTTTACTGCATTTCCGCTCCTGTTGACAAATGTTGATGGTTTAAGCAGTACAAATGTGCGGCCTTTGTGTTTCAATGAAGCCACTGAGCCATACCTTCTGTCAGTGAATTCAACATTGGATACCCGGGCCCAGGCATCCAGTATAATAAATCCGATATTATGGCGTGTATTTATATACTCCTCACCAATATTACCCAATCCTGCAATTAAATATTTCAAGGTATGGGGTTTTTGGGGTTAAAAGATTGTTCTAGTTGTTTTCGGCTTCTTCCTCTGCTTCTTTTGCTTCAGCGGTTTCAGCTCTTTCTTTTACCTCTTCGCCTTCGGCTTCACCTTCAGCTGCTTCTTCAACTACTTCAGAAATTTCCATCCCTTTCAATGCAAGTCGGGATGAAATAATAGCTACAACCATAGCCCTGGGTGGATCAAGTATTTCGATACCTTCATAGTTGAGCTCATGCACTTTAAGTGTCTGACCTATGTCAAGATCTGTAATATCAATATCCAGTTTATCCGGCAGTTTATCCATATAGCCTCTGACAGTCAGCCTTCTTCTCTTAAGTCTCAATTTACCTCCTGCTTTAAGACCTACTGACTCTCCTGTCAGGTTAACGGGCACTACCACAGTTACAGGCTTTTCATCGGATACCTCCATAAAATCTATATGGGATATACTGTCAGTAACAGGGTGGAACTGGATATCTTTGAGCACACCCTTATATTTCTTTCCATTCATGTTAATGGTAACGACATATACATTAGGTGTGTAAACCAGTTCTTTAAAGTTATTTTCATGTGAATAAAAGTGTAATGTCTCTTTACCTCCATACATTACACATGGCACATTTCCTTCATCCCTTAGTTTTCTGGTTTCTTTTTTACCTGTCTGTTTTCTTTGCTCGGCAATAATTTCGAGAGTTCTCATTTGTCATCTTTTGTTGTGCTACTCAAGATCATATTGCTATGACCTCCCATCACACGTTCGACAATAATTGTTTAATTAAAAATTTGGCCTGCAAATATAGGATAAATTGAGTTAAAAAACAAAGCCAGTGCTAATTGATTCATTATGGTATACGGCATCTATAGTATCAGCAAAAAGCTTTGCAACAGAAAGTATTTCAATCTTGGGAGATGGTCTTACATTTGGTATTGAATCGGTAACGACGAGTTTTTCTATGGGTGAATTTTCTATTCTTTCATAAGCGGGACCCGACAATACGGGATGGGTAGCAAAAGCATGAATGCTTTTTGCCCCATTGTCTTTTATTACCTGGGCGGCCAGTGTCATGGTCCCCGCTGTATCAACCATATCATCGATAATAATAACGTTTCTGTCCTTAACTTCTCCTATAATTGATATTTCCTCTATTACATTTGGTTTTTTCCTGAGTTTATAGCTTAGCACCATTTCTGACTGCAGGTGGCGCGAATAAGCATTAGCTCTTTTTGAACCTCCCAT
Source organism: Bacteroidales bacterium (assembly GCA_016928075.1). Lineage (GTDB taxonomy): Bacteria > Bacteroidota > Bacteroidia > Bacteroidales > VadinHA17 > UBA9300. The sequence goes on along the minus strand of JAFGLJ010000029.1, from coordinate 49,680 downwards.
GTCGGGTGCTGATATCGTAATGTTACTCAGGTTCATTTCCTTGATATAATTGGCAAACAGGAAGGAAGCATAGAGGTGATCCACCGGGACATTAAAGAATCCCTGTATCTGGTCAGCGTGAAGATCAAGAGTCATCACCCTGTCAACACCTACTGATTCCAGAAGATCAGCTACCACTTTTGCCCCTATCGATACCCTTGGCCTGTCTTTCCTGTCCTGGCGGGCCAGTCCAAAATATGGTATTACAGCTATAACCTTGTAAGCAGATGCCCTTTTTGCTGCATCTATCATCAGCAACAGCTCCATCAGGTTTTCAGCTGGAGGGAAGGTAGACTGAATGATAAAAACGGAGCAGCCTCTCACTGATTCATCAATACGTGGTTGAAATTCACCATCACTGAACTCTGTTACACTGCTTTCACCCAGTCTTACCCCGAGGTGTTTGGCAATATTTTCAGCTATATATCGTGATGCTCTGCAGGAGAATATCTTCAAAGGTGATTTTCCATTCATTTTAGAGGATTTCGGTTTTAGTAACAGGTTTTACGCTCTCTACAAAACTACAAAAATCATAATTACCTTAAGGTAGCTTTTTGAAAAAAGTTAATGTTTCTTCAATATATTTTAGTATGTCCTCACGGCCCCTTTGGGTGCCGGCTGAACTGATGAATGCAGGTGGAAGGCTTTCCCATGTCTCGAGCATCAGTTTATCATGAACAGCAATATTTCCTGTAAGCTTGCTGTTGCTTACCTTATCTGATTTTGTAAATATCCTTGCAAATGGTATCCTGTTAAATCCAAGGAACTCCATAAATTCATAATCTGATTTGAATGGCTCATGCCTGGAGTCAATAAGGATAAACAGGGATACCAGATTTTCTCTCTTCGTTATGTATTCAGCTATAAATCCTGACCACCGTTTACGTGATGATTTTGACACTTTGGCATAACCATAACCAGGCAGATCGGCAAGATACCAGTCATCATTTATAAGAAAGTGGTTGATAGTTTGAGTTTTACCTGGGGTGGATGAGATCTTCGCGAGCTTTGTTCTTCCGGCAAGCATATTCAGAAGTGAAGACTTGCCTACATTTGACCTGCCGATAAAAGCATATTCCGCTCTGTCAGCCCGGGGGCAGTCACTTAGTTTTGTACTGCTTTTAATGAATCTGGCTGACCGGATGACCATTATATTATTTTATTTTTAAGAGAAACCTCTTTTCATCAATTATGTACCTTTTATGTATTCCCTCACCTACTGTGTCTTGACCCCGCAGCACCTTTACCTCAAAGGTGAGCTGGTTGCCTTCCCTTCCTTTGTATTTGCTGATGCATTTTATCTCTTCACCAACAGGGATAGCTTTCATATGCCTTATATCCAATGATATACCTACTGTGCCATGACCTTCTTCAAGATGCGGCTGGACAAGTTCCATTGAAGCTTTTTCCATTAATGCCACCATGGCAGGTGTTGAGTACACATCCAGAAGTCCTGAACCATACACTCTGGCGGTGTCATTGTCATTCACCCTGGTTGTGATTACAATCGTTTCTCCCTCTTCAATAGGAACATCCATTAGTACAGGTTATTATAAGGTAATTTTATTCTTGTGGTTAGAATCTTTGTATTTCTCAACCTTGTTGAATATACCCCGATAATATCAACATAGCCTTTACCCTTTTCAGAATTGGGCTTCAGTTCGACAAAGCCCATGCCTGAAGATGTAGTGATATCCTGGCATTTATCCGGGTCAAATACTCCATCTATAAGTGACCCCCGGTAAAACCTGACATTTGTTGATTCATTGCTTAGCCTGGTGAATATTCTCACCAAACCTGACGGGGTATCTGTAAGGTCCCTTATTGTATACTCAATTGTTGGATATGTTTCCGGTTCCCTGCCATCGGGAAGATATTCTTTCAGCCCCTGTGCCCTGAGGCCGCTTTCATAGGGTAGGGTGGCCTGAACACGGCCTGACTTATAGTATTTAGTTTGTACTCCGTGTATCTTATCTTTCTTATAGGGGGTGGCACGGTATACCATACCTTCGCGATAATACCATTTGGCTGTGTCTTCCTTCAGCCCGTTTTCATACCATATAGTTCTTTTCAGCCTGCCGTCATCATAGTAGTTACGACAAATTCCGTTTCTTATATCATTTTTGAAAGTAACTTCCTTAACAAGCTTACCTTCATTATAATACTTTTTAACCTGGACTTTATTTCCCTCCTCTTTATTATCTTCCCGGGCTTTTTTATCGACGGCGTTCTGACAACCTGCTGCCAGTATTATTAACAGTGCCAGAAGAAATATCCTTTTTATCATTATTGTGTTGATTTTGGCTGCTTATTCTTCAATTATTCTCCTTATGTAAACCTCAAGAATTCTGGCTGATGGAGCAGGGTTTATACCTATGGTTGTCATTAAAGCAGGTATTAGCACTGTTTCACCTTTTTCCAGATTCATAGACCTGCTATCCCATTCCAGCTTTGCACTTCCACTGACACAAATATATATAACAAAACTGTCAATAAGTGAATAATCCTTGATAATGGTTTGATCCAGTTCAATAATATTTGTTGTAAAGTATTTACAATCAATAATATTGACAGTCCCATTCGGTTTTGGCTCTACTCTTGTTTTGTACGACGCATAAGTATTATAATCAATTGCATCAACAGCCAGTTCGGTATGAAGCTCACGCGGTTTGCCATCGAGTCCGTTCCTGTTCCAGTCCCATATTCTGTAAGTGATATCTGATGTTTGCTGTATTTCAGTTAGCATCACCCCTTTGCCTATTGCATGAATACGTCCGGCCGGAATGAAGAAAACATCGCCGGGCTCAGGGTTTTCTATATTTAATATTTTAGCAATATCTCCTTGCTTCAGGGCTTTAACATATAGCTCTTCAGTCATCTCCCTGTTAAACCCTGTATATATCTTTGAGTTTTTTTCTGCTTCCAGTACATACCACATTTCCGTTTTTCCATATGCATGGTGTCGTTCCCTGGCCATATCATCAGGGGGATGAACCTGTATCGAAAGATCTTCGTTGGCGTCAATGAGTTTAATCAGGAGAGGAAACTCCCTGCCGAATTTCTCATAGATTTCTTCTCCAACCAGGTCGCCCATGTATACCTCGATAATCTCCTCAAGGTTATTTCCTTCCAGGAAACCGTTTGCCACGATGGAAATATCACCCTGTACACCTGATAATTCCCAGCTTTCACCTATTCTGGCTTTTTCATCTGCCTTTTTACCATATTCCTGTGATAGCCTGTTGCCACCCCATACTCTTTCTTTCAGGATTGGTATGAATTTCAGGGGATATAAACTTGTCATAAAGGAATGATTTATTTAATCATTAACAATAATTAGTATTTTTGACTGAATTATTGCATACAAAAGTAATAAAATATGTTGATTGTAGGAATTGCAGGTGGCACAGGATCAGGCAAAACCACCGTTACAAAGAAGGTAATGGACCTTCTGGGCGATGAAAATGTGATACTGATACCACAGGATGCCTATTATAAAGATAACAGGCATCTGCCGCTCGAGGAAAGGCAAAAAATTAATTTTGATCATCCCGGTTCCATCGAATTCAGCCTGCTGAATAGGCATATTGACGACCTCCGCCGTGGACTGACGGTTAAAATGCCTCAATACTCATATATCACATGCACAAGAGCTGATGAATATACACCGGTTAAACCAGCAAGGGTCATAATAATTGAAGGCATACTTGTCCTGACAGATGAAGAGCTCAGGGGGAAGATGCGGATAAAAGCCTATGTAGACGCCGATCCCGATGATCGTCTTGCAAGGGTCATAAGCAGGGATATAGAAGAAAGGGGCAGGAATATAGATATGGTTCTTAAAAGATATTATGATACTGTTAAGCCCTCTCACCTGCAGTTTATTGAACCGACTAAAAGATATGCCGATATAATTATTCCAAGGGGGGGAGAGAACGAGGTTGCCATCGAAATGCTGGTATCTTCAATTGAGAAATATTTAAACTCATAAGAGACAAAGGCTGAGGCTGAGTATTACTCGATGATGTGCGTCTCCCTCTGCCCTCCGAAGCTCGAAGAGCGTAGGAGGAAGATCCGCACCCGGCTCCACCGGTCAATATAATGGCATCTTTAACCAATTTTATATACCTTAGCCTTAGCTTGATATAATTCTATAACTTATGAAATTACTTAACGATATCAATCCTTCACGCATCTTATTTCTTGATATAGAAACAGCTCCTGTTGTGGGTTCCTTTGATGAACTGAGCCCTGAATTCCAGGTTCTGTGGGATAAGAAATCCTCACATTTCCGATCGGAGGAACAAAATGCTGCTGATGTTTTTGAACGGGCAGGTATTTATGCTGAATTCGGCAAAATAATATGCATCTCAGCTGGCTTTATTACCGGCCATGATAATAATATGTCTTTAAGGCTTAAATCATTTTTCAGCGATAATGAGAAACAGTTACTGGAAGATTTTTCAGTTATGCTCAATAACTTCAGTGCAAATAAAGAAGCATTATTATGTGCTCATAATGGGAAAGAATTTGATTATCCCTATATAGCGCGGCGTATGGTAATTAATGGTTTGAAGATTCCGGCTGTGCTTGACAATGCCGGGGAAAAACCATGGGAGATAAACCTGCTGGATACAATGGAACTATGGAAATTTGGTGATTATAAAAGCTATACCTCACTTGAGCTTCTCGCGGGCCTTTTTAACATTCCCACGCCTAAAGATGATATTGATGGATCAATGGTAGCTGATATATACTGGAAAGAAAATGATCTTCCTCGAATAGCAAAATATTGTGAAAAAGATGTTATCGCTCTTGTCCAGGTTTTCCTGAAATTCAGGAATAATAATATTATTCCCCTGGAAAGGATAGAATCTGTTACACGTTTTATTGATTAAACAGGGAAATTATCCCTGAGGAGCTTAATTATCAGTTCAGGTTTCTCAGCATGCATCCAGTGACCGGTATCGGGCACCTCGATTATTTCAGCCGCAGGGAAAAGCTTCTGTATGGGGCCATAATCGCTTTCACTTAAATAATCGGAATTAAGTGCTCTGAGAAAAAATACGGGGTAACCATACACATGTTCAACTTCACCATGACCGGGTATCTCAAATCCGTCGAATATATTTTCCAGGTTATCATAAAGATTACGCGGGTTAAGCTTCCACTCAAAGATATCCTTATTATTTCTCTGCAGGTTCTTTAATAAGAAATTCCTTACTTTCCCGGAGGAAGTTATCTCCCTGAAAATTTTATCGGCATCTTCCCGGTTTTCAAATAGTGAGGGATCGGTTTCACTCATCTTTTCGAGTATACGGGCGTGCATAGTGTCAGACGCAATGTGTTCAGGTCCTGTTCTGAAGGGAGATATATCTATAATTACTAGACCTGCAAGCATCTCAGGCCATTGCCTGGCGAAAAAAGAAGCTGCTTTACCGCCCATGCTGTGCCCTACCAGTACAAATTTGCTTATTTCAAGCTTGTTTACCAGTTCAAAAATGTCTTCACTCATTGATGTATATGTATGAATCTGGTTATGAGGTGAATTGCCATGATTCCGCAGATCAGGCAAAATAATCCTGTATGTGTCTGATAAAGCCTTGGCTATTGAAACCCAGTTGTCGGATGATCCATATAATCCATGCAGTATTACAAAGGGGAAGCCAGCGCCGTATTCGCGGTAAAACAATTCCATTGCGTGATACCGTGATTTTATTATTTTACCAGCAGTCTTTTATACATACCTATTGTGTTTTGAAGGCCATAATAGAGGGCATCAGATATCAGTGCATGTCCTATTGAAACTTCCTTGAGCCATGGTATATTCTTTGAGAAGTATTTAAGGTTATCCAGGTTGAGGTCATGACCTGCATTAAGATCAAGCCCCAGGTCCCTTGCTGCTTCAGCAGCCCTGATAAAAGGCCCGATGGCTTTTTCAGGATCGGATTGGAACCCCGAGGCGTATGGCTCGGTATAAAGCTCAAGCCTGTCGCATCCTGTCTTGATTGCGGCTTCTATTTTGGCAATATCAGTGTCGATAAATATTGAAGTGCGAATACCATGTCCTTTGAAAATATCTATGATATTTTTCAGGAAACTGGCATGCCTGACAGTATCCCATCCGGCATTTGATGTCAGAACATCAGGCGGATCTGGAACGAGGGTTACCTGGTGGGGTTTTACCTCGCAAACAAGGCTGATAAATTTATCTGACGGATATCCTTCTATATTGAATTCAGTCTTAATATCAGGTCTTATAATCCTTACATCTTCATAGGTTATGTGCCGTTCGTCAGGACGGGGATGCACGGTTATTCCATCTGCCCCGTACCTTTCACATTCTATCGCTGCCTTATGTACATCAGGAATATTGCCCCCCCTGGCATTTCTTATGGTGGCTATTTTATTGATGTTAACACTAAGTCTTGTCATAATTCTTTCTGTTTATACAAATTTTCATATAAGAAATGAATTAAACAACAATAAGTATTTTTTTCCGTATTTTAGATGTGTTATATTAATATTCATAATAACTAGGGATAACGGTGTTAGCAAAAGAACTTATATCTGAAGTGGTATCTGCACTAAGAACCTCTGATACAGGTCAGAAGGCTCTAAACTGGATGGAGGTTTACCGCATATCGCACTTACCCATAGTAAATAATCTTGAATTCCTTGGGCTTATTTCAGATACCGATATTTATGACTTGAATGATCCGGAGCAACCTATTGGGAACCATAAATTGTCATTGATAAAACCCTATGTAAGACTCGATCAGCATATATTTGATGTAATAAGCCTGGCGGCAAGGCTGAAACTATCTGTTGTGCCCGTGCTGGATGATCATAACCATTACAAAGGCGTGATTATGGCAAGTGATCTTATTGACGAGCTGGCAAAAATGTCATCAATAAAAGAACCGGGAGGGCTGATAGTACTGGATATTTTGCAGAATGATTATTCCCTCTCACAGATTGCCCAGATAATTGAAAGTAATGATGCGAAAATACTGAACCTTTATATATCATCTCATCCTGATTCCACCAGGATGGAGGTAACTATTAAGCTGAATACCAATAACCTGATGCCCATCATCAAGACATTTGAGCGTTTTAAGTACGAAGTCACGGCATGGCATGGTGAACATGATGATATGGATAGTTTCTATTCTGACCGCTTCGACTCTTTTATGCGTTACCTGGATATTTAAAAAATGATTATTTATGCTCAAGGAAATAGCAATTTTCGGGTCTGACAATGGTAAAAACACAACCAATTGTTTGATTAATATCCTGTCGGTTCTGAAACCACATAATCTGAATATTCTGCTGCATGAAAATCTTGCAAAAATTGTTGATATAGCTTCATACGGGCTATTCAGGAACCTTTATAAAGAGAATATTATACCCGATCTTGTTCTCAGTGTTGGAGGTGACGGCACATTCCTTGAAACTGTCCTGCAGGTTAAAGATTCGGGGATTCCAATTGCGGGTGTAAATGCTGGAAGAATGGGTTTTCTCGCTAATATACATGATGATATAACCGGATCTCTTGAAAAAATCGTCAGAAGTGAATATACAATTATAGACCGTCATCTGATAGAACTAACTGAACCCTTCGGTATTCTGGGCTCCTCAAATGTGGCACTTAATGATATCACTATACAGAAAGCCGATCTGAATATGATCAGGGTAAATGTATTCGTGGATGATCTTTACCTGAATACCTACTGGGCAGATGGATTGATAATATCAACTGCCACCGGATCAACTGCATATAATATGAGCACCGGCGGCCCAATCCTGTCACCCGCTGATGAAAGCATAATTATTTCACCTTTGTCCCCGCATACACTCAGTGTAAGGCCAATAGTTCTTCCGGGTACCAGCAGGCTTCGAATGAAAGTTGAGGGCAGAAGTGCTGAATACCTTGTAACCTGTGATTTCAGATCGGTGCGTTTGCCTTTCTTCAAGGAACTGGTTATATCAAAGGCTGATTATACTATAAAAACAATAAATGTGGAAGGCCAGGATTTTTTCAGCACACTACGTAATAAGTTGATGTGGGGGGCCGATAGGAGAAATTGAATGTCATTTTCATACATTCTTTTAGGATTGTTATTTTTCGATTATTATATTTGTATAAGCAATAACTTATGCACAATACTATGAAAAGGGTTTTCCTGATTCTTTTTTTATTCGCTTTCTTATACCCGGTTGCCAGCGGACAGCTATGGAAACTGCGGCGATACGAAATTTACGGCGGAATTGGTACCGCACAGGTTTTTGGAGATATTGGCGGCTTCAGCATCGGTGAAAATGCCTGGGGATTCAAAGATCTGATGATTAACCAGACGCGTTTTAATATTAAGGCAGGGATGCGCTACAGGATTGTGGAAAGAGTGGGAATTGCTTTCGACCTGAACTATGGCTATATGCATGCTTCAGATATTAAGGGAAGTAACGAGTCAAGGGGCTATGAATCCTCAACATCATTATTTGAATCCATAATCAAGGGTGAATACTATTTCCTGAAAAACAACGCTGAGAGTAGCTACAGGTTTATAAAGGGCGAAAGGGTTATAACCTCATTAATTGCCAGGCTCGATGGATGTATATATACGGGATTGGGCCCCACTTTCTTTAATGTGAGACCGAATGATGCACTCGAAGACCGCGACATGACAACCTCGGGAGTGGCACTTGCCATACCGGTAGGCCTGGGATTTAACTATGTGTTTTCACCTAATTCCCTCATCGGTTTTGATTTTGGTTTAAGATATACAACATCAGATTATATTGACGGATATACCTCGCAATATTCAAGACGAAATGACGTTTATTACTTTATGACCTTCGTTTATACTCATAAACTGAAAACATCGGAGAAAGGATTACCGACTTTTAGAAAGTAATAAATACGGAATATTGTTTTAAATGAAGAGGTACTTAGGGATTGTTTTTCTATTTGTTTTTATTATCCCTCTGAACGCTCAAAGAAATTCAGATTATGGCGTTTTCGGGGGTATTTCTTATTATATGGGCGATATTAACCCTGAGAGGTTCTTTTATGGATCATCTCCTGCCCTGGGAATTATATATCGATACAATTTCCATCCCAGGCATGCCTTAAGAACAAATATTTTCTACGGTCAACTCAGGGCAAATGACCTCGATTTCAATAATAATTATCAGCAAACCCGGGCTGAATCATTTAAATCCTCAGTCCTGGAGTGGGCTGTTCAATTCGAATTCAATTTTTTACCTTATACAACAACAGGTAAATGGTGGGATTATTCACCTTATTTTGCACTGGGAGGAGGATTGTGCTTAACAACTGGTGAGGACATGAAAATTACTCCTGTTATCCCCTTCACGGTTGGAGTCAAAGTAAATATCTATAAAAATTTAGGATTAGAGCTTGAATATGGCGCTCGTAAAACATTTTATGATAACTTTGACGGCTTAACTGATAATATTTATGATGATCATCATTCTTGGACTCATAATAATGATTGGTATATGTTTACAGGTGTGACCTTTACATGGAAAATGTTCCATAACCTGCAAAGCTGCCCCGCTTATGATGATTATTGGGATGATAAAAAAAGAAAACGCAGATAATGTCCCTGAAAGAGAGTATAAACTTAAAGCGCTTGCCAAAACATGTTGCCATTATAATGGATGGTAATGGCCGATGGGCTATGCAGAGAGGCAAGGATCGTAACTACGGCCATAAAAAAGGAGTTGACGCAGTCAGGGAGATTATTGAAAGAGCAGCTGAACTGGGCATAAGATACCTTACCCTGTATGCTTTCTCAACTGAAAACTGGAACCGGCCATGGGAAGAAGTGGAGGCGCTCATGGAATTGATGGTCAATTCATTAAATAATGAAACAAAAAAACTTGTCGATAATAATATCATACTTAAAGTTATAGGTGATATTGACAGACTCTCAGCTGAAGTCAGAGAAAGCCTGGATTACACCCTCGAACGAACTTCAAAGTGCAGTGGAATGACCCTGATTGTTGCACTTAGTTACAGCTCGCGGTGGGAAATGGTGAAAGCTGTACGGGATATATCCTATAAAATAAAAGAAGGTAAAATAGATCCGGGTAATATTGATGATAAGATATTTGAGAATTACCTTACTACCAGGGATATACCTGACCCCGAATTGCTTATCAGAACCAGTGGTGAACTGCGCATAAGCAATTTCCTGCTATGGCAGATTGCATACAGCGAATTATACTTTACTGAAACACTTTGGCCTGATTTTGGTAAAGAAGAATTATATAAGGCATTAATTGAGTATCAGAAAAGAGAGAGAAGATTTGGAAAAACAAGTGAACAGGTGCATGAAAAAGAGAATTGACATGTTTGTAAAATTTTCAATACTTCTGACAGCAATAATATTATTTTTCTCACCATTAAAAATAAGGGCACAGGAAGATGCCAGGATAATGGACTATATGGATCCTGCTGAATATGTGGTAGGAGACATAACTGTGTCGGGTGTTAAATATCTTGACATAAACGCAATAGTAGGATTGTCAGGAATAAGAAAATATTCAAGGATACTGGTGCCGGGTGAAGTAATTACACAGGCCGTCCAGAAATTATGGAGCCAGGGCCTGTTCTCTGAAGTTAAAATCACCGCAACCGATATCAGATCCGATACAATATTTCTTAATATATACCTGGGAGAAAGATCACGTATATCTTCTGTCGAATACTTTGGGGTTAAACAGAACGAAATACAAGATATCATTGAAAAGGTTAACCTGATAAGCGGAAGTCAGGTTACCGACCATATATTATCAAACGCCATAACAATTATAAGGGATCATTTTGTTGAAAAAGGATTTCTGAACACCGAAGTGAGAATAATCCAGAAAGACGACCCGGTAAACCCCAATAGCATCAAACTTAATGTGCATATTGATAAAAATGACAGGGTCAAGATTAGCGATATAGTCATCGAGGGTAATGAGGCATTCTCTGACAAGAGACTCAGAAGGGTTATGAAAAATACGAAAAAGAAGAATCTTAATATTTTCAAGGCTTCAAAATACGTGGAAGATCTGTTTGAAGAGGATAAGGAAAGCCTTGTCACTTTCTATAATGAAAACGGGTACCGCGATTTCAGGATACTCAATGATACTATTATGGATATGTCTGAAGACAGGGTGGTGATGGCTCTCATGGTGGAAGAAGGCGGTCAGTACTATTTCGGTGATATCGACTGGGTGGGGAATAGTATATACCCTAAGGAATTGCTTTCAGCAGTCCTCAATATTAACGAGGGTGATGTATATAACCAGACACTGCTTAACGAAAGACTGAACTATGATGAAGATGCTGTATCCTCACTTTACCTGAATACCGGCTACCTTTTCTCAAACCTGGTACCCGTTGAGACCGATATCCAGAATGATTCTATCGATTTGGAAATAAGGATACAGGAAGGTGAACAGGCAACCCTTAACAAGGTTATCGTAAAAGGCAATAACCGTACCAATGAACATGTTGTCAGGCGTGAGCTATATACCCTGCCCGGAGACCTTTTCAGTAAAGATGCAATTATGAAGTCGGCACGTCAGGTGGCTGTGCTCGGTCATTTCGACCCGGAAAAGATAAACCCCCGACCTATTATGAATCCGGCGGAAGGGAATGTCGACCTTGAATATGCGCTTGAAGAAAGAGCAAATGACCAGTTTGAAATATCAGGAGGCTGGGGAGCAGGAATGCTGGTGGGAACTGTGGGGGTGAGGTTCAATAATTTTGCCATGAAGAATTTCTTCAAACTTTCAGAGTGGAGACCATATCCCAGTGGTGACGGACAATCTTTGAGTATCAGGGCACAATCAAACGGACGCGTATACCAGTCATATAATGTTTCATTTGTGGAACCATGGCTGGGTGGTAAAAAGCCAAATACATTCTCCGTTTCAGCCTATCGTTCCGTTATGACCAATGGTGACAGAAAGGGGACTGAAAGCCGTCAGTCGATGATTATCGACGGTGTGACAACAGGTATCGGGAAACGCCTGGAATGGCCGGATGATTTCTTCAGCCTTTATGCAGAACTGGGCTACCAGAGATACAGCCTTAATAATTATTCTTATTATAACTTTCTTTTCAGAAACGGCGAAGCCAACATGCTGTCTTTGACCACAAGAATAACGAGATTCTCAAGTGGACCAAGCCTTATTTATCCACGCAGGGGCTCCTCGTTCAGCCTTTCATTGCAGCTTACCCCTCCTTATTCATTATTCACAGGAAAAGATTATTCAGATGCCACCGACCAGGAAAAATACAGGTGGATTGAATTCCATAAATGGCTTTTCAAAGGAGATTATTATTATGAACTGTTTGACAAGTTTGTCCTAAACACAAGAGTATCATTCGGATACCTGGGCTTTTATAATAAGGATATCGGACCTTCACCTTTCGAAAATTTTTACCTGGGAGGAGATGGTATGACAGGTTATAGCTTTTATGGACGTGACGTGATAGCGTTGAGGGGGTATGAAAATGGAAGCCTCACCCCGACCATTGTGAAAGACAATAAAACTGTATACGTGGGGAACGTGTATTCAAAACTTACTTTCGAATTAAGGTATCCGCTTACACTGAACCCACAGGCTACAATTTATCTCCTTACCTTTCTGGAAGCAGGAAATGCCTGGTACGAACTTAAAGAATTTAACCCTTTCAAAATGCACAGGTCAGCAGGAGTGGGCTTGAGGGCAAACCTGCCTATGTTTGGACTGCTGGGTATTGACTGGGCTTACGGTTTTGACCCTGTACCCGGAAGGGATGTGGCTGGGTCACAATTCCATTTTGTAATGGGACAACAATTTTAGAAAATTAAATTTATTAATCATGAAAAAAATAACTTTACTTTTTACAGCTTTGATATTTCTGGCGGGCACAGCCGCTGCACAGAAATATGCATTCGTAGATACAGAATATATCCTTAATAATATACCATCTTATAAAGCTGCACAGGAAAAACTCGATGAGCTTTCAAAAGGATGGGAAAAGGAGATATCAGATGCTTATAATCTGGTGGAAGAGATGTATAAAACCTACCAGAATGAAGTGGTCCTGCTTTCGCGTGAAGCAAAAATCAAACGTGAAGAGGAGATCATTAACAATGAACAGGAAGCTAAAGAACTTCAGAATAAATACTTTGGCGTTGAAGGTGAACTGTTTAATAAACGACAGGAACTAATACAACCTATACAGGACGAGATATATAATGCAGTAAAAGAAATAGCAGCCGATGGTAATTATGCTGTTATATTCGATACCTCCGCAGGAATGAATATGCTGTATACTGACCCCAGGTATGATCTTAGTGATGAAGTACTTGAAAAATTAGGTTATAAGAATTAATTAATTACATTTGCAGGGAAAATTTAAAATATTTAAACAGATAATAATGAAAAGACTAATTGGACTAGTGGCGTTGGCGATGATTTTTGCATTTGGTCAGAATGCAGCAGCCCAGAATTTTAAATTCGGACATATCAATTCTGATGAGCTATTCTCAATAATGCCGGAGAGGGATACAATTATTTCCCAAATGGAAGCGCTGCGGACAGAACTGCAGAATACACTTGAGATAATGCAGGTTGAATACAATAATAAGCTAAATGATTATACAAATCAGGTTGAGAAACTTTCGGATCTGGTACGCCAGACAAAAGAGGAAGAACTGTTGGGCCTTCAACAAAGAATAACCAATTTTCAGCAGAATGCCGATCAGCAGCTTCAGAGCAAGCAAATGGAACTTATGCAACCTGTCATACAGAAAGCTGAAAAAGCTATTAAAGATGTGGCCAGGGAAGATGGTTTTACTTATATCTTTGACCTTTCACGAGGGCCGATCATATACTTTGACGAAACAAAAAGTGAAAATATACTTGAAAAAGTTAAAGCCAAACTTGGCATAGTATAATTATGATTGAATAATACAGGTGACCATCCCTGGCGGATGGTCATTTTTTCATTATGAACAGCCTGAATAATAAACCTGTTGGTGTATTCGACTCCGGAGTCGGGGGACTGACAGTGGCACATGCCATTAAGCAGATAATGCCTGATGAATCACTGGTTTATTTCGGCGATACTGCACATCTGCCTTACGGGGATAAATCAGAAGGGGCAATAATTAATTATAGCCGTAAAATTACTGATTTCCTGATCGGACATGGCGCCAAACTGATTCTTATAGCATGCAACTCAGCTTCTGCCTCAGCCTATTCAGTCCTGAAAAATGAATACGGGGAACAAGTACTGCTTCTTGATGTGATAAGCCCCGTAATCGACTATGTTGCCACGAAAAAATATTCCCGGGTCGGTGTGATAGGAACTAAAAGAACAATCACCAGCGGCACTTATGAGATGGGCTTCAAAGAGAAGTCACGCGGAACCGAGCTTGTATCTCTTGCTACACCCCTCCTCGTACCAATGATCGAAGAGGGATTTATTTTCGATGACATATCAAATGCAATCATCCGTACCTATCTCTCCGATAAGAAACTTGAAGGTATACAGGCACTTGTACTGGGTTGTACACATTATCCGCTGATAAGGAACCAGATAAGCAAGTTCTATAATTTTGATATTGAAGTGGTAGATTCAGCAAGGATCGTGGCCCTGGAGCTTAAGGAGATGCTGGGGAAGAATAAACTGCTCAACAAAGGAGAAATAAAAACAGAAGATAAATTTTTTGTCTCTGATTATACGACTTACTTCGAGAAAATAGCCAGAATGTTTTTTGAAGGAGGTGATATTAACCTTGAAGTGGCCGATATCTGGAACTAAATCCCTGCTAAAGCAGGTATCTCCCCGGAACAGGGATCTCCTGGCCATGATCTGGCAGCCTGATACCTTGGTAACGGGTTTGATTCTTGCTACACTCGTGGTTAAAAATAAAATACATGACCAAAATCATGTTTAAAAAAAGAGTAAATATTGAATTTTCACAAATGAATTTAGTTAATTTTGCAGTAATAGAAACTGCAATCTTTTTGGAGTATCGAAAATAGGAGTAAAGACATACTTAAGTCTTCACGATGCATATGAAAATCAAAAGTCTTCGTATGCATTTATTTTGTAGACCTTATTGAACCGTTCTTGTGAATTGAATTTATAAATCGTAAATATGAGTAAGAGTGAGCGTGTCATCGAACGAGAAGAAGTGGTAATTCGTTTTTCAGGGGATTCTGGTGACGGAATGCAGCTTACCGGGACTTTATTCTCCAATACCTCAGCCCTTTTTGGTAACGACCTGTTAACTTTCCCTGATTATCCTGCAGAGATACGTGCTCCACAGGGTACAGTAGGTGGAGTGTCAGGCTTTCAGGTACATGTGGGGCAGTCAGAGGTCTATACACCCGGTGATTTTGCAGATGTCCTGGTTGCAATGAACCCTGCAGCCGTAAAAGCAAATTCAAAGTATATCCGTGATGGTGGTGTAATCATTATTGATGAGGATAATTTTACCGAAAAGAATATTAAGAAAGCGGGATATGAAAAAGATCCCATAGAAGAAGACAGGCTTGACAGGTATAATATTATCTCTGCACCTATCACAACTTTGGTCAGGGAAACCCTTAAAGACCTTGGCCTGGATCCGAAGACAGTTATCCGGACCAAGAATATGTTTGCGCTTGGTATGGTTTACTTCTTATTCGGACGGGACCTTGAATACACGGAGGAATATCTTAAAAGCAAGTTCAGTAAGCGACCGGAGATTATAGAAGCTAACTCCAAAGTACTGAGGGCGGGCTATCACTATGCCGAGACCATTGAAGCAATGACCCCTATATATAAAGTCAGTCCTGCCAGTATTGAAAAGGGTTTATACCGTACTATTGATGGTAATACTGCTCTATCATGGGGTTTCCTTGCCGCAGCTGAGAAGGCGGGCCTTGGATTATTTATAGGATCATATCCCATAACCCCCGCATCAGGTATACTTGAAACTCTTGCAGCAAGAAAAGACCTGGGTGTAAAAAGCTTCCAGGCGGAAGATGAGATTGCGGGTATATGTACTGCACTGGGTGCAAGCTTTGCGGGGAACCTGGCTATTACCACTACTTCAGGCCCCGGGCTGGCATTAAAGTCAGAAGCTATAGGACTGGCTGTTATGACAGAACTCCCAATAGTGATTGTTAACGTTCAGCGTGGAGGCCCTTCCACCGGGCTCCCGACCAAGACTGAGCAGGCTGACCTTATGCAGGCATTATACGGGCGAAACGGTGAATGCCCGGTGGTGGTGATGGCCGCCAGCACACCATCCAATTGCTTTAAATATGCATTTGAAGCCGCAAGAATAGCCCTTGAACATATGGTGCCGGTTATTTTGCTCTCTGACGGATTCCTCGCAAATGGATCAGAACCATGGAAGATACCATCAATGGATTCATTGCCTGAAATAAAGCCTCCACTGGTCAAGGAAGGTGATGATGTATTTATTCCTTATGAAAGAGATCCTAAAACGCTGATCAGGAGATGGGCTATTCCGGGCACCAGGGGCAGGGAACACAGGATAGGCGGTCTGGAAAAAACTGTCAAAGGTACAGTGTCATATATACCGGAAAATCACGAATATATGGTGAAAATGCGGGCTGAAAAAGTGGCAAGGGTAGTAACTAAAGTGCCTGACCTTCAAACATACGGTGATAATGAAGGTGATATGTTGCTCATAGGCTGGGGAGGAACATACGGCCACCTCCTGACTTCTGTCAGGGAACTCAGAAAAGAGGGTAGGAAAGTCAGCCTCGCTCATTTCAACTATATAAATCCCCTGCCGGCCAATACGGCTGAAGTCTTTTCAGGGTTTGAAAAACTGGTTGTAGCTGAACTGAATGCAGGGCAATTCATCCGATATCTGAGAATGGAATTCGAGGAACTAAAGTTCAAACAGATAAATAAAATCCAGGGATTGCCTTTTACGTGTAAAGAAATAAAAGAACAATGTGTTAAGCTACTGGAGGAATAAGATATGAACGAAGAAATAGTGGAATATAGCCCCAATGATTTTAAAAGTGACCAGGAAGTAAGATGGTGCCCCGGTTGCGGCGACCATGCCGTACTGGCTGCAATAATAAGAGCACTGGCCGAGCTGAAGATCCCGAAAGAGAAATTTGCTTTTATCTCAGGTATCGGTTGCTCTTCAAGGTTCCCTTATTACCTCAGTACTTACGGATTTCACGGCATCCATGGACGTGCTTCAGCAATTGCAACGGGAGTTAAAATTGCCAACCATGATTTAAACGTATGGCAAATAACAGGCGATGGTGATGCAATGGCTATCGGAGGGAACCATTTCATTCATGCTGTAAGACGTAATATCGATATCAATATAATACTTTTTAATAACCAGATATATGGCCTCACCAAAGGGCAATACTCTCCGACTTCATTCAGAGGAGCCATAACAAAAACATCACCATTTGGTACAGTAGAGGAACCCTTTTCAGTGGGCGAACTGGTAATAGGCGCCAAAGGCAAATTTTTTGCCCGAACCATAGATTCCAATGTGCACCTCTCAACTGAAGTATACAAACAGGCTGCCCTTCATGAAGGAACATCAGTGGTTGAAGTACTTCAAAATTGCGTAATATTTAATGATGGAGTGCATAAAGAACTCACCGACCGCGAAACAAGGGATGAAACTACTATTGTTCTTAAACAGGGTGAACCAATGATATTTGGCAAAAACGGGGATAAAGGTCTTAAACTCGATGGACTGAAACTCAAAGTAGTAAAACTGGGTAACGGTATTACTGAAAAAGATATTCTTGTGCATGATTGTGAAGAGAATAATCCCGGGATGCACACCATGCTGGCGAATATGAGATACCCGGGTTATCCTGTAGCCCTTGGTGTTATACGTTGTGTTTCAGCCCCTACGTATGATATGTCAGTAGAAAGCCAGATCGCTAAAATTCAGAAAATAAGTAAAATAAAGAATGTTGCCGACCTCCTCAAAAGTGGATCAACCTGGGAAGCAAAATAGGACAATAATCAATTATTTAATCAAAAGGTGTTCTCCAGGGCACCTTTTTTTTTATTTGATAAAGAGGTATCTTTAAGAGATCTAAAATCTCTGCCGGCATATGGACAAAAGTCAGGATAGTGGATATAAACAATTATTGCATGATCAGAAAGAACGCCTTAAGGAACTGGCATGCATAAACCGTACAACTGCAATTCTGAAAGAAGGAAAGTCAATTGATGAAACATTGCAGAAAATTGTTCATACATTGCCTCCGGCATGGCAGTATCCTGAGTTTACTGTAGCAAGAATAACATACGGGAACAAAGTTTTCATGACAACTGACTTTGTGGAGACAAAGTGGGTCCTCCAGCAGTCCTATAAAACAATTGATAATACTAAGGGTTCAATAGAAATATTCTATACGAAGGAATTCGAAACTATTGATTATGGCCCTTTCCTTGAAGAAGAAAAAGATCTTATAGAAAACCTGGCAAGCCTGCTCACAGGTTTCATAAACAGTATACTTGCAAGGGAAATGATGAATATACCCGAAACGGCTACAATGGATGAACAACTAAAGCCGGGAACATCATCACGCCAGCTCCTGCAACTTTTTCTCGAACGGTATAACGCCGAGAGAGATATTTTCCATGACCTGATGCCTTTTAAGGTAAAGGAAATATTACTGGTTGCTAACCTGTATGATGCTTATTCAATAGAAGGCGAGGGAAGGTTTTCTGAATATATTTTTGGCGAATATCATCAACTTAACCTTACATCAATGCCAAGAGTTACCGGTGTTTCAGGTCTCGAAGAGGCAATGGAAAGATTGAAGTCGAAGCATTTCGACCTGATAATTGTAATGATTGGAGTTGAGAAAGAAAATCCCATGAAACTATGCCTCAGGATTAAACAGAAATATCCCTATATCCCTACCTTCCTGTTGCTTAGTAATCCGGGGGATGTGGCTATTATCAAGAAGAAAAAATCAAAAGGATTCCCGTTCGACGATTATTTTGTCTGGACCGGGGAGACCAGGGTTTTCTTTGCTATGGTTAAGCTTCTTGAGGACAGGGTGAATGTTGAGAATGATACAAAGAAAGGCCTTACAAGAGTTATTATGCTGGTTGAAGACTCGGCTGAATATTATTCCAGTTACCTGCCTACTCTGTACACCCTGGTGATGGAACAGACAAAACATCTGATTGAAGATGTCAGTACCGATGAATTGTATAAGGTTCTTAAAATGAGAGCCAGACCAAAGATACTGCTCGCAACCAACTACGAAGATGCGCTGGCAATTTTCGACAAGTATAAAAACAATATGCTCTGTGTAATATCAGACATGAGATTCTCTAAAGGTGACGAGATGGACAGCAAAGCCGGATATGAACTTATCCAGTATGTTAAAAGTGAATTGCCAAACCTCCCCACAGTACTCCAGTCATCCGATCCTGAGAATTCCAAATATGCACATTCATTGAAGTCAAACTTTATAAATAAGAATTCACAGAGCCTGCTCCAGGACCTGAAATCGTTTATTAACTATTACCTGGGGTTCGGACATTTTGTCTATCGCGATAATATGGGACGGCAGATCGCTGTGGCAAAATCAATGAATGAATTTGAGCAGTACCTTAAAACAATACCTGAAGATTCACTAGTATATCATGCAATGAAGAATCACTTCTCTCTTTGGCTTATGGCCAGGGGCGAGGTCAAGATCGCCAAAATCATTAATCCCATGAAGGTTAGTGATTTTTCTGACCTTGCAGAGCTGAGAAACTTTCTTCTGGACCTTATATCAAAACGCCGGCGCGAGATGGATAAGGGTAAAGTGGTAAACTACGTGGAATCGGCTGCCATTGATGAAACTAACGTGGTAAGCCTGGCAAGCGGTTCTCTGGGAGGCAAAGGGAGAGGACTGGCATTCATAAATACACTGATATACGGTTTTGAACTGGGAAAGCTGACTCCCGGCATTAATATAAAAAGCCCTGTAACAGTAATAATTGGCACCGATGAATTCGACCTTTTTATAGAAACCAATAAGCTAGGAGCAGTTATTAAGGAAGAAAAGGATTATGATAAACTGAAAAGAAAGTTCCTGAACAGTAATCTATCATATAACCTGGAGAAAAAACTGAGGTCGTTTCTGAAACTTATGGACAGGCCAATAGCCATTCGTTCGTCCAGCCTTTTTGAGGATTCCATGAGCCAGCCCTTCTCAGGTATCTTCGGGACATACCTGCTGCCGAATAATAATCCTGATTTTGAGGTGAGGCTGAGAATTATTATGGATGCTATCAAACTGGTTTTTGCTTCTATTTATTCAAAAAGCGCACGTACCTATTTTGAGGCTATCAACTATATGATAGAGCAGGAAAAGATGGCAATTGTGCTGCAGGAGGTTGTGGGAAACAGGTTTGAAGATGGATTTTATCCGCATATAAGTGGTACAGCACAATCATATAATTTCTACCCCGTTGCTCATATGAAACCGGATGAAGGTTTCGCTGTTGCTGCTATTGGTCTCGGGCAGTATGTTGTTGAAGGTGAAAAAGCATACAGGTTCTCACCTGCCTATCCTTCACTTGACATCGTCTCACAGAAAGATATATCCAAGAACTCCCAGGTTTATTTCTATGCCGTGGACATGAAAAAAGAGAAAATAAACCTGCTTGAAGGTGAAAATGCAGGCCTTGTTAAACTTGAAATAGCGGACGCTGAAAGGCATGGAACCCTGAAACACTGTGCCTCTGTGTATAATCCTGATAATGATTCCATTGAGCCGGGAATAGACAGCTCAGGCCCGCGAGTGGTGAATTTTGCAAATATCCTCAGGTATGATTATATACCCCTGGCCGATACAATAGCTACCGTACTTGATGTTGTAAAAGAAGCATTCGGAACACCGGTTGAGATTGAATATGCTGTTGATCTTAAGCTCGATAAAAATGGGAAGGCCAGCTTCTACCTGCTCCAGGTAAAACCACTTGTTGGAAGCGGGGCAGGTTATAACATTAACCTTGATAAAATTGATGAGGATAAATGCCTGCTCATATCAAGAAGAAGTATGGGTAATGGTAAGGTTGATAATATTAGCGATGTGGTATATATCGAGCCTGAAAAATTCGATAATACCCGTACCGAGGCAATGGCCTCAGAAATAGAAGCCATAAATGATAAAATGCTGGCGGAAGGCAAAAAATATATACTTATAGGACCTGGCAGATGGGGTACCAGGGACAGGTTTATTGGTGTGCCTGTTGCCTGGCCACAAATATCGCAGGCACAGGTTATAGTGGAAGTAAGCCTGCCTGAATTTCCTCTCGATGCATCCCTGGGATCTCATTTCTTCCATAATGTTACCTCAATGAATGTGGGGTATTTCTCTATCGACCAGGCATTAAAAGATGAGTTTGTCAAATGGGAAAAACTCAAAAGGGGAGAAGTGCTTAGCAAAGGTAAATTTTTCAGGCATATAAGGTTCAGTTCTCCTCTTATAGTCAGAATGGACGGTAAGAAAAGAATATCAATTATAGAATGTACTGATTGCAGTTAATATGGCACTAATCGAAGGAATAATGGAATTGCAGAAGTATGACTTCAGTGATACTTCTTTCAACCTATTGATGCAGAAACGCATCCATAAGGTCCTTATCATTTGCAGCAATTATGATAATTATATGCTCGAGGAAGATGGCCGTATTGATGAACAGATATTTAATGAATATGTCTCACTTAACCTCAGGTATCCCCCTTCGTTTGTACAGACGGACAGTATTGATGAAGCAATGCAAATTCTGAATGAGCAAAAGATAGACCTTGTTATTTCAATGCTCAACTTCAGGGAGAAAGATGTTTTCGCCATTGCCCGCACGATAAAAAAGAAATGCCCGGCAATACCTATAGTTGCCCTGACTTATTTCTCCAGGGAAGTGTCATTGCGATTGGGGAAGGAAGACCTGAGTGCTGTCGATTACGTTTTCTGCTGGCTGGGTGATGCCAGCCTGCTCCTGGCTATTATCAAATTGCTGGAAGACAGGATGAATGCAGAGTACGATATTGATTTCGTTGGTGTACAAGCCATCATTCTGGTGGAAGATTCAATACGTTATGTATCAACTTACCTGCCTAACCTGTATAGGATAATTCTTAAACAATCAAGGGATTTTCAGCAGGAAGCTGTTAATCCACACCAGAAAATGCTCAAAATGAGGGGCAGGCCAAAAATATTACTGGCCACAAATTATGAGGATGCTATATCATTATATGAGAAATATAAATATAATGTGCTCGGGATAATATCGGATATATCTTACAAAAAAGATGGCAAACATAAAACCGACGCAGGCATTGACCTGTGTAAACTGATAAAGAACGATGACAGTAACATGCCATTGCTGCTTCAGTCATCTGATATTAAATCAAGGGAGATAGCTAACGAACTGGGAGTGGGATTCCTGAATAAGTATTCGAAAAACCTTTCTATAGAACTGAGAAACTTTATTATACAGAACCTTGCCTTCGGTCCTTTTGTATTCAGAGATCCTGATACCATGGAAGCAATAGGTGTTGCTACCGACCTGCAGAGTTTCCAGCAAAAACTGCTTACCCTTCCTGATAAATCCCTTTTTTATCATGCTGAACGTAACCATTTCTCCAAGTGGTTGAATGCCAGAGCACTATTTCCGGTTGCCCAGCTTTTCAAATTTATCAGGATTGAAGATTTTGACTCTGTTGAAGAAATGAGAAGGTTTATCTATGTGGCCATATCAAGCTTCAGATTGGGCAAAGGCAGGGGCGTGATTGCAAAATTTGACCGTAACACCTTTGATGAGTACCAGATATTCAGCAGGATAGGCGAGGGATCTATAGGGGGTAAGGCCAGGGGCCTGGCGTTTATTAACAGTCTGATAAAGAAACATAAGCTATTTAATAAATATCCGGGCACACTTATCACAATACCCCGGACGGTTGTTCTGAGCACTGATGTATTCGATGAGTTCATGGAAAGGAATAATCTGTACTCTGTTGGAATAAGTGACCTGCCCGATGAGGAAATTCTGAAGAAATTTGTAGAAGCTGAACTGCCTGGCTGGGTTTACCAGGACCTTTATGCATTACTGGCAGTATCAAGGTCACATCCCCTGGCCATAAGATCTTCGAGTAAGCTGGAAGATAGCCATTACCAGCCATTTGCAGGTATTTATTCAACCTATATGATTCCAAGGGTGGGCGATAACCCGGTAATGGTAAAGATGCTTTCGGATGCAATAAAAGAAGTGTATGCCTCTGTTTATTACAAGAGCAGCAAAGCCTATATGACCGCAACAGCCAATGTAATAGACGAGGAAAAGATGGGGATTATAATACAGGAGGTATGTGGAACAAGGCACGGTAATATTTATTATCCTACTTTATCAGGAGTTGCACGGTCAATCAACTTTTATCCAATAGGATCAGAAAAGGCTGAGGATGGAATAGCCAATATTGCGATGGGACTGGGGAAACTTATAGTTGATGGAGGCATATCACTCAGGTTTTCGCCAAAATATCCTACCAAGATATTACAGATGTATTCACCATCAGTAGCTTTGAAAGAAACTCAAAAGATCTATTATGCCCTTGATCTGAATACCGACAGTTTCGTGCCTTCCGTAGACGATGGAGTAAATATTAAGAAGCTTAAGATAAATGATGATGTAAGTGTGAGTACACTGAAAAAGGTTGCCTCAACATACGATCTTCATAATAATGTGATACGACCCGGGATAGCTCAAAAGGGGAAACGTGTTATAACATTTGATAATATCCTGAAATATGGGTCATTCCCTCTTGCAAAAGTACTTGATTTCTTGCTTGAACTGGGGCAGAAGGAAATGGCTAATCCTATTGAGATCGAATTTGCAGCCAACCTCGAAACCGAGTCGAGCCTGCCAAATATTTTTAATTTCCTTCAGATAAGGCCTATTGTTGAAAGTGACCAGACAACCAAGATCAACCTGGCAGACGTCAAAGAAGAAGATACAATTATTATGTCTGATTCAGCCCTGGGAAATGGTATGATAAGAGGCATCCATGATCTCATTTATATCAAACCTGATTCATTTAAACCAGCTAACAATGAAAAAATAGTAGACCTGCTTGATAAAATCAACAGCGGGTTTATCAAGGATGCTAAAAATTATATTCTGATAGGACCGGGGCGCTGGGGATCAACTGATCCATGGCTGGGGATACCAATTAAATGGCCCCATATCTCGCAGGCAAGGGTAATAGTTGAGTCGGGCTTGCACAATTACCGGATTGATCCTAGCCAGGGTACTCACTTCTTCCAGAACATAACATCATTCAGGGTGGGATACTTTACAATTAATCCATTTATAAATGAGGGTTTCTATGATGTGGACTTTCTTAATAATACCCCGCATGTTTACCAGGATGAATATATCAGGCATGTCAGGTTTGATAAACCCCTTAAAATAATGATCGATGGAAGGATTCATAAGGGCATTATACTCAAGCCAGGCAATGACGGCGAGAATGAAAGACTGGCAGATGATAGTTAAAAGAATTTACTGGCTGAATCTACAGATACTTTTTGATCAGTCTTCTTAATAAGTCCCTGAAGCACATTTCCAGGTCCGACTTCGGTAAAGTGATCGGCACCGTCCTTTATCATGTTTAGAACAGTTTGTGTCCATTTTACAGGAGAAGTGAGCTGTGCCACAAGGTTTTCCCTGATCCGCATGGGATTGCTTACCGGTTTGCCTGTTACATTCTGGTATACAGGGCATACAGGATCGGAAAACCTGGTCTCATTAATAGCCTGTTCCAGTTCAATCCTCGCCGGTTCCATTAACTGGGAGTGGAAGGCTCCACCTACTGCCAGCTTAACTGCCAAACGTGCACCTTTTTGCTTTAAAATCTCGATTGCACTGTCTACTCCTTCAACAGATCCTGAAATAACTACCTGCCCAGGTGAATTATAGTTGGCCGGTATTACAATTTCATGAATGCTTTTGCATACCTCCTCAACTATGTTATCCTCAAGGCCTATGATAGCAGCCATGGTTGATGGTCTTATCTCACATGCTTTTTGCATGGCATGAGCTCTCTGGGCTACAAGCCTGAGCCCGTCTTCAAACACGAGAGTGCGGTTTGCCACCAGGGCAGAAAACTCACCCAGTGAATGACCGGCAACCATATCGGGCTTAAACCTTTCGCCCAGTGCAGCCACCAGTATTGTGGAATGAAGAAATATTGCAGGCTGGGTGACATTTGTCTGCTTCAGGTCATTTTCTGAACCGTTAAACATTATGTCAGTAATATCGAAACCAAGAATCTCATTTCCTTTATCAAACATTTCCCTGCATTTATCATCTGATTCATACAGGTCCTTTCCCATCCCGCTGAACTGTGCTCCCTGACCGGGGAAAACATATGCCTTCATGCTAATGCAAATTAGATCCTATTAAATGAGTAAATTCCTCACGTGTTGGCAGGTGCTTCAGGAAGCAACCGGTAAAAGCTGATGTTGTGGTAACAGAGTGTTGTTTCTGAACCCCCCTGATTTGCATGCACATATGCTGGGCTTCAATCACAACCGCCACACCCAGGGGATTGAGAGTATCCTGTATACAATCCCTGATCTGTGTGGTCAGCCTCTCCTGCACCTGCAGGCGCCTGGCATAGGCTTCGGTAACCCGTGCCAACTTGCTAAGGCCTGTGATATATTTATCAGGTATGTAGGCTACGTGTGCTTTCCCGAAAAATGGGAGCATGTGATGTTCACACATAGAATAAACTTCTATGTCCTTAACAATCACCATCTGCCGGTAATCTTCCCGGAACATGGCACTTCTGAGTATCTCGTGCGGATCATGGTTATAGCCCTGGGTTAAAAATTGTAAAGCTTTGGCAACTCTTTTGGGGGTGTCTTTCAAACCTTCCCTGCAGGCATCCTCACCGATTAACTTTAAAATTTCACGGTAGAGATCTGCCATTTTTTCGGTTTTTTCATCATCCCATGTTTCAATCCTATTATACCCTCCATTAATCTTTAACCCTGAGCCATTATTTATTATTTCCATTGTTTAATCGTTTTATCCGTAATATTCTATATAATTATTTTCTGTTTCGGTAATCTTGACACAATGTAATTCTACCCCTTCTTTACGTATTTGAGGTTCCAGCACTTCCCAAACAGCTATTGCAATGCTCTCGGTTGAAGCCTGTCTGCCCTTCATGAAATCAACCTGTGTATTGATATTCTTATGGTCAAGCGGTTCGATAACATATTCTTGAATGATCTTCTTTAGCTTTTTGAGATTTATTACATAACCAAGTTCCCTGTTCATTTCACCCTTGACAGTAACAAAAAGCTCATAGTTGTGTCCATGCCATCCGGGGTTTGAACACAGTCCATAGATTTCGGCATTTTTTTCGTCACTGAAATCAGGCCTGAACATCCTGTGAGCAGCACTAAACCTTTCTCTTCTGGTTAGATATATCATAAACCACACATTTTTGTTTGCCTCAAAATTGCCCCTTTTTATCGGGAAAAACAATATCTTTAATCATTACTTTTTATTTAAAAGTGATAATATGATCGATACGGTATTGATAACGGCAGCCACAGTCAGGGAAACGGAATGTATGAACAAAGTAAATGCAGGCCGCTTTAAAAACAAAGCCCCTCTGTTGATAAGCGGTATAGGCCCGGTATCAACAGTTTATGCCATAATGAACTACCTCGCCCATAATGGCAAGCCAGACCTTCTTATAAACATTGGTATAGCCGGTAGTTACACTGGTAACTTACCTGTTGGAACCGTTGTGGTGCCGGTATCTGACATGTTTGCTGACCTGGGTGTGTGCGATGGCAAAAATTTTATTCCCCTCAGCCGGGCAGGCATCAAAGATGATGATGATAACTATACTCCCACAGGTATCTTTCATGCCGACCAGGAAATAGTTCAAAAACTGGCTGCTTATCTTTCCCCTGTAAAAGCTGTAACAGTCAGTACAGCCACAGGTTCTGCTGAAATCCGTGAGGCGATCCGGTCAGAGCATAATCCTGATATAGAGAGCATGGAGGGTGCCGCTGCTTATTATGTATGTAATAAACAGGGAATTCCATGCATTGGTATAAGGGCAATATCAAACATGGTCGGACCCAGGAATAAATCATTATGGGATATAGATCTGGCTCTTGAACAACTTGAGCAGGCACTTGTTAATCACTTCAATGCTATAATTACGTGAAAACACTGAGCCTTGGAATATCAACATGTCCTAATGATACTTTCATCTTTGATGCAATGGTAAATGGGAAAATCGACACTTCTAACCTGGCCTTTGAATGCCAGCTAACCGATGTGGAGGAATTGAACAGGCAAGCCTTTGATGAAAAGGTCGATATTACAAAGATAAGCTACCATGCTTATGCCCATGTGTCTGACAAATATATTCTCCTAAATTCTGGATCTGCCCTGGGCTTTAACAACGGGCCATTACTGGTGGCCTGCGACAAACAGGAGCCTGATCAACTTAAAGGTAAACCAATAGCTATTCCCGGGAGATTCACAACGGCAAATCTTCTGTTGAGCGTTATCTATCCGTGGCTTACGGAGAGACATGAATATCTCTTCTCTGATATAGAAGACATTGTTTTGAAAGAAAAAGCTGCTGCCGGGCTGCTGATCCATGAGAACAGGTTTACCTACCGTGATAAAGGTCTCTATAAAGTGGCTGACCTGGGAGAGGAATGGGAGAGGCAAACAGGAATGCCTGTGCCGCTTGGCGGCATAGCTATAAGAAGGGAACTGGGGAATGAAATAGCTTTAAAGGTGGAAAAAATACTTGCCTCAAGTCTGGATTATGCATATAACAACCCGGAATCACCGTATGATTTCGTCAGGAAATATGCGGCTTCGATGGACCGGAAGGTTATGAAGAAACACATCCGATTGTATGTTAATGATTTTAGTCGCGATCTTGGCAAAAAGGGCCGTGATGCAGTGATAATCCTGTATGAAAAAGGTGTAGCCGTAAATGCCATCCCTGCTGTACGCAAAGATATCTTTGCAGGGTATCACTGATCAATCCTCCCAACAATCCATCATTGATTCACTCCGCTAAGGAGGAGTTTCGTTGAGCTCGCAGCACTCGCTTGCCTGTGGCATACCCCTGCAGCTCGGTTCAAGTATTCCAGTATTCCAGTATTCCAGTATTCCAGTATTCCATCATTCCAGTATTCCAGTATTCCAGCATTCCAGTATTCCATCATTCCAGTATTCCAATAAATTATTATATTTATATTACAAACTCAAAATAAACTGGATCATGAATCATAAATTACCAAAACTGCCATTCGAGAGAGATGCTCTGAAACCTTACATTAGTGAGGAAACAATTGATTACCATTATGGTAAACATCATCAGGCATATGTTGACAAACTCAATTCCCTTCTTCCCGGTTCACAGTTTGAAGAGGCCGGCCTGGTTACCATAATTAAGAATGCTGATGGTGCTATCTTCAATAATGCCGCCCAGGTATGGAACCATACGTTTTATTTTGAAAGTTTTTCAAAGGATGGGAGACGAGAGCCTGCAGGCGAACTTGCTGAAGCCATGATAGCATCGTACGGTTCCTTCGAAAATTTCAAGATGAAATTCGGTGAAGAAGCTGCAGGTCTTTTTGGTTCAGGATGGGCCTGGCTGGTGAAAAATAATAACGGAAGCCTTTCAATAGTCCAGAAATCAAATGCCGAAAATCCATTGCGTGATGGCTTCAAACCTATCCTCACTTGTGATGTCTGGGAACATGCCTATTATATTGATTACAGGAATAAAAGGCCTGATTATATCAAGTCCTTCTGGGAAATAGTCGACTGGGATATTATAGCGTCAAGGTATTAGTATGGATATAAGCAATCTGGTATTAAAAAACAGAAGTTACAGGCGATTCTACCAGGATGAGAGAATTGACAGGGAACAACTTGTTGAACTGGTTAATCTTGCCCGCCTGTCAGCCTCCGGATCCAATAAACAGGCTTTGAAATTCATAATTGTAAATGATCCCTCCAAATGCGAAATAGTCTTCCCTTCAACCGCATGGGCAGGCTATCTCACTGATTGGGATGGCCCGGGAAAAGGGGAACAACCTTCAGCTTATATTATTATTCTGGGGGATAATGAGATAAGTGAATCTTTTGGAGTAGACCACGGAATAGCTGCCCAGAGCATGCTACTGGGTGCTACGGAGAAAGGGTACGGCGGATGTATTATCGGATCCATAAAAAAGGATAAATTACGACAGGACCTTAACATACCCTCAAGGTATGAGATATTGCTTATAATAGCCATGGGCAAACCCAGGGAGAAAGTGGTTATAGATGAGGTTAAAGAAGGGGATATAAAATACTGGAGGGATGAAAAGGATATTCATCATGTTCCTAAAAGAAGCCTTGATGACCTGATAATTGATTTGTAATACAAAAAAATGCCTGCCAGGATAAATACTGCCTTAGTATTTCTTTTGCTGAACTCTGCATTGCTATCAGCCCAGCAAAAGGTGCCGGAAAACCTTATCCTGATCCAGGGAGTGGTTATGGATGCCAACAGCCTGGAAGCTTTGCCAAATGCGCACTTCATACTTAATAAAATATTTGCTAATGTTACCGATGAAAAGGGGGGTTTTGCAGTATATATGGCGAAAAACGATACTCTAAGATTCACCTACATCGGTTACCGGGATTACATTTTTACCCCCTCGGATACACTTACAGGTAAAGTGTATATGGCAGGTATATTTCTGCAAACCGATACCACGGCCATTGGTGAAGTTATTGTTGTCCCTTTATTGCCTGACCTTAGAACGGGGATACTCATGGAAAGCCCATCAGTTGATCCCGAATTAATTAATGCCAGGAATAATATTGCAGCATCGGTGTACGAGGGTATCTATGGCCAGGAGCGGCTGGGAGTACCTTCTGCAAATTATGACATCTTAAAACGCAGGCAAATATCAGATGCCTACGAGAAAGGAGCTATACCATCCGACAGGATGGTGGGCCTGAACTTCCTTACGATACCTGCAGCAATATTGTACTTTTCCAAAGGACTGCCTGAGCGACCCGAACCACCCAAACCCATGATACCACAGAAGGATGTGGAGCGGATGAAGGAATTGTATAGGAATAAAATTAATAAATGAAAATAATGTTGAATCGGGTTTTCATTTATCCCGTTTCAACAATTAAACGATTCAACTGATTTCACCCTTTATAGAATATCGCCTTAATAATGTGAGAAGCCATCTTCGGGTTTTCCTTAAGCCGCCTGGTTGAATAACCAAACCAGTCTTTTCCAAAAGGTACGTATATTCTCATAACGTGACCGTCATCAACGATACTTTGCCTCAACTTTGGCGTAACCCCGTAAAGCATCTGGAATTCATACATATTTTTCGGCACATTGTACTTCTTAATGAGTTCATATGATCCTTCAATAAGGGGTTTGTCGTGAGTGGCTATACCTGAATATATCTTGTTCTGGAGCATATATTCAATGTCTATAAGGAAATTTTCATTTACCTCTTCATACTTTTTAAATGCTATTTCTGCAGGCTCAACATATATTCCTTTGCATAACCTGATATTCAGGGGTGTTTCTTCAGAGTGCAGATCCATTAAACCTTTAATATCATCAAGCGTTCTCTTAAGGTAAGCCTGGAAAACTATGCCTACATTTTTAGGAAATTCTTTATGAAGCTTCCTGAATAATTCTATTTCAAGATCAGTACATGGCGAATCTTCCATGTCAATCCTGATAAAATTATTGTATTCAACAGCTTTCTTTACAACCTCGCGAATATTATGGTAACATATTTCCTTGTCCAGGAGCAGACCAAAACTGGTTGGCTTGATTGAGTAATTGCCATCTATTTTATTCTTTTCCGTAAGGTCTATGAGGTCAAGGTATTCTTTTTTGCTGGCTTCAGCTTCCTCAAGGGTCTTGATAAACTCTCCGAGAACATCAAGAGTTACTTTAATTCCATGGGAATTGAAATCTTTGGATACCCTGATTGCGTCATGTGCAGTCTTCCCCGATACATATGGCTTTGAGAATATCCATACAAATTTCTGGGGGAAATATGGTAAAATGGATGCAATAAATCTGTTGAACATTGGTCAGGTATTTAAGTTCTACTTTTTTACGTAAAAAAATTAAAATTTGGGCGCCAAGTTAATAATGTTTGTCGTTACGAGAATATGATTTGGCGGAAAAATTGGAACATTTCTCGATAAATTTAGTATACGGGGTAAAATAGTTCAAATTTAAATCTACAATATTTCTATTAAGCTCTTAAATTTGTGCAACCATTTTAAATAATTGCAAGTCTCTAATTTGGTCTCCGTAATGATAAGTGACCGGCAAATACTCGAAGGATGTCTTAAACATGACAGGCTTTCTCAGAAAATGCTTTTTGAGAAATATTCGGGAATATTGATGGGAATATGTGTAAGGTATGCTACAGATATCCCGGAAGCTGAAGACATACTCCAGGAAAGTTTGCTGAAGATATATATTAATATAAAAGATTATAGCGGAGAAGGTTCTTTTATAGGCTGGATGAGGCGGATAGTAATAAACACCGCTATTACTTATTATCATAAGAATCTCAAGCACAAGCATTATATCGA
This sequence comes from Bacteroidales bacterium, assembly GCA_016928075.1. Lineage (GTDB taxonomy): Bacteria > Bacteroidota > Bacteroidia > Bacteroidales > VadinHA17 > UBA9300. The sequence goes on along the minus strand of JAFGLJ010000029.1, from coordinate 17,900 downwards.
GATCGAAGAATTATATACCAGTGAAGGAGGTGATAATAGTTACATTGGCTCAAGGTACACAGATGAAGAACTTCAGAAAGTACTTGATTTACTGCCGCCGGGCTATAAAGTAGTTTTTTCCCTTTATGCAATAGAAGGATACAAACATAAGGAAATAGCAGAAATGCTTGATATAGACGTAAATACATCAAAATCACAATATTCACGCGCAAAAGCTTTCTTGCGTAAGAAACTGGAGAATTATAAATAAACACAGAGCTTGAATAATACGGGGAAATATAAAAATATTGAGGAATTATACAGGACTAAGCTCGGTAACAGAGAGCATAATGTTCCTGATAATTTCTGGCCGCGTTTTGTAAAGAAACTCCGCTTCAGGGAGTTTATGCATTTCAGGCCGGGAAGCTTCAATATATATTACCTCGCAGGACTCATTACCGTTGCTTCAGTTACAATATCAGTACTTACCATAAAAAATGCAGAAACATCCAGGGAATCACAGAAAATAATTATCGATTCTGATTCTTTACCAGTGGCTTCACGAAACATTATAAATAAAGAAGATTATAACCTGCCACCTGAAAAGAGAACAAACGAGGAACAGCGTATAACCTCGAAGGGCATAAATGAACAAAAACATCCTCAGGGGATAATTGAAGATGAGATTCAAGAACAGGGAAAAGATATTACTGTCAATGATATAGCTGAAATGCGTACTGATGATAACCTGAAGCGCTTACCCATGGATAAAAAAGTTAGCCTGGAATCTCTTGCAAAACCGGCGCCAATGGCAAATTTTAAACCCGATGTAAATACTGGATGTGCTCCACTCAATGTTTCGTTCATAAACCTGTCGCATAATTATGATTCATGTATCTGGGAATTTGATGATGGTGGTATCAGTACCGAGCTGAACCCTGTTTGGGTATATGATGAACCTGGCAGATATGAAGTGAGACTGATACTTTTTGGGGAGAACGGGTCAAGGGTAACTGCAAGGGAAACAGTAAATGTCTATCCAAAACCGATGGCCAGATTCGAAGTAAGTGAGGGTAATCCCGCAATACCTGATGAAGAGATACGCTTTTATAACTACTCTCAGAATTCGGTCGCATGGAAATGGAATTTTGGTGACGGTAATACCAGCGATGAGTTTGAACCATCACATTTCTATAAAAAACCGGGATCATACTCTGTTACACTTATAGCTATATCTGAGCAGGGATGTACAGATAGCATGGTTATCACAAATGCATTCGGCGATAATACCTGCTTCATTAAATTCCCTAATGCTTTCGTCCCGAATGAAGGCGGCCCTACGGGAGGCTATTATTCGAACAGGAGTGACCAGAATGAAGAAGTATTCCATCCGGTATGGTCAGGTGTCACATCATATAATCTGCGTATTTACAGCAGAAGAGGAATCCTTGTTTTTGAAACAGATGATATCCAAATAGGATGGGATGGGTATTATAAAGGCCAGAAAGCAGAACCGGGAGTATATATATGGAAAGTTCGCGGAATGTATAAAACCGGTGAACCATTTGTAAAAGGTGGGGACCTTACCCTGCTTCCAAAATGGTAATTGTTTAATTATGAGGCTTATCGCCAATCCAAATCCTTAGTCTTCTATCCTTGAATGTTCAAAAATCAAACGCTTTGTTAGTTTTTATGCAATAAATATGTGAAAAATGTAACTTATTTTAGTACATTTCGTTAATTTCGTACTTACTGGTCTAAACAGAATCTGACTTGCTAACACGAATTAGATATACAATAATCTTGTTTTGCGTATTCGTTTCTGCCGGATTAAAAGCTCAGGATCCGCACTTTTCGCAGTTCTATGCCAATGCACTATACCTTGCCCCTTCATTTACGGGCGCCATTGAAGAAAACAGGATTTCAATAAATTACAGGAATCAGTGGCCCTCTGTAACAGGTGTGTTCAATACATATAGTTTCAGCTATGACAGGTATCTTCCTAATTTCCGCTCGGGAATAGGCGTTCTGGCAACCTATGATGTTGCCGGATCGGGCGACCTGAGCACTACCAATATAGGCCTTCTTTATTCATACGATATCCAGCTTAACCAGGACTGGCATATACGGCCGGGGATTAATTTCAAGTTTATCTACCTTGGACTTAATTACGGCAAGCTGATATGGAACAGCATGATTACCGCCAGGGGTACCACCCCCTCGGTTTACCCACCTCCCTTCGAAGGAGTGGCAGATGTAGATTTTGCTTTCTCAGCAATGGCTTATAATGACCGAATATGGGGAGGATTTAACCTTGATCACCTTTTTCAGCCGCGTCAGTCATTCTATGGCGACTGGGATACTCACGTTCCGGTAAAGGTAAATGTTTTTGGCGGAGTCCAGATATCAAGGAGGGGAAGACTGCTGAACAGGTACTCGGAAGTAATATCAATTGCAGGTAATATTAAATACCAGGATCGGTTCTGGCAGTCAGACCTCGGACTTTATTACTACAGGGATCCTTTAATTTTCGGCTTGTGGTACAGGGGAATTCCTTTCGTTACCAGCCAGGCAGGCGATGCACTTATTGCACTTATAGGTGTGAAAACCGAAAAACTGCATATTGGCTATTCTTATGATTTCACTATCTCCAATCTCATAGCATCCACTGGTGGCTCACATGAAATTTCACTGGTATATGAGTTTATTACTTCATCATTAGGCACCAGGAGAAGAATGTTTCATGCTGTTCCATGCCCCGAATTCTAAAAGGATATACTGTTTCGTAATTCATCAAATTCCTTTATCTTTGTTGCCTGTTTAAATTATAACCAATTAACAATTAGTGATGAAGAAGTTACCTTTAATATTGGGAATAGTGTCAATCCTTGCAGTGGCATTCTTGTTTATATGGGAATTTGCCTTGAATGGCGACAAAAAACTTTCTGAAGAAGAATCTTTTGAACAGGGAATGACCGAGAGTAACATCGCTTACGTTGAAATAGATTCAATCATTCTGAATTTTGATATGTATTTCGACCTCAGGGATGAACTTATGGTTAAACAACAAAATTCTGAGGCTGAATTGAATACTAAAGGCAGGCAATATGAAAGCGGAGCACGCGATTATGAAGAGAAAGTACGAAAGGGCCTTGTTACCAGGGCTACAGCAGCACAAATGGAACAGGACCTTCTCCAGCAGCAACAGGACCTTCTTAACCTGAGAAATGAACTTGAAACACAGCTGATGGAAGAAGAACAGGTGATGAACAGGAGGATACTGCACTATATCTACGATTACCTTGAAGAGGTTTCAGTTAACAACAACTATGATTATATACTGGCAAAAAGTTTTGGCAGTCCTGTGATGTATGCAAATGACTCCCTGGATATAACCGAAGTAGTGATGAAAGGGGTTAATTATAAATACAGGGAAGAGAATAGCGAAAAATAATGGGTTTTGCATCCACCTATCTGGCAAACAAAACACTTGTTGATACATTGTTTCCAGATATACCGGCAAAAGATACCGGAATAATAATCATAATCCCGGCTTTTAATGAACCCGGGATTATTTTTACCCTCAATTCATTGCTCAAGTGTAAAAATCCGCCTTGCCAGGTTGAAGTAATAATTCTTGTTAATGCTCCGGCCCGTGTCACCATATCACAGGTAAAAGAAAACAATACTACTGTAAGTGAGCTGGTTTCATGGAGGAAGGACAATAAGGATGCATTTGTTAATATGCTTTTTTATGATGCGGGAATTCAGAATAATCCCGGGTGGGGAGTAGGTATGGCCAGAAAGATGGCGATGGATGAAGCTCTTGGACGATTTAACAATATAAACAATCCCGAAGGTGTGATAGTATCCCTTGATGCTGATTGCAGGGTTTCGGAAAATTACCTGGAAGAGCTGTACTATAAACTTTATAAACGAAGCGACCGTAAGGCATGCTCAATATATTTTGAACATCCACTCACCGGTGAGCTTCCACAGGCTACTTACGATGCAATTACCCTGTATGAGCTGCACCTGCGATATTATTACCAGTCATTGAAATATACCGGCTATCCATGGGTTTTCCAGACCATTGGCTCAGCCATGGCAGTTAAGGCAGAAACTTATGCCAAAGCAGGGGGGATGAGTAAAAGAAAGGGAGCAGAAGATTTTTACTTCATTCAGAAGCTTATACCTGCCGGGGGATATTTTTACCTTAATACTGCAACCGTAATACCCTCACCAAGAATTTCAGACAGGGTCCCCTTTGGTACCGGACCCGTAATAGCTAAAATGACTGAAGAAGATAAAATGGCTTACAATACTTATGATACCAAAGGTTTTGAATACTTGAAGGAGTTTTTTGATAAAACAATGTTATTATATGATGCCGACATGAATAAATCCGGACAAATCATTGAAGGCCTGCATGAAAGCCTGCAGGAATTTCTGGCCGAAAATGAATGGCCTCAGAAATTATCGGAGATAAAGAATAACACCGGATCAAAAGATTCTTTCCGTAAACGATTTTTCAACTGGTTTAATATGTTCAGAATAGTGAAGTACATGAACTTCCTGCACTCACGATATTACCTGGAGAAAATCCCGGTGGAGAAAGCAGCGGCTGATTTCCTGAAGAAAACGGGTAAGCCTGATGCATCCGTTAACGCAGGAGGGTTATTGAAGATATACAGGGATATGGAACGATAAATTACTTCTTATCATTTTCTGAATAATTCTCATCATCTTCGCCCACTATGATATATATGTCTTCGTTCTCTTTCTTCATGAAATACTGTTCGCGAGCAAATTTCTCAAGATTGTCATCGCTGGTCTTGAGTTCGTTTAATTTCCTGCTGTCTTCTTCTATTCTTTCCTGGTAATAGCGTTTGTCTTTATCCAGCTGACGAAGATTTTTCATATAATGATACCTGTCAATAAGATTATTATTGTCAAAAAGCAATATCCATATCAGGAATACCACAAGGGTAAGGAAATACCTGTTCCTGAGTATGGGAGGTATCTTATTTATGAAAGTTTTAATGAAATCATTCATATTACAAACCTAAAACAAATTTGTAATATAATCAATTATATATATTAACCGCCACTCATCAGGTAGAGCATCTGCACATTGTCACCCTCACGGATAATTGCTTTATCATATTCATCCTTTTTAATGAGTTTGCCATTTATCTTAACCAGGCGCATACGGTATGTAAACCTCTTTATTCTAAGCATTTCACTTACAGTGATCTCACCCTGGACAAACTCTTCTGGCCTGTTATTAAGTGTTATTTTCATGACTTTTCCTTTTCATTAATATCTCAACAACAGCATTGGCCTGCATGTTCGCAACTATTCCTACTCGCGGAGCCATAGGAGGTAATTCATCCGAAATTTCTGATTCCTGGTCACCGCAGGCTATTAGAGTTCTTCCCATGAAACTTTCTTTCAGTTTATTCGTTTTTCCATAACCGGCAAGCCCGGATCCCATGATAAGCGGCCGCTCAGGCCAAAGGCTCAATACTGTCTCTGCAAGCATCTGCTTCATTTCACTTTTGTCAAATGCCTCAACTATTATATCGCAATCTCTGAAAATTACAGGGATGTTTTCCCTGGTTAGCTCTGTATCATAAATATCAATCTTTGTCTCCGGGTTTACCCTTTCTATATTCATCTTCAATGCTTCAGTTTTTTTCATGCCTACCTGGTCAATAAAGTAATACTGCCTGTTCAGATTACCGCTATCAACAATATCATGATCAGCGATTACTAAATGACCTATGCCACTGCGGGCAAGGGCTATGGCGCAGTTCGACCCGAGTCCGCCTGCGCCGGCAATCCCAACACTGTATCCTCCCAGATGACTTTTTATTTCACTGAATTTCATTCCTGTAATTATCCTTTATAATATACACTTTATTAAGATATGGAAGAAATCCCCTCGTTCCATGGCCACTGGCAATGCTGTTGAGCACACGGCGGTCTCCGGGATTGAATACCGAACCGAAAACAACCTTAATATTACGATATCTGAACATTTCTTCAGATAAAATATTTGATGGGCCGAGCAGGAAAATATTGCATTTATCAGGCGTTTGATCAACTATATCGTTAAAAGTATTATTAAAAATAGTTGTACCTGATAGTATTATGGTTTCGGCCTCCTTCAATGATTCTTTCATATTTGAAAGATCCGACAGTATATGACTTTCTTTATGAATATCAAACACTTCCAGGTGGATATTGTTTAAGGAAAACTTGTCATATAAACTTTCAAAATAACCAATCATAACTATCCTTCGATATTTGCTGAAATCAATGCAGTCAAAAATATCTTTTATATCCTCATAATTCCTTTCATAGTTGCAAATGGAATTATAGTACGCGTTAAGGATTATCCTGTGTATTTGATTGCCAATATCGGGTTGCTCTCCAGCCAGAAGCTTATCATTCATTTTATTGCCAAGTGTGGCGCATACCCCAATATTCCCACTATTGTTCATTATAGCAACATATTTTTCGCCTAGAACACATTCACTGATATCAGCCCTGTCAAAACCCTTAATAGAATAAAAATACTTTATTGGTTCATCCATCTAATTATATTTCCTTCAAAAATAATTCTTTTACCTGGTCAAATAAATGATATATATTACCTCTCTTTTTGTCTTTTACCTTTTCTTCGATATGTATTTTCTAACATATTGATTTATGTCATTTTATGCTCTATATTTGGTCTCTAACTTAGACTTGCGAATAAAATAGAGACAGGAAAATAAAACTTAAGAAAGAACAAATGGATATACAGGCAATTAAAGAAAAACATAAGTTACTTAAAGAATTTTCATATGAATGGACTCCACTCAATAAAGGTTATACTGATAAGATCCTTTATGTGAATGTCGGAACGAATGAGATAAAGGAAAAGGATGTCCATGAACAAATGAAAGAGAAGTTCATAGGTGGAAAGGGATATGGTTTGAGGCTTTTATGGGATGCTACCGAGCCCCGCACTCCCTGGAATGATCCAAAAAATGAAATAATAATTTCATCCGGACCAGTAGGTGGAATAACACAGTATTCAGGCACCGGTAAGTCACTTGTGGTAACAATATCCCCTCAGACCGATTCAGTTATGGACAGTAACGTCGGGGGTTTTTTTGGCCCATTTCTCAAATTTGCAGGTTATGATGCACTCGAAATACAGGGTAAGGCTGAAAAGGATGTTATTATATATATTGACGGTATAAACCACAGTATAGAGATATACGAAGCACCTGCAGAAGCCCTCGATAGCCATGTGCTTGCTGAGCAGCTGACTGAGATGTATGCAGATGATGAAAGGGATAAAAAGAATGTGGCTGTTGTGTCCACGGGAAGAGGTGCGGATAATTCACTCATAGGGATGCTCAATTTCAGTTTCTATGATCCCAAAAGGAAAGTTGTCAGGATGAAACAGGCAGGAAGGGGAGGAACAGGTACGGTGTTCAGGAATAAAAAAATCAAAGCCCTTGTTTGTAAGGTGCCCGGCGTTAAGGGAAATCTGAATAATGTTATTGATTTACAGGCTATTATGGAAAGAGGGCAACGCTTTAACCGTGAAATGCGTGAGCTCGACCACGAGCAATCCAGAATGAAAGAAGTGGGCACTGCACACCTGATAGAAATTATGAACGATCATGATCTGCTGCCCACGAATAATTACAAGTTCGGCAGCCACCCTGACGCTTTTAAAATTCATTCAGAAGAATGGAAAAAACTCTTTACCCAGGGAATACCCGATGGATGCTGGATAGGCTGCAACATGTCGTGCTCGAAAGGTGTTGATAACTATAAAGTTAGAACAGGTCCCTATAAAGGACAAAAGGTCATTGTCGACGGACCGGAATATGAAAGTGCAGGAGGACTAGGGTCAAACTGCGGTATTTTCAGCACTGATTATATCCTCGAATCTAATTTCTATTGTGATACATATGGTATATGTACCATTACCTGGGGTACACTCCTTGCATTTATAATGGAGTGTTTTGAGAATGGAATACTTGATGAAGAAAAAACCGGCGGGCTAAAATTGAATTTTGGCAATGCTGATGCAGCAATGGAACTCATGCATAGGATGGCCCGTGGGGAAGGATTTGGTAAGATAGCCGGTATGGGTATAAGGAAAATGAAAGAGTTGTTCATTGAGAAAGGATGGGGTGATCCTGGTTTTCTTAATGATATAGGTATGGAGAATAAAGGACTGGAATATTCACAGTATATTTCCAAGGAATCCCTCGCTCAGCAGGGTGGGTTCGCCATGACCAACAAGGGACCCCAGCACGATGAAGCATGGCTTATCTTTATGGATATGGTCAATAACCAGATCCCAACATTCGAGGATAAAGCTGAAGCATTGCATTATTTCCCGATGTTCCGAACTTGGTTTGGGCTTGTAGGACTATGCAAACTGCCCTGGAATGATGTTGAACCTGCAGATAATGCTGAAACAGATGAACCGGCAAAAGTACCCGAGCATGTTGATAATTATGTAACAATATATAAGGCAGTTACGGGCAGGGAATTTGATAAGCGCAGGCTAATAGAAGATTCTGAAAGAGTGTATAACTTCCAGCGGATATTCAACCTCAGGAGAGGGTATGGAACACGAGAACATGACAGGCAGCCGTATCGCGCAGCCGGACCTGTCACAGTGGAAGAATACGAATCAAGGGCTGAAAGGTACGATAAGCAGATGAAAGAATTGATAGGTGTTGACCCTGAGAGCAAATCAGTTGAAGAGAAAATAGCCATAACTCGTAAGTACAGGGAAAAACAATACGAAAACCTCCTCGATGCCGTTTACAAGAGAAGAGGATGGAACAGGAAAGGGGTGCCTAAGATAGAATTCCTTAAAAAGATCGGCATGGACCTTCCGGAATTAATTGAAGTGGTCAGAGATTATCAATAATCCTTCTTGAATAAATGTGGCCTTGCCGGATAAGGATCCTTAATGTATGCCGGGAATAATTTACCAGTCTCTTCACTGTTCATGGTATTAAGATCTTTCTTCATTTTTTGAAATAATTCCTTGCGGTTTGCAACCGATATGCAAAAAAAGTATATTCGCTTCCTGTTACAATTCACATTATAAACATGAGAAAAATATGCTTCCCCTTGTTCATTTTGCTATTTTCCTTTACCTGCCTGCCTGCCCAGGATCCTGATGTTATTTCTGGAGAAACACTTAAGCCCGAATACCTTCAGAATTATCTTGATAATCCTGTGATTAGGGCTCAATACAATAATGATCCCTATGATAATGATAGGGCTGTAAAACTGAAAGGGAATATGCCATATGTAAGCGGTGAAATCCTTAACCATGGTCAGGCTTACGTCGATAAACTGCTTAAGCGCACAGTAGTGGTGAAGGAATACTTCCCTGCGAAAAGGAATGGCAAACCTGAATTCAGAGGTGCATTTCAGTATATCGGCTATTCACTCTCTGATATAGTAAAGGATTACGTGGTTTCGAAATATAATAAAGGCGAATTTGGTCTTACCTCCGATATTTTCGTGATTGTTGAAAATGACAGGGGAAACAGGGCAGTGTTCAGCTGGGGAGAATTATTCTTTACCACTCACAATCATGATATCATACTTGCTACTCATGTTCAACCAATTTTCCCTGTGGCAAGTGATGAAAAATGGACTCTGCCCGAAAAGACCCGTTTGGTAGCTTCAAATGATTATATTACTGTAAGAAACATTGACCAGCCTTCTAAAATTATCATAAGATCCTTCCCGCAAAGTTTTCCCGGTAGCAGAGGGTTGAGACCTCTGTTTTCGCCTGAGATAGAGATCAGAGGACCCGGTAATAAGACAACTGTTATTGACAATTCCATGACTGTCAATGACCTCAGGGTGAGCCATGATTTAGTGTTTTTCGGCATGCACAAAGGGCTCAGAAGCATAGATAACTATACAGGTGTGCCACTCGCTGAAGTGCTCAGGCAGAGGTTCAGTTTTACAAATGATGACCTGGCGAGGGGAATGATAGCAATAGGTGCAAAAGACGCATACAGAGTTGTCTTTTCATTGTCTGAAATACTGAACCGGACAGATATGGCCGAGGTAATCCTTCTTGATGAACCTGATGATGAAGACGGCCGTTTCATGGTGCATCCTGGCATCGACTTTTTCGCCGACAGGCATCTAAAAGGAGCAAAGCTCGCTTATATTATCTTAATTGAGTGAAAAGCTGTTCTGATAAAAATCAATTTCTGTTAAAAATTATATCTTTATATTCGTTATGTAGAAAATTACATATCCAAAATCAAATACTATGAAAAAAATTCTTATCCTGTCAGTTTTGTTCTTAATGTCCTGTATGCTTAAATCACAGGACCTCAATGGACTGGTTGTTGATGGATCAAACGGAATGACACTTCCCGGGGCCACGGTAATACTGGATCCTGGAAGTTCCGGGACAAGTACCAACTCCAATGGCCGCTTTGAGTTTAATGGACTTGAAGACGGGCCTTACCAACTAACGGTGTCATTTGTAGGATACGAGACGATTACACGACAAATTAATTTCAGCTCATCCAGGAATCTGAGGATCACCATTGAAATGCCGCCGGCCATAATACAGGCTGATGAGATAGTTGTTACCGGGACAAAGACAGAACGAAAACTTGAAGAAGTGCCCATCCGTCTTGAGCTGGTTGGGCCCAGGGTATTTGCCGAGGCACCCTCTGTAGATATAATGGGCTACCTTAACCGCGTTTCTGGTGTTGATGTTTATAACCCTGGTGGCTTTATATCTCATAAGAACAATATAGTCATGCGTGGTATGAGCGGGATTAACCAGGCAAGGGTACTTGTACTGATAGATGGAATTCCCATAAATAAGTCTGATGGCGGCTCGGTTAACTGGAGCCTGATACAACCCGACCAGCTGCAGAAGATAGAGATAACGAAAGGACTTGGTTCATCACTGTATGGGGGTAATGCACTCGGGGGAGTGATAAATGTGGTAACAAAAATGCCGGCAAAAGAATTCCAGGGTTATGCAAGGCGAATATGGTTCTCTAAATACTTTGGGTGGAAGAGTTAACATTGCCAGTAATTATGCTGCTGAGTCCGGTAAAGGTTTTTACTATTCTGTTAACGGTTATTACAGATAGAGCGATGGCTATATAAATTTGGCTATTATGGACGAGGACGAAAACTATATTCCTGAACCCGACACGGCTTCAACAACCATTAATAATGATATGCAGGAATATGGAGCCGATTTGAAAACAGGTTACCAGATAAATGAAGATAACAGGGTGGAGTTATTGCTGAATTATTACAATGACAGGCGCGGTACAGGGTTTATTTATTTTGATCCCGTGGGAAGCAGTGCTGACCACGATACTTATTCGGCAAGGATGAACTATAAAGGATCGATGGGCAATGTTTCAATAAACTCCAGTTTGTATTTCAGGCAGGAAGGATATCTAAAAGTGAATGACAGTGACAGTGATAGCAAGTATTATAAAGTTGAATCCGATCGCAGGGATATGGGGTTGCTTGTTAATGCATCAATGCCGCTGGGCAAAGCGTCTACCCTTACAGCTGGATTCGATATCAGGCAGGGAAGCGTTGATGCCGTTGATGTATACCAGCTGGTTTCGGATAAGGTATATAACAGAGGTAAAATGAATAATTATGCCTTATTTATACAGGATGAAATTAAAGCATTTAATGATAAACTTATATTGCTCGTTGGACTGAGGTTTGATAATGCAAAATATTTCGATGGTGCTTATTACATCAAAGATCCTACTTCAGCAACAAGCATTCTTGTCGACCTCGAGGACAGGGACCAGGATGAACATAGCTGGAATGCCATAAGTCCTAGATTGTCAGCCCAGTATGGATTCATGGAAAACCTGCGTGTTTATGCAGTGTATTCCCATGGATTCCGCCCTTCCGTACTTGACGACCTATGTCGTTCAGGTTTTGTAAGGGGTGGATTTAAAAAAGCTAATCCAATGCTGGAACCTGAAAACCTTGATTCGTATGAGCTTGGCGCCGACTTTCATTTTAAAGGGTTATCAGTGTCCCCATCAGTCTATTTTTCAAAAGGTAAAGATTTTATGTATTACGTGAGTACAGGCGACAGCCTTCAAATGGGAAGCCGCATGAGACCTGTAAGACAGGTTGAAAATATAGGCGAGGTTGAAATAAAGGGTGCTGAAATGAAATTGAGCTATGATTTTAACAGGGGAATAGGATTATTTGCAAATTACAGTTATAACGAATCTATAATAACTGAATTTGATCCGGAAATAAGCAGCCAGAGTGAAGATATTACAGGCAAGTATTTGACTTATGTGCCCAAACACAAGTTATCGGCAGGAATGAGCTGGAGAAATAAAATAGTGAATTTAAGTGCTGTAATGAATTATAAAGGCGAACATTATGCCGATGATATGAATACCCTGCTGATTGATCCTTTTTCTACGGTTGATGTCAGGTTCTGGAAAACTCTAGGCCACATTAACATTAAATTTGATGTTGAAAATATCTTCGACAAAGTTGCACTCGTTGATGATGGATTTATAAATTATGGCATATTTATAAGAATGGAGCTCACGTATTTGTTTTAGAAATGCAATAAAACTTTAAATTTGCAGACAATCCGCTCTGATTGTTAATTAATATAATTGTTATCATTATGTTTAAAGTAAATGAATATTTTGACGGCAATGTAAAATCCATTGCATTTAAAAATAAAGACGGGCAGGCCACTATTGGTGTTATGGCCCCCGGTGAATACGAGTTCAGCACTTCAACCGTTGAATATATGACTGTTATCTCCGGTGTGCTAACAGTTCTGGTACCGGGTGAATCCGGATGGAAAGACTACGAAGAAGGGGAGACTTTCATTGTTGAAAAAGACGCAACCTTTAAGCTAAAAGTCAAGGAACAAACAGCTTACAGATGTATTTATAAATAATAAACTCAACTTTCTCAACTCTTTCAACCCAATAATTATGGCAGGTCCAAAGGGTTCAAAATATTACAATGTTTTCCTGAAATACCAGATCAATCTCGAAACAATCGATAATGAGAAAATTCTGGACTGGGAAGGATTTGGCCTGCTTAATGAAATCAGGGAGACCGGGTTATTGTCCTCTGCAGCTGCGGGGATGAATATGAGTTATAGAAAAGCCTGGGGGATGATCAGGGAAGTGGAGGAGAAACTGGGGTTTAATCTTGTTGAAAAGCATCGTGGGGGATCCGAAGGAGGGCATACTGAGCTTACACAGGAAGGAATTGAACTTATTAATGCCTATAATGAGCTTACTGACCAGTTCAATAAATCTATGAAGGAAATAACCAGGAAATTTTTCTGGAGTATAAATAAAAGACCTGATGAGAAAGCTAAATAGCATATTTCTGCCCTTGTTTATATCATCCATGATCTTCCTGGTGTCATGCAAAAGTGACAAAGAAAAGGAGATAATAATTTTTCATGCAGGCAGTCTTTCAGTTCCCCTTAAAGAGATTGCCACACAGTATATGGAAATGAATCCCGGTATTGATATTAAGCTGGAAGGAGCTGGAAGTATCGCCTGTGCCCGTAAAATTACAGAGCTGGGTAAACCATGCGATATAATGGCTTCAGCTGATTATATGGTGATCGAAAAATTCCTTGTACCGGATTACACAGATTGGAATATATGGTTTGCGACAAATGAAATGGTAATAGCTTATCATGACCGGTCAGCAAATTCAGATATAATCAATTCAGACAACTGGTATGAAATACTGTCTGATGAAGATGTGGTATATGGCCGTGCTGATCCAAATGCCGACCCCTGTGGTTACCGCACTGTATTGATGTTCAAACTGGCTGCAGATTATTACGGGAAAGAGGGTCTGGATGAGGTTCTTACAACAAAGGATCAAAACATGATCAGGCCTAAGGGGGTTGACCTGGTTGCATTGCTGGAGACAAATTCCCTTGATTACATTATTGAATATAAATCGGTTTGCGTACAACACCAGCTTAATTATATAAACCTGCCCGCTGAAATAAACCTTTCTGATCCCGCATTTGAAGAGTTATATAATTCGGTGAGTATGGATATTACAGGCGACAGACCTGGTGAAACCATTAAGATACAGGGTGGAAGCATGATTTACGGTTTAACAATACTTAATGATGCTCCCAACAGGGAGGACGCAACGGATTTCCTGTATTATTTTCTTGGAGAAAGGGGAAGGGCAGTGATCCAAAAACATGGTCAGACACCTCTCAGTCTTTATCTCTCTGGTTCGGGTGGGAAAGTACCGGATACACTTCTGGATCTCATTGACAGGTAAAATACCGTCTTTTTAATGTATTATTTCTATTTTTGTCGACATGCAAATCTGTACATGACCGAACTGTTTTGTAAATATTGGATGTTTAATGGATACTCGTAGTACATTTCACTGGATTATTCTGATATTATCATCACTGGTACTTCTCTTTATACTGGCACCTCTGATAGGAATGGTGCTGGATACATCACCATCTGAATTTTTTCAGACGGTCAAGGATGAAGAAGTGCAGGACAGTGTCTGGCTGACATTGTCAGTTGCATTTATGGCAACTCTTATTTTTTCCTTTATGGCCATACCGTTTGCATGGCTGATGGCCAGGTATAACTTTCCAGGGAAGAGCATTGTGCAGGGGCTTGTTGATCTTCCTGTGGTATTACCTCATTCTGCAGCAGGTATAGCATTACTGGGATTTATATCGCGTGAGGGGCTTATCGGTAAAGCAGCTGATGCAATAGGCCTGAACCTGGTTGGAAACCCGGTTGGCATCGCTATGGCAATGGCCTTCGTCAGCCTCTCTTTCCTGATTAATGCTGCGAGAGATGGTTTTGCCGCTGTACCGGAAAGACTGGAAAAGGCTGCCATGAACCTGGGGGCTTCACCTGTCAGGATGTTTTTTACGGTTTCATTGCCACTTACATGGAGAAATATTGCGTCAGGATTTATTATGATGTTCGCCAGGGGAATGAGTGAGTTCGGGGCAATAGTTATTATTGCTTATCACCCTATGACTGCTCCTGTATTGATATATGAAAGATTTAATCAGTTTGGAATATCCTATGCCAGGCCGGCTTCACTGTTTTTTATCCTCGTGGCACTGGTGATTTTTATTATAATAAGGATCTTCTCAAATCAAGCCAGCAGGAGTCTTAAGAAAGTAACTTTGAATAATGGGTAAATGCTTGAACTGAAGAACATATCAAAGAATTATGGCAATTTTGCACTGAAAGATATCAACCTTAGTATATCAAAAGGAGAATACTTTATCCTGCTCGGGAGGTCAGGTGCCGGTAAATCATTGTTACTGGAAATTATTGCCGGATTGAGATCTCCTGATACAGGAAGTATTTACCTTAATGGCAGTGACATTACAAAGGAGAAAATTCAGAGAAGGAAAACGGGAATGGTTTTTCAGGATTATGCAATTTTCCCCCACCTGACTGTATTCGATAATATTGCATACCCATTGAGAATAAAACATATGCAAAGGGACCGGATGTATTATGCCGTAAATGAAATGGCCGAAAACGTGAATATAAGCCATTTACTTAACCGTAAGACAAATGAGCTGTCCGGAGGCGAAAAACAGAGAGTTGCAGTAGCAAGGACCCTTGTTACATCACCGGAAATAATACTTCTTGACGAACCCATGGCTTCAATTGATGCTCCGCTGAGGGATGATGTGAGAAGTCTGCTGAGAAGAATTAATACTATGGGAATGACCATGCTGCATGTCACTCATGACTATAGTGAAGCCGTACGCCTGGCTGATAATGTGGGACTGATACATAACGGACATATATTGCAAACAGGAGACCCCGATAGTGTTTTTTCGAGACCTGTAAATAAATTTGTTGCAAGGTTTGCAGGTATCCGGAATTTTTACAGGGTTAAGATATACAGGGAAAAAGGGAAACCTGTTGCTGAATCAGCCAACCGTAAGTATATCCTGAATGAAGCTGACTATCCCGAAGATGGATTGCTGATAATAAAAAGTGATTCAATAAGTGTGTATTTGGGGGAACAAAAAGGTATGGACAATTGTATTAAGGGTATAATTACAGAATTGAACAGGGCTGAAAATGGATATGAACTATTTGTTGATTCCGGTGACCGGTATCATGTCCTGGTCAGTAAGAACGGTTTTGAACAGTTATCGTTGAATACCGGGAAAACTGTCTTTTTGTCTTTCTCAACTGATAGCCTGAGGATAATATAAAACTGTATGAGTAAATGATACCTTTCGAAGAAGCTTTCGCAATAACAGAAAAATATAAGCCGTCCTGTGAAATGGAATATTTGCCATTCATGGATTCGATTGGCAGGTGCCTTGCTGAAGATATTATCAGTGATATAAATATGCCGCCCTTCAACAAAACAGCTGTTGATGGATATGCATGCCGCAGGGAAGATATTGATAAGGAATTAATAATAAACGAAATTATCCCGGCCGGGGTATCAGCTTCAAAAAAAGTTGAAGAAGGTGAGTGTGTAAAAATAATGACAGGTGCAGCCATACCCGAAGGCGCCAACTGGGTGTTTCAGGTTGAGGATGCCCAGGAGGAGAACGGCAGGGTAAGGTTTGCAGGAAAAGTGGGAAAGGATAATATAGCTAAAATAGGCGAAGATATACATAAAGGTGACATGGTACTGAAAACCGGCAAGATGGTAAAACCGCAGGATATTGCAATCATGGCCACAGTGGGAGCGGTAAAGGTGGCAGTAAAAAAACAACCTCTGGTAGGAATTATCAGCACAGGTAACGAACTCGTTGAGCCTCATGTTAAACCTGCTGCTTCACAGATACGTAACAGCAATGCCTACCAGCTGATGGCCCAGACCCGAAGAGCAGGTGCCCGGGCCCTGTATTACGGCATAGCTGCTGATTCTGAAAAAGAAATCTTCAAAATGCTGACTGAAGCAATCAGTGAATGTGATATAGTTCTCCTAACAGGCGGTGTGTCAATGGGCGATTTCGATATAGTACCGGATGTGATGAAAAGGGCTGGCGTAAATATAATTTTTGACAGGATAGCCGTCCAGCCGGGAAAACCTACCACATTCGGTGTACATGACAGGGCACTGGTTTTTGGTTTGCCAGGTAATCCTGTTTCATCATTCCTGCAGTTCGAATTGCTCGTTAAACCAATGATCTGCAGAGCAATGGGCGTAACTGATTTCGACAGGATAAGGAAACACAAACTGGCAGATGATTATATTCGTAAACATAATGACCGGATGGCACTGGTGCCCGTGAACCTGAAAAGGGATGAAACAGTTGTCCCCGTCGAATACCATGGTTCTGCACATATAAATGCATTGACAGATGCCTACGGAGTAATGAAAGTGCCGATTGGTGTAAGTGAACTAAAGAAAGGAGAAATAGTAGATGTACGACAGATATAACAGGAGGATAAATTACTTGAGAGTTTCCGTAACCGACAGGTGTAACCTGAGGTGCCGTTATTGCATGCCCGCCGAAGGCATTAAGCTAATAAGCCATGACGATATTCTGAGTTTTGACGAAATAACTGACTTTGTGAAAGTCGCAGTTGATATGGGAATTGATAAGGTGAGACTGACGGGAGGAGAACCACTTGTAAGAAAAGACCTGCCGGTGCTTGTTGAAATGCTGGCAGGGATAAAGGGAATAAAAGATTTTTCAATGACCACTAATGGAACTCTCCTGGGTAAATTTGCAAAGACACTCGCTGACGCAGGATTACAAAGGGTTAATATTAGTCTCGACACCATGGATCCCTTAAAATATACCTGGCTGACAAGAAGGGGTGACCTGAACCAGGCACTTGAAGGAATAGATGCCGCAATCG
>JAFGLJ010000028.1 GCA_016928075.1 Bacteroidales bacterium | reverse complement strand
TTTTTCCTTTGTACTTTTTCCTTTGTACTTTTTCCTTTGTACTTTTTCCTTTGTACTTTTATCTTTTGTCTTTTACCTTTCGTCGTCAATCGCAATCTTATGAAAATATCCATACTTACTGAAAACTTTCCGGGAACATACACCGGTTCAGAACATGGGCTTTCCTATCTCATTGAGCATGATGGGCAAAGAATACTCTTTGACACCGGGCAGAGCGATCTCTTCCTTGTAAATGCAGGAATTATGGGTATTGATATGAATAATATCGATATGATGATCCTGAGTCACGGTCACTATGATCATGGAAATGGTCTCCAGTACATTAAGGGAGGCAGGCTTATATGTCATCCCGGGTGCTTTGTCAAAAGGTACAGCACGACAGGATGTAAATACATTGGATTGAAGAATACATTCAGTGAAATATCAGCAAGGTTCGACCTGGTAACCACCTCCGATCCATACAGGATAAGTCCGAATATAATCTTCCTGGGTGAGATACCGCGGATCACATCATTCGAGTCAAAACAAACAGGATTCATATTTGAGGATGGGAAACCTGATTTTGTGATGGATGACAGTGCTCTTGCCCTGATACTTAAAGAAGGAATTTTTGTTGTCACCGGCTGTGGCCATGCAGGGATTGTTAACACGCTGGAACATGCAAAGAAAGTAAGCGGAGAAGATAGGATATACGGTATTATGGGTGGATTCCACCTTAAACAGGACAATGAGCAAACCAGGGAAACAATAAAATACCTTAAAGACAACCAGGTAAAATATGTATATCCTTCTCATTGCACAGCACTGCCTGCCCTCGCAACATTCCATCTGGCCTTTGGGATGGATGCGATCAAAACAGGTCAGGTATTTGAATTATAAAATTTCATAAAATAAATATCTGCAGCTAGCATGAAACATATGTATCCGAGAAATTTTGCCCGTTTTTATGATATAATCTATCACCGGGTGCGAGATAGAGCCGATAGTGAATATTTTCGCAACCTCGCAAGACAAACCAACGGAAAGGTACTTGAAATAGGTGTTGGTACGGGTCGTCTCTTTATGAATGCCATTAAAGACGGAGCTGATATTTATGGAATTGATATCAGTCAGTCTATGCTGGATATTTTATACGGTAAACTTGACAGGAAATATCATCACCGTATCAGCCTTCAGAGTATTGTCGATTTCAGTTTTGATTTTAAGTTCGACCTTGTAATTGCACCTTTCAGGGTGATAATGCACCTTATGGATAAGGAAGAACAGATCAAGGCTCTTAATAATGTTTATCAGCACCTTAACAGTGGTGGTAGTTTTGTTTTTGATGTCTTTGTGCCTGACCCCGGCATACTCAAGAACGGCATTTGCAAACAAACAGATTTTGACGATGAATATGAGCCGGGAAAAAAGCTCAGGCGCATTGTCACATCCATCCCTGACCTGGTGAACCAGGTGATAAATGTCTTATTCCGCCTGGAGTGGGAAGAAGATGACCGGACAAAAATTGAGGAATGGAAGGTTCCCCTGAGGTTCTTCTTCAGGTATGAACTGGAACATCTCATAGAACGTTCCTATTTTGATGAATACCGGATAATAGGAGATTACGAGGGGAAACCCCTGGATAAGGATTCAAAGGAGTTCATTATTATCTGCAAAAGAACTGATATCCCCAACATTAACCCTTAAACGCCACCTTCATGGAAAACTTGCTCGATATTTTGAAATCTATTCTTGAACCAGCACAGGGCGGATGAGCCGCAATTCATAATACTTTAGTCTCTCATCTTATAATTCTTTGCTTGTTAATATCTTACCTTGTTCTGAAAAAATCATCATTATCCTCTTGAGATTGCTGTCGAAAATAATTACCTCATATTCAATGGAATTTCCCTTATTCCTTAAAACAGCATTCATTATCTCCCCTCTTTCTTTAAGCTGATCAATTATTTTACCGGGCAGGTATCCTTCTGGCAGCATTAACTTATATTCGGATAAAACACCTGACGGTGTAAACACGGCAACATGTTCCAGTTTATTCTTATAAAAAACAGCCTCATAATAATCTTCCCTGGCATGCCATTCAACGTTTATAGCGTTACTGAACTTATCCTTAAATGCATCCAAACAATCTGCAGGCGGAGTACTACCATCACCTTCAATTACTTTTCTGAGAAATTCATCCATATTAAGCTCGTTTTAATATAATGACGTAAAAAAATCAACAGGTAACAATTACAGGTCTTTCATATACCTCTGATTATATAGATACAATACCCTGGTGCGAGCTCTTTTGAGCCGCATCTTTGCCGCATCATCACTTATCCTGAGAGCCGCGCTAATCTGCTTTATCGGTATATTATCCTTGTACTTCATGAGCAATAAAGCCTTTTCCTCCGGGTGTATCTGGTCAAGAACAGCCATAAGATTATCATAACTAATGTTTTCAATATTTTCATCTGTCTCATCAGGTATCTCGGGGATTTCGTTTTCGCTGCTCCATCTGGGATAGTGCAGCTTGTTCTTCTTACGAAGGTAATCTATGCAATAGTTGTAAGTTATTGAATACAACCAGGATGAAAAAGAGGATATCTTTTTATAAGAAGATAGCTTTTCGTATGTATTGCTTAAGATATCTTCGGCCAGCTCCTCTGCAAGATTCCTGCTTTTTACAATGCCGTAACACTTATCCAGCACTTTAGGGAAATATCTCTTATAAAGAATATCATAATATTCAGTGTTTTTCTCATCCAGTATTTTCCTGATGATATCCTCATCAACAAGTGAATGCCTGTTGTCAGATCGCATTTCTTTCCAATATTGTCACTACAAAGTTATCTTAAGATGTGAAAAAAAACAGATCGCGATAATAATTTTTTCTGCTTAAATCAAAATACTGAACCGGCTGTTACCTGCCAGGATTTTTTGCGTCATATTATAAGAATGCATGTTTATCAAAAGAAGATACTGGTAAAACAAAATTTATTACAATCATTACTGGATTAATCCGTATTTTACTCGTAGCTTTATTGAACAGTTTGCCTTATAGTAAGTTATGATCATGAAAAAACCTGTATTTATCTTCTGTTTTGTTCTGCCCCTGTTATTTCCACATTTCGTATACGCCCAGGAAAGCAGCTGTCCGAAAATCACCGTTGGTGTAAGAGTTGAAGAAGTATATGATGAAGTATTTGAGCAGCTTAATCTTGGCTATCCTGAGAAAAGTAAATCAGATTGGCTAAAATATATTGAATCGGAACTAATGAATAGCCTGATAAATAATTCACCTGAAATTAACTTCGTTCCACTTTCAGCCAATCCTGCTATTGATCATGATTATTTGTTTAAAACTCATATTGGCCTTTCAGGTGGGGGTGATGATATTGAAGTCCTTCCTGAGCAGACTATTATTGATGGTGATAAAATTTATGTAGTTCCTCCCGTGTATAAAAGTGAGTACACAAACTATATGATAATATCATCTCTGATCGCTAACTCAAATTGTATTCCTAATCGCAGATATATATTAAAGATAGAAATTACAAGCGGTAAAGATATTAATCAGGCTATTGCCGATAATGTAGGAAAGTATTGGAGAATGGTCAACATCATTGAAGACAGGGAAAGTGAACGCCCTGTGCCTCCCCGTGTCCCTGCAGTAGAAACGGAACTGGAAAAAGAATACATCTCCCCACTGTCTGAAGATACCAGGAAGATGAAAATCTATGAAAATGTTAAAAGTTGTAACGGTAAACCCGCATATTACAAATCTTATCACAGCCAACCGGTACGATTTCCCGATAAGACCGAACGGGGAAAAATTGAACCTGGAGAAAACTGCAAATTAGAATTTTCAAACGGGGTGATCCAGTATATTCTTGTAAATGAAGAAGGTAATGCAGTAGGGGAATATACGCTTGAGAAAGGTATTGATCCGGTAAAGGAAAAATTTTTCCTGTCTACATGCCCACTGGGAAATAAACCGAGCATTGAAAAAGAAATTGAACTCATTATCAGGGGTCTGGAAATGACTGTAACACCTGAAAAGAAAAGGATCCGTAAGGGAGAAGAAATTGAAATCGCAATAGATCTTCACGAAATTGATCCCGACGGGAAAAAATACCCGGCTGCTGATCAGGAAATTCATCTTGAGGTTTCAGGACTTAACGATGGCATTATGAACCCCGAAGAAAAAGTAATGACAGATGATAACGGTCTGGCCATAATAACCTACAGGGCTGGTCAAAAAGATGAAGACATAGAAATAGATGCGACATTTACGCCTCCTGATTATCCTGATAAAGTTGAGGGAAAAGCTGAAATCACTATTTCCAATAAGATTATTATTTCAGTCCGCGAGACAGAATCAGGATCACTGAAAGAAGGAGATCCTTACCCCTATTCATACACAGTATCCATGGAATTTACAGGTGAAAATATCAGCCATAGTAACACTGACTACAACTACATAGGATGGATCGGTTCAGATTTACCACAACAACTAAGAGGAATGTCCGCGGGGAAAGATGTTAAGCTTATCGCCGAACTTGAACCTGATGAAAAGAGCATGAAGGTGGAAGATTGGCAGTGCAGCGATCCTTTCAATAGCGAACCTCCCCTGCCTTTGCTTGGTCTCGAACCTCCGTTTTATGATGTCTCATTACATGCTTCGGTTAAAATATGGGAGATCGGGAAAAAGATTTATATCACACATGGTTTTCTGGACGGTATTCGCGGATATTTTCCGAGCTGGGAGGACCCAAGGCAGCCAGATAACGATGAACCTTTTGGTGTAAGGATTGATGGTACCACTGGCAGAATGGGAGACTATATCGAAGTGCCCTATGAAAAATTCATCAAAGGGGAAAGTATAACTCTTAATCCAAGAGATGTAACTGATCACTCCCGGGACGATGTCTGGCAATGGCAGACCACCTGGACAATAGTAATAAATCCTTATTGATTCTCTGTATAGCTATATAACTTAAATGTTTTAAAAATGAAAACAACACCATTTATCACGCTTGTCATCCTAATACCTGCTCTTTTTCTATTGAACGGCTGCAGGTCAAATACCAAGCCTTCAGATGAGGGAACTCAGTCACAAACTGAAGCTGTTAAACCTGAAGAAGCAGAAACTGAACCTGACAGCAGGGGCAACAAACCGCTTGGAGTCAAATCCGGAATCATTGAGTACACCTATTCTGGCGATAAAACGGGAAAATCAACCTATTATTTTGATGATTACGGCATGAAAAGTGCCGTTTACGCTGATATGGTAATGCAGGGTGAGCAAAGCCAGGGGTGGACTGTCACCATCGGTGAAGATCAGTATATGTGGGATCTTTCAAGACCGGGCGAAGGAATGAAAGCAAAGAATCCTATGATAAAAATGATGATGGAAGCCAAGGAAGGAGATATGGAATCCTATACCACCTCCATGTATGAGCAGATGGGTATGATGAGGAGCGGAACAGAAATGTACCAGGGTAAGGAATGTACGGTTTATAAGGGAGACCTGGGGAAAGTACTGATTTGGAAGGGTATACTAATGAAAATGGAAATGAATATCGGTAATGTTGTTTCACTGCAGGAAGTAACATCCATAAAAACCAATATCCCGGTCAATAGCAAATATTTCCGGATTCCGGATAACGTGACATTTTCAGAAATACCCGGATTTTAGATTTCCCTGGAATGGAAGATGCGTACTTCCAAACCAGAAAGGAGTATGTAATTTTAAAATGATTCCTCACGAATCATGCACACCGAATGCCATAACTGGTGATCCCGGGTAGGCTACGGCATAATCATTATGGCCCAGGATTATTCCGGCCTGTTTAGCTGTAATGGTTTCTGTAAGCTTGCCAAATGCATTGTACACCCTTGCCAGTCTGTCACCTTTTTTCACCAGATCACCTGGTTTTTTTGAGAACCTTAAAATCCCGCTCCTCGAACAAACAGGACCTGCAGAGTATGTTAAAATACTGTTCCTTACCTCCTGTGGTAACTCGAAACCGGGTAAATCATCCCTATGTGATAGCATGTCAAGTACTGAAAGAATATTAAGCACAGCATTTATTCCATACACAACATTTTTCTCATTAATAATTAAAGATTCACCAAGTTCAAAGGTTAAAGAAGGAATGCCACTCACATTGAGACAGTAAGAAAGGGACGAGCTTATCTTTTCTGATTCCTGTATGGCCGGCAGTTTTGATATCCTGGCATACCTGTGAAGATTTAATAAAACAACTGAATCGTCAATATTATCGATTATAGTATATGGTATTGATTTATTCCAGTCGTTATGCAGGTCAAGCACCAGGTCAGGTTTCCTTTTAATAATATTATCCATCACTATGGCCGCTATCCTCTGGGCCAGTGACCCATTTATATTACCCGGGAATGAACGGTTCAGATCTTCATTGCTTATGCTTATCCTCCTGCTGGTAATTTCAAATCCAAAAGGATTCAGAATTGGGAATGCCAGTACTTTTCCGCATCTCAAACTGCGTTTAAGTATCCTGAACAGCTCATGCACAACAACCGTACCACCTGTCTCATCTCCATGCATACATGCCGTTAGAACTACCTGTGGCCCTTTTGTGGAACTTTCCATCTCCATCACAGGTATCCTCCTTTTTGACAGATCGTAACCGGTCATTACTTTGAGAAAAAAATAATGCGTTCTTATTTTTTTCACGCGATATATTTCTCCACCTGTTTTTATCATATTACATTACTATTGATTAAATATTTATTAACATGATAACATCCTGGTTAACAGGACATCATTTTATCTTATGACGTAAAAAGAATCATTTGTAACATAAAAATCCTTCTCAATCCTGTTACCATCCGGGATTATTACGTCTTAATTCTGAAAAATTAATAATAGATATGGTTGATATAATCTCAAATAAAGTAAAAAAACAGCAGCGTAAAGGAAATGTCATTGCTATGGTTATCACGCTTGTGGTAATAACAATACTCATTATTTCTCTTTTACTTATAACCTGATAATTTGATCACCATAACACTATAATTTACAATTAACTTACTGATGAGAAATACAAACGGACTAATCAACAGGAATAAAAGAAATAACAAGCTCATTAGCCCCTCACTGGGACCTGTAAGCAACCTCGAAGAATATCTTAAGCCTGATTGGTGGCGCAGGATTTTCAACTCCATGTATCTGAAAACAGATGCTGATGTTGTGGAAGATAAAAGTATCACGGC
Organism: Bacteroidales bacterium; assembly: GCA_016928075.1. GTDB lineage: Bacteria > Bacteroidota > Bacteroidia > Bacteroidales > VadinHA17 > UBA9300. The sequence continues at coordinate 74,247 of JAFGLJ010000028.1, read as the reverse complement.
TTTTGAACTTGATATGTTCACAGGCATCCTTAACCTCAAAAAGGAACAGTCAATTCTTGACCTTGCATGTGGACAGGGAAGGCATTCACTTGAGCTGGCACGAAGGGGTTTTAACCATGTATATGGCCTTGACCGTTCACATTACCTGATAAATAAGGCCAGGCAGGCAAATCAGAATGAGGGCCTTCCTGTTATCTTCAGGGAAGGAGATGCACGTAAGCTCACATATCCCACCGATACTTTTGATGTTGTCATGATCCTGGGTAACAGTTTCGGCTATTTTGAAAGTGTGGATGATGATGTCAAGATACTTAAGGAGGTACTGAGGGTACTCAAGCCTGAGGGGCAGTTCCTGATAGATGTTGCAGATGGTAACTACCTGAAGGATAATTATAGCCCCAGGAGCTGGGAATGGATTGATAAAAACCATTTTGTCTGTCGCGAACGGTCACTGGCCGGTGATAACCAGCGGCTGATATCCCGGGAAGTAATATCCAATATCAAAAAAGGTGTGATAGTCGACCAGTTTTATGCCGAAAGATTATATACCAGGGATAACCTGAAAGAAATGCTCTATAAATCAGGGTTCAGGAATATACAGGTTCATGATGAGTACAAAACCGGATCTGGGCGAAACCAGGATCTTGGCATGATGGAGCGACGCATTATCATGACTGGTATGGCTTCTAAAACATGGTCACCCGTAAAACAAAGTGTGGCAGGACTGAAAAATGTGGCTGTTATCCTGGGCGATCCTTCAAAAAATGATATTATAAAACCCGATACAGTATTCGATGAGGATGATTATGATACCCTGGATAAGCTGAAAATTGCACTTAGTTCACTCAAGAATTACAAATTCACATACCTCAGCAATCATGATACCCTTGCCAGCACCATGATCAAGATAAGGCCACAGATCGATTTTGTCCTGAACCTGTGTGATGAAGGATTAAATAATGATCCGAAGTACGAACTGCATGTACCTGCATTACTTGAGATGCTTAAGATACCTTATTCCGGCTCAAACCCCCAGTGCCTGGCATATTGCTATGACAAATCCCTTATAAGAGGTATAGCCAAGGAAATGGCCATACCTGTGGCCGATGCTTTCTATATAAAACCTGAAGACAATATATTCGAAATGAATATTGAGTTCCCTGTAATTGCTAAACCAAACTTCGGCGATTCCAGTTTTGGTATCACGCAAAACAGTGTGGCCTACAATATTGAACAATTAAATAATGCCATTGTAACCACAAGGGAAAATGTTGGTTATGACAAACCCATTCTGGTAGAGGAATTCCTGACCGGTAAAGACCTTACTGTAGGTATTATAGGCAATCCACCTGAATCCTATACTATCCTTCCTGTAATTGAAGAAGACTATTCACTTCTTCCTGAAAATCTTCCCAGAATTTGCGGTTATGAAGCTAAATGGCTGCAAAATTCACCCTATTTTAAACTTCTGCGTTCTGTAGAAGCCCGACTTGACGCCCGGACTAAAAAGCAGATCATTGAATGGAGCCTCAAACTATCTGAAAGGCTTGAATGCAGGGATTATGTCAGGTTCGACTGGAGACTTGATGCGCATGGAACACCCAGGTTACTTGAAATAAACCCCAACCCGGGATGGTGCTGGGACGGTCACCTTGCAAAGATGTCGGCTTACAAGGGTATGGACTATGCCGCTATGCTGCAGGCAATACTGGAAGCTACTGAACAAAGGATAAATGTCATAGTACCGCAGGCAGTAAAAATATCTTAATGGTGCTTTGCAACTCGATTAAGATATCCTCATCAACATGATTGGCTTTTGCTTATTGTTGATACATCAACCGGTTACATTTTAAAATAATGATTATTTAATCCATAATCTTTTTATAACTTATGTGGAAATGAAATCATTATTATTTAAGAAAATAAAAGCAAAGTCATGTATACACTGATTCTTATTCTCCTGCTCTCATTATCAGGATTTATTATTTTCAGGGGTGTCTCGAAAAAGAAAGTACATCTTATGGTTACCGGCCTCATTGCTGCAGTAATTGTAATTCTCTTTTTCTGGTTTATGGGCTTTTGGAGTGATAAGCTGTGGTTCGACCAGCTTGGATATACCGAAAGGTTCTGGACAGTCTGGATAACCAGAATAATACTCCTTGCAGGAACATTTGCTGCCGGAGGAATAATAGCATATTTCCTGACTATAAATTTTTCTGGTGAAATAAAATATCTGCAACCACTTACCGTACTGCTTGGTGCTTTGTTTACAGGAATATTCTGGGGTTCGAACTGGGATGTGGTGCTGAAATTCTTGAACAGGATACACACCGGCATGGTTGAAACTATCCTGGATAAGGATACCGGATTCTACCTCTTTAGTTATCCTTTTCTGAGATCACTCTACATTCAGTTGCTGGTTTTGTCCCTGATAATTGGTTTCGCGTCAATAATACAATACTGGTATTTCAAAGCAGTAAAGAGAAATGCTGACGATTCTGAAAGTCTGAAACAACCAACAGCTTCACTTTTCATCTCATCATCTTTTATATTCCTTGTTCTTGCTTTCGGAACATACCTGGCAAGATTTGGTATACTTTTTTCCGAGTATGGTATAGTATCAGGACCTGGCTGGACAGATGCAAATATACGATTGCCAATGTTCACATCTCTTTCAATAATATTTCTGCTTACTGCAATATTATTAATCATGTCAGGCCTCAGCCCTGCTTTACGCAAAAGTTTGAGTACCAAAAAAATCAGGTCAGAATTGTCGTCTATATACCTTCTGGCAGGTTCTTCTTTTGCAATCTGGTTTGTTATGCTTGTGATTGTGCCGGCACTTTTCCAGTGGCTGAAAGTTGAACCAAACGAAATTACTGTTGAAAAACCGTATATAGAAAATAATATAAGGTTTACAAGATCAGGCTTTCATCTCGATAAAGTCGAAAAGAAGGAATTCGATGTATCTGACCAGCTTGATGAAAGCACAGTGGAAAATAACAGGAACCTCTTTTCCAACATAAGACTATGGGATTACAGGGCGCTGGATGCAGTTTTTAAGCAGTTCCAGGAAATAAGGCTTTATTACGAATTCAATGATGTGGATATTGACCGTTATATTATTGACAGCATAAAGCGGGCTGTCATGGTATCTGCCAGGGAAATGCAGTCATCAAATCTGCCTGTTGAAAGCCAGACATTTATCAACAAGCATTTTAAATATACTCACGGCTATGGGGCTGTATTAAACCTGGTTAATGAATTTACGCCGGATGGATTGCCAAATCTTCTTATAAAGGACATTCCACCGGTTGCCGCCCAAGACAATTTAACAGTAAACAGGCCTGAAGTGTATTACGGGGAATTATCCATGGATTATGCCGTGGTCAATTCACGTGAGAAAGAGTTCGACTATCCCCGAGGAGATGAGAATATCTATATTCATTATAGTGGCAACGGTGGTGTAAGGATCTCTAATTTCTGGAGGAAACTTATTTATGGATGGAGATATGGAGGAACACGTTTCCTGGTTTCAAGCTATCCCTACAGGGAAAGCAGGATAATGTTGTACCGCCAGATTAATGAACGAATCGAAGAACTGACGCCTTTCCTGTATTTAGACAATGATCCTTATATAGTCATTTCTGAAGGTAAGTTATACTGGATTATGGATGCTTATACCACATCAGGATATTATCCCTACAGTGAACCATTTTCCTCATTTGAAGCATCTTACCTTTATTCGGTCAATGAGCCGGTGGGTAAAAGCAGTTGCAGGTTTGTCAGTTCACACCTGGAGGGGGAAAACTACGTCCGTAACTCCGTGAAAGTAGTTATTGATGCTTATAGCGGGAAGACTGATTTCTATATATTTGAAGAAGATGATCCACTGGTTCAGGTTTATGACAAAATATTCCCGGGATTACTGAAACCAGGCTCAGATATGCCCGCTGCACTGAGAAAACATATCCGCTATCCTGCTGATATGCTGCTTGTCCAGGGACTGGTATATGCCAAGTACCATATGACCGATCCCGCAGTTTTTTATAACCAGGAAGACTTATGGGTAAGGGCAACCGAAAAGTATTACAGTAATGTCCAGCCTGTTGAACCATACTATATAATGTGGGAGCCACCAGGATCTGATGAGGCAGAGTTTATCCTTATGCTCCCCTTTACACCAAAAAACAAGCAGGTTATGATAGGCTGGATTGCCGGGATGTGTGATGATGAGAATTACGGAAGGTTTCTTGCTTACCAGTTCCCGAAGGAAAAAAGGATACTGGGAACGCAACAGGTGGAAACAAAAATAGACCAGGATTCCTTCCTGTCAGGTCAGTTAACCCTCTGGGACCAGGCGGGATCAAACGTAATACGGGGAAACGTTCTGGCTATTCCTATTAACAATACAATAATATATGTTGAACCAATATACCTGCAATCGGTATCTTCAGCATATCCCGAATTAAGGCTTGTAGCGGTAATGCATAATGATAACCTGAGTTATGCAGAAACATTTGACCAGGCACTGACAAACCTGTTTGCCGGTAAAAAAGCAACTGGCGATATACCTGAAGAAGGCGTACAGAGCACTTTTTCACTCATTGAAAGAGCAAAACAGGCCTTTGATAACTACCTGCTGTACATGCAGCAAAGGGAATTTGAAAAAGCAGGAATGGAGCTGAACAGACTTGAGGAAGCTTTGCAGGCTCTCTCTGATAAGTCAGAAGAACAAGGCTAAGCTCTGGCTGGTGTGGGTGACCCACGCCTGTCAAAGGAACTTCATAATCAATATTTGCATATCCGAATTGCTCATCCTGTACAACAGAACCATCTTTTATTGTCCTGACATCTATCCCGGCCAGTTAATCCTCACTCTCAAATCCGCCCTTTCCTATGAAAATATATTTGCTTTAAAATTCTTCCTTTACGATAGCATTTTTGTCTACTCCCAGCTCATTAAGTTGCTCCTGCACTGCCTTCATCATCGGCGGTGGTCCGCATAAATAGAAGACCCTGTTAAAATCACCAACCTCTTTCTCCAGGAATTCCTTGCTTATTAAACCATGGTGATATTTTTCTGTTTTTTCCTCAGCCAGTATATTTATGAATCTATCCTTACCGAGTATATCCGCCAGTTCATCTTCCATGATAATATCCTTACTGGTATTATTCGCAAATATCAGCATAGTGTCTTTAATCTCATCCTTTCTGTCAAGGTCCCTTAATATCGAAATAAAAGGTGTTATACCTGACCCGCCGGCTATGAATACACCTTCTCCCCTGTAGCTTATAGTCCCCCATGGTTCATTCAAAATCAGCTCATCACCTTTTTTCATGCCACCAATTGCTTTTGTAACACTATTATGCGAATCATATATCTTGATAGTTAGCTCAAGTATTTCATCATCAGGCAGGTTGGTAAAAGTAAAAGGCCTCTTTTTATCTTTCCATCCCTCCTTATTGATGGCAACATCTGTTGCCTGGCCGGGCTTAAAAGAATAAGCTTCCGGTTTCTCCAGGTGAAGCTTTTTTACATTATGGGTAACATCAGATATCTCCATCACTTTAACTATGTATTCTTTCATAATTTTTTCTTTTATAACAAATAAAGGCAATTAAAAGGGTATATACAATAAAATAGGCTCCACCTACGCCCCGATAACGGGGCTTCGGCGGACACGATGAGGCTAAGGTTCCATTCCATAACCAATTACGCCGGGCACAGCGAGGCCAATTACACGACCAAAGCCCGCCATCGCCCCTGGAATTCGGGGCTCTGGCATGCGAGGGGAGCCAATATTCACTATTTTTAACACCACATTTCCCTTTATTAGCAACAATTAAATTATTTTTATTGTTTCTTCAACCGTTAATCCATTAATCAAAAATAAAATTATGAAAAGAATATTAAGCATTTTAATTCTTGCAGCACTGGCATCTGTAATGCAGCTGTCAGCCCAGGATGAAGCACGATTATTAAGGTTTCCAACCGTTTCGGGAGACCAGCTTGTTTTTTCATATGCCGGCGACCTCTATACCACAGGCATCGATGGGGGCATGGCCCGCAAACTGACATCACATAATGGATACGAGGTGTTCCCAAAATTCTCGCCCGATGGCACCGAGATAGCCTTTACAGGCCAGTATGACGGCAATACTGAAGTATTCAAGATACCGGCAGCCGGCGGTGAACCTGAAAGGCTCACACATACCTCCACATTAAGGCGTGATGATATCGGCGACCGTATGGGTCCCAATAATATTGTAATGGCCTGGTCTCCTGATGGTAAACATATAATTTACCGCTCACGCAAGCAGTCGTTTAACGACTTCCGGGGGCAGTTGTACAGGGTCCCCTCTTCGAGTGGTCTGTCATCTGAAATACCCCTGACAGACGGCGGATTCTGCTCCTACTCACCCGATGGTAATAAACTGGCCTTTAACTGGGTGTTCCGGGAGTTCCGTACCTGGAAATACTACAGGGGAGGAATGGCAGACGATATAAGGATATATGATTTCAAAACAGGCAAAGTGGAACAGGTAACTGATAGCCCTGCACAGGATATCATACCCATGTGGATAGGAAAAGAGATATATTTCCTCTCTGATCGCGACCGCACCATGAACCTGTTTGTTTATGATACCGAGTCAGGTGAAACACGCAAAGTGACTGATTTCAATGATTACGATATCAAATTCCCATCCCACAGTGATAAGTATATAACATTCGAGAAAGGCGGTTATATCTACCTTTTCGATGTGGAAACACAGCAGGCTGATAAGCTGAGTATTTTTATTGCCGGCGACCGTCCCTGGGCACGGAGCGAGTGGAAGGATGCCTCTGAGAGTATACGTGAAGCAAGTATTGCTCCAAATGGCGAACGCCTGGTATTCAGTGCAAGAGGTGATATCTGGTCATTGCCCGCAAAGCATGGCATAACACATAACCTGACAGCTACCTCCGGCGTAAACGAACGTGACGCAAAATGGTCACCTGATGGTAAACATATTGCTTATATATCGGATGCCACCGGTGAGTTTGAAATCTATATGGTACCACAGGACGGCAGCGGCAAACCTGTGCAGCTGACAGATGGTTCTGAAACCTATATATTCTCACTGGAATGGTCACCTGACAGTAAAAAGATACTTTTCCATAACAAGAAGAGGGAGCTCTGCTATGTAGATGTTGAGACTAAAAAAGTTACGGTAATCGAGCAATCGGATCGCTCAACCATGTTCAGCTATAACTGGTCACCCGACAGCAAATGGATTACCTATACCCGTCCCCAGCGTGACATGACCATCATCAGGCTCTATAACCTGGAAAGCAAAAAGTCACACGAGGTGACCGAAGGCTGGTACAACTCGGCCAATCCATCGTTCAGCAACGATGGCAAATATCTCCTTTTTACCTCGGCACGTGACTTCAACCCAGTTTACAGCCAGACTGAATGGAACCATGCATATGTCGATATGAGCCGTATATACCTCGTTACCCTGGCAAAAGAGACTCCTTCACCATTCGCTCCTGAAAATGATATTGTGAAAATCGAAGAGGAGCAAAAAGGAGAAGGTGAAAAGAAAAAAGAAGAGACCGTTAATAATAAAGATGTTAAAATAGATATTGATGGAATACAGCAACGTATTATCGGACTGCCTGTTTCCCCGGGCAATTATTCGGACGTGACAGGAGTGAATGGAAAGATATATTACAATGTGCGCAGTTCTGCAGAAAGGGCAAGTACGATGAAAATGTATGACCTTGAAAAGAAAAAGGAAACAGAACTCGGCAGTAACATAAGATATACTCTTTCGCCCAATAACAAGAAGATGCTCGTCAGAATGGGCAGGCAATGGGGAGTAATAGACCTTCCCTCCGGGAAAATAGACATAAAGGAACCGGTTGATGTAACGGAAATGAAAGTTCTTGTTAACCTTCAGGAGGAATGGCAGCAAATGTTCGACGAGATATGGAGGCATATGCGTGACTTTTTCTATGATCCTGGTATGCACGGCGTTGACTGGAAAGCTATCTATGAAAAATATAACGTTCTTGTACCGTATGTAAGCCACCGTTCCGACCTGGCCTACCTGATGGGTGAGATGATTGCCGAACTTAATGTGGGACATGCATATGTCAATAATGGTGAACGGCCCGAGCCGGAGAGGATACAGCTCGGCCTGTTGGGTGCAAAGGTCAGCCTTGATAAAAGCGGATATTTCCGTATAGATGTAATACTCAGGGGAGCCAACTGGAGCAATGAACTTACCTCTCCATTGCGCGCTATAGGCGTGAATGTTAACGAGGGTGATTATATAATCTCCGTTGACGGCGTTGATGTCACTGCTACGGATGATATGTATACCCTTCTATTAGGCAAGGCAGGAAAAGAAGTAATACTCGGGGTTAATGACAAACCGTCTTCTGAAGGAAGCCGTGAAGTGCTTTTGAAGCCCATAAATAACGAATCATCGCTGTATTATTACGAGTGGGTACATAATAATATTGAAGAAGTGAGCAGGCAGACTGACGGCAGGGTTGGTTACATACACATCCCCGATATGGGAGTCAGCGGGCTAAATGAGTTTGCTAAGTATTATTACCCTCAGCTTACAAAAGAAGGGCTGATAATTGATGTGCGCGGTAATGGCGGCGGAAATGTATCACCCATGATTATTGAAAGGCTGATGCGCCAGCTTACCTATATGACAATGCATACCGGTCAGCAGGAAGGTGATCCCAATCCGGTGGGCATGCACGTGGGTCCAAAGGTTACATTGCTCGATAAATATTCAGCATCTGACGGCGATCTCTTCCCGTACAGGTTCCAGGTGAACGAGCTGGGGCCTACTGTTGGAACAAGATCATGGGGAGGTGTGGTTGGGTACAGCGGTTCCATACCCCTTATTGACGGAGGTTCGATAATCACACCATCATACGGGCCATACGATAAGGATGGCAAAGGCTGGATAATAGAGGGTGAAGGCGTAGTACCCGATATTATTATAGAGAATGATCCCGCTGAACTTTATACAGGTAAGGATGCACAGCTGAACAAAGCCGTGGAGGTTATCCTCGGGGAGCTCGAAAAATCACCTGTTAAGCTGCCACCTATTCCACCGTTCCCGGATAAGTCGGGCAGTAAGAAGAAGTGAGAAATGAGTTGTGAGGGATGAGAATTTCGATGGCGTGGATTTGACTTGCTTCGATGGCGTGGATTTGTAATCCACGCCACTTAGCTTCGTTGAGCTCCCCACCCTCTATTCCTGAACAATATCCTTCCTCTTCCTTTCTGTCATAATTGAAGATAGTATCCCTCCCAGCATGGCCGCTATGATAACCGTTAGAGAAACCCATTCCTGGAAGAAATCGGTATGATGTGACAGTATCATCTTGGTACCAACGTAAAGCAGTATTACTATAAGACTGTATTTCAGGTTCCTGAACCTGTCAAGCATATTTGACAGGAAGAAATACATTGACCGCAGGCCGAGAATGGCAAGAATATTTGAACTGAAAACAAGGAATGGATCGGACGTGATGGCCAGTATTGCAGGTACACTGTCCACGGCAAACAGGACATCAGTTGCTTCGATAACCATCAATGCAACCAGTAATGGCGTTATAATTATTCTGCCCCTGTACCGGATAAAAAACCTCTGCCCCTTCAAACTGCTGGTCACAGGGAAAATCCGGTTGACAAACCTGTAAACGGGTGACTTCCGGAAATCACTCTCCTTGTTCCTCTTGATATACATGTTTATCGCAGTATATAACAGGAAACCACCGAATACGTAAATAATCCAGTCAATCCTGTGAATGAGCATTACCCCGAAAAGTATCATTAACAGGCGAAAAACAATGGCACCAAGTATACCCCAGAAAAGTACACGATGCTGGTACTTCCTGGGAATATTGAATGTGGAAAAGATAACTGCTATAACAAATATATTATCTATACTGAGGGAAAGTTCAATCAGGTAGCCGGTGATATATTTAATAACTGCAGAACGGGGGTTTAAATTGTCAATGTTATCTACCAGTTCATTATTATACAGTAAATAAACCACGCTCGAAAAAGCAAGGGCAACAAAAACCCATACTGCAGTCCATGCTGTAGCTTCCCTGAGGGAAATCTCGTGTGCCTGTCTGTTAAAAATCCCGAGATCAATTACCATAAAGGTAAGAATGGCAGAGATGAATATTATCCAGACAAGCATGCTCTATCCGTGGGATTAATTATATCTCAAATATACAGTAATAAGGATTTAATCAAATGAGTACAGGCAATATTTTATCTTATTGAATTTTGACCCTATAAGCTGAAAAAACAATTATTAATTCTTGTCAGCCAGTTATTCCTGGTTTGTATTATACCTGTAGTAAACAGTATCACTATCCCATACCTTAACTATAAGTACCCCATTATGGTCAATAAAAAGGTTCCTGGCTTCTGTATTTGACCAGTATTTCTCATAATTCACCAGGTTATAGGTTTTATAAATACCCGTTCGGGGAATAATGACGTAATAATAATCCTTCCACCTGTTGAAAATATTCGATGTTGATGCGCTGAAACCCGGGCCGACATGATGCACATGTGTAAAGGTTTCGCCATAATCCGTTGATAGGTAGAGCTCTCCTCCCCCAAGCTGGGTTCCTATTATTATCTCATCATGCTCGCTTACATACAACTCGACAGATAATCCGGGAGTGGGTATGTGGGTCCAGGTAAGACCGTCATCATCCGAGATGTAAAGACTGCAACAGTTTGACCCGTGAAATAACAGCTTGCCATTATTAAGCCTGTAGACATCTCCAAATCCTGCTTCTTCAAGGCCGCTTATTACTGTCCAGGTAATGCCACCGTCCTTTGAACGTTTTATAGGGTTACCGTGTGCAAAAACCCATACATCATTATCATTTGAAACATAATTATAAATATATTCATTCCTGTCAGGGTACGGCTTCGTGCATTCAGACCATTTCTCACCGTGATCTGTGCTTTTATACACTTCTCCTTCCCAGGTACTCACATATATTGCACCCTCACTATCGATCTCTATGGTGCGGCATTCATCCTCTTCCCATATCACATCATCCACCTTATCCCACAGGAAATACTTTTCTCCCTGCCTGTATAAATTACCAGCGGAGATCATTAACGTGAAATTTTTCACCGTATCAGCAACCAAATCAGTAATCATGTAATCAGGTTCTTCGCTTATTCCATCCCACTCATTATCCCTGAAACCATATGCCATCTGCCCTAGATAAGTCAGGTAATTCCCACCCAGGTCATAAAATGATATTTTTAACTCCTGCCTGAATGATTCTGATCCGAGCTGCCATTTTGCACTGACAGTCTCCCCGGAAGTAACATAAGCTGATTCCTGTGTAACGGTGCCTCCCCCGGTTACCACTTCAAAATCCGCCCTAACAGAGTCAACCGGGGCATTTGTATTGGTGATTATGCTATAGGTGACTTCAATATCTTTTGACTCACCGGCCAGAAGGCGGTTACCCTCGTTACCTGTAAAGTGGAATGAATAGTATTCAAGTACCCTGTAAGATGGGTCAGGCGTGCAGGATGCAACTAGAAATAAAATGATTACCGGAAGAATATATTGTGGTTTCATTATTTCTTTTAAGTTTTATTTGTAAACAGGAAGCCTGATACCTGCATGAAGCGCAATCGTGCTGTTGCGAATAATTGACTCTCCTCGCTCCGGTCTCAGAGATTCACTGATATCATCTGTATCATACACTTCATGAAATCCCTGCCTGAACTGCAGGCCTATATCCAGGTTGCATTTACCAGGTAATTGCAGTACCAGCCCCGCGCCGGCAACCATGCCGATATCGGTAGTAATAATTGCCTGTTCAAGATTCTCATAAATTGTGGTTTCCTCAAGTTTGTATCTGCCATGCCTGCTTCGATCCTCAACAGCCTTGCCGGTACAGTGTGCATTCAGCTTAAATCCAAGGTATGTCCCGGTATTAAAATAAAACTGCTTCGCCTCACCGGCATAGAACTCAAGCAGGGCAGGAACTACTATATAATCCGAGCTAACCTTTGCCGTGACATAATAGTCAGCATCGCCCTCAATACTATACCTGTGATAGAAATCACTGGAATCCCTCATTACATAACCCAGCCGTTCAAAAGATAAGCCGGTTCGGAAATATGTACCCCGTGATATCTTATAGCCTATATTAAAACCAAGTGAGGGTCCTGCATAAAACGAATATTTATCACGGTCCGGCTTACTAGAGTTCCACGAAAAATTAACCCCGCCTCTGTAAGCCAGGTAGATTTTATTATTAATGGAGTCAAAAATCTCTTCATTATCATACTGTCTCCCGGGAATAATCCGGTATGACACTCCCAGTGCGAAAGCTGCCGAACCGTGCCAGTAATTGTCAAATCCTGGCATTCTCCTGCGACCTGTGGCATAACTTACATTAAACATGGCATCAATCCTTTCTGAAACAGGGTAGCTGAGGCCCGCAGAATAAATAAAACCAAGGTCATTCTTTTCATCATCTGCATCCTTGATATAATCATATTCATAATCGCTGGCCAGCAGAAAAGAATAGTATGCCCCAGCAGCAAGACTTAGCTGTGGCCTGGAAGGGATGGTTACCCTGAGCTGAAATGGGACAGTCAGGTAGCTGAAATTCATCCACCTTGAGACAGGATACCAGCTTGTAATAAGGGTACTACTATTTAGAGGCAATGCTGAACTTGAATATATGGACCAGTTTAAGATTGGATAAGGGGGTATCTCAGTATAATTGTGATACTCATAATAGACCGTTGAGTAATCAGCACCTGTCTTTATTCCCAGGTATCGGTTAAGGGAATAATCAATGAAAATACCCTGCAAAGGACCGGGCTTATATTTCCATTTGCCGGAATAGTTATAATCAGAGATTAAATGAATATCAGAAATGTTTATCCCGCTGTTGAGACCAATTGTTAGTTTCTGCGAATAACTTACCGATGAGCCCTCACATAGCAGTAATGCCATCATCAGTGCAGGTAGATGTTTCATGGTTTAAAGGTTCAGGTCAATCATATATCTGTATGCAAATATCATGCCTTACCCGGATCCCCCTTTAACTAAAAATTATTTGCAAATCTTATCCGGATAAATAAATTCGTACAAAAATCAAACTCGACAATCATGAAAAAAATCTTGAAAGTACTCCTTTATCTGGTGGGCTCATTGATTATAGTTGTCCTGGCTGCTATAATTATTTTATGGATAAAGAGCCCCGGCAGAGCAGAGCCGCTGACCGGGACCGATGGTAATATTTTACCTGCAAGTATATCAACAATTGAAAAAATAAATCTTGGCGGTCTCGATCAGTACCTGATAATCCGTGGCGCTGATACCACAAAGCCTGTTATGCTTTTCCTTCATGGCGGACCGGGCAGCCCTGAGATGGCTCCAATGAAGAATATGAATCCCGGCCTTGAAAATGATTTCCTGATAGTGTACTGGGAACAGAGAGGTGCAGGCAAATCATTTTCTACAGACATTCCACCTGAAAGCATGAACCTGGAACAAATGATTTCTGACACCCGGGAACTTACTGAAATCCTGATAAAAAGGTTTAACAGGGAAAAGATATACCTGGCAGGCCATTCATGGGGCTCATTCCTTGGAATACTCACTGCACACAGGTATCCTGAACTGTACCATTCATATATTGGAATCGGGCAGGTTGCCCACCAGTACAGGGGAGAAAGGGTGTCATTCGACTGGATAAGAGAACAGGCTGAACAGAGGAACGATGAAAAGGCCCTTGAGCGAATCAGTAATATGACATTCCCCGATTCACTGTCGGCAGACAGTAAAACCTGGATGAATTTCCTTAGATATGAACGTAAATATGTCAACAAATTCGGAGGAGGTATTGCGCGTGACATTACCGGTATGTGGCCTGTTATCAAAATGGTGCTCGATGCAAGGGAATATACTTTTGGTGATAAGATAAACTTCCTGCGGGGAAGCATGTATTCCCTGACCAATCTCTGGTCAGACGTAATGCATAATAACCTTTTTAATGATATCGACAGTATACATTTACCAGTATATATCTTCCAGGGTTTATATGATTACCAGACACCACATATCGTTGCAGAAGAATTCTTTAACCGTTTGAAAGCACCGGAAAAACAATTCTATACATTCAGCAATTCAGCTCACAGCCCCATCTACGAGGAACCGGATAAGTTTAATAAAATCCTGAGGGAGGAAGTTGTGAGAGATGAGTTATGAGAGATAAAGCAGGGAGCCAGCCTTCGTCCCGATGATCCGGGACTTCGGCTGACAAAGCAGGGGGCAGGGAGCAGGGGGCAGGGAGCAGGGAACAGGGAGCAGGGGGCAGTACATAAACCTGAAACACGGAACAACTTCTAGATTGAAATTAATTCCTAAATTTATCCTTGCAAAAACTAACTTACTAAAACAAATCACATGAAAAGAAAATTATTTCAAAGAATCTCCATGCCGTTGATCTTTGCCGGGCTCATTATGTTCGCAGCGGCATGTACTCAGAAAGAACCTTCGGAATGCATAATATGGAAAACCGAAATAAACGGCTCAACATTCTACCTGGCCGGCTCAATACATTCCGCAAAGGAAGCATACTACCCTCTTCCTGAAACATATACTGACTATTACCAAAAAGCTGACAAGCTAATTCTGGAACTGGAAAAGGATTTTGAGGGAATCGAACAGGAAATTTTTAATTATGCACAAAAAGATACACTGCCTGAAAGTGATTGCCTTAATAACTACCTGAAGCCCGAAAGCATTGAGAAACTCAAGAAAATTTTTACAGAAGACGAACTGGACAAATATTTTAAATACGAAGGATGGCTTCTGAATATGACTATTACAGGCACCAAATCCAAGCTTGTGGGATTTGATCCCTTACTGGCTGTTGACAGGCATTTTCACCAATTAGCAACAAAGGACAATAAAGAAATTATAGGGCTTGATGATATAAAAACCCAGATTGTATTGTTTGAATTTGATGCACCGGTAATCATGCAGGTGCAGGTGCTGGAAAACACCATAAGCAATATGGAGTCACAGGCAGAAAAGGAACTACCACTACTGGAATCTTATTTTTCTGACAATCTGGCCCTGTTTGAAGAAGAATTCCTTAAAAGCATGGATCTCACCAATCCACAGGTTAAGCAGGCCTATGATATGGTTTTTACCAGCAGGAATAAAAACTGGGTGGAAAAATTTGAAAAACTGGCTGAAGAACAACCTGCAACATATTTTGTCCTTGTGGGTGCGGGTCATTATTTCGGCCCGGATAATGTCAGGGAACTACTTGAAAAGAAAGGTTATACAGTGGAGAAGATTTGATACCAGCATCCCCCTTTGCACCAAAGCAAAGCGGACTTTGTCATCCGAAGATTTATCGGAGGATGAGATCGACGACCATAGGGAGTCAACATGGCTAGGGGGGTTGTATTAATCAATCCAAATGTTAAAGATTCGCTATAATTGTCTAAATTAGTCTCTGAAAGACAAATATTTAAACATTATGATTAAAATAAACCACGAACGCATCAGGAAAGCACAGGAGCTGATGAAAAAAGAAGGAATGCTTGGATTAATGATTATGAACCACGACGATTACATATATTTCTTTAATGATCTTCGTGTGCAACCCCGCGCAATAATTCCTGCTTCAGGACCACCGATACTGGTTGGCTTCAGGGCCGAGGAAGATGAGCTCAGGGAGCAGGTTAAGAACCACGAAATCATGCTGTTCAGCCATGTCGGTGAACAGATCTCCAATATAAAGGAAGTGTTTCAAAACATCTTTAAGGGAGCCCCTCCCGGAATGAGTCATCGCGAAAATCCAAAGGTTGGCATGCAGATGTGGTTTGATACACCTGCCTTCCTTGTCGACCTGTTCAGGAAGGTCAATAAACAGGTTGAACTGGTGCCTTCTGACCCTGTAATGGACGAGCTCAGAATGGTTAAGGATGAGGAAGAGATCGATAAAATGAAAAAGGCACAGTCAATAGCGGCAAAGGGCATGGACACTGCAAAGCAATTGCTTAAACCCGGTATTACCGGGCATGAGCTGGCAACTGAAATAACCTATACAATGATGAAAGCCGGCGCTGAAGGAACCAGCACTCCGATGCATATTAACGTTGGTAAAAGAAGCTGCTGGATTCATGGTACTGTCACAAAGGATCCTGTTAAAGAAGGAGAATTAGTAGTAATCGATTTAACCCCAACATTTGAAGGTTATTGTTCCAACCTGGCAAGGACATTCATTATCGGGCAACCTGATGAGACACAACAGAAATTATTTGACACATACCTTGAAATGCATGAGGCAACCAGGAAAGAACTGAAGCCGGGAAATACACCGGGAAACCTTGATAAGATGGGCAAGGAGATATGTGAAAAACATGGATTGGGCAAGTATCATATCAAAGGTATTTCACACGGCATCGGCCTGCGTTTTGAGGAAAACCCGGCCTCAACCATCATACCTGCTCATGCCGCAACGAAATTGCGGAAAGATATGACAAATACCGTGGGACACACCGTATTGGCCATACCGGGAGTGGGAGGCGTGCGCTTTGAAGATATTTACAGGGTCACCGAGTATGGCGGCGT
Source organism: Bacteroidales bacterium (assembly GCA_016928075.1). Classification (GTDB taxonomy): domain Bacteria; phylum Bacteroidota; class Bacteroidia; order Bacteroidales; family VadinHA17; genus UBA9300. The sequence continues at coordinate 57,564 of JAFGLJ010000028.1, read as the reverse complement.
CGTCTTATACGAATATCCATACGACTACACTATCTGATCCCCCTTTGAAGGGGGACGTCCCGAACGAAGTGAAGGGACAGGGGGATGTTAATCCTTTTATCCCATAATGTTTGACATTCGTCATTAGTCATTTACCATTCATCATAAATAATTGCCGGATAATTATCTTTTGCATAATTTGGTTCAGATTGGAGGCTGTCTACAAGTCGTTTTTCAGTCAATAAAAGAACAAACCTAATATGATAATAAGAAAAGCCAGGAATGGAGATCGTGATGAAATTCTGCGAATAATGGAATTCTGGAACATGCATCATGTTCCTTCCGAGGAGATGCCCGAACTGGATATCTCCTGTTTCTTTATTGCAGAGGAGGACGGAAAAGTTGTCGGGGCTTCCGGCTATAAAATGCTGTCTCCCGAAGTTGGTAAAACCACATTGCTGGGAGTTGATCCGGAAGCAAAAGGCAAAGGAATAGGAATGGCATTGCAGGAAGCCCGATTAAAAAAGATGTATGAGATGGGTGCAAAAAAGGTGATAACAAATGCCGATCGTCCTGCAACTATTGAGTGGTATAAGAAACATTTCGGATATTACGAAATAGGTAAACTGAAGAAAATTCATTCGTTTGGGAAAGAGGATGTGGACGAATGGACCACTATTGAAATGGATTTAGATAAATATTATGGATAAAAGAGAGTACATTAACAGAAACATGCCGCCACCACTGGCGCAATACCCACCCCTGATCATTAATGTTTGCCTTACAGGGATGATCCCCACAAAAGATATGACGGAGTTTGTTCCGATAACCCCGGAAGAGATAGCAGAAGATGCAATTATGTGCTGTGATGCCGGTGCAAGCATTGTTCATTTGCACGCGAGGGGTGATGATGGTAAACCTACATGGAAAGCTGAAGTATACGAAAAGATGTTAAATCTAATTCGTAAAGAACGGCCCGATCTTATCTGCTGTGCATCAACGTCTGGAAGAACATGGTCAGAGTTTGAAAAACGGTCAGAGGTTCTGCACCTGACAGGATCGGCAAAACCTGACATGGGAAGCCTCACCCTGGGCTCTCTCAATTTTCCGACAGGCCCGAGTCTTAATTCTATCGAGATGGTCACTGCCCTTGCCACCACTATGAGGGATAAGGGTATTATGCCTGAACTTGAAGTATTTGATGCAGGTATGATTAACCTTGGAAAAATCCTGGAGTCAAAAGGAGTTATACAGGGTAGAAAATACTGGAATTTATTGTTTGGTAGTATGAACAGTACCCCTGCTGATACAAAAAGTATCAATTATCTTGTTTCCATTCTCCCGGATGATTCTGTGTGGGCTGCTGCAGGAATAGGCCAGTTCCAGCTGCCAATGAATGCCGCTGCAATAATCATGGGAGGTAATGTTCGCGTGGGTATCGAGGACAATATCTTTTATGATTACGACAAGAAAAAGCTGGCAACAAACCTTGACCTTGTAAAAAGACTGAAAAGGATAGCCGATGAAATATACCGTCCTGTTGCCACACCTGCAGAAGCAAGAAAAATAATCGGGTTAGATACTGAACATCATACTGAGATTTCTATACTTGGCTCTGTTTCAGATAAAGCAGGAAAGAAGGAGATGGTTTAGTTCATTTAATCATCTTAAAATTCAGGTAAAGACTCCAGGTTATCATCAGTACTATCATTTGCCGGAGCCCTGAAGTAAGGCTTGCCATCCTTTGGATGAATAAGCTGTAACCCTTTCAAATAAATACCTCCACTATCCTGAAGATTGACAGCATCCTGGGTATTTAATTCCAGTCCGGTATCAAATTTTATTCTGGTAATTACGGTATCTTTTCGTCTTATATGAGTAGGTTGTAAACATGCACAACATAATTTGCCCGAAGGGATTTGATAAATCGGATTTTCAATATGGGAACTTAACTTCAATGGAGGTTGTAATTCATTTGAATTAAGCCTTTCGTAAATATCTTCCACATCAACAAGGATTTCGTTATTATCACCCGGTATTTTATATTTTAACTGCTTAAGTTCGTCACCTGCATAAATTGATTCTTCAATCCTGGCAACATTAATCTGAAATAATTCAGATGCCTCTGTTTTGCCTGCCACTGCTAAACCGTCTCCTTCTAATTCAATTTCATCAAAAATGGCTTTTACGGTTATCATTCTGTTGAATAAAGGATCATCTTCATCAATATGAACTGGGATAGAGGTAGGTATAGTATCCAATACTCCAATAGAAATGCTATCATCGGATGGTTCAGGATGGGTTAGTTTTACTATTTTCTCATCACACGATAATCCCGAAATTATATTACCATCTTCATCCTTAGCCAGGATTCTTCGCTCAATGACCTCACCTGCAATAAATTCCCCAACTTCTAGGACAATGACAGCCCTTAAACCTAAAGCTGGAACAAGTATCAATAATCCACCGGTGAGAAAACCAATTAATAGACCCAATAATGCTCCAATAGTAAAAGCAAGCAGATCTCCCCAGAATCCGGTATCTACATCTAAATCAGTATCTATTGAAAAAGTTAATTTACCTTTTACTAGTCTTGGTTTAAGCTCAATCTCTAAAGATACATCCGCATCAGGCCAGAAATCAATAGGCACTTCTCCTTCAAGGGTAAATTTGATTCGTTTTTTATTAACAGAAACCTTAACTTTTTTCCAATCTCCTTTTTTTTCTTCACCTGGCATAGGCAGAGGATGAGAACCATCAACATCTCTTAATTCAGTATGCCATATATTATTAGCAAACCTTTTAAATGATTCTCTTGCTATGCCAAGTGCAACATGCTGTCCATTAGGTAAAAATGAGACTGCATCATCTGCATTACCCCTTGGATAATGTTCACCTGTAGGTTTTGGTTCCTGGTCCTGGGGGCAGGCCCTGATATCCAGATTAAATAAAAGTGCCATTGCATTTTCATAATCATCATTTCCAAATACTTTGTTTAAAACTGGAGTATCTGCCAGTTGGCCAAAATTTGGCATATCAATCTTGAAATCAATATCCCCAATATTGGTTACAAGCCTGAACTGGTTATCCTCAATTGTTAATCTGGCTTTTACTGGACCAAAATTCGTGATTAAATCTAAATCCCAATCTGGATCATTATTTACAGTAATGTCATTAATAGTAATTCCGTCTGGAATATCTATTGCATCATTTTCGTTAAGCGCGTGGATTGCAGTGAGAAACCATTTACCACCGAGTAATAACTCGGCATCAAAACCGGATTGTATTCTTGATGTTTCAATCATATTATATATTATTATTTTAGCAGATTTTTATACTAATTTAATAAATTATAAGAACTTGAAGATCTTTTAGTTTCAATTTTTCATCTCATTTTTAACAGCCTGGATAAAACAGCAAATAGGATGTTCTTAATTATGAATATATCTATTATAAATAAGTGTGAATCTGAGAAAAATATCAGACTGATGTTTTAAACTGATTTCTCATTTGAATTCAGTCTATAGTAGAGTAATAACATGATGGCGGTATGGGAATTATTTTGTAACTTGTTTATTATAATAAGGGAGCGGAAACATTATAAAATATAATTTGAATGATCAAATTCAGTAATATAAATTACAAACTTTCCATATATCTGATCCTGGTATTTTGTCTGTTCTTAACATGCAATAGAAAGAAAAAACTTGAATTTGAAATTAGCCCGGAAGGAGGTTCTTATGAGTTTAAGAATGGAATCATAATGGTTGTTCCTGCTGGAGCAGTAGATTCGAAAATCAATGTCAAGGTGTCATTTACCAATGATTATGATGCCGCAGAAGTATTAAATCCTCTTGACGTTGACTTAAATGATATTATTTGTTCTGTTGAAGCCCTACCATCTGAACTGGAATTCAATTTTCCTGTGCAGTTAATGATTTCTGGAGTTCAGTTAGAGGAAGGATCAATTCCAATCGTACATCAGGTCGATTATGATGCTTATGAATATTTCATGCCTGTTACTACTGTTATGTATGATCCACATGAATATGAATTAAGCTTTTCAGCCTATCATTTTTCAGATTATGTTATCCACACATCTAAGCAATTTAAAAGTGCTGAATGTGAGATTAATCCCTGTCGTTGTGGTACTATAAAAATTGAACAATTAGATCTTGATTATTCATGCAGTGGTATTGCCAGTGATCTCATTGGTGGGGGAAGTGTATCAAGTTGTAACATTTCCGAAAGTAAAGTGAGAGTCGAATTCTTAGAATGTAATACTGTTGAAGAAGCAATCTTTAAAGAGGTATCACCCGGATGCAAACCAAAACTTACATTAACTGCTGCAGAAAGAATTATTGCCAGAAATGAAAGAACAGATATAAAGTCAACCGTCATGTTGGGATGCAAACCAATAGAAGATCAAAGTGTGGATTTCTTTCACGATGAACTTGGTACCCTGTACCCCTCTTACATGGAAACAGATGAAAATGGTAATGCATCAATAGTATTTACAGCCGGAGATACAGAAGGAACCTCCAGGGTGCAGGCAAGAGCAACCGTTAGCTATTATACGTACGAAATAATTGCTAATGGAGAGGAATATCATAGCCCTTTAATAACTGAAGAACTCAAAGAAGATATTGACATTATAATAAAGGATTCTACTGAAATCTACCAGGTTGATATTGATATATCAGCCCAGAATGCCCAGAGGTCCCCTGAGCATAATTGGTACTATGATATGAGCTTAACATATTCAGCCCATATGAGTTTTGAAGTTATTCTACCAAAAGGAGATACCGGCACAATAGATATTTCTGGTATATACGGGACCGGGACTCAAACCTTAGGATCCATTAGCGTTTCAAAAAATGATATACCTTTTCAATTTGCTCACTGTTTAAGCGCTCAGTTAGCTGGCTCCAATTTTCCACCATCATATTCCTTTAAAACTGACTATTCCTGGGTGAATACGCAAACGAAAGAAGCTGAACTTGCGATTCAGCACCCAACTCATATTCATGACTTTGGAGGTGGTTGTTGTTGGGCATCCTGGAATATTAATCTAGTAATTGAATATAGCATTGGGGAAACAACTTTTACTAATAATGAGGAAGTTGAGGATGGCCTTGGCTGCTTGCATCCTCTGGAAAGTGGAACTAATCCTCCTTTCTCTGTTAAGTTCGAAGATGGATATACTGAACATGGTGTCGCCTGGATGGGTGTACTACTTGAACCATTCAACTATATTCTGACAATAACACAATTACAGTAAGCATTTTTAATTTGCATATCTGACTATCTTAGCAAAGTGAAATAAAAACAATTTTAAAGATTCAGATATGTGCGTATAAATTATTAAATACGCATTTAAACAATAATAGATAAAAGCAAATTTGATTTTGAAAAAAAACCGCTTAGATCACCAACCGCCCCTTGCCACAGAAGAATGGGGCTGGAAATATCACCACCTGGGTATACCCACTGATAAAACAATACCTGGTGAGAAATACCTGCCGCAATTCAAATTCTATGTATCAGGATTTGAAAGCAGTCCTTTCGGGATTGAATGGATGAGGTTCGAAAAAGACAGCCCTGTTGACAGGCTTATACAAACAGTTCCGCACCTGGCTTTTGTTGTTACTGATCTTGATCATGAACTGTCGGCACGGGGCTTCAGGGTGATCACCCCGCCAAACAAGCCCTCTGCCGGCGTCAGGGTTGCCATGATCGAGCATAATGGCGCACCCATAGAACTCATGGAATTTCATTTTGATTAACCAACGGATCCCCCTTTCAAGGGGGTTAGGGGGATGTCTGAATCAGTGGTTTAAGTGGTTTAAGAGTTTAATTAGTACTGCTCCCCTAAACCACTTAAACCACTTAAACCACTTAAACTTTTTCAATTCAACTTGTTTTCAAATGTAATTCCACTTTTACTATTTTTACTATTTAATGTTATACCAATAAGAACAATTCAGATGTACAGAAGAGCTGCACTTTTTACGGTTACAATAATTCTATTCCTCACATTAACAAGATGCTACACCAGCCGGCAGCTCGTTACGGGCGACCCTTCGGGCCGCACACCATCGGCCGTACGAGAGTTCCGGGCTGCCTGGGTGGCCACGGTGGCCAACATCAACTGGCCCGCTGAGCCGGGCATGCCCGTTGAAGAGCAGAAAAAAGATGCCATTGAACTGCTCGACCTCCTGCACGAGAATAATTTCAATGCCGTTATTTTCCAGGTGCGACCGCATTGTGACGCACTATATCAAAGTGACCTTGAACCATGGTCATATTACCTTACCGGGGAACAGGGCCGGGCGCCGGAACCTTTTTACGACCCCCTGGAATTCTGGATTAACGAGGCCCATAAAAGGGGCATGGAACTGCATGCATGGCTCAATCCATATCGTGCCCATCATGTGGCAGGCGGACCGGTAACTGAAACCTCAATAGTAAAAAGGAAGCCTGGGCTTGCCCTCTTCCTGGAAAGGGGATACTGGTGGCTCGACCCGGCACTGGAGGCAACACAGGACCATTCTTTCAATGTGGTGATGGACCTGGTGCGCCGCTATGATCTCGATGGTATTCATTTTGACGATTACTTCTACCCCTACCCCGACTATAACAATTTCAATGACTTCCCTGATGATGAAAGCTGGCAGGCTTATCTTGATAGCGGTGGAAAGCTCAGCCGCAGCGACTGGAGAAGGGAAAACGTAAATGCCTTCATCAAGCGAGTATATGAGGGTATAAAAGATGAAAAGCCTCACGTGAAGTTCGGCCTGAGCCCCTTTGGCATCTGGCGACCCTATAATCCCCCTTCAGTATCCGGCTTCGACCAGCATGAGGTGCTGTATGCCGATGCGCGCCTGTGGCTCAATAAAGGATGGATCGATTATTATGCGCCGCAACTTTATTGGCCCGTTGGACAGATGGAACAGAGTTACCCTGTGCTCCTTGGCTGGTGGTCAAAGGAAAATAAAAAAAATCGCCACCTGTGGCCTGGTATAAATATTGGCAGGTATACGGGTGAAAGGGCAATAATTGAAACTATCAGCCAGATAATGGTAACCCGTGGCATGCTGCCCCAAAGCCCCGGGGTGGTTCACTGGAGCATCGGGCCCCTGGCTCTCAATCCTGAACTGGTAAGTGCCATCTCGGAGGGACCATACGAAAAAGAAGCCCTGGTACCACCCTCTCCCTGGCTCGACAATAAAAATCCGCAGCCACCATCGTTCACCATTACCCATGAAAAAGACTCCCTGCGCATTTCCTGGACTCATACCAATTTTGACGATATCCCCGGTTGGGTGGTATACAACAGATACGGTCCCTTATGGGGTTATAATATTTATGGGAAGGGAATAAATAACATCACTGTTCCTGCATTTGATATCAATACTGATCTGCTCGAAAGTGATGACCGTCAATCTATCACCAGCAGAGCAGAAATACTTACACCACTTAAACAGGTTGCAGTTAGTGCTGTCGACAGGTACGGTAACGAAAGCAGTGTGGTTGAAAAAACCGTTACAGGTATCTCTTATGATGTTGCTCCCTCACTTGAGGAGCTAATGGCTCAATACCCGGTCATGCAACGGCCGGCTGCATACGAAGAGCCTGCAGTTAAACCAGGGATAGACGTACTCATAGAAGATCACCTCGACCTGATAATGAATAAAAGAGTAGGCCTGATAACCAATCCTTCCGCTGTAGGATCCGACCTGAGAAGCAGCATCGATATCCTGGCAGGCACTCCGGGTGTTAACCTGGTGGCGCTCTTCGGTGCCGAACACGGCGTGCGGGGCGCAAGGCAGGGTAAAATAATCATGGAAGGTGAACCGGATCCAGTAACAGGCATACCCGTTTACAGCCTTTATGGCGATTCACTGGCTCCCCGTAAGGAATGGCTGCAGGATCTTGATATACTCATTTTCGATATCCAGGGAGTAGGCTCCGCCTGGTATACCTTCAAATATTCCATGTCATTTGCCATGGAGGCTTGTGCTGAAGCCGGTATAACTTTTATTGTCCTCGACAGGCCCAACCCGCTGGGCGGACGTATAGTGGAAGGGCCTACGCTTGATATGGGAGGCATCTTCAGGCACCCCCTGCCATTACGACATGGAATGACCTACGGTGAACTGGCCATGATGTGGAACGAGATGGAAGGCTTCGGTGCAAACCTTGAAGTAATACAGATGAAAGGCTGGCGAAGGAATATGCTATGGCCCGAGACCGGACTGCTCTGGGTTATGACCTCACCCAATATGGGCAACTTTGAAACAGCAGCAGTATACCCCGGCCAGTGTCTTTTTGAAAGGTCAAATATCTCCGAGGGCAGGGGTACAACCAAACCTTTCCTGCTGACAGGCTCAACATGGATAAATGCCGAACAGGCTGCTGCAGACCTCAACAGCAGGGCAATACCCGGGGTCATGTTCAGGCCGGCATACTTTATACCCTATAACTTTGATACTTTACCTAACCCCCGGGGTAAACCATGGAACATGATGAGCGGTGGCGTCGAAGTCATGGTAACCGATTACAGGGATTACAGGTCCGTGGAAACAACACTTCATATTATCGATGCTTACCGTAAAAACAGCCCCGATTCACTTGTATGGTCGCCTCCTCCCCTTCTGAAGATGCTCGATGAACCCGGCACCACAGTTGAACAGGTTGTCGAAGCATGCCGGCAGGATATTGAAGAATTCCTTGAGATAAGACGTAAATACCTTATCTACAGGTAAACAAGGAGTCCTGCTTACTCAGAATCCATCAAACTGCTAATTGCTACATATTCAGCAAGGGCAATCCCTTTTGAGACATCCGTATGTTTATAATAGATCTTTATTACGGGATCATATATAACCTCTTCAGGTCCGAATTCCATAAACCAGACACTCCCGGTAAATTCGAGGTGATCCTGGATCTGGTTCACGGTAACCGGATCGTCAACAATCTCCGTAAGATTGTTTCTAAACTTCCTTGCACTCGTAATGAAATCTCTTGCCCAACCACTTTTTACTATTACATCCCTTCCTGCTCCTTCATAGTCCATTTTCCTGAGTTCTTCCAGGGAGGAACCCTCTTCATTAACTGACGCCAGCAGCTTGTCTAACATTTCGTCAATCATTTTTTGAAGATTCTCTGCCTCAGCATGTATTTCCTGTATTTCATCCAGGGCTTTATGTTCATTCTCTATTGCACTATCTATAATAAGCTGGATCTGATGTTCAGTCTCAAAAATCCTGCTTTCGTTCAATATCGCTTCATTCCTGTAAGTATCAAGAGCCTCTTTCCCGAATCTGACATTAAACATCAGCGCGATAATTGCCACGCCAACAAGCAACAATATGATATAAGCCGGGTTAACCTTACCTTTCCTGGCCTTCTGGAAAGCATTCACAATATAGAGTGGCACAAATCCAATAATAAGAATGGCCAGCCCTATAGTTGTAACAATCCGTGCAGCTGGCCAGTGCTGAATCCTGAATACGGCCGCTGTTAGCAGAAAGGCAATTGTCAGATATGCAACAACCGGATAGATAATACTTTTTTTATCAGTCTGTTCACGGTATGTTACTATTAAATACAGTGGCAGGAATCCAAGTATTATCACTAAAAGTCCCAGTGTTAATTCAATACCCGCACCCGGCCAGTGCATATGTTTTGATATAGCTCCAAATAGCAGTATTATTGCTGAAGCCAGTCCCAGGAAATATGTAAGCTTTTTCATTTTTTGGTGTTTTTTATTTAAAAGAAGTAAGGTCTGATGCTGTAACTCAGGCAGGCGGTTATCACCTATGGAGATAAAGGCTTTCGCATATGAATTTTCAAAAGAATCGCCATTCTCCATGTTTTCCTCAACCATGCAGCATAGATGGTCCAAGACATCATCAACCAGAGGTTCATATGTTAAACCAAGATTGATAATATCTATTCTTATACGATCGACATTATCATCAATGATGTCAGCAATCATATCAGGCGGGAGTTGGTTTCAGTACGTAAGTCAATGTGTTTACAAAATCAAAAAACTCATCAACTTTTCGTTCTGCCCATGATCTTCCCACCTCTGTAAGAGTGTAATACTTCCGGACACGCTTACCGATATATTCGATATCTGTCTTAATATGTCCGTCAGCCTCCAGTTTATGCAAAACCGGGTAGAGCGCACCGAATGTAAGGACAATCTTCCCATCAGAAAGCTCCTCTACTTTCTTGGTAATCTCGTATCCGTACATCCTTCTGTTATCAGCCAATAATTTCAGAACGATCGTTCTTAAGGTACCTTTTAACAAATCATTTGCTATCATAATGCAAATATATAACTATTTTATATATATGCAAATTATATATAAGAATTTTTCATATTGCTACCTATCCGGCACTTACCTGTTTCGGGCTTATACCGCCTGCGGCGGTAAACAGCAATAGCCACAGTCTTACCTGTGGGAACGGGATACGAAAAAAATATTTACAGCCCCGGAGGGGGTGAATAATATTTTACCTATCCTGCAAAATTTATCGAGGCGCAAGATATTGCGCCTCTACTTTCTGCAAAATTCCATTTAGACGCCATGCCTGGCGTCTCTACGGTTGGGAATCCTAGTAATCTTCCTGCAAAATTCTCCCTGCTCCCTGCTCCCTGCTCCCTGCTCTCTGTGCCCTGTGCTATTCCAGGCCTAGCACATCTTTCCCCTGCTTAAACACAATATCCACAGGAATACCTGCCTCGTTCACCTTATCGAGATCGGCACGCAGCTGTTCGGTCATCACACCGTCATTCTCGATCCATTCTTTTGCAGCCTCGTAGTCACCATCACCCTGTACTGTAAGTATTTTTTCAACCAGTGATTCCACCGCACTTTTCATCTTCTCGAAATTGACCATATAGGTACCGTCATCCTGGTAAACGAAAGCATTATTGTCGGCAAAATATTTCATACTGAGCATATTGGCCTTGCCATGGGCACTGGCTGCGCCGAAGCGGCTGGAGCGGAAGATACCGGAAAAGAAGGTAACGTAATTATTCATTACCTCCCCGCTGCTCAGTTCACCCATCTCGTAGAGTTTGGTTACAAGGTAAAGGCCCATGATATCGGCTTTTGCTTCTTCGAGTGCCGAATACTGTTCTTTAAGTGCTTCCCTGACAGTTCCTTTGCCATTGATGGTATTTTTTATACCCATACCATGTGATACTTCGTGGAAGGTGGTGTTTTCGAAGAAGGCATCAAAGGTTATATACTGACGCTGGCTCTCGTCGATAAGTATATTGGCAATGAGAACAAGTATCTTGTTAAATTTGGCTTCCATGGCATTCTTCAGCTGCAGCTTACGGCTGCCCACGGCCAGGTGTATCTCGGGGTCGTTGGGTAGGTTAATGGCTATTGTCTTGCTACCCGCATTGCAGTCACCTGCATAATAGAGTGCATAATAAACATTCATATCGGCATCGGTGCCCGGCGTTTCAGATTTATATTCCTCTGCAACGGGCAAACCGGCCTGCAGGTCGGTCAGCATGGCATTGAATTTAGCCAGCCTGGCACTCCAGTCAGGGTCTTTTACCAGTACGAACGACTCATGTGCAGCCTTGTAACCGAACAGGCCGTCCTCGTAATTTTCAATAGGCCCGACCACAAAATCGATATTTGATTCCTTCATCTCCATCCATGCAAAATCACTTGGCTGGTATATATCTGTCAGCAGTGCCTCGGCACGTGCATTAAGGTAATTCTTCAGACCTTCATCTTCTGCTATTTCTGCTGCCTTGCGCATGAGCTCAGCTGCCTTCTCATGCTTTTCCTTGTACGCTTCGGAATAGGGAACGGTAACCAGGTTTCCCTCTTCATCGCGACGAACAAGTGTATACAGACTTGTCTTGTCAGGATTGTCCCATGCCTCAAATTCCTCAACGGTCATATCCTCGGGGTAAAACTGTGCCATGGCCGGCTTTGGCCCCACACCGGGAATAAACGGTTCATTATTTTTAAGGCGGTCCCAGGGGCCGTAATGGATCAATGCATATTCCCTGGCATATTCACTATCAATGCTCTCAAGCAGTTCTTCCTTATCACCATAGGCCTGCATCCAGAATATATCGTCCATAATATCTGCCACTTCAATCAGGATGCCAATTATTTCCTTCTCGCTGTCGCTTAACCAGCTGAGGTCCGTTTCCAGGGTAACCTCGTCAAATTGTGCAAGCTTGTCTTTCATTTCTTGATCGTATTCAGTTTCTGTTGTAACACATCCTGCCATTATCACTGCAAGCAGGATGACCAGCATGTTTATTATACGTGTTTTCATTGTTTTTTGGGTTTTTCAGTAATGAATGCTAAGGTAAGAAATTTAATAGAGTTTAAGTGATTTTAGAGGTTTAGTAGTTTAAACACACCATGATTCGAATTTATAGTATAATCCTTATCAACCTCTTATCAACTTCCCTGCCCCCTGCTCCCTGCTCCCTGCTCCCTGCATATATTACAGTTATTGCCCTATTCTGGGAAATATGCTATATTTAGTAGGCTATTCTAATCAACTAACTATCCCATGGCAGGATTCAGCGTTAACATAATTTTATTAATCATAATAATTCTCCTGGTTATCCTTGATATCCTGAGAAATTTGCAATTTATTCAATCAGAGAATATTACTATAGCAGCTATATTATCATACCTGACAATTCTTGCATTTTTTATCTGCTACGTTTTTCTCCCGTCAGATACATTCTTACTGGTTGCAATAATAACCATTGGCCTTATTCCAAACAGTTATTACTGGTATCAGAGGGTAACAAAAGGAGAGCGAAGGACAGAAGCGCTGATAATTAGTATTTTATTCCTGGCAGGGATAATGTATTACCTGGCTAAGATCTTTTAATAAAATACTACTACCCGAGAAAGGAATTTTTAACTATATATTCTGATATCATGACAACAGGACGAATATCAATAACAATATTCTCGTCCATAATATTCATTTTTATTAATCAAATGTACTGAGGTGAATTGCATTAAAGAGAATACGGAATGTTGAATGCGTCTGCGTCCTGTGCTGTACTCTGAAACCAAGTAGTACAATCTTACCCTGCCCTTGTTTGATTTCAAGTATTGCGGATTGGCCTTCAATAAGGTTTGCACCACGAATCCATCCGCTCTCAAGCAGATTCTATCTCAGGAGTCTTACCGGTAACCAGGTCATACGCCAGTTCAGGAGCCATCTGGCTGGCTGCCGCTTCAGTTGAATGCAGCTGACAATTGATCCATACCACTATCCTGCTGTCATGAATAAGGCGATTATTTCCCTCTTCACTGGTAATAAGCCTTGGATCAGCAATTGCATTCTGGGCCTCTTGATGTTTGGCCAGGTTTTGAATGTTGGTAGGGTTTGAAATCCCAACAGGAGCAAGGACCGCCCTTTTGTTGTTTTTCCAACATCCCGAAACCGGATCCTTTCTGAGTGTTTATCCAGATGATAATAATACCCAATCAGGTCATCATAAAGCACCAGTTTATAATCAGCCCCCATTTCATGACCGAAAAATCAGGATGGAGATAGAATCTCCTGTCCGGAGAGGAAGTTGTACTTGCTTAAAATAATTATTATAAGCCCGGTTTTCAGAACATTGGCAATTTTCATTTTATAGGTATAAATTATTTGTTATTTAATCAGGTTTCTAGTCTTCATATATTTTTATAACGAACTTACCATCCGGTTTTACAAAACCCCGATACATACCATTACCGGTAAATGCCCATGCTATATTTCCCTGTTTATCAATTGAAATGGCTCCTCCTTCGCCGCCTATGCTGACAAGCTGCTTTAAAATCACATCATGAACTGCATCCTTTAATTGAAGTCCTTTATGGTCCAGGAGGGAAGAGATCTCTTTGCCGGTTAGTAACACCATGTGCTTTTCACCAAGCCCTGTTGTCGAAACGGCACATGTTTTATTATTTGCATAAGTACTGGCCCCAATAATAGGAGAATCACCCACCCTGCCGGGTCTTTTCTTGACACGCCCACCTGTGGAAGTTCCTGCAGCCAGATTCCCATCTTTATCCAGGGCAACCGCACCTACAGTTTCATACAGGTCTTCATTTCCGTATGATTTACCAGATGTCACCGAATCATTCTTTTCAGGCGGAAGCATCCCTCCATAGGGTATATCTTCTTTCAGTCTTCTCTGAAGTGAATTCCATTGTCGTTCAGTAAAGAAATATTCATCAGGCATGATTTCAGCGTTCATCTCTTTTGCAAATGCAAGAGCACCCTGACCTACAAGCAATACATGCGGGGACTCTTCCATGACCAATCTTGCCAGGCTTATAGGATTTTTTACACTTCGAACGGCACCCACCCCTCCAGCACGTAGTGTATTCCCGTTCATAATAGATGCATCCAGTTCATTTATTCCATCCCGGGTAAAACTGGCACCCTTACCGGCATTAAAAAGAGGTGAGTCTTCCATTACCCTGATTGCTGCTTCAACGGCAGCAACACTGTTGCCTCCTCCTGCAAGTATTTCATATCCCGCCATGAGCGATTTTTCAAGTTCAACCAGGTACTCTTTTTCAAGTTCGGATGTCATCTCCTCTCTGTACCTTACTCCCGCACCACCATGTATAACAATAGCATAGGTGCTGGCATCTTTCTGTCTGTCCGATGGTTTAGAGCAGAATAACAGGCAAAAGAGTGAAACCAGGCATATTATAAACATCCTAACTAGTTTAAATACTAACCCCGATGTTCTTCTGTTGAAAATTCTTTTCATCTTCATGTTTTTTCAAGAAATTTTATAAAATCATTTTATTGCTTTACACTAAAGGATTTATACCGTTTTGCAGCCTCATCGGCAACAACCCGAAATTCACCCACCTCCCTCAGCCTTGCAGTCAGCGGATCACTTATTATATAAGGGTAATTGAAGAATCCGGCATTTATTGATGCTTTCAGATGATTCAATGCTTTGGTATAATTACCGGCCATGGTATAGAAATGTACCATCCTGTACCTGCGTTCACCATCCACAATACCTCTTGATTCGAGTGAATGTATCAGGTCAGACAGTTCTACTCCATCGCCGGTGAGTGCAGCTTTATAGGACTGGCCAAATTTTGTCCAGACACTTACAGGGTCTGCAACCGAAGCTGAATCAAAAAGTTGAATCGCCGTGAGAGTGTCTTTCATGTACATATGAATAACACCGGCATAAAAAAGTTGCTTTTCATCCGGCTTTTCGCCCAGGGCATTTAAATTGTTACATACTTCCTCAAAAGATAATCTGGCAGCGGTATAATTTCCCAAATAGATCTGTGATTTCAAGATTTGCATCTGGCTGCTCACAAGATTTGCCAGGCTTGAGTCAAGAATCTGTGATTTACGATACGCCTCTATTGATCCCTCCATTTTCCCGGCATACCGGTTAATATAACCAAGGCCTGAAAAAAAGGGTGAGTAGCCGGGATACATCTTTGATCCACCCGAAAATAGTTTGAGAGATGATTCTGATTTGCCGGTTTTGGCATAAAGTGAAGCCAGGTAATAAATTGCATCCGGAGATTCTTCATTAAGCTCAAGAGCCCTGACGAGGCTTTCTTCAGCCCTGTAGTAAAATCCCTCCTCTCCTCCCACAAGACCTGAGTATTCCAGGCAGGAATGTCCCAGGTAGGTCCAGGCAGGTTTAAACATAGAATCTTTCTTCACTGACTGTTCCAGAAGTGTAATGCATTTAATCCAGTCACCAGCATTTTTAAGGTCGGCTGCAACTGCTTTAAGATAAAGCTGGTATGCATCCGAATCTGTCGACACATCCGTTGATGGTTTTCTGTTTATTGCCCTGTCCGGCTTTATGCTCATCTCAGAAACAATCTCCCTCGCGACAATTCCCGGCAGTCTGCTCAGTGACTCTATGGAAATTATAAAATTCATAGTACGGATTATATTACCTTCAGGGAAATTGATCAATTCCAGATCCAGCATAAGACTATCATTATTTATTTCATACTTCCCCTCAGCCAGGTACTCTATATCCAGTTTATTTCTTAGTTCAGAATGTTTCAATCCAGTGATATCAATGTTTTTCACAGAACCAAGTGACCTTACGCTCAATTCCTTCTGGCAGGACAACCAAGATATCAGATCATAGGTCAGGCCTTCCCCGATATGCTTGTAAAGGGTATCTTGATTGATAGAAGAGATAGGCAAAACCGCTATTTTGGCTATTGTATATGATTCGCCATGTTTGTTGCATGTGCAACAAAATATTATTGCTAAGGATAAAAGAATCATCAGGTTAATAGGAAATCTAAACATACTCTTTCTATTTTACTCCTCCTTTTCCCAGGAGGATGAATGCATGGGAATTTTTGCACTACCCTGCTATGGAGATGAATGCTATCAACATCACATCAGGTGATTACACTGGATTTTGCTCTCCTTGAGGAAAGTTAATTAACCTGACCTGTCCTGAACCATCGGTTCCTATCCACCGGGTATGGCTGATTTTTCTGTTCGGTTTCCATTCATCCTCGCCTTTCAGGGCAATAGAATTCAATTATTTCACACTTTCCTGAAGTACTTATTTAATCTTTCGACAATAATCTCCTCTTCAGGAGATCTGAGGAAAAAAGTATCAATCATTCGCCATTCACGATTGCTGTAATAATTAAAATAATGGATATTACGCAAAAATATTGGAGGGTCATCCTCTGTCATGAAACGATCCAGGTCTTCTGCATTGAAGCCTATTTTTCCCCTATCCCATTCCATCAACACCCTTGGCACATGAGGCATCATAAGGTGTTCGTAGGAAATTCCATCATTCGGGATAATGGATACTGATAATCCAGGAATTTTATGAAGTTCAGTCTGTAGATATTCTGCAAGTTTCCGTTGCTGGTCATACAGCTGATCTCCCTCCTGGGTAAATATTTCCAGAGCTACCGCCAACCCAACAATCTGCTCCTTGCTTACTTTGTGTCCGCGGCCCCAACCAGGATGGGGAAATGAATGATCACGGATTCCTTTGATGATTTCTGCTCCCTTCCCTTTACCAATCATGAAACCTGTATTATTAGGTGCTCTTACGGCTTTCCCTCCACTGAAGCATACAATATCCGCACCCATTGCTATGAATTTTTTCAAGTTACCGACAGGGGGGAGTTCAGATGCTGCATCAACCACTACTGGTAAATCATATTTCCCGGCGATCTCAACTACCTCCTCAAATGGTAGATAACCGCGTGGTACATTATTATAGGAGAAGGTATATGAGATGCAACATGTTTTCTCTGTAATTGCTCCTTCGAGCTCTCTCTTTGAGGATTTCAATGTTCCTGCAATCCCAAACTCAACCGCTTTTGCACCTGAAGCTATCCACTGGGGAGTATAATTAATGTAGTGCCCCCGATGCAGAAGGATTTCATTGGGCATATTTTCAGTATGTGGAAGTCTGCTCCATAGTCCATAGTTGTTCCCAGCCATGCAGCCTGCAACAGCCAGTTCAATTGCTCCGCCTGCACCACTTGTTATATGAGCTTCCTCTGTTTCACATAACGCTGCCACCTTTTGATCAGTTTTGGCAAATAATTCATGCATGTCAACAAAGGTTCTCGCAACCTCATTCATTGCATCCAGCACCCGGTCATCAATCCAGTTACCTCCAATATTTGTAGACCAGTTGCGGGCATTAATACAGGATCTGACACCAAGCTTCTCAAGGACCTGGCTTTTATACGGATATTCCTTCATTCCTGATATAATAAGATTATTTGCTTTCTTTTAGCTTATCAAACTGCTCCTTTAAAACTGAAAATCTTGCAAAAGCATCACGTCCCACTTTCTGAGGTGTATGGCTTATCATTTCGAGAAGGTACTCAGCATGATCAATCAGCATTGGCTGGTCATATCTGGCAGGTCCTTTTTCAAGCAATGACAGCTTTTTGTTCAGGTATTCTATATTCTTTTTATTTTTTGTTTTGTCAATCTCTTCTTTTGTAACTGAGATTTCCTTCCTTATTTCAATACAGAGCCTGGCTACTTCAAGTGCCAGTTCTTCCTGCTCAACCAGGTCTTTCTCACAGGTGCCAAGAATTTCCAGCTCCGGATTTATCAGGTATTGAAAGTTTTCTTCCACTGTTTGACCGTTCCAGCTAATCATCACTGTATATTCACCAGGCGAAACAAAAGGACCCTCGATATATTCATTGCCCTCCTTCAGATAGTGATGAAGATTCCACTGCACCATATAAAATCCCAGATCATCAGCAATTAAATCTGCTGTGTTGAAATCATCATTGATTACGGAATTGTCTCCTTTCAGTATTTCCAGGTTTATTCTCTTGTCAGACATGTCATCTGGGATGATGAAGAAGATCCTTTGTTCATATCCGATTGTATTACGGGGTTTAAAAAGTTTAAATGATGGATTATAATCTTCTTCAATATGTCTCAGGACAGAGATATCATCAAGTATCCAGAAAGAGCGTCCCAATGTTGAAAGAGCAAGATCATCCCTTATGATCCTGATATCTGTCACCGGGACAACCGGCAGATTACGTTGCAGCGAGTGCCATTGCTTACCCATATTGACTGAAAAATAAATTCCAAATTCTGTCCCAGCGAAAAGTAGTCCCTCCCTTTGAGTATCTTCCCTGACAACACGCGTTGGGAAATCAGGAGGGATACCATTTTTACCATCGGTCAGAAGTGTCCAGTTTTCACCGTAATTGTCAGTAACATATATATATGGCCTGTCATCCCCTAGGTAATCCCGGTATACCGCATAGAATGCTCTTCCAGGATTATGTGGTGAAGCCTCTATGTTCGAAACCCTGCCCCCTTCAGGCATAGCAGGAGTTACATTCTTCCATGATTGTCCTCCATCCCTGGTAATATAAAATAAACCATCATTGGATCCTGTCCATATAACACCCTTTTCTATTGGTGATTCTTCTATTGCATAAAGTACAGCATAATATTCTTCGCCGGAGATATCCTCATCAATTGGTCCACCGCTTCTCATTCTGTATTCTTTCCTGTTTGCTGTCAGGTCAGGAGAAATGGTTTGCCATTCTTTCCCCCCGTTATCAGTCCTGTGGACATGCTGGGAACCATAATAAACAACCTCCGGATTATGAGGAGATACCTCTACCGGAGTTACCCTCTGGAACCTGTATGTTATATCATCAGGATGGTTCCCATAGAGGCTTTCTGCACCAACATAGTAATGATGCTCAATGCCGAGATTGACATTATATAGCGTAAATTGTCCTTTACAATTTGCATATATTATATCAGGATTTCCAGGTTTAGGTACAACTGGGCCTGTCTCACATCCTCCCATATCCTCCCAGTACATCAATTCATTCAATCCATGATTATCATTGCTGGTTAACACATCAAGATAAGGTTGCCTGCTTGGAATCCTTATTGTAGTGTTATCCTGCTGGCCTGAATAGAGGTAGTATGGGTACTGGTCGTCAACATCGCAACTGTAGAGTTCTGCTGTTGGCTGATTAAATAGTGTTGACCAGTTTTCCCCTCCATCCCTGCTTACAGCTGCCCCTCCATCATTTCCTTCAATCATAATTTCCGGATTATTGGGATCAATCCAGAGATCGTGATGATCCGAATGCGTTACCGGTACTTTGCTCCAGGTTTTTCCGCCATCCTTCGAATTCCAGAATATTTTTGTACCCGCCCATATTCTATCCGCATCATTAGGGTCTGCGGTAAGGTTTGTAAAATAAAATGGCCTGTACATAATGCTTTTGTGGGTTGCAGCAGGCATTATCACCCTGGTCCATGTCTCTCCAAAATCGTCCGATCTGTACAATCCCTCTTCCCCTCCGGAAGCCTGTACCTGAGCCCATACCCTTGAAGGCATAGCTGCACTTACTGCAAGGTCTGCTTTACCGATCAAACCTTGAGGTAATCCATCTGTCTTTTTTTCCCAGTTTAATCCTCCATCGGTAGTTTTGTAAAAGCCATCTTCTGCACCCCCACTGATTATTGTCCATGGTTTACGTTCAGCACGCCACATGGTAGCATATATTATATCCGGATTGCCTGGTGCAAATTCAAGGT
The DNA here is from genome assembly GCA_016928075.1 of Bacteroidales bacterium. Classification (GTDB taxonomy): domain Bacteria; phylum Bacteroidota; class Bacteroidia; order Bacteroidales; family VadinHA17; genus UBA9300. Next base: position 37,473 of record JAFGLJ010000028.1, on the reverse strand, counting down.
CGAGTGCACCAACGGAATCTGAAAGAAAAAAGATGTTCTTCCATGTTGTTCCACCGTCCAATGTTTGATAGATTCCCCTCATTTCAGACTTTCTGAAGGGTTGACCAATCACAGCAGCATAAACTCTATCAGAATTATCAGGGTGAACAAGTAATGATCCAATCTGCCCTGCATCCTTTAAACCACAGAAAATCCAAGTATTACCTGCATCCTTGCTCTTGTAAACTCCCTTACCAACAATAACATTACTCCTGATTGCATCCGAACCTGTTCCAACATAGACAATATCCGGATTTTTTTCACTCACCGCAATTGCTCCGATTGAAGGAGTAGCTAAATATCCGTCTGAGATATTTTTCCAGTGGATTCCGTAATCAGTGGTTTTCCATAGGCCACCTCCGGTTGCACCCATATAAAAGATACCTGCCTGACCAGGCACCCCTGAAACTGCTGTTACACGTCCACCACGTGAAGGGCCGATACACCGGTATTGTAAAGGTTCACCATATTGAACAACCATTTCTTCTCCACGAGGAGTATTCTGTGGTGAGGACACAGGCTGAGTATAAGAATCATGAGGGTAAATAAGCAATAAAAATATAGTTGCCAGGTAAATTATATTTTTCATATCTCCAGAAATTATTTTTTATTCACTTTCCTTTATACTTTTTCTCTGCAAACGTTTCTCTTCCGAATTTGAAACGATAATTGTTCCTACCATATCCCCCATTACGTTTATGGTAGTGTTACCCATATCTACAAGCCTGTATATACCTCCTACTATCGCTGCAATTTCAAGTGGGAGGTTAAAAGCCTTGACAAAAATAAGTGCTATCACCAGTCCTCCCCCCGGTATTCCTCCTGATCCTGTCTCCAGAAGTAAACCAATCAGAATTATTGTTACTACTGATGCCGGATCAAATGTAATACCTGAAGCCTGAGCTGTAAATAGCAATACTCCTATAAGCATTATTGCTGTACCGTTCTTATTTAACTGGATGCCGAGTGGCAGGGTGAAAGAATATATATGCTTTGGCAGATGAAGTTTTTTCTCTGCCAGCTCCAGGCCCACAGCCAGGCAGGCCCAGCTACTGCATGTTGCTACGGCTGTAGCATACAAAGTTCCTGTTCTGTTAAAGAACTTACCCGGTGTCATCCTGGTGAACAGGAACAATAATATCAGAAATACCCCCATCATCACCAGTTGTGTCCCCCACACACCCCCTAAGAAAAAAGCAAGTGGCCCAAACATTTTGGATCCATATACTCCGAAAGTTGCAGCCATCAATGCTCCAATACCGAGGGGACTAACTTCCAGAACAAGAGAAACAAGTTCGCGAAACAATCGTGAAAGTACTTCCAATCCTTTCACAATAGGTCTTTTTATATCTTTTGGCAGTGTAAGAATAGTGATACCTAGTAATACTGCAAAAATGACTATCTGGACCATGTTGGCTTCCGCAAAGGATTTGAAAACATTATCAGGGATCATGTCCAGCAGCATATCAATAACATTAGGCATTTCTCCAATATCCTCAGGAGGGGCACTGTTAAGATTAAATCCTTTGCCTGGTTCAAGAGTATTCATAGTAAAATAACCCAGTACAAATGATAGTGTGGATGTGCCTGCATAGAATAATCCTATTTTTACAGTAATGCGTCCCAGGCTTTTAATGTCGCTTAATCCCGCCAGTCCGTTCAATAAATTGAAAAATACAAGGGGAATAGCGGCCAGCATCAGGAGTTTTATAAAAAGGTCACCAATAGGTTGTACTGCTACGGCATCCTCCCCGAATATAACTCCGGCAATTGTACCGATACCCATAAAAATCATTATTCTTGTACCAAGGGAGAGTGCCCGGTATTTACGATAGAGTCTTGAAATTCTTTTCATCAATAAGCATACCTGTTTAAATAGCTTAATGCTTCTTTGAGCAATAGATCATAGTAATTCAGATAATTTTCTCTTCCCTGCGGAATGAATTTGTCAACTTGGGCCGGGTTACCCTCAAGTATTTCGCCATTAGGTCTTATGGTATGTCCTATATCCCACATGAAACTTACCACGGGTTTTCCGCTCAGGGGGAATACCAGGTCTTCTTCCCATTCCCAGGTATTACTGTATCCTCCTGTTGACATACCAACAGTATAGGCAAGGTTATTATCTACAACTATTGAAGCAAACTGGTCGAGGTGGGATCCTCCATGCGGACCGAACAGGCAAACTGCCTTACCGGTGAAATGCTTCTCAGCCGGGTAAATTATTCCATCAGAATCCTTGGGGAGGTGAGCCAGTTTGAAAGGAACATTATTCGAATAGTCATCGCCTCTCTCTATTGCTTCTGTTACATCTGTCCTGAGCCATTCAATAAGCCATGTACCATCGTCCAGCAACTCGGTTACACCGCCGTCCAAAACATCTTTGCGCTGCTCGTAGGCTCTCTCCCTTCTTTCAATAAATATTGGTATAACATCACTGATCTTCACATTCCCAAAAGTTGTTTTAAATTCTTTGGGGAACAGGCGTTGCACGGCATACGCTCCCAGCGATCCTCCCCTTGACCGGGTTCCGTCCCAGATAATGTCATAATCGAGCATATTATTCTCAGAAGCGTAATCAACAAGGAAATCCATATCTTCGATAATATGATCCTGGAATCCATACCAGTCTATCAGTAACAGGTTTTTATGTTCCGCAGATATATATAGATCATAGGTATCCCTGTCGAGCAGGAGTTCAAACCCGTTGTAGCGGTTCTCACCATGTGATTTATAGGTATCGAGCCAGTCGATATTGTCGGGGTCAAAGTATGGCAGGGTTATTTCATATGTTTCTCCTGTGACCTTTTCAAGTTCAAGGAAAATTTCATCATTCATCATCGAAAGAGGATGCTGATGATTCTTAAGTGTCATTTCCGAAGCCACACTCTTCCAGAGACCCTTGATGGTGGAATACCTGGTATAAGGTGTAATATCATTAAAGAAGTCTGGAAATGATTTCCCGTTAACACCTATAAGCTTATCACCTATCTCAGGCTGTAATCCTTTAGCAAAATCACTTATATTCTTTGCATAATCACCGACAAAAAGAAAATAATTATTATCATCAGTATAATCGACCCTGAAAATTATTGGTGCTGCCAGATCTGTAGTATCGTCAATTTCAAGACCTCCATCGATTGTAGAAATACTCAGGTGTCTGTCGCGCCTGGCGTTACTGATCTTCATCAATACGGCGAATAATTCCTCATCCGTATCTGCATTTATCATTTCTTCCCTGAAGGCCATCATTTCTTCCAGGGGATTAAAGTCCATTATCTTGTTTTTGATGGGCGAAAACGCTTCACGTATTTTTGTCTTTTCAATAATATAATCAAAAAGTAGCTCCCGGTCTTTCTTGGTACTGGTATTTGACTCTGGCCCAATACAAGAAGACAGGACAAGAGTGAAGCAAATTATCATAGTGATGCTTTTTCTTGTATAAATCATTCCGTTTATTTATTAGGTTTTATTTATAACTTTTCTATAAATCTACGAATTCTTACAAGTCCTTCTTTATTATCATCCCAGGTTTTCGAACATGTCATTCTGAAATAACCTTCACCATTAGTCCCAAATGAGGATCCATGAACAAGTGCTACTTTTTCCTCATTCAGCAACCTTTCAACAAATTCTTTAGATGGTATACCTAATTTACTTATATCTGCCCATACAAAGAATGCGCCTTCCGGCATCGGGCATTGAACACCTGGGATACTATCCAGCTCCTCAGCTACGAATCGAGTTTTTTTCTCCCATTCTTTCCAATAATTTGTAACCACTTTCCTTGGAGGTTCTCTAAAAGCCAGAGCCGCACCCGCCTGTACGAATGAATTACAACTGGTAATAAGATGCTGCTGTAACTTATTTAAAGAAGTAATAATCTTTTCAGGTCCATATATAAAACCAATTCTCCAACCACCCATTGAAAAGCTCTTTGTAAGGCTGGTAAGCGTAACTGTTCTCTCTTTCATTCCATCCAGTTTGCATATATTCTGATGTATTCTGCCTCCCCACGGTATTCTTTCGTATACTTCATCTGATAGTACATACAGATTATACTTTATAGCTAGAGAAGCTATTAATTCAAGATCTTCCTTATTATGAACCACACCAGTAGGATTCTGAGGAGAATTTAATAGTATTGCTCTGGTTTTGTCCGTAATATTGTTCTCAAGTTCATCCTTATCCCATCTGAATTTGTTTTTGGCTCTAAGCGGAACCGCTATAGGTTTACCACCGAGATAATTGATAAGTTGTTTATAGCTTGGGAAGCAAGGATCTTCGACAATTACTTCATCACCTGGATTTATTAGTGCCAGGAAACTTATCGTCAGGCCTTGTTTAACTCCCATAGTAGCAATAATCTCCTTCTCGGGATCTGCGTCTATATCGTTTTCTCTCTTAAGTTTTTCAGCAATAGCCTTTCTGTAATCTGTTGTTCCCCTGGCCATTGTTTGATGAGTATCGCCCTCCCGCATAGCTCTTATTGCTTCATCTATAATGTATGCCGGGGTGGGTTCAAAGGCTCTTGCAGCGGAAAAGTCAAAGACATTTACTCCATTCTCTTTCAAACGTGATGCGATATCAGCTATACCGACAGTTGAAGAGTGTTCAGAATTCATAACCCTGTCTGATATTTTTAGCATGTTTCTCATATTAGCTAATTAATGTAACCCTAATGATATGTTAAGATAATATTAATCCCTTATCTATATAACAAGATTAGAAATCCGGTACTTAAATCCCTTTCTTGTTAAATCATTAGGGTTATAGTTCTTTTAAGAGTAAAATACCTAGAATCCTACAATTGCTATCTTATCAAAATAGACAAATTCGCCACCTGAGCTGGTTCTGAATATAATGACCAGTTTACCTGTTTTCATATTCTCAGGGTATCCTGAAATAGTTGTCCATTTACCAATGATAGATTCACCTGATGGAGAAAAAACCTCATCACCTCCATCTCCATATCCTCCGGTAATCTCGAATAACTCTTCGTCTCCGTCTTCAGTACGCCAAACTGCTGTAAAATAATCGTCATCCTCGAATGATGAACCTGTAGTAAAGTAGAAGCCGATATCGACTCTCAGAATAGTCATCCCGGGATCCAATGTAATTTCATCGAATTCGAGATTAAGCTCTCCATCGCAATCTTCTGAAACGTATCCCTGTGAACCATCATAGAAAGCACCAACACCATCATCAAGGTCCGTGATATCAATAACCCCCAGATGTATATCATCTGATCCACCTTCATCCCCTTCTGTATAATACAGGTCAAATCCCAATTCTCCTCCTACAGATACATAATCAACAGGATTTTCTCCGGGATGATTTGGCAAAGAAGTTCCTTCAGGTGTTCCTGCCTCAGGGACATTGTATATTCCCAGGGGTGACACTTCTGGTTCTTCAAAACTTGTATAACCATATGTATTAAAATCATCCTCAGCTATGGTGACAGTAAGTTCTGGACCGTACTCTCCGTCAGGTCCTCCTATGGTGTAACCTCCGGCATCAGTAATGGTAAATAATACTGTCCGTCTACCTGCAATCTCGGAATTGTTAATAACTGATTCGATAAGAGTAACTTCGACAGAGGCAGATCCTGCAGGGATTGTAGTAGAACCACTGCCCGCAGGAAGATTATAATCTACCCCTTCACTGGCATCATCTGAGCTTACAGTATAATTAATTGTAACAGGACTCGACAGGGGCCTGGATGAAATCAGTATTTCAGCACTAACTCCTGATCCTGAGGCTTCATCTACCATAATTGAACTGGATTTGAATCCTACCCATGTAAAATCCTCAGGTATTATAAATTCATTCTCCTCAAAACAGGAGACAGTTACTGTCGAAAGCAGCAACATTACTATATATATCCTAATTTTTTTCATATTACTAATTATTTCTATTAGATTTTAATATCCGGGATTTTGCTGCTCCCTGATAACAGGATTAGCATTTATTTCATAAATGGGAATAGGCCAGGCATAAAGGTTAGTCGGATATGTCACCGTGCAGTTTCCGTTTGTTAATGTGCAATCGGCACCTCGGGTAAATCCTCTTTGTAGCCTTTTTAAATCAAATAACCTGTGTCCCTCAAAAGAAAGCTCTTTTCTTCTTTCCGTAATAATATCTTCAATTAACTGACTTCCTGTGGAAGTAATTTCTGAAGCATTTGCCCTGCTGGTAATTCTGTTTACCAAGGTAAGTGCTCTGGTTTCACTGCCTACCCTTGCTTCACACTCAGCAGACATAAGAACAAACTCTGATAGCCTCATGACTGGTATTGCATGAGCATCTGCATTTATCCCCAGGCTACCAGGATATTTATAAACATGCCGGTCAGGAGCAGGTGTAGCCGGTTCATCAACAAACCAGTTATTTCTCAAGTCACCTGCCTCAAATAGTGCGAGCAAATCTGCTGATGCACCATGTGCTGCATTGCCATCATTAGCAAGGTAAATATCAATTAATGATCTGTTGGCAAAATCTCCATCGTCTTCATCCACTTCGAGCTGAAAAATGGCTTCATCCTCTACTATTGGTGCAAGTCGATACCATTCATCCAGGAAATCAGTAGGATCAGAAAATGAAGGAGGTATCTTTTGTGTAATTGTATAATCAGACAAACTGTATGGGCCAGCCAATATTTCATCAGAATCAATCAGGGCATTATCATAATCACCCATATAAAAATACATTCTCGCCCTTATACCAATAGCTGAATAATAATTCATGAAAAATATATCATCACCGGATCGAAAATTATCAATCTCTGATCCGTCAAGATTTTTAAGTAAGCTTATTGCCTCATTTAAATCAGTCATAGCATAATCATAAACCTCTGCCATTGTGTTTCTCCCCGGGTCGGTACCGGGGACTGATTCGAATTGATATGGTACTGCATAATGACTTTGATCAGCGGTGAAATTATAATCCTGTGCATAAATTCTGGTCAAATCAAAATGAGTCATAGCCCTGATTGCAAAGCACTCTGCTTTAACTCTATTGTCAAAATCCTCATCGAAACTAACATCTTCAAGACGTGCTAAAATATTATTTACACTTGCAATAGTAAAATAACCGTCCTTCCAAAATTCATTTGCAGTATTATTAGCATTAAGTTCCAAAGAATATGCATATGGCAATCGATCCCACCCAGTACCTGCAGATTCGCGATCAGCAGGCCAGCATCCATTATCAGTTGCTGCATCTGGAATTATAATGAACTCGGTACCAAAATATCCGGCTTTTTGCAATGATGAGTATACTCCGTTGAGTGCCAGGACCACATCTTCCTGACTATGTAAAGCAGCTTCAGGAGTAAGAAGTGTTTTTGGCTGGAAGTCGAGAAAATCCTCACAGGAATAACTTATTCCTATAATAACTATTAATAATAATATCAATTTTTTCATGATTGCTGAGTTTAGAATTTTGCATTTATGCCGAATGTAATTGTCCTTGAAGCAGGATAAACATCATCATCTTCTTCTGCTCCGGTTGTAACATTCAAGCCTCCGTATTTAGTAAATGTTATGATATTGACACCATTTACGCTTAGAGTCAGATCTGATAGTCCAATGCTTGAAACCAGGCTTTTGGGGAAAGTATAAGATAAACTTAGATTTCTGAGTCTTATATATGATGCATCTTCGAGCCACCTGCTTGATGGTCCCGGATCAGTATATGTAGCATCCAGTCTTGGTACATCAGTAATATCACCAGGTTTTTGCCACCTTTCAAGGTCATCAACACACATATTGGAACCTCCTCCTCCTCCACTCATCATAAGATCCTGGTAAAGCCCCCTGAATATCTTTCCTCCGTACCTGAAGTAAAACAAACCTGAAAGGCGTATGCCCTTGTATGTAAAAGTATTTTCAAAGCCTCCATAAAATGAAGGTGCTACATTTGGATTAGTCCCCTGTACTTTTACTTCAGCATTACTGTAATCATAGGTGACTTCACCTGTTTCAGTATAATAAAGTGGTCTACCGGTTGCAGGATCAACTCCAGCATATGTTGGCATAAACCATTGATAAGCAGGTTGACCTTTTATATGGGCCACCCTGTTGTTAAGTATAAGAGTGTCTGCATCTGTAGTTAATGATACTACCTCGTTTGAATTGGCGGTAATATTTAATGTAGTTGACCAAATAAAGTCCGGAGTTGAAATGTTGGTTGTAGTTAAGACTACTTCAATGCCATTATTTTTAATCTCGGCTATATTGTCAATAATACTGGTATAACCAGATGTCACTGAAATAGGCCGATTAGATATTAAATCAATTGATCTAATATCATAGTACTCAAGACTCATCATTATTCTGTCGTTAAGTAAACCTAAATCAAATCCAGCATTAGCCTGTGCACTCTGTTCCCACTTAAGATTTGGGTTGCCGGGAGTGTTTATAACCGTTCCAGGATTGGGCGAGCCAGGTAAATTGTATGCTCCGCCCGGGCTATAAGTATTCCTCCAGGCAAAATCACCTGAATTAGGATTACCGGCAATTCCATAACTAGCCTTCAATTTTAAAGTGGAAACCAGATCAATCGATTCAATGAATGGTGCCTCTGTTAAGGAATAACCGACTCCCAGAGCATAAAAGTTACCCCACCTGTTACCAGGTCCGAAAACAGATGATCCGTCACGACGGAAGGAACCATGTGCAAACAATCTATCCTTGTAGGTATAATCAATCCTGGTAAAAACTGATATAAGGGTGTTTCCATTATACGAATAACCAAGTTTACCCACTGAGGTGGCCTGACCGGCTGCAAAATTATTTATGGCATCAAAGCCAAAAGTTGTAGAACCTGCTTCGGCAACCTCTCCTACATATTTATAAACTTCAGTACCTGCAAGAAATTTAAGGTTATTATCCGGATTGACATTCCACAAATATTCTGCGACAGCATTATAGTTTGATGATATATTCTGGTACCATGATTGATCTGATCTGCCACCTTCTGTTTCTCCCAGATAATATTTTGACATGAACTCTTTTCTTGTTGCATAAATAAAATCGTAAGCGGCTGATGCCCATAACTTAAGATTCTTTATTGGAGAAAAATTCACTCTTAATGACGGCAGAGCACGATACTCCTGTAAATAATTTTCGGTAAGCTCTGCAACTGCAACAGGATTATGCCCGGCGTTTGAGGGTAAATCAAAATTGAACCCCAATCCATTGTAAATAAAAGGTGTATTCTCGTCGGCATAAATCGAACTGAGTGGAGACACCCTGTATGCTCCGGATAGATTCCCGGATCGGCCTCCTCCACCTCCTCTCCGATCATACCTGTTGTTAACTGATCCAAGTACTTTAAGCTCAAAATCAATTTTATCTGAAATCTTATGATTCAGGTTTAATCTGCCTGTAAACCTATCGAAGCTTGTACCTAATACAGTACCGGTCTGATCAAAATATCCCAGAGAAAAGAAATAAGTAGTTTTATCACTACCTCCGTTAAGAGATAACTCATAATTTTGTGTAGTGCCCTGTCGGGTAACAGCGTCGAACCAATCAGTATCGTAATATTGACCACTCAACGGCAGGTATAATATACCACTTGCAGGATCCTCCGGATCAATTCCAGCATTTATCGCTGCTTCTCTATAGTATTCAAGATATTCTTCTCTATTCATTAACTTGAAGTCATTTGGATTCTCGATATCAGAGAAACCATATTGGGCAATAAAATCGATTTTCGTTTTGCCAGGTGTACCTTTTTTTGTGGTAATTATTACTACACCTGCAGACGCTCTCGATCCATAAATGGATGTTGCAGCCGCGTCCTTCAGGAATGTAATTGATTCAATATCACTCGGGTTAAATGAATCAAAATTTGAAGCCGGAATTCCATCAATTACATAGAGTGGAGAGCCTGAACCGACGAAGGTACCAAGACCACGGATAAGAATTGATGCAGATGAACCAGGCTGACCGTCTGCATCCGTTACATATACACCTGCAGCACGGCCTTGCATCATTTTAATCGCATTTTCCTGAGGAATATTTTCAATTGCCTGAGATTCCACAGAACTCAGAGATCCTGTAAAGCTCTTCCTTGTAGTCTCACCATAACCAATAACCACAACCTCATCAAGAGCTTCAAGTCTTTCTTCAAGGGTAACATCAATTACTGTTTGTGTTCCTACTATAATTTCTTGAGTAGAATACCCGACAAAAGTAAAGACAAGAGTATTTCCCTCATCGATGGTGATTGAATATTCTCCATCAATATTAGTGGTAGTACCTGTCATAGTACCTTTAATAACCACATTCACTCCCGGAAGCGGACTCCCGTCAGTGGAGGATGTAATCTTGCCTGTTACCGTTTTTTGTTGCCCCATTACCTGTAAGGGAATTATCAGCAACATAAAAGAAATTGATAACAGTAGTTTTTTCATTTTGTTATGCTTTTCGTGGTTAACAATATAAATTAGAAGATTTATTAGGTCTTAGTTATGCAATTTAAAGCATAAGATTCTATTCGCTATCATTTTAAAACCAGAAGAATATTCTTTTAGAATATTTCAGAAAATTTCTGTATATTTGATTATATTTCAAATATTTAATAAATACTTAGGAAAAGAAATGGAAAGTACGCAAAAAGAATATGCAAAGAGGATAAGTTCTATAATAGAATATTTAAAGAATAATAAAATATCACAATATGAGATTGAAGAACGACTTAATTATACCTCATTAAGTAAAGCGAAAAACTATGAAAAGTATCCTCAGACTATTATTGAGAAACTGAGCCGCAAGGAATTATATGAAAAATTATTAACTGAATATGGTCTGATATATGATGAGAAAAGTAGTAAGGTAACACCAGGGCATATTAAAAAAGAAAAGGATAATGATGAAGAAGATCAGTATTTTATTATGTATTATTTTGCTTTTTTACGAGATCTAATTGCACGGGCTAAAGTCAGGATTATTAATAATAAACACGCTATTATTGATTATCATTATGATGAACACTGGGAGGGGATATATGAAATAATTGAGAATTATACCTTTATATCGGTTCAGAAAAAAGGTGAAGTAACTCCTGTTAAGAAACTTATTTGCTTGTTTAGCGGTACAAAAAAAACAGGCCGCCCGTTTCTCCTCGGAACATATAGTACTGTTAAAAGAGACGGAATCCCGGCAGCCGGTAAGGTCTTTTTTGAGCGGGTGAATAAAAATGATATTAATAAAAAACTAAAAGCTGATGTTGATCATAGGATTGCAAATTTTTTGTTTAATAAAGTATTTGTAACAGAAACCTTTACCCCTAATACACTTGATGATCTGCCAACAGCTTTCTGGATGATAAAAAAATTTGCCTCTGAATATTACATGTTTTATCCCAAGACAAATAAAGAGTTGATTAGATCTGAACTCACTTGTTATGAAGATTCACGGGCTGTACTGAATATTAAAGATATGACTTATACGGGATTCATACAACCTGTAGATAATCATACACTTCGAATTGAATTAAGTTCAAAAACCGGATTCTCACAGTTATATTATGACAACGTTATTCTTTTCTTGAATATAAATAAAGCAAATTATGATCCTTTTTTTCTGGGTAGCGGTATAAGTAGTGCCCTTGAGCAAAGACACAATTCATTTTCCTGCCTGATTATAGAAAAAAATATATATAACAGGTCTTTAGACAGTAAATCAGAGAAAATCCTGTCTGAAATTATCGAAATGAACAGCTCATCAAGACTGTAACAATTTCTGACCTTAATTATTTCAACCTACAATTGAAATGCATAATAATGAAATACTCAAAATCAATAGCGCTTTTAGTTCTTTTACTACAAGCAGGCATGCAATTATTTGCATGTACGGTATTTATGTGTACAGATGGTAAGAGAACTCTGGTCGGGAGCAATGAAGATTTCAAAAAGAGGAACTCCCAGGTGTGGTTTATACCTGCAAGTGAAGGAAGATATGGTTATGCTTTGTTTGGATATGATGGCTCTGTTCAGGCAGGGATCAATGAAAAAGGACTGTTCTGGGACGGTTTAAGAGCATACCCGTATACCGAAGCCGGTAATATTTGTGAGAGACTGGACATCGGGGGTAATGTTTTACATAAAATCGCAGAAGAATGTGCAACTGTCGATGATGTAATTAGCCTTTTTGAAAAATACTACTGGGAAGGATTTCGGGTTGCACAGCTTATGGTAGTTGATAAAACGGGGGAAAATGCAATAATTACTTATTACAACAATGAACTGACTGTCACAAAAAAAGCTGGTAACCACCAGGTATGTACAAACTTCAGAATTAATTGCAGGGAAGATTCAGAGAATTTCCACTGGTATAACATCGGGAGCAGGAGGTTAAGGAAAGCAGAAAAAATGATAAATGAGCTGGAAATGACGGTTGATAATTTTTTTTCAATTCTTGATGCAACACATCAAAACAATATTGTCGCGAAAACTATATATTCAACGGTATGTGACCTGGGTACCGGGGATATTTATATAAGTGTTAACGGTGATTTTGATCAAATCTTCAAGATCAATATATCTGAGGAGCTACATAAAGGAAAACACTCATATTTCTTATCCGATTTAGTTATCAATGAGATTAATAACATAAGAGATATTGAAATTCATGATGATCGATATCTGACAGGTAATAATGAGGTAATTCTGCTTGATAAAAAATGGGAAAAAACCACAAGAAGAAAAAAGGCAAAATATTACAGGAAGATAGAAAAAGACCCGGAATCAAACCTTTATATAATGAAAGATTACTTTATGAATGATACTCTACAGGGGGTATCATATTATTCGAGTTTAAACCCTGAAATCCTTGATGGAAGGTATCTGGTATATTATGAAAGCGGTAATATAAAGGTAGAAGGATATTTTAAGCATCGGTTGATGGATGGCGAATGGTCTTACTGGTCTGCAGACGGTAAACTTGACTCAATAGTAAAGTATAAAGATGGCATCAAACAATCCGTTAAATACGTTCCATCCTGAATTATCAACAGGGAGCATAACTTTTATTAATTATAAACAATAATGGCAGATATGATAGCATATTGCGGTTTGAGGTGCGATACCTGTCCTATTTACCTGGTAACACTGGAGGAGGATGAATCCCGTAAACAAGCTATGAAAGAATCTATTGCAGAGGAGTGCTCCGATCTGTACGGAATGAATATAAAACCTGGAGATATTACGGATTGTGATGGATGTCGCGCTGGTAATGAACGGATATTTCCCGGTTGTTTGAAATGTGAAATTAGGAAATGTGCCGGGCAGAAAAGAATTGATAGTTGTGCATATTGTGACGATTACCCCTGCGAGATACTCAGTAATAATTTCTCTCTTGACCAGGATGCAAAGAAAAGGCTTGAACAAATCAGGAACCACTCATAACTGTATCAGATCAATAAGATCTTCCAATGTTTATGTCAGTTGAAAAAATATTTACTCTGCCGGTTCTGATAAGTCAGTTTCGAACAAACTTAAAGAAACAGCAGGAATTCATTAAAAAAACCATTGCTGTTGATATCCTCGAGATAAAAAAGGATATTGATAACACATTGACTGAAAAAGACTTCAAAAAGATCTTCACATACTATGGATCAGCCGTTCCTGCAGTTCTGGGGGAAGGCTATTGTTTGCTAAGGGGAAAGAAAATGACGGAAAACGAAAGGTACCGGCTTACCTACATGGGGGCACTTACGGGACTGTTCGATGATTTTTTTGACGAGAAGAATACTGAAGAAAGCCATATAAAGGAACTGGTGAACAACGCGGGGGAGCAAATCACAAGAAACTCCCATGAAAAATTATTCATTCGTTTTTACGTGAAAGTCCTCAACAGTGGAGATCCACTCCGTGTAAAGGAACATTTAAACAGGGTTTTCGATGCACAGGTTTTGAGTAAAAGGCAGAAGGACCCAGGTATTAGCAAAGAAGAAATCAGGTATATCACCATGGAAAAGGGAGGCAGCTCCCTCCTGTTCTACAGGTGTGCCTTCCCGGAACAGGTAAGTGAGAACGAACGCCGGATGCTATATCACCTGGGAGGACTGGGCCAGCTCGAGAACGATATTTTCGACATATACAAGGATCACCGGGATAGTATATGCACGCTGGCCACAAAAGAAACAAGGATCAGCAACCTCAGGGCTGCATATTTATCATTGATGTATGATGTTTTCACTATGGTAAAACAGGTGGACTATCCATCCGGAAACAGGAAAAGATTTTTGCGATTCGTTTCACTGGTCTCATCCCGCGGACTTGTCTGCCTCGATCATCTACAAAAACAGGAAGCACAGTCAGGCGGTGTTTTTGACATCCCATCCCCCCCCAGGGAAAACCTTATCTGCGACATGGAAAAGAAATACAACCACCTGAGACTTTTCCGGTATTATCTGAAGAATATTTAAACATAAATTATCAGGTAATGCACATGTTGTGTAACCTTGAAGTTTTATTTGTATTTCAAACTCATTTATCTAACTTAGTTTGCTGGGATGTTTTTACGTTAATTAAGATTTTAGCCCGTCAAAAAAAATACCAGCACAATGCTATTTGCCAGGACTGAAAATGGGATGACGCAAATTATTTTGCATAGACGGTTTTGGTCTTCTCAGAGAATTTATGATTTTGAAAACTGAAAGTCGCATTAACAGAAAATAATTAAAATATGAACATCGACATGAATATAAACGGACGAAGTACCTTCCGTTAACTTAAATACACTTAGGAGTAGGCTATATCCATTAAAAAGTGAATCCAACCAGAATATTGATCTAATTTAATCGAAAAACTATGATAAGCATCGATAAACTTGGTGAGTCAGGTAAACTCGCATTAACTTTTGCTGAACAGATTACCCGCCAGTTGCGCTTTGTGAATATGGAGACAGGGCATCTTTTCCTTGGTGTGGTTGAACTGAAAGATGTTCATATTCAAATACAGTTTCAAAAAGTCGGCCTTGATATTAATAATCTGCGTGATAAGATATGGAAAATGCTTTCAGCCGGGGGCGGTAAAATCGGCGTTCAAATTTTTCTCTCCCTGGAGGTAAGAAAAAGCCTGGAGGTAGCTCAAAGGGAGGCAGCCAGCCTGGGCCAGGATAAAGTTGAGGCTCCACATATACTGTTGGGCATCCTTGATAATGATTTAAGCGGACTGTTTAAAGTCATCAGGAGCCTTGGAGCTGATCCTACAAAATTATCCCACGGCCTGCGTGAGATGATGCGCAAGGGAGAATGGCCGAATAAATTTTATGGAGAAAGAAAAACGGTTGAGCAACCAGGGATAGATAAGTCATCAGGCTTGCTTAAAAAACTGGGACGCGACCTTACCGCTGATGCCGAGCAGGGTAAGCTTGATCCGATAATTGGACGCGAAGATACTATTCTTGAAATAATAAAGATCCTTACAGGAAGACGAAAGAATAACTGTATCATTGTAGGTGATGCAGGAGTAGGTAAAACAGCTATTGTGGAAGGCCTTGCGCAGGTTATGGTATCAAAAAAGGTTCCGCCTGACCTGGAGGGAAAAAGGCTTCGGAGTATAGAAATGGTATCAGTGTTTGCTTCCGGCACCATGTTCCTCGGTGAGTTTGAAAAAAAGCTGAATGAGATTATTAAAGAAGCTGAGGGAAACCCTGACCTCATCCTCTTTATCGATGAGATACACACCTTAATGGCTGCACGGGGAGGAGCTATGGGTGCAGCTGATATTTTGAAACCGGCACTCAGCCGCGGTCGCCTCAAGTGTATTGGAGCAACTACAAACGAAGAATACAGAAAACATATTGAGAAAGACCAGGCTATGGTACGGCGATTTCAACCGGTCTTTGTCGGTGAGCCTACCACGGATGAAACGCTTGATATATTGTGGGGCCTGAGACCTAAATATGAGGAATTTCACAATGTTAAAATACTGGACGAAGCAGTTGAAGCAGCTGTGGAACTATCTTCCAGGTACATTGGAGACAGGCGCCTGCCAGACAAGGCCATTGACCTCATCGACCAGGCCTGCTCCCAGAAGAAACTGAGACTATATTACGGAGTACGTGACCTCGGACAGCTTACAAAGGAAGAGAAACGTGACCTTTTCTCAGATAAAACACGAACACAGGAAACTCCAAAATCAATCTTAATTTCCTATGAGGACGTAGCACGCGTTGTTTCCGAATGGACCGGAATTCCTTCCGGTAAGCTAACTGAAAAAGAGAGCGTTAAACTGCTTGCCCTGGAAGAACTTATGAGAAAGAAAATTGTCGGTCAGGAACAGGGCATATCCGCCATTGCCAGATCTATCAGGAAGTCACGCTCCGGACTTGGCAACCCTAAAAGACCAATAGGCTCCTTTCTTTTTCTTGGTCCGACAGGAGTAGGTAAGACCGAGCTGGCCAAAACCCTTGCAGGAATACTGTTTGACGATGAAGACCGTATAACCCAGATCGATATGTCGGAATTTTATGAGAAACATACTATCTCCCGCCTGATAGGTTCTCCTCATGGATATGTTGACTCAGAACTGGGTGGTCAGTTAACCGAGGCAGTTAAGAAGCAACCCTACTCGGTCGTCCTTTTTGATGAGATTGAAAAAGCTCACCCCGAAGTACTCCGGATAATGCTTCAGATCCTTGAGGAAGGCCGCCTTACAGACGGACTGGGCAGGCCGGTGAACTTCAGGAATACCGTTGTTATTATGACTTCCAATATAGGTTCACAGAAAATAAACGAGCGCAGCGCTTTCGGGATGGGTTTCAAAACATCGGAAGAGAAAGAGAAGGGACTTACAATTACTGACATACGTGGCGATATTGAAAAACAATTGAGAATAAAGCTCAGTCCCGAATTCATGAACCGCATCGATGAAACTGTTATTTTCAATCCACTCAAAAAAGAGGATCTGAAAAAAATTGCCTCCATTATGTTATCAAAGCTGAAAGTTAAGGTTGAAGCTGATAAGGAAGTGATTGATTTTTTGGTGAATGCCCGTTATGACCCGACAATGGGAGCTCGGCCACTGAGAAGGACAATTGAAAACCTGGTGGTGGACCCCCTGGCAAATGAAATAATCAGGGGGCAAATTTCAGAGCATGATATAATAAAACTTGGATTGTCGGATGGAGTAATTACATTTAAAGCAAAACGTGTTGTCAAACAGGATGTTAAGAAAGATGATGAAAAAGTAATAGAGGAAGACGAGAGAGAAAAAAAAGATCCGTTACCTAAAAAAGAAGGACCCGGAAAAACAGCTGCTCCTGATGAAATACTGCAGAATTTGCTGGATAGTAAATCCGAACCGGACAAAAGCAAAGAAACATTAGAATCCAAAAAGTGCAAGGGATGCGGTGCCGTTAATCCTTCTTCGAACAGATGGTGCTGGAAATGTGGTAGAGATCTTAAATAAATAACTAATATAAATATAAGAGATAAAAAATGTCAGAAAAAAAGAATATTGATAACCTGAACAAGTTCCTGAAAAAGATGTATAATATCAGCCTTGATAAAAACAATAAGGCTATGCTTAAACAGGGCAACATACCTGTGGCCGTGGTTGCTGTTCCCAAAAAAGACCTTCTCCTGGTTTCTTCACCAGTGATCAGTTTACCCGAACAGAATTTATTGCCTCTTTTCAGAAAGCTGCTTACTCTTAATCTTACCGATACCCAGGACGCTGCTTTTGCCATCAATGAAAGAGTTGGCACAATTGATCTTCAAATAAAAAGACCTCTTGTGAACCTTGATTACGAAGAGTTACAAAGGGCTATTAATACTGTTGCCACAGTATCTGGCAGATACATCAATATCCTGGCTAAAGACTTTGACACTAAAGGCGTAGTGATGTACAGCCCTAAAGCTGGTACCTGGGGTCAATACCTTAATGCAATGAATCCATTTACTTTAAGCAGGCCGCGAAGTGATAACAGGCAGGGTGTTCAAAAATTAAGGACTATTTTTTCATTATTGGGGCTTGCATCTGCAATCGCAGCAGGTATATATACTTATACCAGAACAACCTCCTGGGCACTGGCCATTTTTGTTTTCCTATGGACACAGTTTATTGTGGCAAGGGCTATCCCCGATCTTATCACCGATCCTCACAAAATCAAACGCTTTATATTCTTTGCCCTTCATCCGGTTGTTGGTGTTGCCCTGCTTTTGGGAACCTATGAATTGTGGGAGATATGGTGGCTTGCGGCTCTCATTGGATACATCGGCGGGTTGTTCCTGGGTCGGTTCATAGCGGCAATATTATTACCGCGTATCAGCCTGGAAGAAACACATGACGATGAAAAAAGAAGAAGTGCATGGATGAAAGCACAAAGTGGTGGTGTTTAGCCCGACTGATTTCAGGTTTTGCTGTGGTGATACAGGTGGAAACCTGTACAACCTGCGTTTATGCGGTTCCAATGGAAGAAAAGATAAGGTCATACCTGCAATTAACAGCCTATACTAAATAAGAAACATATCAATAATTTACCATGGCGCATACAGGCAAGACATTCCGCATATTTATCAGCTCAACATTTACCGACCTCCAGGAAGAGAGAAACGCACTCCAAAAAGAAGTTTTTCCTGCATTGAAGAAATTATGCAGGGATAACGACTGTCAGTTTCAGGCCATTGACCTGCGCTGGGGAATAGGCGAAGAGGCCGGCATTGACCAGAGAACGATGGAAATATGCCTTGATGAATTGAAAAGGTGCCAGCATACCTCACCAAGGCCAAACTTTTTATTGCTCCTGGGCAACCGCTACGGGTGGCAGCCACTGCCGGAAAAGATACCGGCAGACGAATTTGAGCAGATCCTCAACCACACACCTGACCTGGATGAAAGAAAACTTCTTGAAACCTGGTACAGGCGAGACGATAATGCTGTTTTCGAGACAGACAACATTACTGTCCCGGTGCATGACCTTCAGCCACGTACGGGCGAATTTGTGGATTTTAATATCTGGGAAAATAAAGTTGAAAGGAACATGCGCAATATACTGGATAAAGCCGAGGCAAAGTTATCCATCACACAGGATAAAAGACTTAAATATCTTGCTTCGGCTACTGAACAGGAAATATATAAGGGCGCTCTTAGTATAAATGATGCCCGGGAACATGTCTTTTGCTTTTTCAGGGAATTCGAAGGAGTGCTACCCGTGGATAAAAATTTTGTTGACCTGGAAGATGACGGAAAACCAGACGAACTATCAAGAGAGAAGCTGGATAAATTAAAGAACCAGCTCGAGGAAGATCTTTCCGGAAATATCTTCAAATATAAAGCGAGGTGGACAGAAGACGGAATAACAAAGAATCATATTAATGATCTTTGCAGGGATGTTTATTCATCACTGGAGAAGGTTATTCTTAGCGAAATAGAACAGATCAAAGCCAAACCGTACCTGGAAAAAGAAATAGAGGATCACGTACGTTTTGGTGAAGAAAGGGCAAGGGTTTTCGTTGGCCGAAGCTCTGCCTTGGAAACAATAAACGGATATATTTCAGGGGGTAGCAATCACCCAATATGCATATATGGTGAAGGAGGCTCGGGTAAATCAGCCTTGCTGGCTTTCGCACTGAAGCAGGTCAGGGCAGAAAACGGCCGGGCAGAGATTATATCCCGATTTATAGGGGCAACACCTAATTCATCCATAGTCCGGTCCCTGCTGGAAGATCTTTGCCGCCAGATATCCCGTGCCTATGGTGCGGATGAAGATATACCGACAAGCTATGAAGACCTCGTGCAGGAGTTTCCGGGACGGCTCGCCCTGGCTACCGGGGATAAACCCCTGGTTCTATTTCTTGACTCCATAGATCAGCTTTCAACAGCATATAATGCCGGTAGCCTTAACTGGCTGCCTGCTGAGTTACCCGATAATGTCAAAATGGTTGTAAGCACCAGGCCCGGCGAATACCTGGTTGCCATCAGAAACAGAATACCCCAGGATAGTATATATAACCTTGAGCCCATGAGTATATCAGAAGGAGAACTGTTGCTCGACAGATGGCTGAAAGACACCGGCAGGAAGCTGCAGGATTTTCAAAAGAAGGAGGTTCTTGATAAGTTTTCCGCCTGCGGATGGCCCCTTTACCTTAAACTTGCCTTCGAAGAAGCCCGACTATGGAAATCGTATACAGGGGAAGTAAGCCTTGCCTCCGGTACAGAGGGAATTATCCGTAACAATCTACTTAAGAGGCTGGAACAGGAACATGGTGAACTTCTTGTGGCACGATGCTTTGGATATATAGCAGCCACCCGTGAAATGAATGGTCTGGCCGAGGATGAGTTGCTTGAAGTACTGTCTTCCGATAAGACGTTTTTTGATAAATTCCTGGAAAAGGTTAAACACGAACCACCGGAAAGGAGACTGCCTGTGGCTGTCTGGGCACGATTGTACTTTGACCTTGAACCCTATCTTTCCGAAAGAAATCACGAAAGCACTACTTTGCTCACCTTCTTTCACCGTGAGCTTGGCGAAGTTTCAAAAAACAAATACCTGGATAAGAATGAACAGTCGTACCAGCAGGTGCTGGCAGATTATCTTCTTAACCAGGCAGATACGGAAAGAGACCCGGAGAAGAACATGCGAAAGAAAACCTGGCTGGGATCCTCGCGGGCGCTGAGCGAACTCCCTTTCCACCTCGCCAGGGCAGAGAGGTGGGACGAGCTCTTTGAAATACTTGTTGATTTCCGGTTTTTAGAACAAAAAGCAGCCAGGGTGGGTGTACAGGAAAATATTGATGCAAAAGGAAATAAGACAAAATCCTATACGGGACCCCTCGCATTGCTCGAAGACTATGATCTGACAATTAATAACTTACCACAAGAATAATATATGGAAAAGTACGGATTCAATAAGGTTTATCACCTTGGTAAAAATGATCTTTATGATGGAAGCGCTGACTTCATCATGCTGGTCTGGCATGAAAATCAAATATTGCCTGCGGAGCAATACCGCAAGGCACATTATCCGGGACAAACAGTAGATATCGCTGTATGCCAGGATCCCAATGAGCAAAAAAGTCAGCTCGGGGCTAAGGCAATCATCTATCATTTTTAATAAACATATTTAGGAGGAAATAATTATGACTATTAACATTTGCCCGACATGTAACAGGTTTATTTCAATTTCGGCAATCCCTGGAGGTAACCCGGTTGGAAAAGATGAGAATCCTGACACTATGGCCTTTTATTATGCCAGATGTGAGAATTGCGGTTACATACACTGTGACCGTTGTGTCGAAAAGAACAATGGTCGCTGTCCAAATTGCGGAAATAAAGTAACGATACAGGGTCCGCCGCAGGACTGACAGGTCCCAGTATTTGTGATTTTAGTAGTACCCTGGTAATAAAATAATTATCAGAAATAATATGATATGAGCCATAATCTTATTGCTGAAGATCAGGAGACTCCAATGAACCGAAAAGAGCAAAAAAAAGTTTTAGAGGCATTCCGAAAGGTCCTGGGCAAGGAACTTCACAATCTGATGATATGGCCTGATATCCTCTGGCAGCAGATGTACAATAGACTGCAGTGGGAGGATGGAGAAGATGGGGATGGACCAGTTTCAAATATTTTAGCTCCTGAGTTTAAGAAAAGAATACATCCGGGAAGCAATCCATGGTTTCACCAGATAAACAGAACAGTAGAGTCGGAGTCTATAATAAGAACCTTAAAAGGTCATACTGAAAGTGTCGAATCATGCGCCTTTTCACCGGATGGAAAAAAGATAGTCTCAGCAAGCCAGGATAAGACCTTAAAACTTTGGGATGTAGAGTCAGGAGCTGATATCACGACTCTGAAAGTTCAAAAAAATAGTGCATATTCCTGCTCCTTTTCCCCTGATGGGAATAAGATACTCTCAGCTATCGGGATTGGGTTACAACTCAGGAATGCTGAGTCAGGAACCGAGATCAGGACCTTCAACAGTAAGTGGGTCAATTCCTGTGTCTTCTCCCCGGATGGAAAAATGATTGTTGCAGCCTTGGATAATACCTTGAAAGTCTGGGATACAGAGACTGGAGTCGAGATCAGCACACTAGAAGGTCACAAATATAAGATAGAATCCTGTGCCTTTTCACCGGATGGGAATAAGATAGTATCGTCAAGCGTGGTTAAAATCTTAAAGATCTGGGATGTAGAATCCGGAACAGAGGTCACAACCCTCAGAGGACACACTCAAAGTGTCAATTCCTGCGCTTTTTCACCCGATGGAAGAAAGATAGTCTCAGCGAGCATTGATAAGACCTTAAAATTATGGGATGCAGAGTCAGGAGAAGAGATAACGAACATCAAAGGCCACAATGATCCTGTTAATTTCTGCGTCTTTTCACCTGATGGGAATAATATACTCTCAGGAGGCTGGATGACATTAAAACTCTGGGATACAGAATCTGGAGCCGAGATCAAAACTCTCAAAGGCCACTCATCCAGAATCAATTCCTTCGCTTTTTCAACGGATGGGAAAAAAATAGTCTCGGCAAGCCGGGATAATACCTTAAGGCTCTGGGCAGCAGATTCAACAAACAGTACCACTGCGAGCAAAGGCCACACATCTGGTGTCAATTCCTGTGCTTTTTCCCCTGATGGGAAAAAGATAGCTACCACCAGCGATGATATGACCTTAAAACTCTGGGATGTGAAGTCAGGAGATGAAATCATGACCCGGAAAGGCTATACCTTTGGTGTTGACCACCGCACCTTTTCCCCGGATGGAAAAAACATTGTCTCGCCTGGCCCTGAAAATACGATAAAGATCTGGGATGTGAAGTCAGGAGCCGAGATCAAGACCCTCATAGGTCATACATCCAGTATTAATTTCTGCACTTTTTCCCCTGATGGGGGAAAGATACTCTCGGCAAGCATGGACAATACCTTAAAGCTTTGGGATACAGAGTCAGGAGCCGAGGTCAACACCTTCAAAGGACACACATGGAGAATCAAATCCTGCACCTTTTCCCCTGACGGAAAACAGATACTTTCGGTAAGCGATAGCTTAAAGCTCTGGGATGCAGGGTCAGGAGCCGAAATCAAGACCCTCGAAGGCCACCTATTTAATTCCGATGTCATATTTTCTCCGGATGGAAAACAGATACTCACTATATCCTATAAGACATTAAAGCTTTATGACTCAGAGTCAGGCGCCACTAAAAGAAATCTCCATACGGAAAGTATCGGATCATACGCCTATTCACCGGATGGGAAAAAGATAGTATCGGAAAGCTCGGATAATACCCTGAAGCTATGGGATGCAGAGTCAGGGGCCGAGATCAAAGCCCCTAAAGGACATGCATTTGGTAACAAAATCATCTTTTCCCCTGATGGGACCAAAATAGTCTCTGCATGCTCAGATAATACCATGAAACTTTGGAATATAAATAATGGAGAACCTATTGGTTTTTTCCCCTCCTTGGGAGAAGTAAAATCCGTAAGCTATAGCTTAAAAGAGTCAAGAATTTGTTGCGGTGATACAGGTGGCAATATTTATATTCTGGATCTATACGGTTTCAATATAGGCTCTTCAGTAAAAGAAACGCCTTTAAAACCTTCTACTGACTCCAAGGCCAAAATTGAAGTTGACAGACCCGGAACTGGTCAAGAGGGGATAACAGGCTTGAGAAAAATTGCGCAAATAGAAGAAAAGGCCTTCTTCCTTTTTCTTGAACAGAAATTATCGGAAGGTACACTGGATTGCGTTAAGCCGGAGGATATTAGCCGGCGTATTATGGGTACATCTGAAAGACCGACCGCCATACATCAGCTTATCAAAATACTCGGCTCAAAAGAAGAGCAGCATCGCCAGGAAGCGGCAGAAATTCTTTTTTCTGTACAAGGAGGATCCCAGTTAAACTATCCAACAGAAAAGTTTGACATCCTTGCAGATAGTTTGAAAATGGGTATTACATCTGACTCTATTATGACCATCAGTGCCTGTATATGGGCAACCCTCAGATTGAGAAAGGCCGATGCATTTGATATCTGTTCCCTGGTATTCTTAAATCCTGACACCAACATAAAGTTGATATTTGCCGGTTTGTTTGGTTTTCTTAAGGACAAAAGGGCCACACATGGTCTCATTGTTGCCTTGATGCATGAAGCTGTACCTGAGGTCAGAAGCGCTATGATTTGGGCACTCGGCAAACTGGAGGACCCGGCTGCAGTTAAGGTCTTAACCGGCTGCCTCTACGATGAAAATAGCGGGGTCGCGGTTAACGCTGCAAAAGCACTCGGACAGATTGGTGGCGCAGAAGCCATGAATGCACTTGAGTCTGTGGCTAAAAATGAGAGCATAAGCAATGAGGTACGGTATCAGGCCGCAGTGGGAATGCTCCAGGCTGCTTTTAAGACAGAAAATAAAAAAGCAGGAGGAGCTAAACAGCCTGGACCTCCTGCTGAAAAATCTGAAACCATCATATGTAAATGTGGGTATATAAATTCATCAACAAATAAATATTGTAAAAAATGCGGGAGGGAACTAAAATGAACAAACCATTAGGGGTAGCAGGAAAAGCTATCATCAGGAAAAATGAAAAGATACTGATACTTCAACGTGCGCAAAAAAGCAGTCATGACCCTGGTAAGTGGGAGCTTCCGGGCGGAAAGATGGATTACGGGGAGGACCTGACTGATGCACTGAAAAGAGAGGTAGAGGAAGAAACAGGAATAGATATCCATGTTGGACGACCCTTCAAGACATGGCACTTTATCAAGGAGCCATTCTGGGTAACAGGCATAACCTTTGTATGCGACTATGTCAGCGGAAGCATCAGCTTAAGTCCCGAGCACGACGCACATGCCTGGATTAAGCCTGAAGAATACAAAGAATATCCATGGAGCACTTCAATGGAAGAGCAGGTAAGTGCCTACCTGGAACTGACCAGGGATATCAAGAATCAGTCATATTAGTATCAGAATATTTCGTATACAGGAAGAACATTTCAAATATCTATAAGCTCCAAGCTGATGAACCGCACAGAGCAAAAAACAGTTTTAGAAGCTTTCCGGAAGGTCCTGGGCCAGGAGCTTCACAATCTGCGCGAGCGGCCTGAGATTCTCTGGCAGCAGATGTATAACCGTCTGCAGTGGGTTGACCGTGAGGGTGGTAACGGATTGATTTCAGGGATTATTAAGTCAGTATTAGAAAACAGAAGTAAACCGGGCTCAGAGCCCTGGTTTAAATTAAAAAATGCACTTGCTGAATCTGAGTCGGTGATTTTGGCTACAATAAAAGAACATGGAAATCCAATTAATTCATGCGCCTTTTCTCCTGACAACAGGCTGATTCTTTCAGCAGGTGATGACAAAACCGTAAAAATTTGGAATGTAAAAACCCTTACGGAAATAAAGACACTAAAAGCTCATGATGAAGGAGTGAATTGTTGCAGCTACTCTCCTGACGGTAAACTTATTGTATCAGGAGGCCAGGATAATAACCTTATAATCTGGAATTCTTTAACATATAAAGAACTGGCAAGGCTGGAGGGACATTCTGATATAGTCAATGCATTGGCATTCAGCCCGGATGGAAAAACGATTGTTTCCGGAAGTGATGATGGTGAGATTAAATTTTGGGATTCAATAACATTCCAGGAATGTTGGACAATAACATCAGGTTATCGTCCAATAACTTCATGTTCTTATAGCCCGGATGGCAGAATTATTGTTAAAACAAACGACGACGGGGAAATTGCTTTGGTGGATGCAGATAGTTATGAGGAATTAAGCTATGAGCGGTTGAAAGGAAGTTTAAGCTGTTGTGCTTTAAATTCGAATGGAGTAGATATTGTAACAGGTGGGGATTCCGGCAAAGGATATCATTTGCCGGAGATATTCTATATAACAGAGAATGACGAACTTGATTCTGAAGGTGATTT
Source organism: Bacteroidales bacterium (assembly GCA_016928075.1). GTDB lineage: Bacteria > Bacteroidota > Bacteroidia > Bacteroidales > VadinHA17 > UBA9300. The sequence goes on along the minus strand of JAFGLJ010000028.1, from coordinate 11,546 downwards.
CGAGGATGTTCCCAGGGGAGAAACACACTCGAAAGAAATTACTGCATGTGCATATAGTCCGGATGGCTCTGTTATTATCACAGGAGGGGCAGATAATTTTTTGTTGCTCTGGGATGCAGATAGTTTTGAATTTCTAAGCAAACTGATAGGTCACAACGATAAAATAAGCAAATGTATATATAGCCCGGATGGGAAATCGATTGCTTCAAGCAGCATTGATGGTACAATTAAAATCTGGGATGCAACAAGAGCCCGTGTAGAGACTGTCTATGAGGATGATTTTCTTACGGACAGGGTCTCCTGCTGTGCCTTCAATCTTGACGATTCGAAGGTAATGGCAGGAAGTCTCGACAGTAATCTTATTATTTATGACGCCTATACCGGAGACTTTGTGCATCATAACAAGCAGATTGAATCACCAATCACCTATTGTGGTTTCAGCCCTGACAGGAAAGATATAGTAATAGGAACAACAATGGGGGAAATTATTTTATTGAAACAGGGTAATTATAATAAGCTGGTCAGGCTAACACCACGGAGAACTACTATCTATGAAGATGAAGCTGCGATAAATTATATTTCCTTTAGCCCGGATGGGGAAAAAATTGTCGCAGTTTCAGGGAAAGATAGTGGTGCAGGCGAAGGGAATGTCATTTTATGTGATCTGAAGAACAACAATCATATTGAAGTAATAGAAAAAGATGCAGCATGGTCTTCCTGCAAGTTCAGCCCTGACGGTAACAGGATGATTTTTATAGGTGATGGAATCACTATGTGGGATATGGAGGCAAGGGAGAAAATATACAGGATTAATGTAGAGAGCATAGATTGTGTATTTTCTCCTGATGGGGAATCATTAGCTTCAGACTACAACTACGGAACCATTAAACTATGGGATGCACAAACAGGAAAAGAGCGACTTACGCTCACAGGACATACAGATTCACTTTACTCTGTTTGTTTCAGCCCGGATGCAAAAACAATTGCTTCTGCAAGCAGCGATAATACTCTCAGGTTATGGGATGTTGAGACAGGAAAAGAAAAAAAAGTCTTCCAGGGTGTTGAAGGCGGCAAATGGTTCAGCGCATTTGAGACTGATGGGAAGGCAAAAACATCATTCATAAAAGACAATATTTTGACGATATGGGATGCTAATTCAAGGGAACCTGTTAATTCATTCCCCTGCCTCGGAAATATATCAGCTATTTCTGTTAGCACTACAGGAAAATTTTATGTCCTTGGTGATAGCGGCGGAAACGTCTATATCCTGGAACTCATAGGTTTAGGAACCGAACCTGTTAAACAGAAGATACCTCATCCCACTCCACCCGAAAGGCGGTGGGAAAAAGCACCCGTCACCAGGAAAACTGAAGACGATACAGAGAAAGAGTTTAAAAGGGATAAGTATCCCTTCTCAAAAACCCGGCCGATCCCGGAAATAAAACCAGGTAAACATAAAGCTTCTTCACGAGCCAGGATAATAAGCATTTTGTTGACCAATCTGATTGCTTTAGCAATGGCTGCAGTGTTTGCTGGAGGTGGCTATGCCCTGACCCTACTCTCCAACTGGTTATGGTTGCTGGCAGGTCCCCTTATTCTGTTTGCTATCGTCATCCTGTGGACTGCTCTCACAACTAAATGGTATATATGCCCGACCTGCAGAGCAATCATAGATTCTCACAAAAAAATAGGCGAACACGGACTGTACAAATGCCCAAGGTGTAAAAGCAGTTTCACTCTTGAGCAGTTAAAAAAGAAATTTGCTGAAGAATATTAAGAAATTTTCTTCTACCCCTCCTTTTCATCTGAGTATTTTTTTGCCCTCTTTTTAACTTCCTTTATATATTCGGTCTCTTCTTTTAATCTCGGGAGTTTATAGGTACCGGAAATCCAGATTTTATTTTCAATCCAGAAACGGTATATAAACTCTACAAAAGAATTTGAACAAATAATTACATCTTCAAGCTTGCTTTCCAGACTCTTACCAATGGGATATTCACTGTCCAGCATCCAGTTTGTGGCAGCTACCCTGTGATTATTTTCTCCATCAATGTATAGATACCAGTGCATTACTCCCTGACTGTCATTCATAAACCGGATAAAAAAACCTGACTGGCCACCCGGGATTTCAACTATTTGGTCTGAAAGTTCAAAATAACAATCTGTGACAGAAATCATGCAGTTCTGATGATAAGGGGATTCAAAGAATATAAGGAATGGTTTTGGGAGCACAATCCCATTACTTTTTGCTGAATCACGAAGTGAGTCGAAAGTCTTTCCCAGGTCTTCCATCATCGCAAATTTTTCCCATTTCTCGTCCAGCTCAGGCAACCATTCAAATTCATTGTCATACGAACTGGTATCTACAGGTGGTAGTAAATTGAACGGTATACGACCGTAGGTGCCAAATATATCCCAGGGTTCACCCATACCGGCCGGGATCCAACCCTCAGGGAAAAGAAATTTATTTGTAACATTCGATAGCAGGCTGCTCCTCTGAGTCAGGGAAATGCACTTTTTTAAAGACCAGGAGCGCTCCCTTGTATCCAGGTTAACTATTTTTTCTGCATACCTGCATGTTGTTTCCACCAGTCCCGGGTTAAAATATATGGTCCATCCAATGTAACTGGCACCCCACTTGTTGGGCGAATATGAAAATACCTCCCAGCTGGCAGAAACATTCATTGTTCTACCTTCCTGGTCTCTCATGATTTCGCCTGTAAATCCCTTTGAATCCAAATCAGACAGTTTAATCCTGACTCCCCAATCCGATGATTCAATATTGTCAATTATTGAGTGTACTAACAGATCTCTTTCAACATAGATGCATTGTTTGCCTTCTTTGCTTTTGACCTTGATCTTTAGTTCATCAATATTTTTTTCTTGCTTCAAAAGTAATTTTTTATTAAAGCCCCTTTGGATACCCCGCGGAGCCCCTCTGCTCAGTAATCAAACCTGTAATACTTACTTTCATATTTAACCTCCCGAAATGTTTTATTACGGTAACACTTCTTAGTGTTTTATTAAAAATATTAAAATAATTTTGAAATAACCACAAAACGTTAACTATTGAGCCATCTGGAAAAGGCAACACACGATTCCTGTAGAAAGATATAATCCTGTTAGACTAATTGCCAGTTCTTGAAGTATCCCTTGTAATAAACATATATCTGTTTGTACCGACTGCTTCCATCAATAACTTTGAAAGATTTTCTTCCAGTGTTCCGCGTATTTGATTTATTGAATATTCAGCTGCATCCCTTACATGCTCGTTTTCATCATTCAGCATTTTTTCAAGATCAGGTACAACGGTTAAATCCCCTAATAATCCCAGCGACTCGCAGGCATTGCGTCTTACCTCCCAGATTGTATCATTCAGAACACTCAACAGATGTGGTAGAGCATTTTTTACACCCAGTCGTCCCAGTGCTTCACAGGATCCCTGCCTGATATAATGTTCCGTGCTTTTAAGACCATTAATCCATTGATCATCCGTGATATTATATCCCAGTACATATTCTGATCCATCTTGTAAAATCACTGTACCAGCCCCACATAAATAAACATAACCTTCTTTGCCTACCTTAAAAGTTAGTGGAAAGTCCGGTTCTGTTTTTATAGATATTTCAAATTGTGGAATACCGTATTCTGTTTGATCGAAATTAAATGCATGCTCAGCACCCGGACCCCAATTATTAACCGTCACACCTATATTTGTAAAAGAACCTGGCTCCTGTCCGCCTGACCTAATATCCTGTACACCAAGAGGATATACAAAGCTTCTTTCACCAGTCCCGATGTTAATTAAAAGATACCGGGATTCACTTGGAGGTAAATCCTGAATATATTCAGGTAGCGGTATAATAATTAATTCCAGATTCCGACTCTTTTTGGATTGACAACTGACAATAACCAGTAATGTAAACAAAAGAAACAATCTAATAGATAAGCTCATAATAACAAAATAGACAGTTGTTTAATAGTAAACAATAAGAACATGATAATAAAGATACGTGAAAAAGTAGAAAAATAATTGAACCTCCCGCAAAATTTAACGACGCGCTGGCAGCGCGTCTCTACGGTTGCCAATTATTGTAACCTCCCTGCCCCATGCCTCGTCCTCCGGTACATGATTTTTTCAGTTCTGACGGTTATTCTGGCCGTTCCAGGGCATGAAATTCCTGTAAGGTTTTAATAATTGACCGATATGGAAAAGGCTCTTCTTCCAGAAATAGATATTGTCATTTACAGGAACGGTAATTTCGGGATCATATCCAAGCCTGATTGCCAGCTTTTTAAGGTCAGCATTGCCTGAAGCATGAAGAATGCAGGGTTTCGAATCAGATGCGGTATTGATAACCCTGCCGTCATAAAATTGCAGGTCTTTGAGATCTGGCCTGCGTGTAATGAAATCCTTGAACAGAAGGTTATGGAATATTTCACAATTCCAGTCGATATCCACACTGTAGGAATTCTGGATATAAATACCAGTTAGCAGTTGCTGATCCATTGAGGTCCCATTCATCTGGTATTTGCCAACAAGTTCATCAATTATGAATCTGGCATATCCGGCTCTTGATATCCATGTACCGGTATTCAGGAAATTATAATTAGTAAGAGTTCTTGGGGTTTTCTTCCTGGTTTTATTGAATTCATAATTATATACTATCGCATTGAAGAAATTCAGGTTAAGTGCACCGCACAGGAAGGAGGCTTTTATATTTTTAAATTTATGTTCTATTTCATCTAGCCCACACAAAAAAATAACATCAAAAGGATCAACTGACATAATAATTTCATCATCGGGCAAATCATCTATATACTCCCGTATTGTCATCATTTTTCCCCCGAAGCCAATCCATTTTTTCCCCCATCCCAGTATAACAGGATTAATATTATGTCTATTGCACGATTCTATAAATAGATCAAAATATGCCTGTTTTTCTGTAGCAAAAGCCAGGACCTTAGACATCTTGTTTCAAGATTAAGTTTTTATTAAATTCCCAATATTCGCATCAGAATTCAGAAAACATTCGGTATAAAGATAATATTGTTTCGATTTTATATGTTTTTAGCAAAAATATTAAACTATTTTTAATTATTCTTAAAATAAGAATTCCAGGGTTTCTACAGTTGTCAATTATTGTATTCTTCATGCAGAATTCCTTTACCCCCCCGACCTTCAATGCCCTGAGCTTTGTAACTCGATGGCGATACCAAGAGTGCCTTCAGCTACCGGTATGTATTCGTGACGAAACGACCTGGTTTCGACATTCAACGCCAGAAGTTGTTCTGCTATCGGATGATCGCCGAAACTTACCGATCCACCACCGGGTGACTGATCTACACCCTTTTGTCCCTGTCCGTTGAATATACTCTGTATCAGGCGACCGTTGCGCAGTGTAATGTTTTTAACTTCCCACTGCGTAAATGTGGTATCCAACTTCTTAACACTTAGCGTAAGCACTCTTCTCTTATCGTGCAACCAGTGGCAACTTGCACCTTCGGCAGTGAAGTCGATGTTTATCTCACTCACGAATTTCGGGAACCCGTAGTTCTTTACGCCAGGCCAACATGCGTCCTCAGTCGACACAGGGAGATGCAGGTGCCACAACGCTGCCGGCACGACTGTGTTCTTGTTCGGGCGATAGCATACCGGGATAGCAATGTCCACTTCGTTATAGGGATAGAGAATATCCATGTGGCGGAATTCGTTTGCGGAGATGAGTATCTCCGCAAGTCCGGGAGAGGATTCCAGGGGCTAAAGTTCCGGGCAAGGCATCAAATCCCTCACCTTATCCAGTAGTACTCGAAAACTCGCATTGAACATGGACGATTCAAGGTAATGAGTGGGCATTTGCATCCTAATACCGGAATATATTTTGTCCGGCAACACCCCAGACATTAGTGGTATCACAGGCCCATATTTTTTCCAATCCTATTGAAGTAGCCGGGCCCTCTCCGGCAGGGACATATATTTTTGACCATTCATTCCCATCCCAGTGATATACTTCAAAACCAGTTCCCCATATATCATTATTGCCAGTACCCCATAATGATGTAATATGATATGGTGAAACATCCGTTAAACTGAAATTGTTACCATCCCGGTGAAGTAATATACCGGTATTACCACATACCCAGAAATCATTGGCGGCTGATCCCCATATACCTTCCAAACGTTCTGTAGTATTACTTTGTATCTCCGACCAGGCAGAACCATTCCAGTGCATAATACATCCGGCATCCCCGACTGCCCATACATCATTGTTTGAGAAACCCCAGACTTCAAATAAAGATTTGTCAGTATTGGATGGAACAATAGTCCAGTTGTTCCCGTTCCAGTGTATTATCTTACCAAATTCCCCGACAATCCAGATATCATCTGAATTATTTCCCCATATTCCCAATAAGGGATATGCAAGATAATCTGTACCGGGGTATGGATTGCTGGTGGTACTTGCTTTTAACCAGGCACTTCCATCCCAGTGGAGGATTTCACCCTCATCCCTGCCGGGCTGTCCTATAGCCCAGATATCATCAGAGGAGTTACCCCACATGCTTTCGATGGAACTCGTTGCTATGGGGATGCTAACCTCAGTCCAGGCTGTTCCATCCCAGTGAAACATCCTGTCATAAGGCCCATATGCCCAAATATCATTTGCAGCTGTTCCCCAGATCCCGTTCAGAGTGTGACCGGTTGAAGAGTAGGAATAAACAACTTCCCATTTTTTAAACTCTGGCAGTGGTTCAGGACGACTCTCAAGAGCAGTGAGGATTCCCAGTATAACTATACCTGTAAATAGCAGAAAAGCAGTTAATTTTTTTGCCATAACCATATTATTTAGAAATTAGAACTCCAATCAAATAAGCAATAAGACAACCAAGGAATATTGAAAGAACATCTAACAGATCATAAGTGCCATGCTCGAAAAAATCAATGACTCTGTTTATTACCTGACTTTCGGATAATGAACCAGGAATTATTTTATATGCCAGTGACCTGGTTATAATTAGTTGCCCCAACTCCAGCAAAGAGTCAAGAAGAAACCAGAAAATGCATAAGAACTCTTTTGTGAACCAGCCCGCCAACAATGAGATTGAAATAAGGGAAAATGATAAGGCATGAAAAAAAGTAGGTGCATAATTACCTAAAGCACCATAGATGTCCGGCACCGCAGGAGCAATACTTGCATTACTGAAATATAATTGAAAATGAACAATGCTGTCAGGCCTGCCGGCAAAATATTCTATCGACCCAAGAATAAGAGCCAATACCCCGATTATAAATAAGGTTGATCTCATTTTATATAAAGTTAAACTTTTTTTTGAATCTGCATTTCTAATCCTCAAGTTCCGCAGAGACGGGTGCATTGTAAAACTGATTAAGGAGATAAGGATGTATTTTAAGAGGAATAGGAATTCACGCAATAATTGGTAACCATACTGATCTTTCTGCAGAATTACCTTGAGACGTGCTGAAGCGCGTCTCTACGGTTGGTAATCATTGCAATCTTCCTGCAAAATTCCCTTCAGACGCCATGACTGGCGTCTCTACTTTATAAACCTTATCAACTTTATCAACTTTGTCAACTTTATTTCCCCATCATTATATTATCTTTAACTGTTCTTTGTATTTAATGTGGGGAATAGGTAAATTATTCATCATGAAAAAAATACTTTTATTTATTGCACTGATAGGCACATGTATTATTGTTTCCGCACAGGTGAGTCCTTATGCACTGGGTGCACGTATTTACGGGGGCGAATACTATAATGGTGCTGAACTATCTTTCCAGAAAGGCCTTAACAACAGGAACCGGTTGGAACTTGATGCAAGTTTCGGTTTTAAAAACGATAATACCAGGCTTGCCCTGATTGGCATTTACCACTGGGACTGGCACCTGCTGGGTGGATTTAACTGGTATATTGGTCCCGGTGCCAGTGTCTCGTTTGACAGCTATGATAACAACAGTTCGGTTAATGTAGGCCTTGGCGGACAGATCGGGATAGAATATAATTTCAGGGACCTCCCCTTCCTAGTAAGCCTTGATACACGACCCATCTGGGATTTCCTGGGTGAGGTTCACGGCTTGGGCTGGGGCGGAGCACTCGGACTGCGCATCACCTGGTAAAGGTTATTACCCAACTATCAAGTGATGCTCTTAAATTGTTAAAGGGGCTATACAGGCTTTGAATAAAATCCCAGTTCAACAATTTAACAATTCAACATTTCAACAATAGAAGTAATTATGGAAGGTATACAGATTATTGATCTCACACCTGAGAATATCTCTGCATATGGTGTTTGCGGATATAAGGACGTGAAAAAGCAGGTTGAACTGAGGCATAAAATTGACTGGTTCAGTGAATATTATAATAAAGGTCTAAGGATAAAGGCTGTCATACTGGAGAAAGGAGGTTACCAGGGTATGATCGAATATATTCCCGGGAGATTTGCCCACCGACCCGTTGATGCGGAGGATTATATGTTTATCCATTGTCTTTTCGTTGGCTTCAGGAACGAATATAAAGGTAGGGGGCTCGCATCCGCGCTGCTTGATGAATGCATCAAGGATGCAAAAGAGAAAGAAATGTTGGGTGTGGCCGTGGTTACCAGGAAAGGATCATTCATGGCTGATAACCGGATATTTCTAAAGAAAGGCTTTCAGATAGCCGATCATTGCAGTCCCGATTTCGATTTACTGGTGAGAAAGTTTGACGGGAAGGGAAAAAACCCTGGCTTCAAGTCAAACATGAATGAAAATCTGAAAAAGTATAATAAGGGATTGACAATATTGAGGTCTTTCCAGTGTCCTTATACTGAAAAAAATGTCAATGCCATCCTGCAAACAGCCCGTAAGCTTGAAATAGAGTGCAGGTTAATAAATCTTAATGATGCAATTTCTGCACAGGAGAACCCGAGCCCTTTCGGTACCTTTTGCATTATATATGAGGGTGAGATTATCAGCCACCACCCTATCAGCAACACCAGGTTTGAAAATATAATGAACAAGAAATTGCAATGACATATGAAACACAGTATATTCATCTTCAGTATTTTATTCGTAGTTGCCTGTAATCCAAAGCACCCACAAATTAGCTTTGAATATGAACTGGATTCACTATTAGAAAAAGAATTTTCAGGGGATGAACCCGGTGGTTCGTTTGTAGTTATGAAAGGAGACAGCACTGTTTATTTGAAAAGTTTCGGTCTGGCAGACCTGGAAACAAAAGAGAAAATTACTCCTAACACACTCTTCAATATAGGATCCATCTCCAAAACCTTTGTAGCCTACGGGATTTTAAAGCTGGTGGAGGAAAACAGGATATCACTGGAAGACAGTATCTATAAATATTTCCCCGATTTTGACAATCCCGGGATTGCCCGAAAAGTTAAAATAAAGCATCTGCTGAGCCATACGTCAGGCTTACCCGACATCAGGGACAACTACGGGGATAGCATTTTCTACCTGGCGGCAAATGACCTGGAAAATTTCGAACCGATAAAAAGGGCTCAGTCATTTAATTTTGAACCTGGTGAAAAATATGAATACTCCAATCCCGCTTTCAACGGACTTGCCCTGGTGATAGAGCAGGTTACCGGGACGAAATGGCAGGAATATATAATAAATAATATTTTCATCCCTTCAGGAATGATTACCAGTACGATAACAGACGGGCCCCACCCGGAATCAGGTGTCGCCCATGCTTATATAAAGGAAGGTACTGTGTATAAAGAGTTCGATTACGGTGAATGTCCTAAATTTGCTGCCGCCGGCAACGGGGGTGTGTGGAGTTCAGTACTGGAACTGGCAAAGTATGAAAATGCCATTAAGAATAACGTCTTTTTAAACAAGGAATTAACTGCTGAATCCAGGACTGTCTTCTCCCCATCGAACTGGGCCGACACTATTAAACCTTATATTGGTTTTTCCTGGTTTCTCGACCAGGATTTCCTTTTCAGGGGGCAGCATACTTTTGACACGGAGTTTGTATATCACACGGGCAGCCAGGGAGGTTTTTTATCCATTTACCTGGTAATCCCGGAAAAAGAAATTCTATTCATCGGCTTATTTAACCGGCCATCCGAAAATTTCAGAAACATCATCACGGAAGCCTGTGTTTTATTTGAAAAATATAATCATAAAGTCATTAAATAGTAATCAAAAAAGAAAATTATGATCCGTTACAGTCTGATTATCAAGCCTTGTCAGGTAATCGCCCTGGCATTTATCCTGCTGAACGCCACTGTTGGATGTACCAGGACCAACGGTAAGCAGGAAATCAAATATGATGAGGATATACTTAATGAGGCTTTAATAAACGGAATAGTAATGGGTATTCCCGGTATCTCGGTAGCTGTCGGCAAAGGGGACAGCATTGCATGGACAGGCACGGCAGGCTACAGTGACCTGCAGGGAAGGGTGCCTGTAATGACTTCTGATAAATTCGGTATCGGCAGTATCACAAAGACCTTTATTGCCGTGGTAATCCTTCAGCTGGTTGAGGAAGGCAAACTCGACCTTGACAAAGTACCTGCCGACTACCTCGACCAGGATATCGTACTGGCCGTGCCCAACACGGATCGTGCAAGCCTGAGGGAACTGTTGAACCACCAGAGCGGGATCCCTACATGGGAATTCCAGCCCGGCTGGATCAGGAAGGGACGGGGTGAGGAGATGGACCTGGACCATACCTGGGGCAAGACAGAGACACTTGAATATGTTACCGCTGATAAATGCCGGGCCGATTTCGAGCCCGGTGAAAGGTATTCCTATTCAAATACCAACTACACTGTCCTTGGCCTCATCATTGAAGCTGTTACGGGTAATGATGTTATGACAGAGATACGGAACCGGATATTTCAACCACTTAATATAGATAACACCTATCTTGAATCTTTTGAGCAGGTACCCGGGGGATACGTTCACCATTACCATTACGCTACGCCCCGGTTTATAAAGACTGCCGGAGTGCATAAAGATTTTCCAGAGATACGGCCCTACCTGGTTGAATCAACTGCCGGCAACCTCTCACCCGAATGGGCAGCCGGCGGCATGGTAGCCACTGCTGGCGACCTGGTACGCTGGGCGCAGGCCCTGCGTGACGGTGATCTGCTGGGGGATTCAATGCACAGGGAGCACTTTACTTACTACCCACCGGCAGAAGGTCCTGATTCAAGGATGAAGTATATGCAGGGGATCTCCAGGATTGAAGATTATATTAATGAAAAGGATGTAACCGGCCACTCGGGGGGTACCCTGGGCTTTACTGCCATGATGTTCTGGATAGAAGGCACCGATATCATTGTAGTGTCACTGGCAAATGTCGGTGCCATGCACAGCGGACTGTCCCAGTCACCACCAGGACTGTTTTACCGCGATATCCTGCTTCCTGCTGTAATGAGGTATTTTCATTTTCAACCTTCATAGATTCGATACTCTTCCTTCCCCTGTCCCCGCGAGGGGTCATATAATTGTCACAGAAGTTCTAAGTATTGTGTAGAATATGTTATGATAAGATATGAAATGGTAAGAACATTT
>JAFGLJ010000027.1 GCA_016928075.1 Bacteroidales bacterium | reverse complement strand
GTATTAAATATATTAGCAACATTATATCCGGAGAGATTAGGTCTGGAATGAAATGACGCACTTAATTGAACATAACCATTAATGGTGGATTTTGTACTTTTCCTGATAAACGATAAAATTGTAATTATATCCAAATTTATTCTTCACATTTTGTAAAAAACTTAGCAGACAAACAAAAAGCTTTTGATCTTTCAGTTTTTTTTGAAAAGTAAAAAATCCAGAAAATATCATAATTGAAAAACAACTATAGACAAAAATATTACATTAAGTTTTGAGATATTATAATAATTAGTTTTTTGGGGGAATTGATGACAAAACCTATTTTTCGGAGCAGGCTTATTTTTTCAAAAAATAGCTAGGCTAATATGGGAAGTACAGATATAATTATTTTTATTGCTTATGGTCTGGTAATCATTCTTGTCGGCAACTTGCTATCCCGCACAAAAGGAATGGTGCGAGACAGCTCTGATTATTTTTTTGCCAATAAATCCCTTCCCTGGTTTTTGGTAGGCAGCTCGATAATTGCGGCAAATATTTCGGCTGAACAGTTTATAGGAATGTCAGGATCGGGTTATGCTATTGGTCTTGGCATTGCAACATATGAATGGATAGCAGCCCTGATATTAATTGTAGTGGCTAAATTTTTTCTTCCGGTTTTTGTGGATAAAAATATATATACTATGCCCCAATTTCTGGCTCTCAGGTATGACAACCGCATTAAAACTATCCTGGCTGTTTTCTGGCTCACTCTTTTTATTTTTGTGAATTTGACATCAATACTATATCTGGGGGCACTAACCCTTAAATCTGTTTTCAATATTCAACTGATTTATGGCATAATAGGATTAGCTGTGTTTTCTCTGCTTTATACGATATTAAACGGATTAAAAGCAATTGCCAGCACAGACATTATACAGGTATTTTTTCTTCTTGTTGGCGGCTTTCTTACCACATGGTTTGCTGTCGATACAGTTGGTGGAGGTGCTGGTATAATAGATGGATTTGAGACCATGTTTGCCGAGATACCTGAGAAATTCCACATGATAATAAAAAAATCAGATCCCGACTTTTTTTATCTTCCTGGCATACGTGCCATTTTTGGGGGGATATGGATTGCCGGTATTTATTATTTCGGGGCTAACCAATATATTATACAAAAGGCGTTTGGGGCAAAGAGCCTTAATGAAGCGCAAAAAGGGATGCTTTTTGCCGGCTATCTGAAACTGATCCTCCCTTTTGTAGTAGTAATTCCGGGAATAGCAGCATTTGCTCTTTCAACCGATATTGTCAAGCCTGATGAGTCATATCCATGGCTTCTTGAGAATATTGTTCCATCAGGTATTAAAGGACTCATCTTCGCCGCCCTTATAGCTGCAATAGTATCATCTTTCAGTGCTATAATAAATAGTGCATCTACAATTTTTACCATGGATTTGTATAAACCCTGGATCAATAAAAATGCTTCGGAAAGACAGTTGGTAACCGTGGGAAGAATTTCGGGGATTGCCGCGATGGCACTCGCAGTTGTAGTGGCACCATTACTGGGCGGTATAGACCAGGCATTCCAGTTTATACAGGAATATACAGGCATGATCAGTCCGGGTGTAACAGCTATTTTTGTATTTGGGATGTTCTGCAAAAAGACAACTGCCAATGCAGCCCTTTGGGGAACCATTCTTTCTATACCTGTTTCAGCAGCTATCAAATTTTTGATCCCTGGAATACCATTTTTAGATCAAATGATGCTTTCATTTCTAATAATTTCTATCCTGATAGTTTGCATTTCATTATTGGATAAAAAAGACGACGGAATAAAAAGTCTTAATATATCCCGCAAGATTTTTAGAACGGATAAATGGTTCAACCTGTTATCTATAATTATTATTATCATTTTTTCAGCTATTTATATTATATTTTGGTAATTTTTATTATGATGACACAATTTATGCTTGACGGAAATGGAGGAGGTCCGGCAAACAAGGTCAGGAAGGGGGGAGATTTACTTTCTTACAATAATTTACTTCTGTGCAGAAAAAGAGCAGGCGGTACGGTAAATATAGTTATCGGCGGACTTACTTATGAAGATTTTATGAAATTTGCAGAACTGCAAGAGAGTGAAAACAAGGAATTGTTTCTCTATGGTGAAGATCCTGTAGGCAAAAGAGTTGATCCGGGCGATAAGTATATTTCTCCTGACAGGTTTTACCTTGAGTATACATCACCAGATCCCTTTATGGCACTGGAATTATATGGAGAAACTATGTCAGTAGCCCAGAATGTTAACCTGGACTACTATACTTTCCCAAGCGTTTGCATGTGGTTTCTTTCTGTTAAACATTTCGGGGGAGACCTATCCGGATCATATGTTATTCAATGAATCACACCGGTATATCCTGGAAAACGGACAGAAGGTAGCTGAACGGCACCAGATTATGGGCGGGATATATGGAAAAATGTATCAGGAAAGTTATGACTACACCGATACTGGTTTCGTAAATCATATTATAACCCTTGGATATGTTACATCTCAACGAACCCAGGGTGACAATAATGTGCTCAGGCCTGAAGCTGTCAGAAGCGTTGGTTTACGCTGGTACAAAAACCGTAAGGTGATTAACTATGATATGGATGGGAAAGCACTGCTTGTAAAAAGAAGCAGGCAGGAAATACCTGTTCTGAAAGAAGAGCGGAGGGCAATACTTACAATGAGTTATGCAGTAACAGGACGTATGCTTCTTACCGAAAGCTTTTCACGTTTCAATAAAGAGGTATTATATGATCTGAGCAGGATCTATCCTTTCCATTCTACAGACCTTTCACCCCGGCCTGTGGATGCCTTTATTAATGAGATACCGGGCATTTATGATTTTATTATATCACCGTCATGGCATCAACTGGTATTGTATAATGAAGATAACCAGAATATAAAAAAAATTGATATTCCACTTTCAGAATGTAATATGAAAGGAGGGCTGGCTGTAAATGCAAATGATAGCTATTATGTTTATGACTTCTGGAATAATAAGTATATCGGACTTATTGATGGCCATGATAATTTAAGTCAGGAATTAAGAAAGGGAGAGGCAAGAGTTCTTGCCGTTCACAGAAAATTGAATCATCCACAGTTTATTTCAACAAATCGTCATATTATGCAGGGTTATGTTGACCTGGCAGAAAAACCTTCATGGAATAATGAAAAGATGGTACTGACAGGAGTGTCTTCTCTTATTGCCGATGAAACATATTCTTTAATAATTGCATTAAATGGTTATAAGGTAAAGAATATTCATTCAGATGACTGTAAGGTTTATATTGTTGGCCATGAGGATGATAACCTTGTAAGACTCTGTCTTGAATCTGAGATAAGCAAGGATGCCGGATGGGTGATTGAATTCGATAACTTAAACCTGAATTTTAACTTAACCGAATAATAATAATGAAAATACTTTATGATAGTCTTTACTACATCCTGCTGATATCATTCATAACCTTCAATTCATGTGATAATCCCATTGAAGTAAATGTTGATAAGAAAGGCAGTAATGTTACATTGGAAAACAGATACTGCGCACTGACTTTTGATTGTTCTGTTGGAAGCTATTCTGTAACAGATAAATTATCGGGGAGAGATGCACTGACAGAAGCTAAGCTTAGAATAAATGACCTGAGCTCTGATGATGATTCTTTTATCAGGTCCTGGGGAAAAAGAAGGATTAATGATGTTTTCGGGAAAGGCCTGGCTCTCGATGTAACACTTGAAAAACAGAATTCTCCGAGACTCTTCTTCAGTTTCATTCTCTATGAGAATTATGGTTTTATTAGAATAAGCGGCGGAATTGAGAATACTACGAAAAATAGTTTGCAGGTCAAAGAGATATATGCTGTTTCTGATGCGCATTTGTATGAGGGAACGAATGTTTCGGAAAACTTTGCAATGGTCGACGGATTTAGCGGAGGAGAACCTCTGGAATACGGTGCCAGGATGTATTCACCCCTTACGAGAAGCAACGCTTTGAAATCACGCAATAATATTTTGCTGACATTTACAAATGATGGTGAACGTGAGACGCTCGTACTTGGCGGGCTTACTTATGCTGACTTCGAGAAGTTTGCCTACATTGAACAGCCGAGAAGGATTGAACTTGAAAAGGGCATTGACGGGAAATGCAGCTTGCTGTGCTATCTAGATCTGCCGGCAGACAGTATTGATCAAAAAGATGATGGGGTAGTCCTGCAGATTGATAAGAAGGGAGAGTTACAAACATGGCATTACCATGAATTCCGTTGTGATGAAACAGCTAATTCTGTGAAGTTACCGGGAGAAATAATTATCCATGCTAACAATATTATTCCTGACAAACACTATATTCTGGGATTCTCATGGTGGAATGGTTACTGGCATGGCAATCATGAAGATAATTACCAGTCAGTATTTGTAGAATACCCTGATAAGGGGGTGATGAAAAGAACAGTCCTGGTTGAGAATCAAATTCTTCCCAGGTTTGACGGCAGGAAGAAGGAAGATGTTGAGCAGGTAGAGTTCCTGCTGCCGGGCGAGGTAACAAAAGCAGGAAAATTCAGCATTATTATCACCAAAGGTAATGGACCGGAAAAGGATCAATATGTATATTTGAGTGAAATATGGTTGAGGGATGGTTCATTTAAACCACTTATTCCTGATGTTCTTACGCCTGTGAAAGAGAGTATCAGGCCCAGGTTGAGCTATACCGCTAACCTGTTTGCCAGAGATCCTGTTGGAAAGAGGGTAGATCCTGGAAATGAATACCGGCCATCTGATTGCTTTTATATAGATGTAGTCAGTACGGATCCCTTAATCGCACTGGAAGATTATGGTAAAAATGTGAGTAAAGCACAGAAAATTGAACTTAGCATGTATGATTTCCCGTCAGTTTGCCTGTGGTATGCTGAGAACAGTTATTATGGCGGCAGCAAGGCAGAGAATTCTACCCTGGGAGCAGTAAATGAGATGAAGCTGATAAAGAAATCTGGTTTTTTGAGATACAGCAGGGCAGCAGTAAGACTGGTACCTGATTCATATTTACCTGATAATCAGCAGGGTTGGTGGGATGATGAGCACTGGCAGATGGAGGAGACCGACCGCGATGCAAGTCATAACGGACGTTATGTCAAGCCATATGAAACATCTGAAAAGTGGGGAAAGGCAGTTACGGATCTTGGAGGCATACCGCTTACTTATTTCCAGACAGCTTACCGATCTGAGGACTATGCAAAAAAGTTCCCGGGTCACATGCTCTTCAATAAGACTTACGCATGGAAGGATAAAGAAGAAGATGTTGAAGGTGAGATCTTTACTGACTGGCATAAAACATGGACACGTAACGGAAGGGTAGTCTGGGGTTATGATTATACCGACCCTGATTTTCAGGAACATCTCACAAGGGTTTACAGGAATCTGAAGAAGGGAAATATAAAAGGTCTTATGTTTGATTATCCAGCTTCGGGCTGGGCAAAGCAAGGAGGAATGGAAGATAAATATTCTACAACTGCAGCTGCATACAGGAATATCTTCAGGTATCCTGTTGAAGGATTAGGACCCGGCGCTTATGTCAATGAACGTAATATGGAAAGGGGAACGGATATATCGATCGGACTGGTTGCATCGATGCGAACGGAGAATGATACTGACCTGATGGACAGCACTACTGTCACACGCTGTGGTATGAGGTGGTATAAAAATCGTGTGTTGTATAACCAGGACACTGATTCAAAGAATATTGCACGTTTGCAGGACAACAGGGATTATGTCAGGGCTGTATTGACAATGGCATATGTAGTTACAGGAAGATTGCTGCTTGCAAACAGCTTTGAACAGTTTACTCCGGAAACCCTTTGGGATATTACCAGGACTTTTCCGTATCATGCTGAGAACAAGAGTGCAAGACCGGTTGATGCTTTTGTCTCAGCATCACCAAAGGTTTATGATTTTGAGGTTGACCCCCAATGGCACCAGGTTACTTTCTATAATCCCGATTTTGAGAATAGCAGGAAGATAGGTATTAAGATATCAGGTCAGCCCGTGGATGGAGCACTTGGTCTGAAAAAGAATAAGTCATATTACGTATATGATTTCTGGAATGATAATTATGTTGGGAAACTGAAGGGATCAATGCTGCTTGAACAACAATTGCGTGCAGGTGAAGCCCGTATGATGTCTGTAAGAGAATGTCTCAACAGGCCCCAGGTTTTGTCAACTGACCGTCATATTATGCAGGGATATATTGATATGGTAGAAAAACCTGTATGGAATCAAAAGCAAAAGGTGTTATACGGGGTTTCATCCCTCGTTGAAGAAGATCCATATTCAATTGTTATCGCTTTAAACGGTTATAAGATAGATAATGTAAGTTCTACTGACTCCGAATGTACATATGAATATTTAGTATCAAATAACAATCTTGTTAAGATTACTTTACTGTCTGATCAGAATCGGGATAGCAGATGGGAATTTAAGTTCAGTAAATAAAGAATGGGCAATAACTAATATCTAACATAGATTAATGGTGTTTGTAATCCTAAGATTCTGAGTATCGATAGTTATTTTGAAATGATTTGATATAGTCTAATGCTGAGGCTGAGGATTATTACCCCCCTAGGGTGAATAGTTTATTTCAGGCCAAAATAATTCTTCTTGTCCTGATCAACCGGCATTGCTTCAATTTTGAAGTCGGGATGAGTTCCTAAAGGATATAAAATGACTTCATCTCCCTTTTTAATGTCAAGGCTGTAACAGTCTTCAGAGACTTTTTCAACTTTTATTTCCTCAGAGCTTCTAACAGCCAGATCCCCTTCAATTGAGGTTTTAACTGTACATGGTTCACCGGCCAGACTTTTGATCTTTACGAATTCTGTTTTACCATTTTTCCTGGAGGCACTGACAAGAAATGCTCCTTCAGTCCTGAAATTATAAAATGCCACATCCTGCCATTCATCCGGTAGAGCAGGGAATACCCTGATCTTCTCACCCCAGCTTTGCAGAAGCATGTCCTGCACACAGGTATTATAGCTCAATGAGGTTTCAATACAGGGAGTAGCGAGGTAGTACATCCCGTTTTTTCCCAGTGTTTCATTTTCAGTATCCCTGGAGAGGATATAGTTCATCCGCTGGTGGGCAAGATTCCCAAGACCCAGAGCAGATGCTGCAGGCGATGATTGTGAAGCCCCCATTTTGACAGCCCAGTCAGGTTCATAATTCCTGACCGATTTCTCCAGCAGATCAATGTCGGCAGCATTATCTAAATTCTCAAGGTATAAAGGGTATATCATCATAAGATGTGACATATGCCGGTGTCCCAGGGGAGCACTTTCGTCTTTTCCCATTCTGTATCCGTATTCATCAGTTGGGTAATCAACAAGATTGTCAATAATGTGCTTCCATTCAGGAATCAGAGGATCATCTATGTTCAGGATTCCGCAAATCTCTATAAGTTTCTGACAGCCCCATTTAAGTAATGCAAGGTCCATATTGCAATCACTGGTATTACCGATTTCAGGGGAGTATGTCGGTGGGAGATATAGTTTGCCATCATCTCCTTTAAAAAGCAGATGCCTGTACAGGTTTATACTCCGCTTCAATATTGGAAAAATTTTAACCCTGAGCATTTCCTTATCCATCGTATATTTGTACTGAAGCCAGCAATTGTTTAATAGCCAGGGCAGGCAACCGACCATCTCACTGTACCTCAGATCTCCATCTCTTTTCCCTCTAAGATCAAAGGCAGTAGCAAGAGGCAGTAATGCAGAATCTTCCTGCCACTCTTCAGGAACAACGTTGGCAATAAGGTTATTCCGGTTGCGGTGTATTGATTCCACAAGAGCCTCTCCAAGATGGAGTCTGTTCGCAGTGTAAACGGGAAAGTGAACTGTCTGTGTATTGTAATCATGTGTACTGTAGGGCCAGGGACCACCTGAGTTCCACATACCGGGAGTGTCAATATACTGGGCATCAGGCCTGGTGCAACATGCAAGGCGATACACATTTGTCCAGTAAAAAGTCTGGCCGACACTATCGGGAAAGGTAACGAAACTCTCAGGATAATAACTATGCCACCACCCTCTGTGTTCCTTGATCCATTTTTTCAGCCCCTTTTCAATTTTATTCTCAACTTTTTCAATATTACTTACGGAAGTGCTGGCAGAGCTCTTATCGGGATATGAGTTTTCAATATTTACCAGCAGTGTACCACGAGTACTGCTATGTCTTTTTTCGAGCCATGCTGTTGCATAATCACCTCCAGAAGTCAGATCCTGAATACTGACTTTTATTTTTCCTTTTGACTCAACTTCATTATCCGGATTTATAAGCTTTTTATAGGGAGCATAAGGTCCGTATTTTGATGGATCTCCACCTCTTGAAGTTTTAGCTTCGAAAGGATGCCACTGCCATTCTGATAATTCTTCAGAACCAGCACACTCAATTTTAGTGTAGATTATATCATCCAACCTGTGAACCAGATGATGAAGAGAAATACTTCCCAGACTTGTATTAATACTGCCTCTAAGTTCGGCATAATATATGTCCTGTCTCAGATCGCAACCAACAATATTCCCTTTTGGTTTTAGGAGGAAATACCCGATCTGGTACCGTGGACGGCTATAGGCCGACCATCCATAGGTATGGTCGGCATGGTCATGAACATCTGTTCTGAACACCTGCAGGCGGATCATATTATCTTCCACCCAGAACATTGATCCGAGGAGCCCGTTACCGAAGTGAGGTGCTTCTTTCATTTCGGTTGGAACTCTTTTCCAGATCAGGTCATGATCGCTCAGCAACAATCCCCAGTCAATATTGGCAAGCAAGTCAGGGCCGCCGTGAATATTGTTTTTCGAATTTTTATCTGCATCACAAGAACCCAGAAAAACGCTTGACCCGGGTAGTACCAATGCACCCATGGTGGCACCTGCTGTACCTTTAATGAATTTTCTTCTTCCAATATTCTTACTCATATACTATTACTTTTATGGAACAAATAGTTTTGCTGTTGGCTTGTTTAGTATTAGTTATCCCTGATCATTATCAGCTCTTTTTCTTCGTAAGGTGCAGGATAGCATGTAAGCCATACTTCCGGTTTGAAGTCACTGACTCCACCTTTCATTCCCAGTACTACTACATCTATCTTCTTTCCCTGCATATCACTGGTAAGAGGTATGTAATATGTATAATGAGATTTTGCTTTGGTAACCGGATATTCCCAGGGATTTACAGGGTATGATGGACTTCTGTCGGGAGCTCCCACAGGTTTGCCGTCAACCCTTATTGCTGCATATGCTCCCTCTATTCCATGTTCACCTTCAAGACATACTGCCAGGTAAGACCCATCGGTTATTTCGTTTAATACAGTTGATGTAGCCCAGGCCTTTTCAGTCTTTATCCGGTTGTAGGGGCTATACAGGTGTGAGCCTTTCCATTTGCTACGGTCAAGTTCACTGCCATTGAGATATCCTTTAATTTCAATTATCTTGTCCGGGGTTCCACTGAAGCGCACATACCTGACAGGCCTGTCAGGATCCAGCTTTATTTTCATGGTTTTATTTGCCAGTATCCTGATTTCCTCCCAGTCACTGAGATCTGATGAAACTTCCAGAAATGCAGCCTCTTCTGTTTTCCAGGGTTGTAAAGCATGTTCACTTCCGACTTCTATAATCAATTCGTCCATTTTAACTAACTCCCCAAAGTCGAGTCTTAGCGAACCACCGTTTAATAAATCTGCTTTATGCCGTCTGCGGCTGACATAGAAAGATGTATTATAATCATCATCAAACATATACCGGTCCCATATACCCCTGTCTCTCAGAAGGGGTTGATTAAGAAAGGCATCCCTTGCTTCCTTTACTTCAGGAACAGATGTTTCGCCTGATCTTTGTAATTCACGTATTTCAAGGGCATTATTATCAGTAGCAAATATGGTTGCTTCATACAGTGTCTCCGCATCATCAGGAACATCACAGGGCTTAAGCTCAGCGAGCTTCCTGTGATAGGGTTCCTTAATTAATTCTCCATCAAAAGTCACGTTAAGGGACTTACCTTTTAAAAGTGAATTTGCCTGACTGCCATCGAGTGTTGCAGAAGAAAATTCATTACCTGCATCCACCAGTCTTATTCTATGTTTAGTTCCCGGAAAACCTTTCAGTTTGATAATGACAGGTTTATCTTTTACTTCCCTGACAAGTTCATAATCACATCCTTTGATGCCTATTCCTCCCTCATTGTCAGGACAAACCAGCACCAGAACTGATCTGAAAGGATCAACAGGTATATCCAGCGATTGACCTTTTTCGAATGAACCAATAATACGTTCCACCGGATGAAGCAAGCGAACTTCATAGGTGATATCTTTAATCAAACCTGTTTCTTTTCCAATTGTTAAGTTCACATTATTTTTTTCCCAGCTTAAATTCCTGAGTGTAATAAGCCTGGTATCTGAGTTACCTCTTGATATTGCCTTCTCTCCGTATTTTTCTTCCGGTAAAAATATTCCATTGACCATTATACTACCGTATTTCCGGGCAAGATTAAAAATCCTCGCAAGCTTAGGATATTCATCATCTCTCAAAAACCATGGATTACCATAAAGCTGGGGTGATAATAATAATGTTCTGTTAAAAGCTTGCAAGACAAGATCGTCCTCCCAGTAATCCAGACAAGAAGAAAGACATACACCATGATCTTCTGTCATGCGCATAAGTCCGGGAACAATATCTCTTGACAGCGCCCCTGCCCGGTGATGAGGTGCGGTTATTTGCCAGTTCGACATATGAACGTCTATATATGTTTCCGCTCCCTCCCAGAGAAATGTTGTTGCATGTTTTTTAGCTTCGTCGCTTAGGTTTAATCTGTGGTTGAGAAGAATAAGATCGGGACTGTACTTCCTGCACTCATTCATCATTCTTATAAAAGCATCCTGTTTCTTGTCCCTTAACTGGCCAACTACTGCATCAAATTTAAGCAACCTGAACTCATAATCCCTGCATAACTTAACAATCATATCTATTCGGGCCTGTTCTTCTTCAGGTGTATCTCCAAACCCATCCGGGCCTCCCCATGTTCCAAGCCGTGTACCCATGCTTTTTGCTTTTTGGTATATCGGATCAAAACCGTTCGGAAACTGCCTCTTGAATTCTTTTGAATCCATGCTGCCATACCATCTGGCTTTATCTATAGCCCCTGCACTTATTACATAGATATCGAGTTTCATACCGTACTCTCTTCTCAACCAATCAAAAAACTTAAGGTTGATCATAGTTTGTTCCTCTGTGCTTCCCTCATTGGTGTTGTTTATCCAGGAGAAATATTCTGAAAGTGAAGGGGTGCTCTCGTTTGCACCTGGGAAAATATCATTTATGCTATCCTGTGCATAAAGTGAAAGGCCTGAAACAAAAGATAGTGTAATCAGAAAAATAACTTTTTTTGTGATTTGCATACTATGTAGGATATAAATTTAATAATTATTAGCTATTAAGCTGGTTAAGCAAAACTATAAATATTTTAATATATTTACATGTTGCAATTAAATATTATGCAATCTATCATGCGATGGCTGGTATTAATTGTTTTTTTCCGATATGTTTTTTCTGTAATCAGGTTTTTAAGAAGACCATAATATAAAAAACAATATAAAGGCATAATCATGAAAAAATCATTCACACGACGTAATTTTTTAAGGACCACGGCATTGACTTCAACAGGAGCAATTCTTGCCGGTTGCAACACAGAGACGAATGAAAATAATTCCGAACAAGGCTTTAAGCTCAATGAAAACCCTTTAAAGCTTGGAGTTATGACATATACTCTTGCGGAAAACTGGGATATTGACACTATAATAAAGAATCTGACAGAAACAGGTTATAAATCTGTTGAACTGAGGACAACACATGCGCATGGAGTAGAAGTCAGCCTTTCATCTGCCGAGCGCGCTGAGGTAAAAAAACGCTTTGAGGATTCAGCACTTGAAGAAATAAGCCTGGCCAGTGCATTTCAATATCATTATGCTGATAAGGATGAACTGCGGAAGAATATTGAAGGGACCAAGGAGTATACGCTTCTGGCAGAGGATATTGGAGCAACATCCATAAGAGTATTTCCAAATGCGATACCTGAGGGAGTGCCTGAAGAACAGACATTTAAGCAGATAGGTAAATCACTGGCCGAAGTAGGAGAGTTTGCTTATGATCATGGAGTGAGGATTAAGGTTTGTGTTCATGGTCAGGGTACTGCCAGAGTTCCTGTCATTAAAAAGATCATAGATTATTCAGAGAGTCCTCATGTATATGTAAACTGGAATTGCAACCTCAGTGATACTGAGGGTGAGGGTCTTGAATATAATTTTAACATGCTTAAGGACCGCATAATAAGTCTGCATATTCATGAATTATGGGATGAGAGGTATCCATACCGTAAATTGTTTAAACTGTTAGCAGATTCAGGTTTTAAAGGA
The DNA here is from genome assembly GCA_016928075.1 of Bacteroidales bacterium. Taxonomy (GTDB): domain Bacteria; phylum Bacteroidota; class Bacteroidia; order Bacteroidales; family VadinHA17; genus UBA9300. Next base: position 261,343 of record JAFGLJ010000027.1, on the reverse strand, counting down.
TATTGTAATGCCGAGATAGATGGAAATGATGAAGATCCGATAAGGTTGATGAGATATTACCGTGCCTTATTCCTTGCACTGCAAAATGCTTATTGAGAATAGCTTGGAAAAGCTTAGACCTTCGTCAATGAATTCTTAAATCAATTTTTATGAAAACCAGGCTGATTTTCCTATTAGTTATATTTCATTTAATGAACTTAATAGCCGGATATGCCTGTCTGCAGCAATCTGAAGTATATGATGATCCATATTTACGGAAACTTGTTTCTGAAGCTGATCTGGTATATAATGAACCGGTTACAAGAAGTGAATCCGGAATGCCATTTGGAAACGGGAGAATGGGAACGCTGGTGTGGACCACACCGTTTGCTGTTAAGATGCAAATCAACAGAAATGATGTATTTGCAGTTAACAATTCAACGGACAGCTTTATGGAAAGGCACAGCGATTATGCTAGCGGCTGTGGCTATATTGATATAAACGTGGTTGATTATGGTGATGATGTGTTTTCAGGGGATGGCTTCAATCAGCATCTGCATCTATATGATGGTATAATGGATGTTGAAGGAAATGATTTCAAGGTAAAAATGATAGCTCTGAATAACAGGGATGTAATAGCTATTGAGATTGAAGATAACAGGACTGTGCCAACACCCGTTCGTATTGATCTTAGAATGCTACGGTATATAATGCAATACTCTCAAGGAGAGAATTTTAAATTGACCGAGAATAATATCGTGCGGGTAAGGAGAAGAGGGCATACATCCCAGTCACAGTTACATATCCGGGGAAATAATATATTGCTCAGCCAGGAATTCAGTGAAAATGATTTTTATAACTGCTCTGTCATAGCAGTTACAGTAAGAGGCAGGAATAGTAAGGCAAGGTACCTTAACGAATCAACTGTTAATCTGGTTATTGCTCCAGAGAAGGGTAAATTTACAATTTTTGTATCTTCAGATGGTGGTGCCAAGGATATTTCAGAATCAATCAGCACTGTTTTAAACAATCTGGAATACGCTGCCGGTTACGGTTTCGAAAAGCATTTCTCGGATAACTCTACCTGGTGGCATGATTTCTGGTCAAAATCTTATGTTGATCTTCATAGTGAGAATGGTATTGCAGACAATGTCGAGAAGCATTACACATATTTTCAATATATAATGGCTTCTTCATCTAGAGGCCTCTATCAGCCCCGATACGGGGGAATGTTGTGGTATACCAACGGGGATATGCGGGAATGGGGATCACAATACTGGTGGAATAACCAGAGCTGCTACTACAATCCTCTTGCGCCCTCAAACAGACTGGACCTGATGGATCCGTTGTTTTCCATGTTCAGCATGCATCTTGATTCCTATGCCATGGCAGCGCGCCAGCAATGGGGATCAGAGGGATTATGGTTTCCTGAGACCACGTTTTTTGATGGTTTGAATGAAATGCCTGATGATATTGCAGCCGAGATGCGTGACCTCTACCTTCTGAGGAAACCATGGGATGATAGGTCCGAAAGTTTCAGAAAATATGCCCAAACAAAGCCGAAGCATAACCCCAGGTGGAACTGGGCTACAGTGGGCAACTGGGAAGATGGTCACTGGATAATACCTGAAAAGGGGGTAGGTCCTTTCGGGCATGTAACACATATCTTTTCTGCTACTGCAGAGATAGCTTACACTTTCTGGCTGAGGTATGAATATTCAAATGATACCAACTGGCTAAGAGATTTTGCATATCCTGTTATAAGGGGTGCAGTAGAATTCTATCGTAATTATCCGGGTCTTGTAAAGGAAGACGATGGGAAATATCATTTGTACCATACCAATAATCTTGAAGGGATATGGGATGCTCATAACTCTTTTACTGATATTGCCGCAATCAGAGGATTGACCCCAATATTATTACGCTCAGCAGAAATACTTGACATAGACCATGAGATGATAGATGTATGGAAAGAACTATTAAAAAATATCGCTCCGCTTCCGTCTCTCAGCTATCTAAATGAATATAAGGGTAATAAGCCAGATTACTGGATTGGATGTGTACCCCCGGCAGGGCATGGTCGCGTTGATAACCCACAACATATGATTTATTATGACCTATGTAGTGTCGCTACATCTGATAAAGAAATTTTACTAAAGGCTAATGCCGCATTTGATGCTTACTATAATGGAGAAATAAATGATTCTACTTCTGTCCATGTACTTGATAAGAGACCTGTTGCTGCTGCTTTACTGGGAAGGGGTGATGATTTGAAATTCCTTCTGCCAAATCAAATAAACTCAAATATTTCTCCGGATAAAGATTTTTGTGACTGGGAAGGATCAGGAAAAGTATCAGTATTGCCTAACAGGCTTACTTTAAGAGAAGGTCCGGGAGCAATTGGATGCCAGCGACTGGGTAATGTTTCAACTGCTCTTAACTATGCGTTGATGCAGAGCGTCCCGCCTGAACCTGGAGGGAAAGCTGTTATTTACCTGTTCCCGGCATGGCCCTCAGGTTGGGATGCCGAATTCAAGCTCCTGGCACGTGGAGGATTTATTGTAATGAGTGCAATAGAAAATGATACAGTAAAATATGTAAAGTTATTTTCTCAGTATGATAGGGAATGTAAATTGAAAAATCCTTGGCCTGAATCACAATTAAAAATTTACAGGAACGGGGAAAGGACCGGAAGATTAGGCGGCGATATATTGGAATTTCAAACTGTAACGGGAGAAACAATAGAATTGAAGAAATAAATGTTTAAATATCAATATAATATGAATAAAAGAATTTTATTTACCACCATTCTTGCTTTGATGATAATCAATGTAAAAGCAGTCCATCATTATGATATTGGTGTTCAGCAACAAAAGCCACAGCTGATCGCCAGATGGAAATTTGATAATCCCTCTTCGAAGGTTATTTCTGATGAAAAGGTTGACAGAGGTTATTCGATTAGCGGTAATTACAAAGTTGTGCAAGGCGTTAGTGGTAATTCGCTCAAAATGGACGGTTTTACTACACAGGTACGAAGCAATAATTATAATACTGAAGATCTGGAGCATGCTTTTTCTGTGGAAGCATGGATTGCCCTGGCAACATATCCATGGAACTGGTGTCCGGTGATAAGTCAGAATGATAAAGAGAGATCAGGTTTTTATTTTGGAATTGGTCCGCAGGGCGAGGTTGGTTTGTTTGTTTCAGTTAACGGAGAATGGAACAGGTGTATCTCAAAAGAAAGAATTGACCTGAAGAAGTGGACTCATATCGCGGCAACTTTTAACAGCAACAAAGGCCTGGATATCTACGTCAATGGAAAATTGTCAGGAACAATGGAACTGAAAGGGAAAATGGATATTAGCAATGACATTGACGTGCTTATGGGCAGGAACAGGGATAAGGTAACCCCTTCTCACCCTGTAAGGACGTATGGTACATTGCCCTCGTGGTTTTCAATCGATGGTATTTGTGATGAGGTAAAACTATATAGGGGTGTTGTTGCAAAACAATTGATCAGTGAGGAAGTATCAAAAGGGAGTTCGGCAGAAGTACCCGATATTCCCGAAAGAATAATGCCTTCAGGTCCTGATGCTCCGGGTAAATTTGGAGCCTATTACACAAAGCTTGAATATTATGAGGAGTGGGATGCTCTATGGAGAGTAAGTGACCATACGGATATTGTGGTACGTTTCGATAATTCTCCCATAAAGGTTGTTTTTTGGAGAGGAACAAGATACTCGCCGGTATGGGTTATGGAGAACGGCCAGTGGATGGCTGATCAGAGTGCTGAATATTTTAACACAATTGAAGGTTGCTTCGAACATATGATCGATCCTCATTGTCTTTATTCCCATGTACGTATTATTGAAAATACGGATGCCCGTGTGGTTGTGCATTGGAGGTATATACCTGTTTCGGTACGAAAGAATTTTTCACAGGTTGATGAAATAACCGGATGGCAGGATTGCGTGGATGAATATTTTACTTTCTACCCTGATGGGATAGGTGTGAGGAAAGTGATTGAACATAGCACGGGGAATCCACTGCATCCATCCGAATCAATAGTTCTATGCCAGCCTGGGACCACGCCTGAAGACAATATTCACCTGGATGCTATGATCCTGGTAAATATGCAAGGAGAACATTATACCTATTCGTGGGCTAATGGTGCACCTGAATTTAAAAAAGGTGAAAATCCGCCTGACCCTGTAATACAAATTGTAAACCTGAAATCTGAAAATAAACCATTCACAATTTTTGAACCTGAAAATACAATGGCGGTATTTGGTATTGAGCAAAGGGAGGATGTGTCTCATTTCCCATGGTGGAATCACTGGCCGGTAGCGCAGAATCCATCTGATGGCAGGTATTGCCAGGCTCCGGACAGGGCTTCTCACTTTTCTCTGGCCTGGGGGAGCCCTCCGCATCATAAAGGGGAAAACAATACCTACTGGTTTGCCTGGTTATATGGTGCTTCCACGCAGTCAGCAAAGGAGCTGGCTGAACTTGCTCGATCATGGAATAAAGCTCCTGTCATTATAACTCCAGGTAAGGGAATAAGGAATTCAGGATATGATAAAACGCAACGGGCTTATATACTGGCATGGGAAAACAAGGAGGAGCCGGAAAAAATCGAAATTTCAATAAAAGCCAGCGGAGAATCACCCATGGTAGGTGCATGTATTATTCTTAAGAACATAAGTTCTGATATTGCCAGGATCAGAAATGGCAATCGTAATCTGAAACCTGGCACTGATTACCATGTCGGAAGGATTAATACTCTTGAAAGCAGCAAGCTGATTCTATGGATTGAGAATAAATCAGCCACAAAAGAATCATATACTTTAACTTTCAAGTAATGATATAAAAGTTTTTCGGAAGAACTAAAAAAAGTTAATTTTCAGTTTTGGATTCATAAAACTGGTTTTAGCAATTATTTATTATCGAGAGGAATGAGTTCAATTACCTTTATTCCTCCCGCTTCAAGAATCTCAGTCCTTTTCAGTGTACCGGTAAATCCACCCACTATCTTCCTGCTTTTTTGTTTTATCTCCCTAATTTGCCATTTCCTATCCGTAAAGCCATAATTCTGTGGGTTAATACTAAATTCGAACTTTATATCTTTATCAACATAGTTAGCAAAAAATATAGCTAATGTACCCTTCTCAGAAAGCCATAGTCGTGCTTCTGCAGCAGGTATTGTTGCAGTACGCTGAGTTTCATACATACCCCAGCCGAATCCATCATCTGTAAATGTTTCAATCTCATTTACCGGGTCGACTGGATCCAGAAGCTGGCCGAAAACAAGATAATCGATTGTTTCTGTTCTGTATATACCACATTGTTTAAAATATTTAACTTTTTTCTCATACCCGGGTTTAAAAAGGCCAAGATCCATCCATCCGTTCTGTCTTCCATCAATAAAAGCCTGGCCCTGGGCGTAGCGGAAATAATTGTCGCTTTTTGTATAATCACAGGTACTTCCAAAGAATAAAGTATAGCCTGAATATACCATCTGCATCAGGGGTATCTCACGGTCTGATGGTTGCGACCAGAAAAGATTTGCATCAAGTTTATCGAAGAAAACTTCGGTGGCTCCTTCGGATGTAACAACCATATTACCACCGTTTTTCAAAGCAACATTTTTCACTTTGGTCAGGAGATCACGGTTACCATTCGCCCAGTAGTTACCTCCTCCAAGTGGGTGGAGATGAGATTTATCAAAGCATAATTCATGAAAAAGCCCTGATACCTGGTCAACATAAATGCCCGTCACACCATATTCCCTTTTAATATCATCAACGAGGTTTTCTATCTCATCCTGCCAGAATATCTGGTTTCCACACATCGATAATAAACGGCCTGAATTATTTGAATAATAGTGAAGCCTCAAACCGCCTGCTTCATCTTTAACCGCATGCGGTTCATACTTTTCAAAATCAGAAATATTCATATCTACACTTGAGCCGTTTATATATGGCATTACGATTATATCATGTGCTTTCAATTCTGCTACTCTTTCCTTAAAACCGTTTTTAGCCGGAAGATAATGCGGATAAAGATTATCGAATTCAGGTACATGCCATCTGTACCACTGTAAACCTATGGGAACATCAAGTTTTCTGGCAGCATCCACTAATAGTTTATTCATTTCCTCAGGTGTACCATCCACATCATTCCATATCCAGTCGTCACGTATCCATAATCCAAGTTTTAATATACTTTCCGGAACATCTGTTCGTTCTGACAGGCTACCCTTTCCGGTCCATTTCTGTTTTAAGGCCCATGGTCTGTAAATCCTGGCAGCATCGCTCCAGTCTCCCTGGTATACGCCAAAGGCTACAGGATAATAGTCCGGATAGTCAGATCCCTGGACTCCCATGTCATCAGGGTAGTGGATAATATAAATCCTTTCCCCCGGCTCGGGATCAAATTTCCTGTGCCTTCTGCCATCAAACATGATTGGATATCTCTGGCTGTTTAGATCTTGTGTTGGTTCAACAACAAATTCCTTGGCTCTTGCTTCACCATCCCATGTTCCCAGGTATACACTGTTACTCCCATTGCTGAGCGATCCGAACTGCATTGGCCATACGCTGCCAGGATACCGCCCGCTTTGTTTTTGATCGCAATTTTTAATAAGCTGGCCTCCCCGGGCAAATGAAGGTCTTGCTATATCATATCTGCCTGCTTCGGGAAAACCATTGATAATGGGAAAGAGAACCGACCATAAACCCCAGTAATCACTGTTGTTTTCAACAAATATTCTCCAGTTTGCTATTCCGCTATTTTCAGGTAATTCAACAATAACGGTTACTGAAACAGCATCATTCTCATTCCACCAGCGTAACCTGTTCCATTCCATCTTTACCCTTATGCTTCCGTCAGCCATGTTTTCCAAAGAGGCATATGAACATGGTTTGTAATTATTGGTAATTGTATAAAGCTGTTTACCTTTGGCAAAAGCAATTTCCCATAACAGGTGCTTCCCATCAACAGGGTTTATATGTTCAGTCATTGTCGACAGGTCGGTCATGGATAATAAGCCCATATATTCTGGTTCGAATATGAACTGTACGTGATCATTGTTCAGTACGAACGTATCTTCAGTGTTTATTTCAGTTTGTGCACTCACTGAGTAAATAATAAGAAGGCTTATTGTTGCTGTAGCGATATATGCTCTTTTCATATTTTGTACTCTTTGTGTTTAATGATTAAAAGGATTGTTATTTACTTAAGAGCTGATATCTCTATTACTTTTACCGAGTTAGGTTCCAGTACTTCCGTTCTGCTAATAACACCTGAAGCTTCAGCAAGGGGTTGACACGATTCAGGAGTTATTTCCGATATCTGATATTTATCAGCGACAAGTCCGTATACGGAAGGATCAATGCTGTATTTAAAAGTTGTCTGTTTGTCAGTGTAACTTGCAAAGAAGACAGCAATTTTTCCATCTTCGGCCTGCCATAACCTGGCCTCTGCACTTGGTGCTTTGCCTTTATGGACACCACCTCCCCTGAATTCTTCTTCAAATAGCGATATTTTGTTTTCAGGATAAACTGGCTCTAATAAGCGACCGAAAGTCAAATATTTTTTGGTGTTGACCCTGTATTTTGCGCACAGCTTCAGATATTCGAGTTTATTATTGAATTCCGGTCTGAACAGGTCGAAATCCATCCATCCTATTTGTTTGCCATCGATAAATCCCTGTCCGACACAAAAATTAAACAGGTTACTGCTTCCCCTGAAGTCACACCTGCTGGCATAAAACAAGGTATATCCTGAATAGACTACCTGCAACATCGGTATTTCATAATCGGTTGGCCTGCCCGTAAAAAGATTTGCTGTTACAAGGTCATAGAAGATCTCATTTGCAGATTCTGAAGTAATAACAATATCTTTTCCGGACTGGTGTGCAATATTCAGTGTTTTACGATACAGATTACGGTATCCGTCGGCCCAGTAACGACCTCCACCAAGAGGGTGTCGGTGATCAGGGTTAAAGCATAATTCATGTGAATTACAGGATATTTCATCCATATATATACCATTTGCGCCGTAGACATTCACTATGCTGTCAACTATATAATTTACGGTATAGTGCCAGAAATTCTGGTTCGGGCACATGGGTGTAAGCCTTCCTGCACCATCCCGGTAGAATTTTTGCCGGAGCCCGCCCGCTTCGTCTTTTATCGCGTGTGGGTCGAACCTGTACCAATCGGATATCTTGCTGTCAGCACTAAGTCCATTAATGTATGGTACGATAAGCGCACCTGAATCAACCAGTTCGGCGACCCTTTCTTTAAATCCTTTTAACGGCGGCAGGTAATGAGGGTATTCATTATCAAAGAGTACATGATGCCAGCCGTACCACTGGAATGCAATAGGCACCTCCATTTTCTCCATAGCTTCAATAAAGGGAATATTCATCTCATGAGGATCACGTTCATCTCTCCTCCATGATAATGGATCACCCGTATTTTTATCCTCGTCAGGAGGAAGATCCCATACCCATGTATCTCTTATCCAGAAACCGATGTTGGTTGCAATCTCAGGGAAATCAGGCCTATGAGATATCGGGCCCTTTGCTGTCCACACCTGCTGAATAGCCCACTCGCGGTACCGCAGGGCTGCTTCGAGCCACCCTCCCTGGTATGGTCCGAAATGAGCATAATAGTATCCAGGCAGGTCTGATCCGGGCACTCCCATATTTTCGGGATACCTTATAAGTGATAACCTGTTTTTTTCTGAATCAATATAAAAGTCTTTTGCCCTTGATTCACCATCCTGGCTCGAAAAATAAACAGCGTTAGTATCATCATTTAATGATATAAATTGCATGGGCATAAAACCTGATGGAGATCTTTCTTTAAATAGACCACTCCAGTTTTTCAGCAGATGTCCACCTGTTCCGGTTACAGGTGTTGCAATGTCGTATTTACCATCAGCAGGGAATCCATTAACTGAAGGGCATGATACTTCCCACAGACCCCAGTAATCTGATCTGTTGCTTACATATATGTTCCACCGGGCAACACCATCATTTGAAGGAAGCTTGACAGTGACTTTTACAGTGCATATGCTGTCCTCTTCCCAGAAACGTAAATCATTCCACTCGAGCCTAAGAATCTGGTCACCCTTATTGTTTTTGTTTAAACTGGCATAACTGCATGGTTTATAATTATTATCAATTGATGGCCTCTGGGTTCCCTTTCCAAAAGTAACTTCCCATAATAGGTGCTTGCCATTGGTTTTGCTGATATGGTTAATTCCTGTCCTTTTGTCTGTCATTTCAATTAATCCCATGCCTGTAGCTTCAAAAACATACCTTGCAATATCATTCTCCAGGACAATATTTTTTCCAGTACTTAATCCGCCCTGGGCCATGAGGTTAATCAAGTTTATTGTTGAAAAGAGAAAAGACAGAATAATTGTATACTTATGGTTCATATTCCTGATCATTGTCTCAGAATTACATTTATTTGCATAAACTACCGCACATGTCAATATAATGGTTTTGTACCTCGGATCCACGCGGCAACAGTGATCCGGTCTTAAATGCCTGCAATGCTTGTTTATCTTTTCCCATATAAAGCAAGGCCTTCCCTTTCCAGAACCAGGTCATTGCCTCTTCAGTCCTTGATGATCTCCCAACTCCAAGATTTTCCGGAAAAGTAAGCCCTTTCTCGAAGCAGGTTAGAGCTTCCCGGTATTTTTTATTATTATACAACAAGATGCCCTTTTGCAAATTGGCAGCATTGAATATATCCCATGTAATACTTGATCCTTCCCAGTTTACAAAATAGGGCACTGATATGAGAAGCTCAATACATTCATCATATCTTCTTTCATTGAGTAGGTACTGTGCAAGGTCGATAATTATATCAGACCTTTTAGTTCCAGTATAAGGCATATCCTTAAGAAGGGTTATTGCATCTTTTCTCTGGTTATTATCATCAAGGACTTTAGCCAGGTCGCGGTATAATGTCTGGTCCATGGGCCTTTCCCTGATAGCATTCTCATAGCATGATATGGATTTATTATGATCATTTTTTTCAACCCAGTAATACAGTCCAAGGTTTCTCCAAATTATACTCATTGATGGATCATATTCTGAGGCTTTGCTCCATAATTTTTCTGATTCAGCAAGGCGGCCAAAATTAGCATACATATTACCCAGCTGGTATAGTGCTATAGCATCTCCAGGATTTACTGATATAGCATGTAAAAGTACTTTCTCAGTTTCAGGCCTTGAGGCAAGTATAAAATCCTGGTAATTCTTTGAAGCACGTTCCAGGTAATACATTTCTTTTATCTTATTCTCCTTGGCCGAATAGAGATAACCGAGCCAGTATTGCACCAGATGGTTTTGTTTATTCTCCGGAACATTATTAATACATCCGGCTTCTAGTATCATTATTGCTTCATCGAGCAGGGTCAGGTCTGAAAAGGCAATACTTGCTTCAAGTATCTCAAAATCATCCTCACCTACAAAATCTTTAACATTTCTGGCTGTTTCCTCAATGGTTCCATCAATAATTCCTGTGGTGAATCTTGGAACCAGTTCTGTAGGATATTCGGCTATCCTTTCACTTGCCATTTGTTTTGATTTTTCCATATCTCCCATAGCATATAATGAAAGTATAACGTGGTTAAATATCATTGGATCATAGGCATTTGTATTATATGCTTTAAGAAAATAGTCAAGTGCTTTACTGTTATCTCCGTCTAATGCAAAAGTTCTGCCCACCAGGTCGTATCCCCTTGAGACAGTACCCTGGCATCTTGAAGCTTTGAAACCACATTTTCTGGCACCTTCGGTGTCGTTATTTCTAAGATGGCACAGACCCAGGAAATACCATGCCAGTCCGTCGTCGTTAGGTATCTGGTTAAGAGCTTTGACAAGTCTCTTTTCGGCCTCATAATATCTGGCAGCTTCAAAATCAAGTATGGCAAGATCTCTTAGGGAGGCCAGGTGTAGAGTATCTTTTGCCAGGGCAAGGTGGTAATAATTTCTTGCTTCAGGTCGATTTAAGGCTCTGTCAAATTTCTGTGCTTTCAGATAACACTCCTCGGTTGTAAGCTCATCATCTTTCTTGGTACGGTAGACGGGTTGTTCAGGTGGTGTTATTTCAGGTAATGGAAGAGGGCTCTTGAATTTTGCCAGTTCCTTACCCTTTGATGTTTTAATCAATACTGTAACAGTGTCTCTGTTTTTTTTGTCAAAGGTCATAAAAGAGGCTTCAGCAGGTGATAAATCAACCTGTCTGCGCTGTAATTCATTATCATCATCCAGTAAAAGGCACCAGGCTTTTTCAATCTTACATGTAGCAATCATCCTTAATGTAATACTACCCCTTTCATGATCTGTTTGAATAGCTACATCTTTGGTTGCATACTCAAAACCATTACCGAGGCCATGTACCGGGTACCAGTATTCTTTCCAGGAAAGACTGCTTCCCGGTGCTAGTAAACCATAATCTGACTGGGTCTGTAAAGGCCCGCTTTGCACTTCAATATACTCAGGGTTATTATCTCCCAGGTTCTTCATGCTTACTCTTCCATATTCGCCCTGGCCCCATGTCCATGCTTTTTTACCACTGTGTTCATTATGATCTGCAACCTGTATCACTCCACGGTCAATATCAACATCATAGGCACCGAAAAAATCATATGCACAATCGACTGCAAATATTGAGGATGCATCTTCATAATTTTTTGCCCATGACAGGTCTTTGCCCTTATGAACCGGCCAGTTAAAGAACCTTACACCAAAATGATCCGTTCCGAGGCTCATAGGATAAATAAATCGTGTACCTGGTAATTGAGGGAAAGCAGTACAATTCCAAAAGTAATAAGGACTCATGGCTTCAACAGGGTTATAAATACGAATTTCCTCATCGAGGACAGAACTCCCAGGGTGAAGTGTGACCCTTACCGTCCATCTTGTCCTGAGGCTTTTTTCCAGATTACTTACCTCGAGAAATGCTGAACCATCAGGATTTACGCCTGTGATTACATCCACAGGTGAGAGTATTGTTACTGTATGTACCTGTGGTCCCGCATTCCATTCTGCACCACCACTGATAAAGGCCCCCCTCATTGCTATCATGCTTGGTTTTATAACATCATTTCTGTGAAATACTTCCTGGCCTGTTGTTTTATCGTAAACGGAATGAAGTCTCCCTCCCAGTTCAGGCAGGCATGTAATCTTAAGATATTCATTTTCCAGGAACAGGGCCTTGTATGTTACAGTTGCAAATTTTCGTGAAAGGTGATCCTGCATATTATACGGGTATGTAAGTGAGGCTTTCACAGTTGTAGCACCTTTGGCACCTGATTCCATAGCCCAGAATTTTGGATTGACATCATCCTCCCAGGGATAAGTTGGAATATCAATCATTCCCTCCCAGGTCTTTACCTGGCCTGATATGTTGCACGGGCTTATTGGCAGTATGATTGATATTAAAAGAACCAGTCTTTCTAAATTTCTCAGATGCACGGACTTTCCCATTTTGATAATTTTGCTGAAATGGTAAAATATTAATATTTATTTACTCTTCATGTACTCCAAGTCAAAATCATATACTCCCGGATCGTAGTAACCGATCTCTTTCTTTATTCTTTCAAGCTCTTTTTTCATTTCTGTTTTCAGATCCTCATATCCCGGGCTATTAATAAGGTTTTTCATTTCGCCCGGGTCATTTTTTAAATCATAGAGCTCATTGATATCATTTATCATCTGGGGATACTCAATATACTTGTAATTTTCTGTTCTGACGCCCACTGCAGTTACAAAACCCGGTGCATATGATTCCTGAAAGTATTCATAGAGGAATGATTTACGCCATCTGGTATCTTTATTTTTAAGCAGGGGGACCATTGATTTTCCCTGCATTGCATTTGGTATTTGGCCACCCGCAAATTCTATCAGGGTAGGAGCAATGTCTATATTCAGTACCATCTCGTTATTTTTACTGCCAGCTTCAATTACCCCCGGGTATTTAATTATAAGTGGGATGCGTAAAGATTCCTCATACATCAACCTCTTATCCCCTCGCTGGTGGGATCCCAGGAAGAATCCATTATCACTGCCAAAAATAATAATGGTATTATCATCGAGTTTCATTTCTTCAATACACTTACTTATATCAGCATAACTTTTATCCACGGCAAGCATCGCCCTGAGGTAGTTCATCCATCTTGGGTCCCGGGGATCCCATGGATGGGGTTCGATCTTAGCAGGTACTGGCTTTCCTGCACTTTCCCGCCATGGCTTATTGTGCACACCATACATCCATCCCCTCCTGAGCCATTCAGGTTTATCCTCCATGGTGTCATACCAATTATCATACTCAGGGATTCGTGCATCGGGGAAGGCAGCAGAATCCCGGGGAGCAGGGGTAAATGGAGCATGAACAGCCTTATGCCACAGGAATAGACAAAAAGGCTTATCCCTGGGTTCTTTAATCCATCTAATTGCATAATCAGTTAATATATCTGTGATATAACCTTTTTCTGTGAATTCACGGCCATTTTCATTGAGAGGTGGATCAATATATTTACCCTGCCCGTCAAAACTTAACCAGTAATCGAACCCGTTCCTTGGTTCAGATCCGTGTTTCATATGCCATTTACCAAGGAATGCTGTTTCATACCCTCTTTCCCTTAGTATTTCAGGAAGGAAGGGAACATCCGGGTCAGGATCACCATAACTGTTTATATAAACACCATGTTTATGAGCATAACAACCTGTCATAAAGCAAGCTCTGCTGGGTGAACATAACGAAGTGGTAACAAAGGCATTTTCAAATACCATTCCTTCACGGCTGAGCTGGTCAAGGTTTGGTGTTTGGATAAATGTGTACCTGCCGTCTTTGCCAAGCACGTTCCATGCCTGATCATCAGTAAGCATGAAGACAAAATTTGGTTTTTCATCGTTTGAACGATTCTTTGAGTCCGAACATGCGACAGCAATACAAATTGGAATAATTAATAAAAGAAAGTACTGCTTCCCCGCGTAATATTTCATAGTAATTAATATTCAGATGTTTACTTATTTTTTTTTAATTGCTCAATGTAATTTTTATACCTTTTATTAAAGTATTGTTTTTCTTTGGAAAAAGCCGGGTTATTGGCAAGATTGTTTAATTCCAGGGGGTCATCTTTCAAGTTGTAAAGTTCCTCAACATCAGGATCAGCATTGACATACTGTATATATTTCCATTCTTTTGATCTAATACCGTAACTATCAGGAATCGGATTTTCAGCATTAACAATACCAACATGTTCCATGAAGAAATCATCACGAAATGTTGATTTGGGATTTTTAAGCAAAGGGACTATACTTCTACCGTTTATTATCTCCGGCACTTCTAATCCGGCTATATCCAGGATAGTTGGAGCAATATCTATATTAAGCACCATTTGATTGAGCAGCTTTCCCTGATTATTATCATCCATTCCGGGCCATTTTATGATCATTGGAGTGCGTATAGATTCTTCATAAAGGAGCCATTTTCCACCAAGTCCGTGCTCACCCCATAGATATCCATGATCAGAAAGGAATATTATAGTAGTATTATCTTCAAGGTTAAATTCATTTAGGTATCCCAGGATTTTACCTACAGCTCTGTCGAGGCTTTTTACGCATCGCAGGAAATTTTTTTCAAAATCATTTTTTGTTTCCTCGTCTTTTCTTTCATCAAAATAGCACCATCTGTTCAGTGACCCTTCCATAATGTGGGATGCCAGACTGGAATATGCTTCCGGGGTGTCAGATTCTCTTTTAGGGATTACTGTATTTTTAAACAGGCTTGTGTCTCTGAAGTCAGGTTGGTAAGGGTGATGCGGTGATTTAAAGCATACAATGAGGCAGAAGGGCTGATCGGCTTTGCAGGATTTAAGAAATTCCCTTGATTTAGCTGCAAGCCATTCAGAGTTATGAATTATTCCGCTGTCAGTTTTATGATAGTATACTCCCTGATGATGCCAGGCTTCACATACATCAAATATCTCTTCAGTTCCGTCCATACCAATTCCCCATTTCCCAAGCACCCCTGTTCTATAACCCGCTTCCTTAAGCAGGGCAGGGTAAGTTTTTTCTATAACGTCTTCTTTCAGCGGTGTATTGAAATGATTCATACCATGAGAACTTGAATATCTGCCTGTCATTATACATGCCCGGGATACAGCACAAATAGGTGTAGTTACAAAGGCATTTGTGAAATAGATACCCTGGGATGCAAGCTTGTCAAGGTTCGGAGTCGTAAACTCAGGTACAACTTGATTTCCCGTGTAACTTACCTGGTCCCATCTCTGGTCATCGGATATGAGAACCAGAAAGTTAGTTTTTGAATCGCCGGAGTTATTGTTACAACTCAGCAAGCCCAAGAAAAGGCAGGATAATAGTATTAAAACAGGTTTGAGGTTTTTAAAATTAGCCATATATGTATTATAAATTATCATTTATTATCTGAATAAAGAGATTATTTTAAAAGTGCATGACCGGCTTAGTGTTTTTGGCTTTTTCTCTCTGAGATTCCATAAATTCTTCAAGAATGCCGGGTTTATCCCTGTCTCTGTATGCTTCGTAAGCCGGATCATTATATTCCTTCATATATTTTAACATCATCTTCCTGAATTTCATGATTTCATCCTTATAAGCAGGATCATCAATAAGATTGTGTAAGCCATCCGGATCATCCTTGAAATTATAGAATTCTTCCCTTACGCGATGTTTATATAATTCAACTCTTTTGGCAATTTCAGGATCTGTTTCAGCAGCTCTTATCATAGCTCTCCATGTCAGACCTCCTGTTGCATCTCCACTCATAGTGGTTGACCCGTCAGCCCAAAAATTATAGATATAGCCGAATTCTTTGTTCTGAAGACATCTCATAGGGATTCTTTTCCTTGAAAAAAGCTGATAGAAAGAAGTGAAAACATATGGCCTTACTTCCTGCTCTCCGGTTTTCAATAATGATAATAAGCTTGTTCCGTCAAGGTTTCCGGAATAGTTAATATTTACTGACTCAAGAATAGTAGGCATTAAATCAATAATCGATAAAAGATGCTCATCATCTGTTGAACCTGTTTTTGTCACTCCTGGCCATTTGATTATCATGGGAGTTTTTGTACTGTTCAGGTAGCATTGTGCCTTGGAAAAAGGGAATGCTGCTCCATGGTCACTCAGGAATATAATGAGGGTGTTTTTCTCAAGGCCGCTTTCCTGTAGCGCTCTTAACACTGCACCCAGGTTCTGATCACACCTGTATACCGAATTATAATATTGAGTTACTTCCTTTCTTACATCCGGTATGTCAGGAAGATATCCCAGGACCTCAATCTCATCAGTTTTGTATAACCTGGAAACGGGTGGCATATTTTCTTTCCATGTTAAAGTGTCATTTCTGCTCGTGGCAAAAGGGCGGTGTGGATCATGTGAATTGGCAATGAAAAAGAAAGGTTTATTCTCCTTCTTAGCCATATTGAAAAACCGGACTGAATACTTATAGAAAAGATCAGGATTGCGTGAGTTACCGGAGCGCCAGGTTGAATCTTTTTCAGTACGGAAAGGAATATAGTCCCAGAAAAATTTTTCTGTCGGCTGGTGATGTATTTCTTTTCCAAGGATGCCGTTAATATATCCTGCTTCCTTAAGTAATTCCGGGAGTGTGGTTACATTTTCATTTATTGGTTCGAAACCTTCAGCCCCGTTGTTATGCGGGTAAAGACCAGTCATCAATGACTGCCTGCAAGGCTGGCATACTGATGATGTTATATGTGTGTGCATAAATCTCATACCTTCATTGGCCAGTCTGTCGATGTTTGGTGTTATATCCCTGACCTGACATCCGAATGCCCCGACCGAATTATAGGCGAGATCATCTGCGGTGATGATAAGAATATTAAGAGGTTTGTCCCGGTCGTCATTTTTGTTATTCTCTCCTGTCGCGCAGCTTTGTAAAAAAGAAAATAAGAGAACTATAATTACCGGACTGGTTGTTTTTTTGATCATGATTATTAATGATTTACGCTAATTTACTGTGATTCTTTATGACTTTCATAAAAAAGTTTATTTATATTGATTTGAAACCTTAAAACTATGAAGATTCCTGATGCGGCTATTATATCATTTTTTCAATTTTTACACAATAAACAAGAAATTTTCATAACATGATAAATAATAAATCATATATGTAATATATGTGTGAATATATCTCATTTATTTTAAATAATGTAATTATTATTATCATGAAATAAAGTTAAGAAATATTGAGATAATTGTTAATTTGTTTTCTTTTAAATCTGTGGAAATATTTCTTATTTGAATATATTTAAGATGCATTTTATTATTAGGTTTCCAAATGAGAGCATACTTTAATGTCTTTTAGATTTATTATCATGGTTTTCTAAACCAAGGATGAAGAAAATAATAATTTACATGTCGCAAATCAATAATAAAACAATTGTTTTTTATTCTTTTTTCAATGATATTTATTTGTGCCAAGGCACAGAAAATTACAATAAAGGTAAGATTGGTTCCAATAATGAATTAAGCTATAAATTATGTATGGATTTATGAATGGTAAAGCAAATGAAAACAATTTCTTGGCAAGGAGTAACCTTGTTTTAGTTTGTCTGATTTTCAGCCGGCTATTATCTGGCCAGGTAACCGGGGATATGTCAAATGACAAAGCCGGCAATATTATTTCTTACTGGTCATTTGAAAATGATCAACCCGGTTTTGTACATGACAATGCCAGGAATATCAATGATTCTTTATACGGTAATTTCGAATATGTAACCGGGGTTAAGGGAAAAGGGATAAAGCTTGATGGGTTCAGAACCTATATAAAGCGCAGAGGCAGGGTCTTTGAAGAGATACCGGATTCTTTTACCATTGAGACATGGATAGCTCCTGCCAGTTATCCCTGGTCGTGGTGCCCTGTTTTAGATTGTTCCGACAATAAGATCCGTGGTTTTTTCTTTGGTATAGATCAACTGGGCCGTGTGGCTTTCAGAATTCCTAATGTAAACAGTTGGTATGAAGCGGTTTCGAATCAATCTTTACCTTTAAGGCAATGGACCCATATTGCGGCCGTTTACCGTGCTGAAAAGGATATCAGCGTTTATATTAACGGAGAAAATGTTGCAACAGTTTCTATTAATGGTAGTTACCTGCCCTCGCAGTTTGTGCCGTTAACAATAGGCAGGAATAATTCTTTGCAGGTTTGGAATGAGTATCAGCTTAATAATGAGAGGGTATATTTTTATCTTGATGCAATACTTGATGAAATATCTATAACAGCCAGGGCGAAGGAAAGTCGTGATATTAAGGAATACCTGGAATCTTTTAAGAAGCTTCCTGACCCGGAGCTGAGCAGAAGGGACAGCTTCCCGGTCGGACCTCGTGGGTCTGGTTCTTTCGGAGCATTCTATGACAGGCTTGATTACTTCAATGAGTGGGATGAAATGTGGAGGGTTGGCGACAAGCCTGATGTATTCGTCAGGTTTGAAAACTCGCCTGTGCAATTGGTCTTCTGGCGTGGAACGAGTTTTGTACCATGCTGGGTGTCTGAAAATGATATCTGGTACACAAATGAATGGCTTGAGACATGGGGGCAGGATGTCGTGAGTTGCGCAGAACCAATTATGGACAGGCATTGCAGATATTCCCATGTCAGGATAATTGAGAACACTGACGCGCGTGTAGTAGTGCACTGGAGGTATGCACTTGCAGATGCTTTTTATGATTTTGCTGCCATAACTGACGATGGAAGGGGTGAATGGTGTGATGAATACCATATTATCTATCCTGATAATGTTGGTATCAGGAAAATGGACCTTCATTATTCAAAACCTGAAAGGAAACATGACTGGGTTGAACAGATAATTCTTACACAACCAGGGATATATCCTGATGACATTATTGAAAGAGATGCCATTACCCTGGTTAATATGAAAGGAGAGACAAAAAATTATTCATGGCATGATGATATCAAGGTTGAGATGCCTGAACCTGTTGGTGCAAATATTTCTTATGTCAACCTTAAATCACAATACAGGCCATTTTTTATTCTACCTGACGGCCCGGTCAAAACGGTTGAGGGTAAATGGGATTCACCTTTTTTCAGAAGTTATGCAGCAAAGATGGCAGTATTTTACAGGCCCGATCCTGTACCATCAGTCTACGGCTGGTGGAACCACTGGCCTGTAGCACAGGTGCCGGGTGACGGAAGATGGATCTTAAAACCGGACCGTCCGGGCCATTTTAACCTTACCACTTTTATACAGTGGAATGATTATAAAATGACAGAACGGACACGTACAAGGGTTATGCTGCAGGGAATGACAGACAGAGATGCCACGGAACTCGTGTCTCTTGCCCGATCCTGGCTGAACGCCCCGGAGATGGTTATTTCTTCTGAAGGATTTAACGGAGGTATATATGATATGGCGGAAAGAGCATACATTATTGAGAAAACCAGCACCAATAAAGAGATGCTGAAAATTATATTGAAGGGATCTGAAGACTCACCTGTAGAAAATCCGGCTTTTATTATTAAGAATTGGGGTAGGAGTAAAGCCGGATTATCAATTGAAGGTGAACAAATTAGCAACAAAGATGTGTTTCATCAGGGAGTCATACAAAATCCTTTGAGTAAGGACCTTATTATATGGCTGAAGTTGAAGGAGACGAAAGAGATTATAATAAATATTTACATACAGTCCTTTCTCGATTGATATTAACACTTTTTAAAAGAATCAGGAGAGCAAATACTTCTGGTAAAAATTTGGTCTCCTACAGACGAGGGGTATCAGCCGCATGGTAAGCAGTTTCTGAAGCCGGGGGGAATATTCTACACCGCTGTTACTGGAATATGGCATACAGTATGGCTCTATCTGGTAAATGTTGCTTACATAACTAATATACGGTCAGTACCGGATATTAATCACAATAAGGTCACTGTTGAAGCTTGTATGTATGGTTCATCAATCGGTGATTATTTTGAAGTTATAGACAACGACGGGGAAAAGTAATTTCCTTATCCAAAGGAAGCATTGATCAGACAATAGAACTTCACATCCCCGATGCACAACTTTAGAGCCCCGAATATCCCTTTCTTATAGATGAGGCTCTTAAATACGATATTATTAAAGCAAAAGAAATGGGTTTCAATATGATCCGCAAATATCTTAAAGTAGAACCAGCCACTGGTATACTCAATGCGACAGGCAGAGAATACTGGTATGGCAGGATATGTCTGGTGGCACCTGCTCTAAAGGATGGAAGATCAGAAAGTATTTTGAGGGTAATAATTTTAAACGAAACTGTGAATCAGAATCAAATTTCAGGCCAGAATGGAAAGTCAGTATTATGGGTAGAAGGAAAATCATACCCGCAAATGAACATTGAAATAACTCATACAGAACCAAATAGTTGTAAATAAAAATTCAGTTCTTATTTGTACAATAAATATAGTATTTACCGGATGGAACTTTCATAAGCAGAGACCCGTCATGCATGCTAAAACGGATAAATTCAAAACTATCTGGCTCTTTATTGTTAATTTTAACCTGTTCCCATCCTAAATCTTGCCCTGGCAGTATAATATTGGCCGATGTATTGACAGGGATATCAACTTTTAAATTAAAGTACCTGGTATTTTTAAGCCATTCAATATATATTGTTCCATTTATTGACCTGAACTTTGCCTGGACATGTTTAATTGATCCTCCGGGACGGGGTTCAATAATAAAATGCCGGTATCCGGGGGCTGAAATATCCGTTTTGAATCCAATAAGATCACCTACCATCCATTCTCCGACAGAACCGAAGGCATAATGATTGAAGGAGTTCATTCCCGGATGTTGAAATCCTCTGCCTTTAACATATCCATCCCACCGTTCCCAGATTGTTGTTGCTCCCTGGTCTATTGAATAACCCCATGATGGTAGTCTGTGACTTTCTACAAGGGAACATGCCAGATCATGTCTTCCTCTTTTTGACAGTTCCTTTAGCAGGCAGACTGTGGATATAAATCCTGTCGACATTCTTCCATCATATTCTTCCAGGGCTTTTATAAGTTTGTCAAATGCTTTGCAGGATATTTCTTCGTCAAGCAAACCAAAATTTAATGCAATTGCGTATCCCGCCTGTGTATTACCTTTTATGGTTCCGTCAGGAGCCACAAATTCTTCATTGAATTTTTCACGGATACTTGAATAGAGCTTCTCATATTTTGCCCGGTCAGACTCGCTGTTCAATATTGAGGCTATATCTGACAATATCTTTAC
This sequence comes from Bacteroidales bacterium, assembly GCA_016928075.1. Taxonomy (GTDB): domain Bacteria; phylum Bacteroidota; class Bacteroidia; order Bacteroidales; family VadinHA17; genus UBA9300. The sequence goes on along the minus strand of JAFGLJ010000027.1, from coordinate 240,058 downwards.
TGATTGGGCAAAAAAAGCAGTACAATAAACATCATCCGGAATAGATGCTCCACTATCCGGATAATCATCAGAGATAATTGCATCACCATTCAGCCAATCGCCATAAGACCATGCTGCGAGGCTATCGTATATCAGGTCAGGATTTGTTTCCGGGATTCTGTTAATATAACGCTTCATTGATTCATAATGCTCCCTGAGAATAGTGGTGTCGTTATAGTTAAGATACATTTTCCAGGGAATAATAATACCTGCATCTGCCCAGCCGGGAGCATTGACAAATTTGTCTGTCTCAGGCATTGCTCTGGGATTAACATCAGAATATTCGCCTGTGGTATACTGGCCGTCCCTTATGTCTTTAATCCACTTGCTGAAAAATGCAGCCATATCCAGGTTATAAATGGCTGTCTGAGAAAATATCTGGGCATCTCCCATCCATCCCATCCTTTCGGATCTCTGAGGGCAATCGGTTGGTACAGAATGCATGTTGCCTCTCTGTGTCCACAGTATATTGCTTGTGAGTTTATCAAGCAAGCTGTTATTGAATTTATAATAGCCAACTCTCGGTGAAGATGATGAGATAACCATTCCCTTGAGATCATTAATATCAGGTTTTTTTGCCAATCCTTCTACCTGTACATAGCGGAATCCATGATATGTAAAATGAGGTGACAGATATGTTTCCCCTTTACCATCGAGTATATATTTGTCCGTTTGAATGGCTGTTTTTAGATTTTCAGTGTAAACAGTACCGTTGTCATTTAACATTTCTCCATGCTTAAGTATTATCTCAGTCCCTGAACGGCCCTGCAGCAAAACTTTACACCAGCCAACCATATTCTGTCCAAGGTCAAAAACATAGGTGTCCGGACCGGGTTGACGCACATTTATCGGGGCCAGTGAATCAATAATTATTATGGGCTCATTCATCTGAGCTGTAAGTGAGGTAGTAATTGTGGTATCAATTATTACATTTTCCCATCCTTCGCAATTGTATCCTTTTAGCTTCCAACCGGGAAGTTCTTTCCTGCTATCGTAAACTTCTCCCAGGAAATTATCGGATGACCTAATGGGGCCATCATTGTAGTATAGCCAGTCAGGTCCTGATATTATAGTGTCATTTCCTCCTGTTTTATATTCTAAAATTAACTGGGCTCTTAACCTGAGATCATGACCATAATATCCCCTATAAGGATAATAAGGATAGTCATTTTTCCATTCCACGGGGCCGAGACAGCCTGCATACCATCCATCTCCTAACCAGGCAGCGATTACATTAACTCCCTTTTCAATATATGAAGTTACATCGTATGTTTGATATTGCACTCTTTTATCAAATGCCGTCCACTCAGGGGCGAGAATGTTTTCCCCGGATTTCTTCCCATTTATAAACACTTCATAATCACCAAGTGAAGTAAAAAAGAGAGTAGCCCTTTTTATAGGTTTTTTTGCTATAAATTGTTTCCTGAACATTGGTGATGGATAAAGTACTGAATCAGGTTCGCATTCATTATATGCAGGTATTCCTATCCATCGTGCAATCCAATCCTTCTCTTTTAACAGGCCCATTGAGAAATATGCTGCTTTACTCCATGCAGACTGCATTCCTCTTTCATCCCATATTCTTACCTTCCAGTAATATTTTTTTCCTGACTTCAATAAGCTGCCGGCATATTTTACCTGGTTTGTCTCATTTCCGTTGATTTTACCACTATTCCATATGTCAGGAATATTCCTTTTTAATTTTTTCCCGGAGCTTGATACAAATATCTGGTAAGCTTGCTGAGATTTATTAAAACCGCCAGATTGCAGAATCCAGCTAAAACGGGGACACTTTTTATCAATGCCTTCAGGATTGAACAGGTATTCACATCTAAGTCCGTTTACTGAAATATTTTCCCTGAAGGAACAATATGTAATTATAAATGCAATTAAGGTAATCATAATAAGGATAAATATGCCATATCTTAGCTTAGATGAATTCATAATTGTTCAGATTATTAAATAGGGTTGTTTTTCCAGAGTGTTGGTTAAATATTAAAATGCTTACCTTCTCTTATTTCCAAAACTATTTAAAATCCTATAAATTTACAATATGAAATTATTTCTTACTTTCAGGTATATTATTGCAATTAATGATCAATCTTAAATTATCGGACACTATCTTTAAAAGGTTTGGGATGTGTATTTTAATTTCATTTTCCCTGACAGGCTGTATTTCCCCGGAGACTGAATTTGATAATAAAGAAACAGTCAAGAACCAAGCCAGGATAGTTAACATAGTAAATTTCATCAGGCAGTGTGAACCCCGTATCGACTGGATTATTGAGGATGTGCTCTATGAGCCTGTGGTGGAGCAAATAAATATTATGAGGGAATATAACCTAAAGGGGACATTCCTCTTACAATATGATGCATTGATAGATAAGAGATACCAGGAATTAATAAAAGAACTGCCTCCTGATCAGTTTGAAATAGGAGCATGGTGGGAATTGCCTCAACCCCTGGTGGAGGATAGCGGTTACAAATGGATAGGAAGATATCAATGGGACTGGGAGGGAAAGTGCAGAGGGTTGTATCGCTTGAACCTGTATATAAGAAAGGAGGAGATAACCGGGAATGGAGCAAGTGGTATTTCAATGAGTTCATAACAGGGGCATCAATGGGCTTATGCTTATGTGCAGACAGGTCAGGAGAATTCATTTACATGGAAAAGGTTGAAGGAGGGATTTGAAATACAGATGTCTACGATTGCAGGGCTAAGAGATAAAGATAAGGATTGAAACACTTGCTGAATCAGGTTCCTGGTTCAAAGAGCATTTTAAGGTAACGCCGCCTACATCAGTAACGTTAATGACTGACTATTCAGATAAAAATCTTAAAACATTATGGTTCAACAGCCATTACTACAGAGCTAACCTGCTATGGGGAAATGATACTTTGAGATTCAGGGATATTCATAAATTTGATGAAAAATTCAAATCTGATTACCTTGATGAAAAAGGGACTTCAAGCAAATGTGATTACTATACCCTCCCTGTTGTGGATGGTTTTGCCTGGGGTTCAGAGAACGATATTGCCGGATTACGTTTCAAGACTAAGGGAGAGGAAGGGATAGTTGATATTGCAGGCCGGGATCCCGTTATTGACGATGGTGAAAAAGGAAAATTGAAAGTTTCCTGGCCGCTAGAAACCTCTGATGCATCACTGGATCTGGTTTTTAACGAGGGCAGTATAACGATAAGTATGCATACATGGAAAGGGAATGAATGGTTCCTGATACTATCCCCTGATAATAAGAAGATCCCTGTTACAAATATTGACAGGAGGCAACTGAGTTACTGTTTCAGGGATTTCAGCTACTCTGTCTTTTGCAGGGAGGGTGAATTTATGGTTGATGGAAACTCTTATTTGAAGATTGTTCCGGAGAAGGGCAGGATATGCCTATATTTTACAGATAATGATTACGAAGAATAATAAGAAATCAATATGACATCAAAAGAAAGATTTATTACCACCATTAACGGGGGAATACCGGATCGTCCTCCTCTGTATTTGTCGTTTACGCCTCAAAGTGCCAGAAAGGTTTGTGCACACCTGGGTATTCCTTATGAAGAACCAATTGATTCAATGCTCTCTACCCGTATATCCCATCAGGTAATGTGTACACACCTGGGAAGCGATGCTGTTGGTATAGCAGCTACTGTACCTGAGAGTAAACCAACGACTGTTTCTGAAGAAGGGCATATTACGAATGAATGGGGCATGGTATTCTTTGATGCCGGGCTATATAATGAATTCTTTTCATATCCGCTGGCTCATGCTGAGACGGTTGATGACATTGAATCATATAATTTTTTTGATCCCTTTGATAAAAGCCGTTTCTCTTTAGCCACAGATACAATTGAAAAGTACAGCGACAAATCTGGTATTATTGCTGATCTTGAATGTTCAATTTTTGAAACATCATGGTATCTAACCGGACTTGAAAAATTTCTAATAGACATGATAATGGAAAAACCGTATGTGGATGCCTTACTGGAAAAAGTTGAATGGATAAATACTGAAACAGGAAAAGAACTTATAAGGAGGGGAGCAGATATGATCTGGTGTGGCGATGATTTTGGCAGTCAGCAAAGTCTGATTTTGGATATAGAAACATGGAGAAAAAATTTCAAACCCAGGATTGCCAGGATGTTTGAGACCTTCAGGGAGCTTAACCCGGACATTAAAATTGCCTGGCATTCATGTGGTTCTATAGTTGATTTAATACCTGATTTTATTGATATAGGACTGGATATACTAAATCCTATACAGCCCAAAGCTGCAGGTATGGATCCTGTTAAATTAAAAAGAGAGTTTGGAAAAGACCTGATTTTTTTCGGAGGTATATGTATCCAGGAATTACTTCCTTTCGGAACACCCGATCAGATAAGGAATGAGGTAAAGTACCGTGCGGAAATTCTGGGCGAAAACGGTGGCTATATTATTGCTCCTGCACATAATATTCAGCAGGACACACCGGTCGAAAATATTCTGGCTTTTATAAATACTGTAAGATCACTTTAATTCAAATGTCATGGTACACATTTTTAAGTACATATTTGCAATTTCTATAGTAATTGTCTCTTGCCAGGTGGATAAACACTCAGAAAAGAATGCCGGAAAGGATAATATACCGTCTGATTTTCTAAAGCCACCGAGGGAATATAGACCCGGAGCTTTCTGGTGCTGGCTGAATGGTAACATAACCAGGGAAGCAATTACACGTGATCTCAGGGAGATGAGCGAAAAGGGGATGGGCAGGGCGGAGATATGGGATGTGGCTGCAATGCATAATCCTGATAATTTTATTCCTTCTGGTCCTGCGTTTTTGAGCGATAGCTCTGTTGCTTTGATGAAACATGCATTCAGTGAAGGTGAAAAGTATGGAATAAAGATAGGAATGGTTGGATCAAGTGGATGGAATGCAGGTGGTCCCTGGGTTGATCCATCATGGGCTTCCAAGGCCTTATATTTTTCTGAGATTATCCTGGAAGGACCGGTTAATAAAAAAATAAAGTTACCTTTTCCTGAGGTCCCTGAAAATTGTCCAAAGGATAATAATGGATTGCCTGTTTACTATAAAGAAGTTGCTGTACTTGCATTTCCTTTTAATAAGGACAAATCAATCGGTGGGAAAGATGAGATTATTAATTTGTCTGGTCAGTTTGTGGATGGCTATCTAACAGTCAGTCTGCCCGAGGGAAAATGGCAGATTATGAGGTATCTGTTCACAAATAACGGTCAGGAACTGATTGTGCCGTCTCCTAATTCAAAGGGATTGTTTATTGATTTTCTTGATCCCGAATCTACTAAGAAACATTTAGGCCATTTTATGAAGCGCCTGGGAATAAAAAAAGGAAAAAATACAGAAGGTGGATTGTCTTATATTGAATTTGATAGCATGGAATTGACAGAAGGAGTTCCATGGACTGATTCTATGCCCCGGATATTCAGGCAAATGAGAGGATATGATCTGACTGATTACCTTCCGGTGTTATCCGGCTGGAAGATAAAAAATGTTACTGATAAGTTTCTGTATGACTGGAAAAAAACAGTCAGTGATCAGCTGATTTTAAGTCATTATATAACCGGCAGGCAGTTTCTGGAAAAATATAATTTAGAACTAGTGGCTGAAGCTGGCGGACCAGGACCTCCAATATGGAATACTTGTCCCGTGGATGCATTGAAAGCATTAGGAAATGTATCTGTACCACGAGGAGAATTCTGGATCAGACACAGAAATATGTTTCTGATTAAAGAGGTAGCAAGCGCATCTCATATTTATGGCAAGGGGAAAGTTGATGCTGAGTCCTTTACTACATGGAGGAGATGGAAAGATTCTCCTTATGCCTTGAAAAAAGTTGTGGACAGAGCATTTTGTGAGGGTCTTAACTGTATAACTTTTCATACTTTTGCCAATACCAATCCCGAAGATGGACTCCCAGGAAGAACATACCATGCGGGATTGGATATTAATCCCGGAACTACATGGTGGGAAAAATCCGAACCTTTTATGGAATACCTGTCTAGATGTAGTTATTTACTTCAAAAGGGAGAGTTTGTTGCTGATGTGTGTTATTTTTATGGTGATCAGGCCCCCAATTTTTTCCCATTGTTTCAAGATGTACCTGAGAAGCCAGGTCTTAAAGGCCTGAGTAAGGGTTATGATTTCGATGTGGTTAACAGTGATGTTTTACTGAATAGAATGTCTGTGGACAATAACAGAATTATTCTGCCTGACGGGATGAGCTATTCTCTGATGGTTTTGCCGGAGCAGGACCATATGCCTCTTGATGTGCTTAAAAAACTTGAAAGGATGGTCATGGAAGGAGCAACAATAATCGGGAAAAAACCACTTGTTGTTCCTGGCTTAAATAATAATAAAGAAGAAACAAATGAACTATCTGATCTGGCAGAAAAAATGTGGGCTGAACTGGATGGTGAGAAGTTCAGAATAAATCATTACGGAGAAGGAAGGGTAGTGTATGGTCTTACTCCAACAGAGCTTCTGAAGGCTGATAATATTGTGGAGGATTTTAGTTATAGTGAATCGCCGGAGCTCGATTATATTCATCGTCAATTTACTGACGGAGATGCGTATTTCGTGAGAAACAAATCAGATATAGATTTCTCGGGTGTTTGTACTTTCAGGCAATCCGGCAAATTTCCGGAAATATGGGATCCATCGACTGGTGATCAGCTAAGAGTAAATGATTACAAGATTAAGAATGGTGTTATTACTATTTCGCTTGAATTATCACCAGGAGCTTCGATCTTCGTCATTTTTACTGATGAGGAAAGGAAAATACCAGGCATTCTTAAAGCGGAAGAAATTATAAAAGTGGAGTTATTAACAGGTTCCTGGAGAGTGACTTTCCCGGAGGGCTGGGGAGCACCTTCGGAATTAGTATTTGATACTCTGATCTCATGGACAGATTCTGAAATAGAGGGTGTAAAATATTTTTCAGGAACAGCAACCTATCATAAAACTTTAAACATAAATAAAGAGCAGTATGGTGAGGATGGAAAAGTCTCAATTGATCTGGGCAATATAAGAGATGTTGCGGAAGTATTTATTAATGGTAAAAGGGCAGGAGTATTGTGGAAGAGACCCTTTACTTTAGATATAACTGATCTCGTAAGAAATGGTGAGAACCAGTTGAAGATTGAGATTGTCAATATGTGGGTTAACAGATTAACAGGTGATATGTTATCTGAATCAAATGACAAAAGGTACTGTCGTACAAATCATCCTTATGTAAAGAAGGATAACTGGGCTGGAGGAGGAGATGAAACTTTCAGGATACAGCCTTCTGGTTTATTGGGACCTGTAAGAATTGTCTACACTAAGGAATGAAAGTATCAGATAGCATCAGGTAGTTATGGTCTTTCATATTGAAAAACAGGATAAGTTGTACCATTCTTCACCTTAAAGCTTTTTTGGTGATGATTGAACTGGTAAATCTTATTTTTAGCAATAAATAATAAATTTAATCCATGAAAAAATCAGGTTATAATCTGAAGGTAATAATACTTGTTTTATTATTTGCTGTAATAAATATTTCCTTGATAGCTCAGAAAGCTGTTAAGGAATGGCATTTTGAAAAAAATGACATTGACAGTATTAAAGGTTATTACGATTATGCGGAGGGTGTTAGTGGTGATGCCCTGAAATTTGATGGTTTTACCACGGAAGTGATAATTCCGGAAGAAGAAGTTTCCCTAACAGGTAGTGGATTTAGTATTGAAGCCTGGGTTGCACTGGGAGCCTATCCATGGAATAAGGTACCATTGCTCGCCAGGGAGAATAAGGAGATAACGGGGTTCTTTTTTGGAATTGACAGCCATGGCAGGGTAGGGTTACAACTTTCAGATGGTAGCTCCACGTGGCACGAGTGCTGGTCAGAAATACCAGAAGGAAAAAAGGTTGGGCTTGAACTGAAGAAATGGTATCATGTAGCATGCACTTTTAACAGGCAGGATGGAATGAAGGTATTTGTTAATGGTGGTCTGTCAGCTTCTAACAATAATACGAAAAGACTGACCATGGCATCTGATATTCCTTACAGGGCAGGCCGTAACAACAGGAAACTGGCTCCAACTGATCCTGTTAGGGCATGGGCTACTTTCCCTTCATGGTATTCACTTGATGGTATTATCGATGAGCTTAAACTATACAATGAGTCATTAGACCCTGATATTATTAACCAGAATTATAAGGCTTTTGATAAATTGCCTGAACCGGCATTTGAAGACCGCAGATTTCCTTCAGTTAAACCTTCAGGCAGATTTGGGGCTAATTATACAAAGCTTGAATATTACGAAGGTTGGGACAGGTTATGGCCTGTTGGACCCCATTCCGATGTAGTGGTTCAGTTTGAAAAGTTACCTGTCAGGGTGATGTTCTGGCGTGGTACAAGGTATTCTGCTTGCTGGGTGACTGAGAACGGGAAATGGATGGCTGACCAGAGCAGGGAAACAGGTGGTAACTGGTTTCTCAGTCAGGGTTCATCAGATGAATTTGTTACCGGATGCGTTGAACATATGTCCGATGTGCAGTGCCGCAGTTCAAGGGTTGCCATAATTGAGAATAATGATGCAAGAGTGGTAGTACACTGGAGATACCTGCAGATGGATGTTCGGTTCAGACAGATTGACCTCAGTGATAACAGCGGTTTCGGACAATCGGCCGATGAATACTACTATATCTACCCAGATGGTGTTGCTACCCGTAAGCTACTTCCGGGGCATGGAGGATGGCAGGAAACCATATTTCTTAATGAACCGGGAACCAGGCCGGAGGATAATGTGCATCTGGAGGCTGTTACGCTGGTTAATATGGATGGTGTCAGCAGAACTTATTCATGGGAAGAAGGATTCCCTGAGTTTGACCTCCAGGATGCCGTGATACAGGTTACAAACCTTAAATCTGATTACAAACCTTTCATCATTTTCAGGGAAGGAGTAAGATTCAGAGCATTCAATGGTGAAGTACGCCCTGAGTACTCACATTTTCCATGGTGGAATCATTGGCCGGTGGCACAAATATCATCAGACGGACGCTATTGTATAGCAGCTGACAGAGCTTCTCATTCATCACTTAGCTGGGGATTAACTGATGAAGATGTGGCATTGTACGGTATGACGGATAAACCTGCCGGGAAACTAGCATTATTGGCCAGATCGTGGAATAATCCCCCAGAACTAAAAACTGGTGATGATGTTGCAAAATCTGATGGATATGATTACACTGAGCGTATCTATAAACTGAAAGTGAAAAAGAAAGGATCTGAAGTAGTTTTTAATTTGGAAGCAAGCGAAGATTCCCCTATCTGTAACCCCGCTTTTGAAATAAGTAACTGGGGGGACGATAAGGTTAGACTATATGTAAATGGAAGGGAGATTAATGAAAGTAGTGAACTTAGGTATGGCATTGAATATGATGTGGAAGGTAATACAAAACTTATTGTATTTGTTGAAATGCAATCTGAAAAAGGAACACAGTTTAGAATTATTCCGGAAAATATTTGCAGGAAGTAAGGAATTAGAGATGGTTATGTTCAATTAAGTGTGTCATTCTTTTTCTTAACTCCAACATCCACTTTGACTCGGTTTTGAGAAATTATTGCCATGCTTTATGTTAAAAGCAAGGTAATAATGAAAGTTCGATTTCAAACGATGAATAATAATATGGTCAGTTGTCCCAGTTATTATTTATTATCTTTTGAATATGAGGATAATTAATGTCAGTTTCGTTAAGTTCTTCGCGTAATGTTTTTAATCTGATTTTAAGTTCACCAATAATTTCAGAATAACCAGGATCATTGTACAGGTTATTCATCTCATGGGGGTCATTCTCAAGGTCGTAGAATTCCCAACCCGGGGGTGTTTTCATATCAGCCTGGGATCCCCAGTAATCTGTTCTCGGAGGATCTTCAAAGTCAACACCATAGAAAAATATAAGCTTGTATTTTTTTGTTCTTAACCCCAAATGCGCAGGATTGCCAAGGTAATGGGCCATATGCATCCAGTACCGATAATAAGTTTCCTCTCTCCAGTTTTTTTCCTTTTTACCTTCTATAGTCCTCTTAAAGCTTTTTCCCTGCATATACCCAGGTACCTTACCACCTGCCAGTTCGATAATAGTAGGAGCAAAATCAGTATTATTGATAAGTAAATCTGTACGGCTACCTTCTTTAACAGCATTTGGGAAACGAACAAAAAATGGCATCCTCATCGCTTCTTCGTACATCCACCTTTTATCGAAATAATCGTGTTCACCAAGAAAATATCCCTGATCTCCTGTGTATATAATGATTGTATTATCATATATACCTTCCTCTTTCAGGTAATCTATGATCCTTTTAATATTATCATCAATGCCTTTTACACATCGCAAATATCTCTTTAAAAACGTCTGATAAACCTGGTGAGTATATTCAGGCTCTGGTAAAGAATCACTGATGCCTAAACTTCCACCCAGGCCCCAGGTGTTGCATCTTTTTGATACCGATGCTCCTATTAAATGAATTAAACTATCATTGATCCCCCTTGTTGAAATAGAACCATGATTGCCAGGTTTGTACAGACTTTCAGGCTCCGGGATATCAACATTCTCAAGATATGAATCATAGCGTTCTGCATTTTGGAAATGATCATGTGGTGCTTTGAAGTGATGCATCAGAAAAAAAGGTTTTGATCTGTCCCTGTTTCTTAGCCACTTGAGGCTCAGGTCAGTAAGCACATCAGAGGAATGTCCTGAGTGTTCAACTGTGTTATTTGGCCATTTACCTTTTTTGGAAGATTCGCGTGTTGTGGGATCGTAGTATCTGCCCTGTCCGGGAAGGACATTATAGTAATCAAATGCTCCAGGTTCTTCTTTCAAATGCCATTTACCTATCATTGCCGTTTGATAGCCCAATTTGCGCATTTCTTCAGGCAGGTACTGTCGTTCTAGCGGGACGCTTCCGGTCAGGTCAAGTACGCCATTGGTTTGAGGATACTGTCCGGTAATTATTGATGCCCTGCTGGGCGTGCATATAGCATTGGTGCAAAAGACATTTTCAAATATCATACCTTCTCTGGCCATCCTGTCGAGGTTTGGTGTGGGATTGAGGGAGGCAAGCCTTGAATTATAAATTCCAAATGCCTGAGTGGTATGGTCATCAGACATGATGAACAGTATGTTGGGTTTCTCCTTTTTCTGGTAGGAGTTACATGAAACAACAAAAAGCAAAAGAAGGAAAATAATAACTCTATGGTTAAATATGGTGTACATTTTGGATAATATTTAATTTCAGTATGTAAATATAATTAATCCATTGATATCTTCATATTGTATTATGGTCAAAATCAGAATATAAACATTCTTTAATCTGAAACTTGAAAAAAGTTTTGTATATGAAACAATATTGCCTATGATCGAGCGCTCTTATTGATTAAACCATCACTGAATATGCTCTGTTGTATTACCGTTATTAGAAAAGACTTTTTCTGACCATGATTCATATAATTTTGTCAGTCGTTCTACTATTTCGGGATGTTCATTCGCGTAATTTTTTTCTTCTGGGTTATCATCATCCAGGTTTGCAAGATATGGGCTTTCCATCTTCTCTTTTCTTATAGGATGGCCAGACAGTTCATCTGTTGAATCAAAACCATTCATTATAAGCTTCCAGTTACCTTCTCTCACAGCCCAGCTATTTTCCCATTGGAAATACAAAACCACATGATTAGACTTTATCTTATTATCAGCGATTATTGGTATTATACTGTAACCATCGAGTTGACAATCCGGAAGTTTTGCCCCTGTTATTTCACAAATAGTTGGCAGGATATCCATGACTGTTATTATCTGATCTCTCTTTTGTCCCTGTGGAATATACCCTGGATAACTTATTATTGCAGGAACTCTTATCCCTCCTTCGAAAAAACTCCCTTTGGCACCTCTCCATTTGCCTGTATTTCCTCCTCCTCCGTTTGCTCCATAATTAGTTCTACGTGGTAATCCACTATTATGATTATCAACCGATATTTTAGCATTTTCTGTGGAGTGTCCGTTATCACTCATAAAAATAATTAGTGTACGATCTCTTAAATTAATCGATTCAAGTTTATCCAGGATAAGTCCGATTTTTTCATCAGTAGTGGAGATCATTTTGGCATAACTTTTTCGTGGTTCCTGAAGACCCTGATAATAGCTTTCAAATTTTTCATCAGATTGTTCTGGGTAATGTGGAATATTGTAAGCTAGATACATAAAAAAGGCAGTATCCTGGTTTCTGTCAATAAAATCGATTGCTTTTGAGGTAATTAGATCTGGGAAATATTTGCCCTCCTCAAAAACTTCTGTATCATTTTCCCATAGATCATGGTGACCCTTACCATGAAGGAAATAATGATTATAATTGTCTATGAAACCATTTCTTATACCATAAAATTCATCAAAACCCTGGGAAAGAGGTCCATGATTCAGATCAGATCCTACATGCCATTTCCCGAATAAACCTGTAACATATCCTTCAGCCTTTAGCACTTCAGCAATTGTAATTTCATCAAGAAACATATTTCTACCTGGTTGTTTGGCATAGGCATTATTCTGAACCCATGAATTTACATTACTTCTTTGTGGAGCCCGCCCTGTAAGCAGAGCTGCCCTGGTAGGACAACAAACGGTATGTGCATATGCCTGTGTAAACAATATTCCTGTATCAGCCAATTTGTCAATATTGGGAGTATACAGGTCTGCAGATCCATAACAGTTTACATCAAGTGTTCCCTGATCATCTGTTAAGATTACTATGACATTTGTCTTATCTTCTGTTTTACTTGTATCCTTGCATGAAAAGAGCAGGAATGAAAAAAATAGTATGACTGTAATAGAAACTGGTTTCATAATCTCATTATTAATATTGTTATATTTAATATTCTTTTATTGCAAGAAGTTATGTTTTTTTTCTGGTTATAATAATATTCGTATGTCTAGGATGTCTATTTTTACGAACAAGGTCATGTGACTTTTATTGAGTTTCATCTGTACTCGTCATCTCTAAACACAATCCCATGATTTGCCAATAAAATCTTTATTATAAGTAAAAAATTATTCATAATACACCTAGTTTTATACGATTAAGCAAAATGAGTAAATCATTTACAATATCTGGATTGTTATCCCACAGATTTCTGGTTTCATATGGATCATTATCAAGATTATATAATTGTCCCTTATCAATTTCAGAATCCGTAGTATCAACATTACCTTCGATTAATTTCCATTTGCCTTTTCTGATAGCAAATAAACCTTTAGAGGAATGAAAGACGCGGGGTTTATCATTATTCTTTTCAATTTTTTCACCAAAAAAAGCACTTAATACAGAGTAACTGTCTTCTCCACCTTTGATATCATTTATTCCTGTTAATTCTGAAAATGTTGCAAACATGTCAGTAAAGCTTATTACTTCATCAGAATTTATATTAGCATCTATTTTCTGAGGCCATCTGGCTATAAAAGGTATCCTGTGACCTCCTTCCCATATATTTGCTTTATATCCCCTGAGATTACCGGCAGATTTGTGTCCGTTTGCTCCTTTCCGGGGACCATTATCACTTGTGAAAATAATTAAGGTATTATCTACAATACCATTTTCTTCTACTACTTTTATTATTTCACCTAAACATAAATCAACTAGGTGGACAAGATCGCCTCTGGGACCTTCGGTAGATTTGCCTTTCGCAATCTCTGGAACAAGAAAAGGGATATGTGGTGATGATAATGCCAGATATAGAAAAAATGGACTATGGGGAGACTTCTTTAAGTGAGTCTCGATAAAGTCTATTCCTTTATCCGTAAAGATTATATCGACTTCTTCCTGAGACCAGTTTGGATCCATTAACCCTGGCACAAAGCCAGGAAGTCCGATATATTCCTCAGGGGGCATTTCCGTTGGCACTGTAACTGGGTAACCGTCTTCAATAAATACATAAGGGGGATCGCTTGTGGAGCATCCGAAGGTAATAAACGAATAATCAAAACCAAGATCCCCAGGCCCTCCGGTTACAGGTCTTGTAAAATCAATACTTTGTTCGTTTGCCCTGAATATAGACTGATCTTCCTGCCACCTGTTCTTATCATCCAATAGGATACTTCCATCTTTAACCGGCCAGTTTAGACCTATATGCCATTTACCTATACAAGCAGTTTCATATCCACTTTCTTTTAAAAGTGATCCAAGGGTGTTTCTTCCTGGCTCAATAAGTGGAGTTTCATCGTAACCAATAAGAACACCACTTTTTAATCTCGTTCTCCAGGAGTATCTTCCGGTAAGTAATCCATATCTGGATGGAGAGCATACAGAGGCAGGAGAATGTGCATCAGTGAATAATATTCCTTCACTTGCTAATCTATCTATATTAGGTGTTGGTATAAGGGACTGGTCATTATAGCAACCGGCATCACCATAGCCCATGTCGTCTGCTATTATCAGAATTATATTGGGGTGATTGGCTGATTTGTTATTTTTCTCTCTAAAACATGAGTAGGCCGAGAATATAATAATTAAGTAAACGAGTATCTTAATATTCATATGTTGTCAATTAGAATTGAAACAGCTAACACGATCCTTTTTATCTGCTATCAAGATATATGTTTTTTTTGAAATAAACTAGTGTAAATATTAAAATACTTAACTAAATATTGAAATATTGTTATTTGATATATGAATTTATTTCATAATGTAATATCTGATAGTATCTGAGTCTAATTTATCAGGATACTTTGATTTATTGATTTCTTTAAAAGTATTACCTGATTCATAACAAAGGTTTTATTAAATGGAAAGTGTGGCTGCGTTGTGTCATCTACAGCTGGATTCAAGGATGGGCTTAAGGTGTGAAATCTTCTTTTACACAGTTGATATGATTAAGGAATTCGGCTTATCATTATCGTAGATCTAAATATTAATAAGGAACAATCAAGGGATCGACACAGTTAGTCAAAAATTTGATTGTCTGAGACGCAAGATTTGTCGTGAGGACAGGTTTGGAGTAGTAATAGTATATAAATATAGTCTGTATTTTTTGGTGATAATAAAATCTTTAAGTTAATTAGTATTTTATAATTGCATTATAAAAATAAATATTGTCAAGTAATAAAAAAATTCTCATTTTTCTATTCCTTACAATAGTGTTTCAGGGTCTAATGTACAAGGATTTGTAAAGGATCAGAAAAATTTTAGTACTAACAAGAGGTTATAATAATTCAATACCTCCTTCTGCAATTGATTAGGGTTCGATATGTGTAAATGAAATATTGGTATAAAAATTTCCAACAAACATCTGAATGAGATTCTAGTATTCAATATTGTAAAGAGCATAATAAGCAAGACCAGGATGATGTCATGGTATTTGATTACAGGAGTCGGATGCACCTGTGAAAGTGATTCAAATACCTTAACATGAATATTAAATATATATTATTAAAATTAAATAGATAGTTGATCATGATAAGGATTCTAACTAAAGCCAAAATAATCATTTTTGTCCAGATAATGATTTTAATAATTCCAGGATGCGGACATAGCAAAGATGACTTTAAAAAGAGACCGAATGTAATATTTATCTCTTTCGATGACCTGCGTCCCGAACTGGGTTGTTATGGGAATGATGAAATTTTCACACCAAATCTTGATAAGCTGGCAGATCAGGGTGTTGCTTTTCTTAATACTTATTGCCAGGTTGCTGTCTGTCAGCCCTCACGTGCGAGTTATATGACTGGTTTGAGGCCGGATTCAATCAGGTCCTGGCACCTTGGTGACCACCATAGGGGAGCAATACCCGATATTAAAACAATGCCTCAGTATTTCAAAGAGTATGGTTACCATACAGTATCAATCGGTAAAATATTCCATAATCATGTCCCTGACTCAATATCTTTTGATGAGCCTGATCTTAGGCCGGATAAGTATAAAACTGCTGATATGATTGACAGAGATGCGGAGTCTTTTCATTATGATGATGAAATCAATGCCCGTCAGATCGAAAGAAGGGCTGAAAGGATTAAGAACCATCCGGGGGTTAAACTCTACGCAGACGGTTGGGGGTACGGAACATCAGTCGAGAGTTACGATGCACCAGACAGTGAATTTTATGATGGAGCACAAACAGATCTTGCCCTTGAAACTATCGCAAGACTAAAAGAGAGAGAAAATCCATTTTACCTTGCAATGGGATATTACAGGCCTCACCTGCCATTTGTAGCTCCCGAGAAATATTGGAAATTGTACAACGATAGATCAATAACTCCATCAACAAATAATTTTCTACCTGTTAATGCACCTGGCTTCGCGATGAATTCCATGTACGAACTTGCCAACTGCTATGATATGGAAGGAGTAGTACAGTATCCCGCTAACGGGACTCTTCCAGACAGTATTGGAAGAATTCTTAAGCATGGCTATTATGCTTCTGTGAGTTTTGTTGATGCCTGTTTCGGGAAACTAATGGACGGTCTTGAAAAAATGGGTCTGGCAGATAATACAATAGTTGTTATTGTGGGAGATCATGGATGGAAACTCGGGGAACATGGAAGCTGGGGTAAAATGACTAACTATGAGATTGATACACGGGTACCACTCATTATTAGGGCGCCGGGTATAAAGGGAAAGGGAAGGTGTTCCGAAGGACTTACCGAACTGGTTGATGTTTTTCCTACACTATGCGAACTGGCGGGCATTGAGGTGCCTGATTATCTACAGGGAACAAGCATGGTTCCACTGCTTAACGATCCTGACAGGGAATGGAAAAGTGCAATATTCAGCCAGTTTCATAGAAGACCCAAAGTGGCTATCGATGGGAAGAGATATATGGGTTATTCCATGAGAACTGACCGATATCACTATATTGAATGGTACTTCTGGGATAATGAAAATAAGGTACCACTCGATTATGTTACCGCTGAATTATATGATCATCAAAATGATCCTGAAGAAAATATTAATATCGCATACGACCCGGTGAATAGTAATATAATAGATGATTTAGGTAAAAAGCTAAAGGCAGGCTGGAGGTCAGCCCGGCCTAAATAAACATAGAGACTAAATTTTTGTAATGAATTATCAAAATGATAAAAGGAACATATATTAGATTGAAATACAGGTTATTGATTCCTATAATTATTTTTCTTTTAGTTATCTCCGGGATTGTAGCAATAATATATATACAAAATAAATGGGCAAATAATTTAAGAGAAGAAATAGCTGCCTATTCAGGCAGTGAAAGTTGCAATCCTTGCCACGAAAAATTCTACCAGCTGTGGCATGATTCATATCATGGACTGGCCATGCAACCAGTTACGGGTGCTTTTATCCGCGCAAATATACATGCATTCAACCAGTCAGTTCAGGTAGGGACGGATACCTTTAAGGTCTCATTAGATGGTGACACCCTGTTTTTCATTGAGCAAAAAACCTCGGGTACAGTATCGAGGTTTCCTGCAGTCCATACGATGGGAGGGAAGTATATCTATTATTTCCTTACACCATTCCCTGGTGGACGCCTTCAGGTATTGCCACTTGCCTACGATTGTGATACGGAAAGCTGGTATAATAATCCTGAAAGCGGATTGAGACACTTCGAAAACATTGAAGATGCACCACTGGACTGGCGTAACCACTTATTCACTTTCAATACAACCTGCTACAATTGCCATGTAAGCCAGTTGGAAACGAATTATAATCTTGCTGATAACAGTTATAATACAAC
Organism: Bacteroidales bacterium; assembly: GCA_016928075.1. Classification (GTDB taxonomy): domain Bacteria; phylum Bacteroidota; class Bacteroidia; order Bacteroidales; family VadinHA17; genus UBA9300. The sequence goes on along the minus strand of JAFGLJ010000027.1, from coordinate 222,259 downwards.
ATGGAGAGAGCCGGGAATTAATTGTGAAACATGTCACGGCCCCAGTTATGACCATATAGTAGCATGCGTAAAAGCAGGAGAGGGAAATACACCGGAAGATCTCAAAATAGTGCAAACAAGCATGTTCACTTCTGAACAACATAATTCTGCATGTGGTTCGTGCCATGCAAAAGCAACTGTGATTGCACAATCTTTTGAACCTGGTGGTTTATTTTATGATTATTTTGATCTTGTTACACTTGAGAATCCCGATTTTTATGCAGACGGTCGTGATTTGGGGGAAAATTATACTATGACCACATGGGAGATGAATAAATGTGCTGCTGCCAGTGATATGCACTGTGTTGATTGTCACACTTCAAGCGGCCGATATCGATTTGCCGGGGAGAATGCTAATGATGCATGTATGCCATGTCACGATGAAAGGGTAAATAATGTAAGTGAACATTCTTTTCATAATCCCAACTCCGAGGCAAGCAAATGCATAGCCTGTCATATGCCAAAAACAAGTTTTGCACGAATGGATAGAAGTGATCATTCATTCAGACCACCCATGCCACAGGCTACCATGGCTTTCGGCTCACCTAATGCCTGCAATATATGCCATGATGTTCAATCGGCTGAATGGGCTGACAAGTTAATTAAAGAGACTCATAAAGTTGAATACCAGAATGAAACTATTGTTAACGGTGAACTTATAAGAAAAGCCAGGGAAGGTGATTGGTCTGAGCTTGATAAAATACTGACCGGTCTGGAAGAAGGACGCTTTGATAATGTTTATACTACTTCTTTCATTAGATTGCTTGAACAATGTAATGATACTGCAAAATGGGCAGTAATGTACAACCTCACTTATCATAAGTCTCCCCTGGTTAGAGGAGCTGCTGCGCACAGCCTTTCCATGAACTATTCTGCAGAGGTTTTTGAAAGGCTCCTGCAACTTATTGATGATCAATACAGGGTGGTAAGACTAAATGCAGCATATGCGCTCAGTTCGTTGCCCTTGACCAATATAGTTGAGTCTGACAGGGCAAAAGTATTGGAGGCCTTCAAGGAATACGAAGCATCACTGGTTACACATCCAGATTCGTGGTCAGCTCATTATAATCTCGGGAATTATTAAAGTAACCGGAATGAATTTAATAAGGCCTTAAACTCCTATATTACATCATTTAGAATATACCCGGAGGCTATTATGCCAATGGTGAATGCCGGCTTTGTTTATTCGTTGATGGGAGATTATGAAAGTGCAGAAGAAATGTTTAACAAGGCTCTTTCAATTGAACCTGATCATGAAACAGCATTGACTAACATTGCTTTATTATATGGAGAGAGAGGTGATAATGAAATGGCGGCTCAATATTTCAGACGTCTTTTAGAGGTGAGTGATAAAAATGCCTTGGCTGCCTATAATCTGGCGGTGCTACTGTCACAGAATAAACTTGGCGAAGCAGTTGAGCTGAGCCGGAAAGCTATGTATTGAGAACCAGGAAACCCTAAATATGCCTATACTTATGCTTTTTACATGTTAAGATCGGGCAATGCATCAGGATCAAAAGAAATTCTGGTGAATGTTATATCTGACTTCCCCCAATATATTGAATCTTATTTACTTATGGCAGATATATTAACGAATGCCGGTGAATATAAAAAGGCCAGGGAGATTTTAATGAAGGCTCTGGAGCTAAATGGTCTGTCTAATGAGCAGCAAAAAGCTTTGTCAGAAAAGCTGCAACAATTGGAAAAATATGCAAATTAAAAGGGAAATAATTTGTGACACCGGTACAATACTATTAACGGTAATAAGGGAGGAGTATTCACAACAATCCTTTTTTTATGTTAATCTTTATGTGGCTAAACATGATGAAATTGAAGCAGCGCTGAATTATTTGTCCGGCTACCTGGATAAAAACAGGCTGGAAATATTAATGGCTTTTTACTTTGGATCCAATAGAATGAGAGATTGGTCAAAACTTAATAAGCTGGCCCCATTAGCAGTATTATATCATAGTTATATATCGTCTGTCAGCTTTCAGCTGATCTGTACTGACAGTAAAGCTGTTGTATTAAGAAAATCATATGGGGATCTGTGTGTTAAATCAGTTGATCATTTGGGCACAGAATTATATTTTGTCACTAATCTGGTCTCTGACAGGGATATTGATAATTACAGGCAGGCATATTCTGTATTCTGTTCCCTGAAAAGCATACTCAGGGAATATGATATTTGTTTTAAAGGGCTTGCCCGTACATGGCTATATGTTCATGGTATTCTCGAATGGTATGATGACCTTAACCGTGCCCGGAACACCTTCTTTAATGAAGAAGATATTTTTGCAGGTACTATTCCGGCCAGTACTGGTATCGGACTAAGCAATATATACAGTAAATCATTGCTTCTAAATGCCTTTCTTCTTAAAACCAGTGGATATAATAATTTAATCAGAATGCTTGACTCTCCAATGCAATGCCCCGCAACAGATTATAAGAGTTCATTCAGCAGGGCTGTTGAAATCAGACACATGACATCAAAAAGGCTTCTTATAAGCGGAACAGCTTCAATTGACCGTGAAGGTCAAACACTGCATTACGATAATGTTAAGATGCAGATTAATCAAACCATGGAAGTGGTAAGTTCAATTATGCGTAAAGAAGAATACGGATGGAAAAACATGGTACGCGCAATTGCCTATTTCAGAGATCAAGGCCATGTGAAACATTTCCTTGAATATTGCCGATCGAATCAGATAGACAGTTCATATATATTGATTGCAGGAGGTACTATATGCAGGGATGATCTGCTATTTGAGATTGAAATTGATGCTGTTAAGTTACTTAAGAAAATCTAATAGTCTTGGAATTAAAAACTTTTATATGAGTTTTTATAACTACTTCCAGTACTTATCGATAATTTCTTGAATATGTGGATATCTTTCATCAGTTTCAGTAAGCTCTTCTCTAACTGATTTAAGCTCGATTTTTAGATCTTCAATTACCTCTGCGTAAACCGGGCCTGAGTATAGGTTTTGCATCTCATTTGGATCTAAAGCAGATCATAGAACTCCCATCCTGCTAGAGTTTTAATAATAGCCTGCGATCCCCAGCAATCGGTTCGTGGAGTAGTTCGGAATCGACACCATAAAAGAAAATAAGCATGTACCACTCTGTTCTTATCCCAAAATGCGCCGGAATACCAAGGTAATGAGCCATATGCATCCACTACCTATAGTAGGTTGCCTTTCTCCAGTTTTTTTCTTTTTTACCTTCAATGATACTCTTATAACTATTTCCCTGCATTTACAGAGAGGCAGGTTTCGGGTCTCCTGATTGCCTGCGAATATCATATGCAGCATCTGATGAGGAAATAAAAGAAGGATGCAAAAGAATAAAGAACGCACTGGGTAAATTGAATTAAACGCCAATTATTTCCTGACTAATGAATCCAGGGCCAGGGCAAATTTATTTCCCAGATCAATATATGCCTCTGAATCATAGTGCCAGGGATCTGAATATGAATAATTATCAGTTGATGTTACGATTGCAGCCATTGGATCATCCTGGGCAAATTGATGTTGGGCTTTTCTCACTGTCTCGCCAAATTCCCATACTCTCCCGGAGGGATCATTCCCTGAATCTGAGATTCTGCCAATAACCACAGGTAAATCAGGATCACCGAGTGCCTGCCTAATCAGGTTAATGAGTTCGCTGAGATTATCATAATATCTTTTAGCTATTTCTTCAGTGAAAGCTGCATCAGACTCGCCCTGCATCCAGATAATTCCTGAGGGTATCAGCCGGTCATCTTTTCCATCGCCGTCAATATCTTTAATACTGAGAGCATTATCAACGGCGGCCAGGGAATGATCATACTGGTTTATTCCTTTTCCGTCCAGATACTGAGGATCCCAGCTTCCGAAAGTTCCTGCTGCTTCTTCATCTATTGAACTCCCGCCTTTGGCATATTTTAACAAAGCTATCTTTGATCCCGGGTTGAGTTCTTTCATTTTAACAGCGAAGCTTAACTCACAGCCAAACCTGTCAGAATAATTATTCTGATTGCCATTGGAGCTGAAACCCCCTCCATGTCCGGGTTTTAATTGTGACCATATACCTTTCCCATCAATTTCAACACCGTCAGCTGCAGTATTGCCGTGGAAAATGAGAATATCGTCAATTGACTCAAGGTAGCTATCAGGTATTTCTGAACAATAACCATAGCCTTCCATGTTGGACTGTCCACCAAGGTAGTATAGGTTATATTCGGTTCCTTGTTGCTTGCTGCAGCCGGTAACAATTAATACTGAGATAACGATTGCTGGGTAAAGAAAGGTTTTCATCTGTGGAGGCTTATTTAATTCAGTTATTATAGAAAATAGATTATTAATTGAAAAGGCTATATTTAGGGTTTACAATTTAAATATAAATAAAAGATAATAAATATATGGCGAATATTACAGGAAAGGAAATGCTTGAGATGATTATTTCCAGGCAAAGTGAAAGGAGCTACTATGACCGGGAAATTGAAAAAGATAAACTGGAGCGTATACTTGAGGCAGGCCGCATGTCTCCCTCAGCCTGCAATTCACAGCCATGGAAGTTCATTGTTGTCAATGAACCTGTACTTAAAAATAAAATTGCCGTAGCTGCATCAGCCCGGGAGCTGGGCTTTAATATATTTGTTGACCAGGCCCCGGTGCTTTTAGTGGTGGTAAGGGAAAAGGGAAAAGTGATATCAAGGGTAGGAGGTACATTGAAGGATAAGGATTATTCCCTGATAGATATTGGTATAGCTGTGGAGAACATATGCTTACAATCTGTTGCCGAAGGTCTTGGAACATGTATTATCGGATGGTTCAATGAAAGAAAGGTTAAGGAACTGCTCGGTGTGCCCGAATCAAAAAGGGCTGAGTTAATTATCACACTCGGCTATCCCTCCAATCCGTACAGGCCAAAAAGACGCAAGAACGCTGAGGAGGTGATATCATATAACGGGTATTAGCCGGAATCTCGTTTCTTCCACATAAACCTGTTTTCCTCCCCTTTAAGCAGCCTGCTTATGTTTTTCTTATGGGTTATAATAAGGGCCAGGGCAATTATAATTGAGAAAACCATGAATGTCAGGGAAGGGCTCTTAAAGAATAACAGTGATATTACCGGGAAAGCTATGCCTGCTGAGATTGAGCTAATTGATACATATCCAGTCATAAGTAATACTGCAAGAAATACCGCCATGCATAAAAGGGTTACCAGGGGGGTTAATGATAGTAATACTCCGAATGTGCTTGCCACTCCTTTACCCCCTTTAAAGCCGGCAAAAACAGGAAATACATGACCAGTAATAGCAATTATGCCTGTTATTATTTGCATATTTATAAGTTCAGCGGATCCGGGAGGTGCCAGGTGCAATAAAAACGGCAGGCTGGCTGCCAGCCATCCTTTGCCGATATCAATTAACAGTACCGGTATTCCCGTGGCCCACCCGAGAACCCTTATGGTATTTGTTGCTCCTGCATTACCACTCCCGTGTTCGCGTATATCAATGCCATGAAACAGTTTCCCCGCCCATACGGCTGTAGCAATGGAACCCAGTATATATGCAAGCAGGCAGACCGGTATGAAAATCTTATAGTTGAGGTCCATACTTAATAAGTTCGATAAGATCGTCGTTTACGGCAAATTTCCTGAAATTCAGTATGAATTTTTCTGCGAGGATAGTGGCAGCTTTATGCCAGTCGTCAGGATTCTTCCATGTGCGTGATGGCTCAAGGAGACTGCTGTCAACGCCTTCCACTTTATCCGGAACGGCAAGGTTAAAGACGGGTATTTTATGGAATTTGCTGTTATTTATTGATCCGTCCAGTATCACATTTATGATCCTCCTGGTAGATTTTAAGTCAATCCTGTTCCCGACACCATAAGGACCACCCATCCATCCCGTATTGACCAGCCAGGCATCAGCACCGTGCATTTTCATTTTACGCACCAGCTCATTTGCGTAAACACAGGGGTCAAGCAAAAGGAATGCAGCACCAAAACAGGCCGAGAAGGATGGCTGGGGTTCTTTTATTCCTCTTTCAGTACCTGCCACCTTAGCCGTGTATCCACTTATAAAATAGTACTTTGTCTGTCCCTTATTCAATTTTGCCACAGGAGGTAGGACACCGAATGCATCTGCAGTGAGAAATATTACCGTCCTGGCATGCCCTGCTTTTGAAATGGGTTTTACAATATTATTAATATGGTAAATAGGGTAGGATACCCTCGTGTTTTCAGTTTTGCTGTCATCATCAAAATCAATTGATCCATCATCCCTAACCACTAAGTTCTCGAGAAGAGCATTTCTCCTTATAGCGTTATAGATATCAGGTTCCTTTTCTTTACTCAGGTTTATGCATTTTGCGTAACAACCTCCCTCAAAATTAAATATCCCATCGTCATCCCATCCATGTTCGTCATCACCTATCAATGCTCTGTCCGGATCCGTTGAAAGAGTTGTTTTCCCTGTACCACTGAGACCGAAGAAGATAGCCACATCATCATTTTTGCCAACATTTGCAGAACAATGCATGGCAGCTATATTCTGTAACGGCAGGTAGTAATTCATAACAGAGAAAATTCCTTTTTTAAGCTCCCCACCATACCAGCTTCCTCCAAGCACGGCCATATTATCGGTCAGGTTAAAAAACACGAATGTTTCAGAATGCAATCCCTGTTCTTTCCATTTGGGATTAGTGGTTTTTGATGCAACAAGGAAAACAAAATCAGGTTCAAATGATTCTAGTTCCTCCTCAGTAGGCCTTATAAACATATTCTTTACAAAATGTGCCTGCCAGGCAACTTCCATGATAAACCTGATTTTCAGCCTTGTGTTCTCACTTGCACCTGCATAACAATCCATAACATATAGTTTCTTACCAGTGAGCTGTTCAGAAGCCAGCTTTTTACAATGATCCCATACTTCCTGGCTAATCGGTTTATTATCTGAAACCTGTGCTTTCTCTGATTTCCACCATACCGTATTCCTCGTCTTATCATCAAGCACAATGTATTTGTCCTTAGGGGACCTTCCTGTATAAATACCTGTATCAACAGCCACCGCACCCGTACTGGTTATTATACCCCTCTCGAAACCTGACAGGTCCGGGCTGGTTTCAGCCTGGAATAAATATTCATAATCAGGGTTATAAATAATTTCTTTTGGCTCCTTGATATTATAGGCAAGAAGATCTTTACTGGTGACCATTACTATAAATTTAAGTTAGAAATCATCAAAGGTATAAAATATTTGGGCTCCTGAAACGATGCAATTATATGTTATTCGCTATTGCGATGCAAATATTCTGTAAAAATTTATAGGATTGATAATATTGAAAAAACTTTCAATACGAAATATTTAATACTGACATGCAAACATTTTGTTTAATAAATTGTCTATATATATAAACAAAACTAAAAGCTAAATAAAATGAAAAATTCATATTTAATAATTATGGCAATAATTTTAGGAAGTTCTTTTTCAAACATGAAAGCCCAGACCTATAAGGCAGACGCTGATAAAACAGTTATCTGGTGGCAGGGTAAAAAGATAGGTGGTGAACATAGAGGAACCATTAAACTCAAATCAGCTGAACTTGAAATGCAAAACAACAGACCAGTTGGTGGTACTATAATCGTCGATATGACTACTATTGTAGATACCGATATTGATAATGAAGGAATGAGAAAAAGGCTTGAGGATCACCTGAAGTCGGATGATTTTTTCAGTGTTGAAAAATACCCGGAGGCAAGGTTTGAAATAACAGGCTCTGAAATCAAGAATGGGGGTTCTATCGAGATAACGGGAAATATCACCATTAAAGGTATAACCAAGACTCTGGAGTTTGTAAGTGATCTTACAACTTCAGGTGAGGCTTTGATTTTTAAAGGCAATATAGAAATTGACCGAACATTATTTGATGTTCGTTATGGATCGGCCAAATTCTTTGCGAACATAGCTGACAGGGCGATAAATGATATTTTCAGCCTTGATTACGAACTCTACCTTAAAAAAAAATAGAAGGATGAATATCGAATATCGATTAACGATTTATGATTTTACACACTTCGACATTCGTTAATCAATATTCGATATTCGATATTCTTATCGGATATTTGCCTGGGCTGCAGCGAGTCTGGCTATCGGTACCCTGAAAGGAGAGCAGCTTACATAGTCCATTCCTACGGAATGGCAAAACTCAACCGAGCCAGGTTCACCTCCGTGTTCACCGCAGATACCCACTTTAAGGTCTTTTCTTGTAGCACGGCCTTTTTCTGTTCCCAGCCGCACCAGCTGTCCAACACCTTCCTGGTCAAGGACCTGGAATGGATCCTCTTTGAGTAATCCTTTCTTAATATATACTGGGAGGAATTTACCTGCGTCATCCCTCGAATAGCCAAAGGTCATTTGTGTAAGATCATTGGTGCCGAAGGAGAAGAATTCGGCTGCCTCTGCCACTTTATCAGCAGTTAGTGCTGCACGTGGTATTTCGATCATGGTCCCTACGAGGTAATCCACTCTTATATTTTTCTCTTTAAATACTTCTTCAGCCACATGGCGTATTATCTGCTCCTGCATTTTAAATTCTTCTACTGTGCCAATAAGCGGAACCATTATCTCGGGTTTGGCGTCAATACCTTTCTTTTTCAGGTTGCATGCGGCTTCAATAATTGCCCTGGCCTGCATTTCTGTTATTTCCGGATAGGTATTTCCCAGGCGGCAGCCACGGTGTCCCAGCATCGGGTTGAATTCGTGCAGCGAGTCGACCATTGCCTTCACTTCCTCCGGGCTGATGCCCATCTCTTTAGCCATCTCGGCCTGGTTTTCTTCTTCATGAGGCACAAATTCATGGAGCGGGGGATCGAGCAACCTTATGGTAACGCCGTATCCCTCCATTGCTTCCAGTATTCCTTCGAAGTCCTCCCTCTGGTAGGGCAGTAGTTTGTCGAGGGCTTTACGCCTGTCGGCTTCTTTGTCGGCCAGTATCATTTCTCTCATTGCTTTAATCCTTTCGCCCTCGAAGAACATATGTTCAGTCCTGGTAAGTCCGATTCCTTTAGCCCCGAACTGCCTGGCAACCCGGGCATCCTTGGGAGTATCGGCATTTGTCCTTACATCCATCCTGGTGTATTTTTCAGCCAGGTCCATTATCTCCCCGAAATCGCCACCCATTTGTGGGTCAATTGTGGCAATTTTTGATTCATACACCTCACCTGTGCTACCATTGAGCGATATCCAGTCACCTTCCTTGAAGGTTTTATCGCCGGCTTTCATGGTACGTGTTTTATAGTTGATGCTGATGTTTCCTGCTCCTGAAACACAGCATTTACCCATTCCCCTGGCTACCACGGCAGCATGTGATGTCATTCCGCCGCGGGCGGTAAGTATCCCCCTGGCAATGTTCATTCCTTCGAGGTCCTCGGGAGATGTCTCAATACGTACCAGTATCGAATCGCGGTATCGGGATGCTTCGTCGGCAAAAAACACTATCTGTCCGGTGGCGGCCCCCGGTGAAGCGGGCAGTCCCTTACCTATAACAACCGCATTTTTAAGTGCTTTCTCATCGAAGACAGGATGCAACAACTCATCAAGCTTATTGGGTTCCTGGCGTAGCAGGGCTGTTTTCTCATCAATCTTTCCTTCTTTGAGCAGGTCCATAGCTATTTTGACCATCGCGGCACCCGTCCTTTTTCCATTCCTTGTCTGCAATAACCATAATTTACCGTTCTGGATGGTGAATTCAAGATCCTGCATATCGCTGTAATGATCTTCAAGCTTTTTCTGGATCGTGAACAATTCCTGGTATACTTCAGGCATCAACTCTTCCAGGGAGGGAAATTTTGCAGCTCTATCCTCTTCACTTACACCTGCCAGCTTAGCCCAGCGTATCGATCCTTCATGGGTTATCTGCTGTGGTGTTCTAATACCTGCGACAACGTCTTCACCCTGTGCATCTATAAGGTATTCTCCATTGAAAATATTTTCTCCTGTGGCAGCGTCACGGGTAAATGCCACCCCTGTACCGGATTTATTACCCATATTGCCAAATACCATAGCCTGTACATTCACGGCAGTACCCCATTCTTCAGGTATATTGTGTATCTGGCGATAATACTTGGCACGCTTGTTCATCCAGCTGTCAAAAACAGCATAAATTGCTCCCCATAACTGTTCCCATGGATCAGTAGGAAAATCATGACCGGTTTTGTCCTTTATGGCTTTCTTAAACTTTCTTACCAGCAGTTTAAGATCGTCAACCGTAAGTTCAATGTCATTTTCAATTCCTCTTTCTTCCTTGAGTTCCTCGATTATCTCTTCAAAAGGATCGACATCTTCTTTAGATTCCGGCTTAAGACCCATCACAACATCACCGTACATCTGAATAAACCTGCGGTATGAATCCCATGCGAACCTTGTATTGCCTGTTTTTTCGGCGATTCCGGCAACAGCATCATCATTCAAGCCAAGGTTCAATACCGTATCCATCATTCCCGGCATGGATGCTCTGGCTCCTGACCTCACCGAAACAAGGCATGGGTTATCCCTGGAACCGAATTTTGATCCCATTATCTTTTCAATATTCCCTATTGCATCCTCAACTTCTTCTTTGATCAATTCAACAACCTTTTCCCTGCCAAGCTCATTATACTCTGTACAAACATCTGTTGTTATTGTAAAACCCGGGGGTACAGGTACACCTATCAGGTTCATTTCAGCAAGGTTGGCTCCCTTGCCACCTAGCAGGTTTTTCATACTTGCATTACCTTCAGCTTTTTTATCTCCAAATGTGTATACTCTTTTTACCTTAGCCATAGATTATATTTTTATAGGTCCCTTAAAAAATTTTAAGTCGCAAATTTACAAAAAATATTACTATTGTACGATTCAAATGTCTTTTTTACTTCTTAAAAACACTTGATTGTTTCTTGTCTTTTGTTTCGGTCTTTTAAGATATATATGAGAAAAATTTTCCTGATTTAAAAACTATTTTTTTAGTGATTGATTATTATCTGTAAAATGCATTTTCTTATAAAATAAAAATGAATTAATTTAGGGATGATAATAAATATTTGGCGTGCTATTATATCTTCTGAAAATTGTTATTTTATATAATCTGTTACCTGAAACTTATTAATTATATGGTTATGAAACAACTGACTTATGTTTTATCTTTATTAATTCTCATTCTGAGCTTTTTCTTCACAGGCTGTAGTAATGAAGATGCAGTGATCTCTGAAAAAACTGCCTATACTACGGACTGGCAATCACTGTCAAAACATGATATTCCTGAATGGCTAAAAGATGGTAAGTTCGGGATATATACACACTGGGGTATTTATTGTTATTCCGCGACAAGAAATAATGCCACCTGGAACAGCCATAATGCTTATTTGAATCCTGAAAGCAAAGATGCCCAGGATTTTTATGAGAAATATGGCAAGATAACCAAGGATTTTGGATATAAAGACCTGATTCCAAAGTTTACTGCCGAAAAATTTGATGCTGAGAAATGGGCAGAACTTTTTAAAAAGTCGGGTGCCAAATTTGCAGGACCTGTGGCTGAACATCATGATGGTTTTGCAATGTGGGATACAAAATATTCAGAATGGAATGCAGCCCGAATGGGACCCAAAAGAGATGTTGTGGGAGAACTTGAGGAAGCTATAAAAGACCAGGGAATGAAATTTGTAACAGCTTTTCATCATGCTGCTAACTGGGGCTTTTTTCCTACATGGGATGAATCGACCGATGCCAGTAATCCGGAATACTCAGGCTTGTATGGTCAGATACATAAAAAAGAGGAAAGATATCCAAACAAAGAATTTCATGAGGAATGGTATGGTAAGCTAATTGAGGTTATTGATAAATATGATCCTGATTTTGTGTGGTTTGATTTTGCTCTTGACAGAATTAATGAATCTTATGTGAAAGATTTTGTGGCATACTATTATAATAATGCTGAAAAACTCGGGAAAGAGGTGGTTATATCATATAAACATCATGATCTTCCTCCGGGTGTCGGCCTCTTTGACCTGGAACTGGGTCAGCAGACTCACTTAACTCATTATAACTGGATAACAGATACATCAATCGATGATCAGGGAGCATGGGGCTATATTCCCGGTTTGAATTATAAACCGGTTAATCGCCTAATAGACAATTTGGTTGACAGGGTCAGTAAAAACGGTTTCTTGCTATTGAATGTAGGCCCCAAATGGGATGGTACTATCCCAGAGGAGGCAGAAAAAGCCTTGCTGGGAATTGGAAAATGGCTGATGATCAATGGTGAGGCTATTTACGGTACAAGAGCATGGACAAAATACGGAGAGGGCCCTACAAATGTTAGAGGCGCAGATGAGGACGCTATGTTCAATGAGTCTGAAATGGAATATACTGCTGAAGATGTTCGTTTTACTGTTAAAGACAATGTCTTGTATGCTACTGTTCTTGACTGGCCTGGAGAAAGAATAACAATAAAAAGCCTTGTCCCCGGCAAATCCGCAGGCTATCACCTGTTCCCTGAAGAGATTGAATCTATAACTATGCTGGGGGATGGGAATGAATTAGAATGGGAAATTGATGATAATGAGGGCCTTACGATATATACCCCTGATAAGAAGCCTTGTGATCATGCTTTCGTATTTAAAATAGTCAGGAAAAAAATATGGTGATTGATATGTTTAATTGATACTTTTACCCTACTGTATAAACAGTTATTGATATTTTCAGTATTTGCAATAAACTTAATATTATGACAAAAAGACTAATAATTACCTTATTGGGAATGGGATATTTTCTAACAGCGTTTTCTCAAACCATAGATTTTGATCCTTCCTACACCATGTGGTATAAGCAACCGGCTGAGAAATGGGAAGAGGCCCTGCCGATAGGTAATGGCAGACTGGGAGCCATGGTATTTGGTAAATATGATGAAGAGAGAATTCAGATAAATGAGGAAACTTACTGGTCGGGTGGTCCATACTCAACAACTGTTGAAGGAGGTTACAAAGCCTTAGCTGATATACAGAAATATATATTTGATGGAGAACCTTTGAAAGCACATAAGTTATTTGGTCGTTACCTTATGGGTTACCCTGTTGAGCAGCAAAAATACCAGTCAACGGCTAACCTTTATATATTTTTTGATAAGCAGGCTGAAGTCACAGATTACAGAAGGTGGCTCGACTTGAATACAGGGATTGTGCATGTTGAGTACGAGTCGGAAGGTGTTAAATATAAGAGGGAGGTTTTTTCTTCAGCCCCTGATCAGGTAATTGTTATCAGGTTAACTACAGATCAGCGTGGAAGCCTCAATTTCAGGGCTCAGCTGCGTGGTGTAAGGAATATGGCTCATTCCAATTATGCCACTGATTATTTCAGGATGGATGGCGTTGGCGAAGATGGTTTAATGATTACCGGCAAGTCGGCAGATTATCTTGGTATTGAAGGAAAGATTAGATACCGTGCACAGCTCAAAGCTTATAACGAGGGTGGTGCAATCAGGGTTAAAGGTACCGAATTGATTGTTGAAAATGCAGACGCTGTTACTCTATGTATTGTTGCAGCAACTAATTTTATTAACTACAAAGATGTCAGTGCGGACCAGAATTTACGGGTTGAGAATTACCTTAAGAATATTGCAAATAAATCTTATCATGATTTAAAGGAATCTTCACTTAGTGATTATAGCAAATTGTTTAACAGGGTAATACTTGAGTTACCAGAAACGGAAAATTCCTATCTCCCGACAGATAAACGAATGGAAGATTTAGGAGAAGGCGATGATCCAAACCTTGCTGCGCTTTGTTATAATTTTGGACGTTATGTATTAATTTCTTCTTCCAGACCCGGAACACAGCCTGCCAACTTGCAGGGTATTTGGAACGAAGATATGAATCCATCGTGGGATTCAAAATATACAACGAATATAAATACCGAGATGAATTATTGGCCCGTTGAATCAGGGAATTTGTCAGAATGTGCAGAGCCACTCATAACTATGATTAAGGAGTTGACTGACCAGGGTTCCCAGGTTGCAAGGGAGCATTATGGTGCTTCAGGCTGGGTGTTTCACCAAAATACTGATCTCTGGCGTGTTGCCGCCCCAATGGATGGTCCAACATGGGGTACTTTTACTACAGGTGGTGCATGGCTGACTACACATTTGTGGGAACATTATTTATATACAATGGATATGGAATACCTAAGGGAAATATATCCTGTAATAAAAGGCTCAGTAAAGTTCTTTATGGATTTTCTGGTTGAGCATCCAAACGGTAAATGGCTGGTGACTAATCCTTCCAACTCACCTGAGAATCCTCCCAAAGGTCCTGGATATGAGTACTTTTATGATGAGGTTACAGGTATGTATTATTTTACAACCATCTGTTATGGTTCTTCAATTGATATGCAGATATTGTATGATTTATTTGGATACTATATTAAATCATCTGAGTTACTGGGAGTGGACAGTGAATTTTCAAATGAAGTAAAAATGGTGAGGGAAAGACTTGTTCCTCCAATTGTAGGTTCGAATGGTACTTTACAGGAATGGACTGAAGACTATGCCCAACTCGAAGAAAAACACAGACACTTTTCTCATATGTACGGACTCTATCCGGGTAACGTAATCTCAGTGAAGAAAACACCTGAACTTATTAATGCCTGTAAGGCAGTCCTTGAGCAGAGAGGAGATGGGGGCACCGGATTCTCGAGAGGATGGAAAATGGCTTTGTGGGCCCGTCTGTATGATGGTAACAGGGCAAATAAAATATTCAGAGGATATATTAAGGAACAGGCATACCCGCAACTGTTTGCTAAATGCTATACTCCACTTCAGGTAGATGGAACTCTAGGGGTAACAGCAGGGATCACCGAGATGCTTGTACAATCACATGAAGGAGTAATTGACCTGCTCCCGGCACTACCTGATGAATGGGATACCGGACAGTTCATGGGAGTATGTGTGCGAGGAGGTTTCACTTTAAACTTCTCATGGGAAAATGGAAGGGTAATTGAACTTGAAGTACTTTCAAAGGCTGGGGGAAAATGCAGGATTAATACAGGATCTGATTGTAAAGTTTATTTTAATGGTAAACGTATAAGACTTAAGAAATTCAGTGATGGATCTATTGAGTTTAATACAAACAAAGATGGTAAGTATTATTTTAAATTTTAAGTGGATTAAAATATTTTAAAATGCGAACGTATATAATTTTCTTAGTCCTGATTTTCTTGTTGGCTTCATGTAATAGAGTGAGAAATAAAGAAATTCCCGAAGAACTTAATATTGTTATTTTCCTAGCAGATGACCTTGGCTACGGTGATCTTGCCTGCTATGGAAATCCTATAATAAAAACTCCGTATCTGGACAGATTTTCCAGTGAAGGAGTTCTGCTTACTGATTGTCATTCGGGGGGAACGGTATGCTCTCCCTCAAGATCAGCATTACTAACAGGGCGTAATCCATACAGGAGTGGCTTTTACTATATCCTGAACAGTAAGACATTCCTTGCCGATAGTGAGGTTACCATTGCTGAATTATTGAAAGAAAATGGGTATGAGACATGCTTTGTAGGTAAATGGCATCTATCGGTTCTTGAAAAAGACAAGTTTGATCATCCAGACCCCGGAGATCAGGGTTTTGATTACTGGATGGGTACCACACATAATGCTTTTGACGGGCCGGCAAATACAGAACGATTCTTACGTAATGGGGAAAAGGTTGGTAAAGTAGATGGATGGTATTGTGACGTAATAGTCGAAGAAGCTGCCAACTGGCTGAAGAATATCCGGGATAAGGATAAACCATTCTTTCTTTATGTTGCATCTCATGAGCCTCATACACCTATCTCCCCACCTGCTGAGTATAGCTTACAATATGATACTGAAGAGGTGGATTCACTGGAAAGTCTGATCTTGTATGGTGGTATTAAGAGGCCTGAGAAAGATCTGTCAGAATTTAAGAAAGAATATTACGGCACAGTCAGCCAGCTCGACGATGCATTTGGCAGACTAATGAAAACCATTGATGATATTGGAGCCAGAGACAATACACTAGTTATATTTACCAGCGATAATGGACCTGAGACACCTGTGACCATAGAGGAGTCGCTCGGTGAATGGGATGATCCTATCAGAGATAAATGTTTTGGTACCCCGGGAATTTACAAAGGAATGAAAAGATACCCGTATGAGGGTGGACATCGTGTTCCGGGCTTAGTGAGGCTGCCAAAAATAATTCCTGAGGGAAGCACCAGCAATAAATTATTTAATGGGACCGATATACTTCCCACTATTTGTCAATTGACAGGAATCCCTTTGCCTGAGCATGTTAATATTGATGGTATAAATAATCTTAATGCACTATTAGGCAAAGAACCAGGGAAAAGAGAAATACCAGCCATTTGGTTTTATCCAAATCATGAGGATACCTGGTTCCGCTTGCCTCAGGCATCAATGCGATCAGGTAATTACTCACTAATAGGATGGTTGCCTGAAAAGAATGATACTGAAAGACTTAATGAGTGGTTCTTTAATTCAGAACTTGAAAGATTTGAACTTTATGATCTGGATAGTGATCCTGAACAATCTAGGAATATTGCAGATGAAAAACAAGAAATATTATCGCAGATGATTCCTCTCATTAAGAAATACTGGGCTGAAATGCGTGATGAAGGAAGGAGTAATTGATCAGTTGAAAGGACAGATTGGAGAATTACCGAACAATAGAAACTTTATAATAACGAAACAAAAAACAAGATTAAAATGAAATGCAGATGTTCAAAAGGTTTTATGATACTGGTGCTGCTACTGGCACCAACTAACCTGCTACAGTCCCAGGATTACAATGAATTGAAGCTGGTTGATATTTATAAAAACAGAGTGTACACACAGGAAAGATACGGTCCTGTCAGATGGATGAAAGATTCCAAAGGGTATTCAACACTGGAGATTAATGAAGAAACAGGCGCCCAGGATATTGTCAGGTATGAAGCGGGAACAGGGAACAGATCGGTATTAATTTCATCAAAACAGCTGATCCCCGAGGGTAAATCAGAACCACTACAGGTTGCTGATTATGTATGGTCGGATGATAATACCAAACTTTTAATCTTTACGAATACCAGGAGGGTATGGAGGTATAATACCAGGGGTGATTACTGGGTGCTTAACCTTAAGTCTGGCAAATTGCAGCAATTGGGAAAGGACGTGGAACGGACAACAATGATGTTTGCCAGGTTCTCCCCGGATGCATCAAGGGTAGCCTATGTAAGCAAACAAAACATTTATGTTGAGGACCTGGTAACGGGTGAAACCAGGCAGATTACATTTGACGGTGGAGGTAATATAATCAACGGCACCTTTGACTGGGTTTATGAAGAGGAACTTGATTGCAGGGATGGTTTCAGGTGGAGCCCGGATGGGAAAAATATCGCTTACTGGCAGACAGATACGCAAGGCACCGGTGTTTTTTATATGATAAATAATGTTGACTCAGTGTATTCCGTTCCGATACCCTTGCCGTATCCAAAGGCCGGAACAACCAATTCAGCGGTTAAAATCGGAGTGGTTCCTTCAACAGGTGGTGAGACAAGGTGGTTTGACATTCCGGGAGATCCGCGTAACAATTATCTCGCAAGAATGGATTTTATCCCGGGCTCGGATGAAGTGATGATACAGCAGCTCAACCGAAAGCAAAATACCAATACTGTATGGGTAGGTGACATCAATACAATGAAGCTAACAAATATTTTTACTGACAGGGACGAGGCTTTCCTTGATATCCATGATAATATTATGTGGCTTGATAACGAGCAGTATTTCACCTGGACTAGTGAACGAGACGGGTGGCTTCACCTTTATAAGGTTTCCAGGTATGGAGAAACGGTGGAACTCATTACAAAAGGCAACTTTGATGTAATGAGCATAAGCTGTATTGATGCTGCCGGAGGTTATGTATACTATATTGCTTCACCGGATAAACCTGTTGACCGTTATCTCTACAGGAGCAGGCTTGATGGCAGGGGGGAAGCTGAAAGAATAACTCCCGTTAATATGCCCGGTCAGCATTCATACCAGATGTCGGCAGATGCCCGGTGGGCTATTCATACGTACGAGGATGTTGTTACCCCACCGCATATATCACTTGTGAGTATTCCAAAGCACAAACAATTACGCTTGCTTGTGAGTAACCGGGAAGCAAAGGAACGTTACGAAAACCTGGGTTTGAATCCAAAGGAGTTCTTCAGGGTGGACATAGGTGAAGTAGAGTTGGATGCATGGATGATAAAACCTCGTGATTTCAATCCTTCAAAGAAATACCCAGTTATAATATATATCTACGGTGAACCCGCAGGTGCCACCGTCCAGAACAGCTGGGGAGGAGGTGATTTGTGGCACCAGTATATGGCACAGCATGGTTACATTATCCTGAGCATTGATCCCAGGGGAACAAGGTCGCCAAGGGGCAGGGAATGGCGAAAGATTATCTATCGTAAGATCGGTATTGTGGCACCGCAGGATCATGCTGCTGCTGTGAGAAAGGTAATTGAGACCTACCCCTTTGTTGATAGCTCCAGGATAGGTATTCATGGATGGAGCGGGGGAGGACAGATGACACTGAATTGTATGTTCAGGTATCCGGAGTTATATAAGACCGGAATAGCGGTGGCTTTTGTCGCAGATCAGAAGAATTATGATACAATATATCAGGAAAGATATATGAGCACTCCTCAGGATAATCCTGAAGGATACAGGGACGGGTCACCTATAACCCATGCACACAACCTGGAGGGAAAACTTCTGATTATGCATGGCACGGCAGATGATAATGTTCACTACCAGAGTTTTGAGATGCTCACCAATGAGCTGATAAAGCATAATAAGTTATTTGATCAAATGGTTTATCCCATGAGATCGCATGGCATATATGAACGGGAAAACACTTCATATCACCTGCGGCAGACCATGGAAAAATTCTGGCTTGAAAACCTGGAACCCGGTGGTAAAGAATTATGAATTATGAACTGAGCAGCAGGAGTTTGCCTAGCAAGCTAGTGCTGCGAGTTCGCGAGCTGCTGGTGATTATGGCTGGTGGGAGCGAGCAATTATGAGTGATGATAACTCATCTCTCATATCTCATATCTCATCTCTACTCTTCCACTTCATAGCCTACCGCCCGGATATTTGACTTGATCCTGTCAAGGTCGTAATCTTTTCCTCTTACCGAAAGCCTGCCTTTTGCCAGATCAGCAATGGCTGATTCAACACCTTCAACGGATGAAGCTGCATTCTCAACGTTCTGAGTGCAGTGGTTACATGTCATTCCTTTGACATTCATAGTTATAACACCCGGCATCGGTGATTGTGATTCATCTGTTGTCTTATCCTTTTTATTTCCAAAAAATCGTTTCATATATCCATTAATTATGAGTAATACGAGTATAATCGCTGAACCCATGCTCAGCCATTCAGGTAGCATCTGATGGTCATGTGACATCATGTTTTGTGGCAGTACGAACCATTTTTCAGGGAGGAATGTGTTTATCAGGAATCCGAAAATCAGCGCACCTGAGATAATTGAAGCAAGATAACTTACCAGGCTTTTTCTTCCCAATACTTTGGCTATCATGGTAATGGTTGCAGCATTTGTTGCCGGACCTGCCATAAGCAGTACGAGGGCAGCACCCGGGCTGAGGCCTTTAAGCATCAATACTGCAGCTATGGGAACAGAAGCTGTGGCACATATATATACGGGAATGGCAGCAATAAGAATTATCACCATTTCCAGAATATCGTTGCCTGCCCTGCCCGCAAAAAAATCATCGGGGATAAAAACGGCTATAAGTGCTGCTATCAGCAGCCCGATGATAAGCCAGCCCATTATATCCTGGAGAAATTCGACAAAGGCATATCGGAACATAGCCTTAATACGGGGGAAAAAGCCGGAAGGAAGTGAATTATTATTACCTGTCTCAACGACCTGCTCTTCTTTTTCTTTCCTTGTGATCCTGTTGGTAAGCAGTCCGCCCGATATTCCCGTTACCAGTGCAACAAAAGGCCTTATCAGTGCAAAGGGCAACCCCAGCATGGAATATGTTACCAGGATTGAATCTATGCCGGTCTGTGGTGTTGAAATAAGGAAGGAAACCGTTGAACCCCTGGAAGCTCCGTTCCTGTAAAACGACAGCCCTGTCGGTATTACACCGCAGCTGCACAGGGGCAGGGGTATACCCAGGATGGAGGCATTAACAACCGCACCGTTCCTGTTTCTTCCCATATATTGCCTGACTTTTTTCTTTGGAAACAACAGGTACAATACACCAGCAAAAAAGAATCCCAGCATAAGATAGGGAGCCATCTCCGTGGTTATGAAATAAAGCTCATTCAGAAACTCCTTCAGGTATTCCATTTACTGCCTTCCTTTATCCATATAAGTCATCATGAGGCAAAATTGTTCAAATTGCTAGATGGAATACTGGAAACGAGGAACCTGAGATTGCGAAGCAAAGGAGGGTGACGAGTTCGACGAATCCCTGCGGCACGGTTCTGGAGAACCGCGCCAGCGGGGTGAGTCAATAATGGAATGATGAAATGATGGAAGGATGGAATGTTAAGTAGTCTATTTTTTAGGTTATTATAATCTCTAAAATCTTAATTTTCTCCCTGCTCCCCGCTCCCTGCCCTTTGCTCTCGGATGATACAGCCCGATGGTTTCCTTAAGGTAGATACGATCAATATGGGTATAAACCTCGGTGGTCAGGATAGATTCATGACCCAGCATTTCCTGTACGGCCCTGAGATCGGCTCCTGCCTGCACCAGGTGGGTGGCAAATGAATGACGGAAGGTATGTGGGCTGACTTTCTTCCTGATTCCGGCAATCTGGCATAACTCACGGATAATAGTGTAAATCATTATACGGGTGAGCTTTTTGCCGCGGCGGTTAAGAAAAAGGATATTCCGATCAACAATCGTTTTTAACCTGTTACGATCCTGCATGTAAAATTCTATCTGTTTAATAGTGTTCTGGTTCAGAGGAATAAGCCTCTGCTTATCGCCTTTGCCCGTAACTGTAATATATTCATCTTTAAAGTGTATGTCGGTTAGTCTCAGGTTAATAAGCTCGGTCACTCTCAGTCCGCATCCGTATAAGGTTTCAATAATAGCCTTGTTTCTCTGGCCTTCAGGCTTACTGAGATCAATAGCGGAAACTATCCTGTCAATTTCCTCGACTGAAAGAACATCAGGGAGCCTGGTGCCGGCCCGTGGTGATTCAAGCATAGTGGCCGGGTTTTCACTTATTTTCCCTTCAATGGTCATGTACCTGAAAAAACTCCTTATGCCTGATAAAATTCTGGATTGTGTCCGGGGGTTGTCAACATCAATCCATTTGAGAAAATCTGACAGATGATTGAATTGCACATCCTGGGGCATCAATGCGGGGTACTGGTTTTCACAGTATTCACGCAGCTTGTTTACATCGAGCATATAAGCAACAATACTGTTTTCTGACAGTGAACGTTCTATGGTAAGGTAATTCTTAAATTCCCTGATGCAATCGGTCCAGTTTTCCCTCATGTGATAATTATGCTTATCCAAAAGTATTACTAAGTATTATAAGTTCAAAATTCCGGTTTCATACTTCTTCGTTAGATATCAAATATCAATTTTGTTATCTTTGTCAATTACAAGCAACGCACTGGCCATGATCATTACAATAATTAACGGTCCGAATCTTAATCTACTGGGCAACAGGGAAATAAACATCTACGGAGATAAAAAATTCGAGGATTACTTTCATGATTTGCAAAGTACTTATCAGGGAATCGATTTCAGGTTCTTTCAGTCAAACATTGAGGGGGAACTGATAGATGCCCTCCAGGAGGCTTCAAGGGAATCGCAGGGTATAATACTAAATGCGGGAGGCTTTACTCATACATCGGTATCCATCGCTGATACAATAGCAGCCATTCATGTTCCCGTCATTGAGGTTCACATAAGCAATATTCTGAGCAGGGAAGAGTACAGGCACAAATCGCTTATTGCACCCCACTGCAAAGGAAGCCTTTTTGGCTTTGGCCTGGATGGTTACAGGCTGGCAGCAGAAGCTTTGTTACATATTTTAAAAGGATAAAACATGAACTGGAAAAGGACTAAGATTGTTGCTACCATTTCTGATAAAAGGGCTGAACCGGAATTCATAAGGAAATTGCATAAGGCAGGCATGGATGTGGTTCGCATAAATACGGCACATCAGGATATTGAAGGAACAATGAGGGTCCTTGAAAATGTAAGAAAAGTGTCAGATAAGATTGCTTTTCTTATCGATACAAAAGGACCTGAAGTGAGAACGACCGTGTGCGAGGGTACTGTAAGCTTCATCCAGGGTGAACACGTAAAAATTATTGGTGAATCTGAAGCACGTACCAACCAATCAGTTATAGCAGTTACATATCCTGATTTTGCAAGGGATGTGCCAGTCGGATCACACATACTCATTGATGATGGCATACTTGAATTACTGGTAAAAGCAAAAGATGGTCATACCCTTGACTGTAAAGTGCTTAATGATGCGACCCTGGGCTCAAGAAAAACTGTGAATGTTCCCAAAGTAAAACTTAACCTCCCTTCGATTAGCGAAAAGGATAAGAAATATATTGATTTCGCAATAGAGAACAACATAGATTTTATTGCTCATTCTTTTGTGAGGTCGGCACAGGATGTGCAGGATGTTCAGAAACTGCTGGATGAAAAAAACAGCCAGATAAAAATCATTGCAAAGATTGAGAACCAGGAGGGAGTTGATAATCTTAACGAAATACTTGAAAATTCTTATGGCATTATGGTGGCCAGAGGTGATCTTGCAATCGAAATACCTTATGAAAAAATACCGGGTATTCAGCGCCGGATCATTGATAAGTGTATAAAGAAAAGAAAACCCGTTATAGTTGCCACCCAGATGCTTCATTCAATGATTGAGAATCCGAGACCCACGCGTGCAGAAATAAGTGATATAGCAAATGCAATTTACTGGCAGACAGATGCCATTATGCTTAGTGGTGAAACAGCCTATGGTAAATATCCGGTTGAATCAGTGGAAGCAATGACAAGGGTAGCCAAGGAAGTTGAGAAAAACAAGGAGAAATTCCTTGACCTGCCTGCCGGTTCCCTGACAGGGGAAGTGTCTGCATACCTGGCTAAAGTGGCTGTCAGGACGGCTTCAAGGGTGGGGGCAAAATGTATAATAGCAGATACGGTGCGCGGGCGTAGCATAAGGAATATGTCAGCTTTCAGGGGAATCAATTATATTATGGCACAGTGCTATTCCGCCAGGACAATGAGGGAGCTTGCACTTTCATACGGGGTTTATCCCAGTCTGCAGGAAAAGCACAAATCATCGGATATGTTTCTGAAGATAGCTCTTGAGAACCTGCTCAAAGCCCATGAACTGAAAGATAATGATATACTTGTTGTGCTTGCAGGTAATTTTAACAGGGGGGCAGGATCTTCCTATATTGAAGTGGGGTCTGTTGAATATCTCAAAGAAAGAGTAAGTTAATTTATTAACACCTGATATTGGTCTGATTTTTGATGTCTGATCTGGGATTTATTCCTGCTCGGAGATGGTTAAGTTTTTAACAATATATCTGTTTACATTTTTATTACATCCTGTGCATGTATCAATGTCAAGCATGGAATATATACCACAGGATAGCGGATACAGAGTTACAGTAAGAATGTTTAGCGATGACCTGTTGCTGGATTTGCTGAACCTGTACCAGTTACCGGAAGAACACGTTGCCGATCATGTTTATGCAGGTCCTGATGATATTTATGAGGATTACATAAATGAAAAAGTTCAGATTAAAATAAACGGCAAGCAGTATCCTGCCAGATTGCTGGAAACCGAAAAGCTTGAAATTGAAACAATAATGCGCCTCTTTGTAGATTATGACGGGGAAATCAATACCATTGATATAACTAACACAATTTTAACCACCATATATCTTGACCAGGTTAATCTTTTTATTTACAAGGATGAAGAAAACGAACTGGCTTTTCGTTTCACCCCCGAATATTTAAAAGAAAAGCTTAA
Source organism: Bacteroidales bacterium (assembly GCA_016928075.1). Lineage (GTDB taxonomy): Bacteria > Bacteroidota > Bacteroidia > Bacteroidales > VadinHA17 > UBA9300. The sequence goes on along the minus strand of JAFGLJ010000027.1, from coordinate 198,124 downwards.
CTTGGTTAAGGTAAAAGAAATACCATAATGATAAATTCATGAAGTATATACTGACCATATTACTTTTTTTTACTTTCGTTATCAGCTCATACAGTACACATAACAGGGCTGGAGAAATAACATACAAACAACTGTCAGACCTTACTTATGAGATAACAATCACTACTTTTACATATGTTCTCAGCCAGGCCGACAGGGATTTTCTTGATGTTGACTGGGGTGATGGCACAATATCTACTGCATCAAGGATATTCAAAGGCCAATTACCTAATTATTATCAGAAGAATATATATAAGATTAAGCATACTTTCCCCGGACCGGGTATTTATAAGCTCGTGGTACAGGATCCAAACAGGAACTACGGCATAGTGAATATCCCGAATTCAGTTAATGTTGTTTTTTCCATCTCAACTATTCTTATGGTTAATCCCGGGATGGGACTAAACAGCACACCGGTATTACTTAATCCGCCTTACGATAAAGCTGCACTGGGGTATAAGTTCATTCACAACCCAGGTGCTTATGATCCTGACGGAGACAGTCTCTCTTATAATCTTACCATTTGTACCAAAGAAGATGGCAAGCCAATAGAGAATTACACCTATCCTCCAGCATCAAATGCTTTTTATGTTGACAGTATTACAGGTGATCTTGTATGGGATGCGCCCACCCAGTTGGGTTTTTATAATGTAGCGATGGAAATAAATGAATGGCGCAATGGTATTAAGATAGGGATAGTTGTCAGGGACATGCAGATAGAGGTATACGAAACAGATAATAACCCGCCAGTGAACGGGCCATTGAGAGATTTCTGTATTGAAGCAGGTGAGTCACTGGAATATGAGTTTACCGCTACTGATCCTGATAATGATCTAATTACCATCCTATCAACATCAGGCATATATACTCTTGAGGAATGCCCGGCGGTTTTCGACAGCATTAGTGCCGAGCCCGGATTTTCCAGGGCCCGCCTTACCTGGATACCTTGCCATGAAAGCGTCAGGAATCAGCCATATGATGTCCTTATAAAGGCTGAAGATAATAACGACGACCTGGAACTGGTCGACCTTGATAATTTCAGGATAAAGGTGCTGGGTCCTGCGCCTGTCCTCACAGATGCCAGCCCTGCGGGTAATTATATGCGTCTGGGATGGGAATTATATGGATCGGATTACATAACAGGATTTAATATTTACAGGAGGGAAGGAGCAACTGATTTTCAACCTGATAGTTGTACCAACGGTATACCTCCCCAGTATGAGTTTGTAAAAGTTGGTTTCGCGGAGGGTGCTTCGACTGTTAATTTTATTGACACCAATGAAGGTGAGGGTCTGGAAACCGGAGTTGAATATGCTTATCGTATAGTTGCTGTATATCCTAACGGCACGGAGAGTAAATCTTCCAACGAAATAAGCTCGGCACTTGTGTCCGGTGTACCTCTGATAACCAATGTAAGCGTTACAAACACAGGCTTAACAGATGGTGAAATCTTCGTTGCCTGGACCAAACCTGATCAACTGGATACCATTCCTGCAGCAGGACCCTATGAATATATCATATACCGGTCAGAAGGACACTCGGGGAATGGATTCGTTCCCATTGATTCAATACAAACCAGTGATCTGAACGATACCACTTACATTGATAACCAGTTAAACACACTTGAACTTGGGTATATCTATAAGATTGAGCTGTATAATGACAGCCCGGGCGACAGGTTCCTGATTGGTGAACCAGGGGTTGCATCCTCGATGTTTATTGAACTTTCGCCGGGTGACAGGAAGGTCAGGTTTGTAATAAGGCGGAACGTGCCATGGGTTAATTACCGCTATGATATCTTCAGATGGAATGATGCAACATCCACTTTTGATTCAATAGCAAATACTAACCTTTTGGAATATGTTGATACGGAACTGGTGAACGGTCAGGAATATTGTTATTACATACGGTCAACAGGTTCGTACCAAAGTCCCGGCTTACCACAGGACATGGTAAATCTGTCACAGGAGGCCTGTACGGTTCCAATTGATAATGAACCGCCATGTACACCCTCACTTAATGTGTCATCAAACTGTGACAGCCTCTATAACCATATAACCTGGTCAGTTGATGACCCTGATTGTTTTGAAGATATAGTCGGGTACAGATTATTCTATAAAGATGATTTTGATGGTGACTTATCCCTGCTTATGGTTTTTGAAGACAGAAACATACTGGATTATATTCATTACCCGGGAGAAATTGTTGCCGGTTGCTATGCTATCCTGGCATTCGATGCTGCCGGGAATGAAAGCCCTCTTTCACTTGTTATTTGTGTTGATTCATGTAACTATTATGAGATACCGAATGTATTCACACCCAATAATGATGGTATAAATGATATTCTGAGAGCTAAGACCACAGGCCTGGTGGAAAAAGTGAACTTCAGACTATTCAGCAGGGGTGGCATGCTGGTATATCAGACAGAAGAACCAAGATTGAACTGGAACGGCACATACAAAGGCTCAATAGTAAACCCCGGGGTATATTTTTATCAGTGCGATGTTTATGAAAGAAGGATTACAGGTCTTGAGGAATACAGTCTTTCAGGATTCATCCACGTTATTACTGAAAAAGGAGCTGAACCGGTCAATGTAGAATATAAGTAGATGAAAATCAGGTACAACATATTAATATTATTGATTATTCTTCAGGGCAGCATTGCTTCAGCCCAGGATGATATTAACGGATATCTTACCAGAGCTGCAGCCTTTAAAGAAAGGGCATTGTATTCTGAGGCTGTGGCCCTGTATACTGAAGCAATTGCTAAAAGTGATGATTACCGTCTTTTTAGTGGAAGGGCAGAAGCATATTTACTGAAAGGGGATATTGATGCTGCTGTGAATGATTATGCAATGGCTAATAAGCTGAAACCGGGTTCCGGTTATCTGGGATTAGCCAGGTCCTATACTCTCAGTAATGAGACTGAAAAAGCTATTGACAACCTGCAGTATCATCTGAAGTCAGACTTCAGGTTGCCCAGAAAAGAAATCTTGCTGGATCCGTATTTGTCTTCCCTTGAAGACACACCCGGATGGAGGCAATTATGGAAGAATGAATGGTATAATCAGATGGACGAAGCTGTTGCTGAGATTGAATATTACATAAATGCCGGTAAAATAAAACAAGCAGAAGATATTTTATCAGGAGTAGAAAACCTGTACCAGGAACAGCCCCGGATACTTTATCTTAAAGGTATCATTTCATCTGCAAACAATAAGAATAAAGAGGCTCTTGAATATCTCGCCAAAGCTGTCGCGGATGATGATGCAGAATACAATACCTGGAAATTGTATATAGAACAACTGGCTGAGTCTGGTAATAATATAAGTGCTGCCAATGAATGTGACAGGGCACTTAGATACTTCCCGGAACAGACAGAACTGATATTCATGAAAGCAGAGAACCTGAGAAAGGCCAATGATCGTGACAGGGCTCTCGAGGTAGCTGAGGAATATCTCAAGTTATATCCTGAGGATGAATTATCAAACAGACAGGCAGGTATAATAGCAGCAGAAAAGGGCGAATACAATAAAGCATTGCGTTATTTTTCAAAAAATGTTGAAAATAATTCCGGTAAGGCTAAATGCTTCACCGACCGTGCGGATATTTACCTCCAAATTAAATCGTGGGATGCTGCCGTATATGATTACTCAATGGCTCTTGACCTGTGGCCAAGAGACGCTGATGCTTATTATAACAAGGGTATTGCCTTAATGAACATGGGAAAAACAGAGGAAGCATGTCATGATTTCCGCATGGCCCTGAGATATGGAAACAGGAAAGCCTCAGGTATGATAAGTAAATACTGCATCAGATAAAGACTTATAATCTACCTTGCATATTTAAGGATCTTCGTGTACAAATCCCTTGGCTTAAATGGTTTAAGGATAAAATCATCAATATCCAATTCATCGAGCTTTTTCTCACTGTCCGACATTATTGCTGCTGTGAGTGCTACAATGGGCAGGGTTTTTATCTCAGGATTATCTGAACTTCTTATTATTTCAGTTGCTTCAATGCCATCTACATGAGGCATATGAAGATCCATCAGTACCAGGTCGTATTTATTATTCTTGATAAGGTCAAGTGCAATTTTACCATTCTCAGCATGCGTTACCAGGATTCCCCATTTTGTCAGGAATTTATTTGCCACAAAGAAATTTATCTTGTTGTCTTCAGCAACAAGTATTTTTTTCCCTGTTAATTCATCCCAGCGTAATTCTTCCTCACCGACAACTTTTTTTTCTTCCTCAGAGGTTAAAAGCAGAAACTTCATATTGAAAAAGAAGGTTGATCCCTCTCCGGGCGTACTGTCAACATTAAGACTTCCTCCAAGTAGTTCAACAAGCTTTTTGCTGATTGACAGGCCCAATCCTGTGCCTCCATACTTCCTTGTTGTATCATCCGAAGCCTGTTTGAAACTTTCAAAGATTATCTCCTGCTTTCCAGCTGGTATGCCAATGCCTGTATCTCTGACGACAAAGCTAAGGTTTATTTCATTGTCCGATCTGGATACTTCATTGATAATCAACTCTATACAGCCCCTGGAAGTGAATTTTACAGCATTAGAGAGAAGGTTTGATAATATCTGGTTAAGTCTGACAGGATCGCCAATAATAGCATGTGGTATTTTTTTATCGACATCTACTATGAAATCAAGATTCTTGTTTCTTGTTTTGAACGAATATGATCGTTTCAATTCATCGGCGAACTCGAAGATATCAAACTTCGCATGTTCAAAGCTTATATTTCCTGATTCCAGCTTTGTATAGTCAAGTACGTCATTAACCAGGTTTAATAAATGATTAGCTGAGAAACTTAATGTCTTTATGTACTCCATCTGGTCTTCACGTGGATTACCCTGGAGGAGTAGATTATTAATTCCTATTACCTCATTCAGGGATGTCCTGATTTCGTGACTCATGGTTGACATAAACTGTTGTTTCAGCTTAGCTGCTTCTTCTGCCTTTCTCCTTTCAAGAATAAGATTGTTCAGCATTCTTTTACGTTGTATGGCAAGTGCTATCTGGTTGCCTATAAGACTGAGCAGCCGCAGATCTTCATTTGTAAAAATATTCTCATCGTTATAGTCCTGTAGAACCATTGCCCCCGTTACTTCATTTTCAACACTTAGAGGTACTCCAAGCCATACTTTACATGGTGTACCTACCAGAGCTATTTCACCCCGTCTTTCAAGTTCGTCAATATCAGCCTCTTTGAGGAGTACCGGCCTGTTCTGCTTTATTAACCATCCAGTGATTGTGTTTTTAACAGGCACCTCTTCAAAATGATCTTTCTCGTCCTGGAACAGAGATAGCGTGAGAGTTTCAGTATCTTTATTATAAAGGACTATATAGAAGTTTTTTGTATCCCATATTTTACTGATTTCATCTCTTATTGAGTTGAAAATATCGGAGAACTCGGTCATTGTAAGCGCAGCTGCAGAAATATTATAGATCACTGACCTGGTATCATCATCCTTCTTTTTGACTGAAATATTTCTGTAAATAGCATACAGGGCAGTAATTTCCCCGTTTAACATTACAGGCTGCATAATAAGGCTTACATATATTTTTTCTCCATTCTTATTAATCCTGTAAGTATCGGTGCTGATATTTTCATAATTTGCTGTTCGTTTGGTAAAACCGATGCCTTCGTTTCTTAATTCAGGAGGTACAACAAGGTCATCAATATTTTTGCCTATAACTTCTTCCCTGGTATATCCGAATTCCTTTGCAAATTGCTCATTGATTCTTTCAATTACACCCTCGGTTGTAGTTTGTACTATTGCTTCAGGAGCTGTATCAATAAGGGTCTCAAGCAGGGCCTTCTCTTTCAGCAGCTCATTTAATTCTGTATTCACTGAATCATTCATGCTCACCTGTCTCTCAAGCTCGGAAATTTTATTCTTCAGCTCGGCATTAAGCTCTTGAAGCCTGGTTATTTTCGTTTTTATTCTCATTCAGACGAAAATATATTAATTGATCAAAAATATAATTAATATTTTATTTTTTAGGCTGTTTATTACCTTGCTTATAGTATTTGCAGTAATCACTTATACCGCACTCATGGCATAAAGGTTTCCTGGCTTTACACACATACCTGCCGTGAAGTATAAGCCAGTGATGAGCCAATGGTATGAGTTGCTCGGGGATATTTGCTGTTAGCTGTTTTTCCGCTGCAAGTGGAGTCCGGGCATTATTTGTCAGTCCAATGCGCGCCGAGACCCTGAAAACATGAGTATCAACAGGCATGGTCGGTTGGTTGAATATTACCGCAGATATTACATTTGCTGTTTTGCGCCCGACGCCTGGAAGCTTTTGTAGCTCATGAATATCAGAAGGAACAGTATTATTAAATTGGGAAATAAGAACCTCTGACATCTTTTTAAGATATTTTGCTTTACTGTTGGGATAGGAGCATGTTTTAATGTATTCCAGGATTTCATCTGTATTGGCTTCAGCCATTTCTTTTGCTCCGGGAAACCGGCGGAAAAGCTCCGGGGTGATCATATTAACACGCTTGTCGGTGCACTGTGCGGATAGTATTACGGCAACAATTAATTCAAAAGGGTCGGTATATATCAGTTCCGTTTCGGCAACAGGCCTGTGTTCGAGAAAATAATCGATTACTCCCTTATATCTTTCTTCTTTTCTCATAGGGCAAAATGCAATAATACATATTTCACTCAAATCTTATAAGAAAAAACAAAAATTCAGAATAATTATTTGCATATAAAATAAACAAGCTTAATTTTGATGCCATAATTTAAAGAGATGATGAATACGAATCACTATTACTTCTGCTATTACTACTTCATTGAAGTACAGTAGGAGGGATATATTCGTATATTTATAATGTTTAACAGGCAGCCCCTCCTCGAGGAGGGGCTTTTTTTTTGATCAATGGTAGATTCAGCAAAAAGAACAGAACAGGTGAGAGAATATTATTTCTCAGGCAAACTATCAGTAATCAGGGAGATGATTTCTTCCGGAATTGATGTCATAAATATGGGTGTCGGCAGTCCTGATATTTTACCACCGGGTGAAGTTATCGAGGCTCTTACCAGCAGCTGTATTAATCCAGAGGCTCATGGTTATCAGCCTTATCGGGGTATTGATGAGTTGAGATCAGCCATATCCGACTGGTATTACCTTTATTATAAAGTTAAAACAAATCCCGCCAGCCAGGTACTTCCACTTATTGGTTCCAAGGAGGGAATAATGCATATAAGCATGGCATACCTGAACAGTGGTGATGCTGTCCTGGTCCCTGACACAGGTTACCCTGCATATGCCACGGCTGCCAGGATATGCGGCGCCAGATGTATCTATTATGATCTTAATGATGAAAATAACTGGATGCCTGATCTTGAAAGCCTGGAAAATGAAAATCTTCAGGAAATCAAATTGATGTGGGTTAACTATCCGAATATGCCTGCCGGTGTAAAGGCTACCGCTGGATTATTCAGAGCACTAGTTAATTTTGCACGCAGACATAACATTTTGGTTGTTAATGATAATCCATATAGTTTTATCCTGAACAATAGGCCCCTGAGCATCCTCTCAGGAAATAGTTCTTTTGAAAATGTGCTTGAACTTAATTCACTGAGTAAATCTCATAATATGGCAGGATGGAGGCTGGGAATGGTGATTGGTCATGAGAAGCACATAAATGATATTCTGAAGATAAAGAGCAATATTGATTCAGGGATGTTCCTTCCGATACAACAGGCTGCAATCAAAGCCTTCAGAATGGGTCAGGAATGGTATGATAAGCTCAATTCTATATACTTGCTGAGACAGCAAATGGTCTATGATTTGCTGAACTACCTTGATTGCTCAACCAGGGCTGATCAGTCCGGATTGTTCCTATGGTCGAGGATACCGGATGAATTTGCCGATTCATATGAGTTCTCGGAACACTGCCTGGATAAATACCACCTGTTTATTGCACCCGGGCTGGTTTTTGGATTAAATGGCAGCCGATATGTCAGAACATCTCTATGCCTCAACGAGTCAAGGATTAAAGAAGCTATTGGAAGAGTTAAAAAATAAGACTATGCAATACAAACTGGATCTTAAAAAGAACAACCTGTTCAGAAAGGATAAAAAACCACTAATAATTTCAGGGCCCTGCAGTGCTGAGTCTGAAGAACAGGTTATTGAGACAGCGAAACAATTAGCTGACAGTAATGTTAAAATATTCAGGGCCGGCATATGGAAGCCCAGAACCCGGCCTGATACATTTGAAGGATTGGGTTCGGTAGCACTCCCATGGTTAAGAAGAGTGAAGGAAGAGACGGGCATGCTGACCGCGGTAGAAGTGGCAAATGTGTGGCATCTAAAGGAAGCTCTGAAATATGATGTTGATATATTATGGGTTGGAGCTCGAACCACTGCTAATCCATTTGCAGTACAGGAACTGGCTGACGGTCTCAGGGGACTCGATATCCCCGTTTTTATTAAAAATCCCATTAACCCGGATATTGAACTTTGGATAGGTGCTTTTGAAAGACTCAATAAAGCAGGAATAAAAAAACTTGCAGCCATACACAGGGGGTTCAGTTATTATGGTCATTCGCCTTATCGCAATATGCCACAGTGGGAAATACCGATTGAATTGAAAAGACGAATACCGGAATTGCCGATCATTACGGATCCAAGCCATATATGCGGGAACAGGGAATTACTATTCAGCATATCGCAAACAGCTATGGACCTTGATTTTGATGGTCTGTTCATCGAATCGCATTATAGGCCTGATTCTGCTTTGAGTGATAAAGACCAGCAAATAACACCGGATGAGTTGAAAACACTACTTGCAGGGCTCATTTACAGGAAATCGGATGTTAATAATATAAGACAGATGGAAGGTCTGAATGAATACAGAAGACAGATCGACCATTGGGATACTGAACTGATAAGAGTGTTAAGGAACAGAATGTCAGTGTCGGAAGAGATAGGGAGATATAAAAAGAAGGAGAATATAACAATTCTGCAAACAGGACGATGGTCTGAAATACTGGAAGACAGGCTGGCTAAAGCCAGGTGTCTGGGAATGAGTGACGAGTTTATTATAAAAATATTCAAGCAGATACATCAGGAGTCTATCAGCTTCCAGAATAAGGTGATGAATTAGTTGATTTGATTTAATACCTTTAAAGGTTAAATATATAAAGTTGGATAAAATGGAAATAAAATATGCTGATACCACAACTGATATCTATATTGGGAATGCATGGGAATTACTTGATAAATTGCTGCCGGGGAAGGATGTCATCATTATTACCGATATAAATGTTGGTGAGCTTTATGGTGATTATTTCCCGGAATATCCTGTGATAACAATAGGTACGGGGGAAGCTGTTAAGGAGCCTGATACAGTTGAAACAATAATAAAACATCTTCTGGTTACTGGTGCCGACAGGTCGTCATTCCTGCTAGGTATTGGTGGTGGTATCGTGTGCGACATTACAGGCTTTGTTGCTTCGATATTCATGAGGGGAACGAAATTCGGGTTTGTTTCAACAACCCTTCTCGCGCAGGTAGATGCCAGCATAGGAGGTAAAAACGGGGTTAATGTAAACGGGATAAAGAATATTATCGGATGTTTTAACCAGCCTTCATTTGTTGTTTGCGATACAGGCTTGCTGAAAAGTCTGCCCGATGAGGAGTTCATTTCCGGCCTGGGTGAACTGGTGAAGCATGCTCTGATAAGAGATTATGAACTCTTTGAAATGATAGAGAAAAATACTGAAGCTATACTGAAAAGAAGAGAGGATTTACTGAAGGAACTGATTGCAAAGTCTATAGAAATTAAAGCATCCATAGTTGAAAAAGATGAGAAGGAAGCTGGTGAGCGGAGATTGCTGAATTTTGGACACACACTGGGTCACGCTATTGAATCGTCAACGGGATTAAGTCATGGTAAATCAATTGCGGCGGGAATGATGGCTGCTGTTGAAATATCATATGATGAAAAACTAATAAGTATGGAAGAAACCGAAAGGATAAAGAAAACATTTAAAAACCTGGGTTTAATGCAGGAAATAAAAACCCGCTGGCAGGATATCAGTGAAAAGATATTTGCGGACAAGAAAAGAAAGGGGAAGGATTTATACTTTATACTGCTGAATGGTATAGGGAATGCAATACAGAAAGAATATCCCCTCGAGGAAATCATTAATAGATTACGGGCTAAAACAGGTTAATATGGAAGTTGCAGTACGGGCATCATCTGTAAGTGGGGTTATTTCTGCACCATCCTCAAAGAGTGCAATGCAGAGAGCCGTTGCCTGCGCTTTGATGGCAGAAGGCAGGTCTGAAATTATTAATCCTTCATATTCTGAAGACGCACTCTGTGCCATGGAAATGGCCGAATGCCTGGGTGCTGAGATTAAGCGCCTGCCGGACAGGGTAATAGTTGAAGGGGGTTACAGGCCCGTATGCAGTAAGATATATTGTGGTGAATCAGGACTGGGAGCAAGAATATTTTCTGTTCTGTCTGCATTAAATACTGACTGGATAGAAGTGCATGGAAGTGGATCTATGCTAAGCCGGCCGGTTCATATGTTAGAGCAAACACTCTCACAAATGGGGGCGGAAGTAATTACATCCAACGGATTATTGCCGATAAAGGTAAAAGGCCCCCTCAAGGGAGGCCTTGTTTTTGTTGATGGTTCATTAAGCTCCCAGTTCCTGACCGGTCTGCTTATAGCCCTGCCTATACTGGATTCTGACTCAAGGATTATTGTAAATAACCTTAAGAGCAAACCATACATTGACCTCACGATCAACATATTAAATCGTTTTGGCATAGAAGTTATCAATGAAAATTATGAAGTGTTTAATGTACCTGGCTCACAGAAATACCGACCTGTAAAATACACCATTGAAGGTGACTGGAGTGGAACTGCCTTTCTCTTTGTACTGGGTGCGATTGCTGGTGAAGTCAGGGTAAGAGGCTTATCTTATATGTCAACACAACCTGACTTAGCAATAATTGATATACTGAGAAAAACAGGTGCCGCAGTTGAAATAAAAGAAAATGATATTCAAGTAAAACGGGCTAAACTTAACTCTTTTGAAACCGACATAACTGATTGCCCCGATCTGGCTCCGCCTCTTGCAGTGCTTGCTTCTCTTTGCCATGGAAAAACTGTTATCCGCGGAACGGAACGATTGAAAGTAAAAGAAAGCAACAGGGGAGATAGCCTTATGACTGAGCTCTCAAAAATGGGGGTCAGGATCTTAAATTACGATGACAGGATTGAGGTGGAAGGTCCCTCTGTAATAAGAGGAGCAAAGGTTGACTCGCATGGTGATCACAGAATAAGCATGGCTCTTGCAATATTGTCTGTTGTAGCCGGAAGCAGGGTAATAATAACCGGGGCTGAATCAGTAAATAAATCTTACCCTTCTTTTTTCGGTGATCTTTTAAAACTGGGAGTAAAATTAGAAATAACAGAATAATAAGATGAATACATTGGGTAAAATATTCAGAGTCTCCGTATTTGGAGAATCGCATGGCCCGGGGATAGGTGTTCTTATTGACGGATGTCCTCCAGGCCTGGATATAAACAGTGAAATGCTCCTGGGCGATATCGACAGGAGGCGTGGTGGTGAAAAAGGCACTACGGCCAGGAAAGAGTATGATGTTCCTGAAATAGTCAGTGGAGTATTAAAAGGAGTAAGTACGGGTGCTCCGTTAATGATTATGACGCGAAATACAAATAAGCGCTCATCGGATTACAGTAAGTTTACTTCCATACCCAGGCCAGGCCATGCAGATATGGTTACACGGCAAAAGTACAAAGGCTATGCTGATCCAAGCGGGGGAGGATATTTTTCAGGCAGGCTGACATGGGGAATGGTTGTAGCAGGAGCGATTGCCAGGTTGATAATTAAACCTTCAAAGGTAAGGGCCAGACTGTTAAGCGCAGGAGGTAACACCGACGTGGACTCAGAAATAGATAAAGTTCTCAGGGAGGGTGATTCAATTGGCGGTCTGGTAGAATGTGTGGCTTCCGGCGTCCCGGCAGGCCTCGGAGAACCACTTTATTATTCTGTTGAATCAGCCATAAGCCATGCCGTATTTTCTATACCTGCGATAAAAGGTATTGAGTTCGGCTCAGGATTCCGGGCAGCATCAATGAAAGGCTCTGAGCATAATGATCCTATAATCAGCAGGAATGGTAGAACATCCACCAATAATGCAGGTGGTATCAACGGTGGAATAAGTAATGGAAACGATATAGTCCTCCGGGTTGCAGTTAAACCACCTTCAAGTATTTCTAAAACACAGAAAACCTGGAACATTGAAAAAGATGAGATGGATATCTTGAAAATTGAAGGAAGACACGATGCCTGTATAGCACTGAGAGTACCTGTAATTATTGAAGCAGCTGTATCACTGGCCCTGGCTGATCTGACTCTTATTAACAGGGCAATATACGGAGGGATTGGGTAAATGGAAAGAATACTAATAGCAGGAGCCGGTAATATGGGTTCATGGCTTGCCGAGACACTTTGCCTCGATTATGATGTTGGAGTATATGACTCCGATCCGGGGAAATTGAAATATTTATTTAATACATTCAGATTTAAAGAATTAAGTGAAATATCTGAGTTCAAACCTCAGCTATTGATAAATGCTGCAGGCTTGAAGCAAACGATAACAGCCTACAGGCAGATATTCCCTTATATCCCTGAAGATTGTATTATCTCTGACATAGCGTCGGTAAAAAACGGACTGGCAGAGTTTTATGCGGAATGCGGTTTCAGGTTTGTATCAACCCATCCAATGTTTGGACCTACCTTTGGTAATATAAAAGATTTGAAGGGAGAGAGTGCCATAATAATTTCAGAATCGGATAAGGACGGGAAGGATTTTTTCCGGTCTTTTTACAGGGACCTTGGCCTTAAGATGTATGAATATGACTTCGTTGAGCATGATAGGACAATTGCTTATTCACTCTCCATACCCTTCAGTTCAACCATTGTATTCTCTGCATGCATGAAAAAACTGGAAGTGCCGGGAACCACTTTCAGAAACCACCTTAAGATTGCACATGGGTTACTCTCGGAAGATGATTACCTGCTGAGTGGAATCCTGCTGAATAAATATTCGGTTGAAAAACTATACGAAATAAGCGGAAGGCTGAATGACCTGATAAAGATGCTGGAAAATAAGGAAGAAAAAGAATTACACGATCTTTTTAACAAATTGCGTCATAATATTGGAATGAGTGTCAGTTAAGCTTCCTTTTTATGTATAACTAAAACTTCTTCACATGATTCGGTGACTTTAAACCTGTCGTCGATTCTCAGTCCTATGACCCATACTATTTTACCATCCATTTCGAGAACATATATAATATCCTTTTCAGGCAGTGGTATTTTCATATCAATAAGCAGATCACTGACTTTTTTTCTGCCCTGCATGCCTAAAGGGTAGAAATAATCACCTTCTTTCCACCTGCGTATATAAAGCGGAAACCTTATTAGATCTGCGTCAAGATATGCATAGGAGAGATCATTGCTGATATTGATGTCTTTTCGTGGCATTATTTCATAGCTGTCAATTAAAAAGCTGTTCCTGAATTCATCAGCGGAATTGATAATGATTAATTTCTGTTGCCCGGTATTCAAAGGGGTAATGATAATCTCATCCCTGTTTTTGGTCAGGCTGTGGCTGTTGCTGAATATCTGTTTACCTGTTTCTCCATCAATGAGATGAACGATGTCGCCCAATTGCTGCTTCCCGAAATTCCACTCTTTAAAGAGTTCATATACCCATGTCTCAAGTGGTTTCAGCTCTTTTAATGATGACGTTTTGATTGTAACTGTTTTTCCTTGATACTTTATTATTTCCTGCCTTTTCGATTCAATAGCCTGTTCATATATGATATATGCTGATTTAAGGTAATCGGAAGTCTCATCTATAGAATAGAGGACTGATGGATTAATTTGTTGCAATACAGGAATAACATTATGCCTTATCTTATTCCTTGTATACTTTGTTTTTATATTGCTTGAATCTTCCCGGTATTCAATACTGTTATTTATGCCATATTCCCGGATCATCTGTCTTGTTGCAAACAGTAAAGGTCTGATAATATACCCTGACTTAGGGCTTATTCCTGTCAGACCATTTATGCCTGTTCCCCTGGTAAGATTAATAAGTATGGTTTCTATGCTGTCGTTAAGGTTATGGCCCATTGCCAACAGGTTAAAATTTTCTTCTTCTTTTATTCTGGACAGCCAATCAAATCTCAGATCACGGGCAGCCATCTGTATTGATATCCCCTTTTCAGCAGCGTATTCCTCAGTCCTGAATTTTTTCTTATACAATTTTATTCCTTTAGTGTTGCAGAGGTTTTCCACAAACTCCTCATCTCCATCAGACTCCTTACCTCTTAGCTGGAAGTTGCAGTGCGCAACAGCTATATTATAGTTAAGCCTAATGAATATGTCAAGCATTACCATGGAATCAATACCACCACTTACAGCAAGCAGGATCCTATCATTGCCGGAAAATAGTTTCTTTTGTTTCCTGTATTGTTCAAACCGCTCAATCATAAGTTACTGGTTAGTATTGTAAAAGTAATAAAAAGACAGATGAATAGCAGAACCACGGTTCGCGGTATGTTGATTATCGGAATTTTTCCACACCGGGAGCTACGGGATCAAAGCCCGGTGGATTAAGCAATTTCTCTCCGTCGATATCGACATATTGCATTATTGAATGTGGTGGTGCGCCGGGATATATACCAAATCTCACCTGGAATGTATTGAAAATCAGGTTTTCATTCCTTATCCTGAAACCAATGCCAAAACCTGAAACCACATTGTCATATTCATAGAACATTTTATCCCTGGCAAACAATACTATATCAGCAAAGCCAAAAAAAGCAAACCTGAATCCATAGATAAATGCCTTGCTGAATGCTACGGCTTCAAGGTTAAGGTACAGTCTTTGATCCGGGAAAAGAGAATCATTCTTAAAACCACGTATTCCGTTTTCTTCACCAATAACGAGGTATTCATCATCATACCTGTAAAAACCCATACTATAGTCCAGATCTCCAAAAAATCTGAGTCTATATGATTTAAGATTATATAAGTCCGAAATATATTTAAAGTGCATCTGGAGAAGGCCCTGCTCCGTTTGGTTATCTTTTAAGAAAGTTGATACTATTCCACGGCCATATAAGTATCCGACACCAGGAACAAAGCTGCCAAAAGAAGATTTCACGGAAATATAATCGCGTTTGTCGAATTCATTAAATTCTTTACCGTAAGTAAGTTCCAGAATGCCACCATAAGGGATATCTTCATTCCTTCCATAATTATATATCAGGTTTGATTTGTAGTAACGTTCCGACACCAGTGAAAATGATCCCAGGTAAAGTTTATATTTCTGGTATTCATAATACGAATCGTTTGTGATTTCAGGTTTGTTCCATACGTTATTATTTATGTACCGACCTGATATGACCACCCTCGTTAGATTATCGTCAATCAGATATGACCTTCCGAACCAAAGATCAAAATTATTGTATTCTACAGGCTCTGGTACAGTGAGGGTATCAAAGTCCTCTAAAACGAATGATTCATTTACCGTGATCCCCCCTGCATATTTTGTATATGCAGTCAGGAATTTTCTTGATATATCAATTCCTGCAATCCGTCTGTTGAATGCATCTTTATATTCCAGTTTAACATCGATCAATGTGCGGCTGATATTTTTCATAGTATAGGCGGCTCCAAATCCTATGGAATTGTATTTCCTGTAGTTATATGGTATTTCAAGTAACAGCTCATGACCAAAGCCCAACAGGTTTTTATCAAAGATTGAAACCTTTCCTACATTATAACCGTGGATCTCTCCCATAAAACCTAATGAATAAATATCTTTGGTTATGACCATTACATCAACCTCGATGTTGCTTACGGGTATAATAACAATCCTTGCATCATATATATAAGGCAGTTGCCTCAGCAGTCGTTCACTTTCAGCCACTTTATGTGGTACCAGGCTGTCATTTTCTTCAATTAGGAGGTAATTATTGATAATGTATTCCCTGGTCTTTATATGCGTCTTGTTCAGAAAGAATCCCGGTTCATTCTGGAGTGAAGCCTCGGGATCGCTTAATGTGGATCCGAAAGCATTTAATCTCCTGAAGAATATATGCCTGATAATTTTGCCGCTGTGATCAGTAAAATTATTGATACTTCTTTCATTTATTCTCGTATTGTTTATCCTCGCCGGAGGAATAACGACAAGGTCGTAAAGTATTTTTGTAATATTTTTTCGCCCGGCCCTGGCTTTAAGCGAATCATAAAATACTATGGTCTGATTATAAAGGTTGGTATCCTGGGGCATATAGCTGTCGGCTATGTATATAACAGTGTCGTTTTTAAAGTAAACCAGTGAGTCGTTTATGCTGACATATGATCCCCTCTCTACCCTTACAGGCTTTAGAAAAGTACTTTTCTGAGCGTAGGAAAGGATTGTGGAAAATGACATTATAATCCCAAGCAGTAACGATATTTGCCTGAATTTTGTCATATTAATTCTTCCTTTTTCCCTTTTAACGCAGCTGAGGTTATTCTTTCAGGACATCATCAGAATTGAACTTGAAACCAAGTCTTTTGCCTGTAACCATTTTTGACAACTGGATCTTTTTTTCAAGCTGGCCAACAGAGGTTATTTTTACACTGTCGTATGGAGGTACGAGGAGGTCAAACTCGAGAGAGTATTGTATAGCAGTGAATATTATTCTCTTGAGTGCTTCCCTTCCCAGTTCTTCATTTCCATAGTTGGAAAAGAGCATGGCCATCTGGCGTTTACCCTCCACAAAGTACTGGTTTTCACGATTTATGAATATCCTAGCAATTAGATATCCAAGATCATCCTGCCTTGAGTATTTTAATGAATCTGCCAGGAAGTTGTAGATACTGATAATGCCTGAATATGAGTTATCTTTATTCTTTTGAATATAAGGTGTTTTCCATACAGTGTGCTCCCTGTCAAATTCAAAGACGTTTGAATGCATACTGAATAACAGGATATCACCTGCCACTTTTATCGAAACATCGAATTTCCCGTTTTCCTTAAAAACGAGCCTGATCCTTTTGTCGGTATCCATGATATCCCCGTTTATTTCACGTGCTAATGCTGCCAGCAGATTTCTTATCTTTTCAAATGCAGCTTCGGTGTGATCATATACATTCTGTTTGAGAACCGACTTATCCTGCAACGTTTCCACAATCTTTAGTTTTTGCTCATTTAGTTCCATGGCCTGATCCAAATAATTGAATATGGCAATGTACTAAAAATTCTTTTAAAGATTATGTTGTATGATCAGTATGCCCTGGCAAAAACCACTCTTTTTTGTGATGGTTTACCTGAGTAAACACATTTTCCTGCTTCTGATGAGTTATCAATGGGTATTATCCTTATTGTTGCCCTGGTTTCGTTTTTGATCTTTTCTTCAGTTTCAGCTGTTCCATCCCAATGTGCAAGGATGAAACCACCTTTGTTTTCAATCGACTCCCTGAAGTCATCCCATGTATCTACTTTATAGGTGTTCAGGTCTCTGTACTTCAATGATTTATTAAAAATGTTCTTTTGAATGTCAGTAAGTAATCCACTGAGATGTTTAACGGTTTTATCAATATTTATTACCTCTTTAGTCATTGTGTCACGTCTGGCCACTTCAATTGTACCATTCTCAATATCCCTCGGTCCGATGGCCAGCCGTACTGGTACACCCTTAAGTTCGTATTCAGCAAATTTAAAGCCCGGTTTATGTGTGTCCCTGTCATCATATTTTACCCTGAGACCATGTTTTTCAAGGTCTGATTTAATCTTCAGTGCAGTCGAGGATATTGAGTCGAGCTGTGAATTACCTTTATATATAGGCACGATAACGATCTGTATAGGGGCAAGGTTTGGGGGGAGGACAAGACCATTATTATCACCATGGGCCATTACCAGTGCTCCCATAAGCCTGGTGGAGACTCCCCATGATGTTGACCAGACATATTCAAGTTTTCCTGATTTATCAGTGAACTGTACATCAAATGCTTTCGCAAAATTCTGACCGAGAAAATGAGAAGTACCCGCCTGCAGTGATTTACCGTCTTGCATAAGTGCCTCGATGGCGAATGTATCTATTGCCCCGGCAAATTTTTCCGATTCAGACTTAGATCCTTTGAGCACCGGAATTCCCATATATTCCTGAACAAAATGAGCATACAGATCTAATATGGTCTTTGTTTCTTCAACAGCTTCCTCTCTGGTGGCATGGGCTGTATGACCTTCCTGCCATAAGAACTCGGCTGTCCTGAGAAAAAGCCTTGTACGCATTTCCCATCTCACAACATTTGCCCACTGGTTGATAAGAATAGGCAAATCGCGATACGACTGGATCCAATTCTTGTATGTATTCCATATTATCGTCTCGGAGGTCGGCCTTATTATAAGTTCTTCCTCAAGTTTTGCGTCAGGGTCAACTTCAATTCCTTTTCCATCAGACCTGTTTCTTAACCTGTAATGTGTAACCACAGCGCATTCCTTTGCAAAACCTTCCACATGATCAGCTTCCCTGGCAAAGAAAGACTTGGGTATGAACAGCGGGAAATATGCATTCACATGACCGGTGGCCTTGAATAATTTATCCAGTTCGGACTGTACTTTCTCCCAGATAGCATAACCATAGGGCTTAATAACCATGCATCCCCTCACTGCAGAATTCTCAGCAAGATCTGCCTTGATTACCAGATCATTATACCATTGAGCATAGTTATCTTCCATTTTTGTCAAAAAATCTGCCATGGTGTTTGGTATGGATTTTGTATTTTGTTAAGTGAAACTGAAAATATCGCACAAAGTAAATAAACTTACAGTTAATATAAAAGCAGGAGGATGTCATGAAAGCAAAATATTTTACCGGACTAATAGCAGGAATGTTAGCAATAACCGCTCCACTGCAGGCAGAGGAAGCACCTGCTGATGCCGATTACTACAAGGCAAGCCCCGGTGTGGTTGTTACCACATCAGTAAGAGGCCATGACTTCTACTTCGCATCCAGAATAAGACGTTTCCATAGCTCATATGTATCTTTCGGGTTTTATGCCCCGGTCTATACAGAGACATTCTGGTATAATTACCGTCCTGCAACCTGGGGTATCAGTATATATACCGGTAATACAACTTTTGGATTTGGTTGGACTTTTGGATATCCTTATTATTACACAGGATGGTACGATCCATGGTTTTACTATGGAGGATATTATCCTGATTATTACTACTCACCAACTTATTACTATTGGGATTATTACCCGAGTTACTATTACTGGTCATACCCGGTGGTAAGGTACAGGGTCAGAATTAGAAATCACTACCATATATATAATAACTACTATTACGCCAATAATTACTACAGTCCACGACACCATTACGAAAGATACATCGGCTCGGATAGTTACTATCGCTATCCCTCCAGGCAGTATGCATCTTACAGCGGGTCTGTTAACAGCCGAAGAGTTGAATCTGCTTCCGACAGGACAGGTTATAACAGGAATACGGTTTTGCGTACAACGGATGATATGGTGCGTACCAGCAACAGCAGAAGGACAACCCAGGTTAATGTTGATAATATAGGTAGAAATGTTAACCGTGAGGTCAGTACCAGATCCGCTGACAGGAGAACCACTACGGTTATTAACAATAATGCAAGCACCTCTGCCAACAGGACTGTTAACAGTACCGAAAGCCGTACTTCGCGCAACACTGCCGTAAGAAGCGCAACCAGCTCTGGCTCACGCAGCACTGCCGTAAGAAGCGCAACCAGCTCTGGCTCGCGCAACACTGCCGTAAGAAGCTCAACCAGCTCTGGCTCGCGCAGCACTGCCGTAAGAAGCGCAACAGGAAGGACCGGTAGTACCAATGCAGTGAGAAGTTCAGGCAGTCAAAGTACACGCAGCAGTGCAGTGAGAAGCTCCAGCAACAGGAGCTCACGCAGCAGTGCAGTTAGAAGCTCGGGCAGCGGTAGTTCAGGAAGTAAAGCTGTCAGACGAAGCTCAAGCTCAGGAAACAATAAAACATCCGTATCAACAACAAGAGGCAGGCGTTAACGCCTGCTTTTTTATTTTATAAATCATGAAATATTATCAGGTTCAACAAAAAATCTTATATTTGTTACTGAAGCACGGTATTGGAAATACCATGATTAATTGGTATGGTTTTTGCTTTTATAATATTAGGATGAAATAATATGATCGGAGGTCAAAAAATGAAAACTTATCTTTACATAGCAGTTTTAGCAATATTTCTTCTAAGCAGTTGTTCTTCATCGCTTTACATGAGCGGTGAATATGATGACCTTTATTATACACCTGCTCCAAGGGAAATATATGTACAGGACGTTGGTGTGCCTGAACAGGCATATGAATCAATTTCAGAGATCGAAAGCCAGTATGATCTTGATACACTGGTCGCAGATGAATATCTCGATCCTACTGAATATGAGAAGGATTTAATGTATTATGATAGTGATAGAAGCAGTGCCTTTGACTATTATGACAGGGTGTCTTATGCAAGTTACCTGAACCGTTTTTATGGAAATTATTTTGATCCGTATTGGAGAGACCCATTCTATTACGGATTCAGGTATGGTTTAACGTACGGGTTCCCCTATTATACATACAGTTTGTGGGATCCGTTCTACAGCCCCTATTATTATTCATATTACTATGATCCATTCTTTTCACCTTACTGGGGCAGTTCTTTCTACTACAGCCCGTGGAGTTATAGATATGGCTTTGGCTATTCATGGTTGTCACCATATTATTCACCATACTATTATGGTTATTACAGTAATGTCGATTATTACACAACTCCTGTGAGAAGAAGAACTTCATACAGTACCGTATCCAACAGGTATACCAGTTCTCCAGGTACCAGATCCGGATCAACTGTGGGATCAGCATCAAGGAGAACAGCAGCCACTTTATCTGATAATTCAAGAACTGCAGAGAGCAGCAGAAGGACAAATCAGACAGTGGTGTCGAGTAATACCAATGTCATTAATGCCACTAATCCACAGGAGAGATCAATTAATTCAAGCCTGAACAGAAGGACACAGGTTAATACTACCACGCGTGCTGCCTCACAACCCGAGTATAATACTCAGAACAGGACGTACAGGCCAACTTATACAAATCCGAGACTGTCCACCCGTCCTACATATAATAATGCTAACAGTAGAAGCAGTACAGTTACAAACAGTAATGCAGGTAGAGTAATATATCGCTCATCAGACATTAATACAAATACTAACCGTTCATCAGGCAGGTCAATTATTAATCGTTCCTCTTCATCATCAGGAAGAAGTGCAATCAATAATTCAAGATCTTCCTCAATGACCTCTACATCGTCCAGGGGAAATAGCAGTATCTCCTCCATAGGCAGATCGTCATCCATGGGCAGCAGCCACTCAAGTTCTGTATCATCAAGCAGTGGCAGGTCGTCATCATCGTCCAGCGGAAGAAGCTCAACTTCGAGTACGGGTTCAAGAAGCTCAGGCAGAAGATAGAGTGATAAAGTAAGTATTGGAATTAGCTTGTTACATTAATTGATTATATCATCCCGTGAATGGGATGGACAGGGTAACATTTAATAAAAATGAAAATGAAAAGAGCATTAATAATACTTGTAACTATAATTAGTACAATGACTTTAAGCAGGGCACAGACCATCGATGAAGCCCTCTGGTATTCACAACTTTTTTATGGAGGATCAGCCAGGTTCCAGGCAATGGGCGGTGCTTTTACTGCCCTTGGAGGTGACCTCTCGGTATTGAGCCAGAATCCCGCCGGCCTGGGAGTATACAGGTCAATGGAACTGAGCTTATCCCCACAAATGTATTATAATAAGGCGTTTACAAAGTATAATAATACTGAATCCAGCGAATATGCATATAAATTTAACCTTAACCAGGCTGGCTTTGTTTATCCCCTTGTGAGCAAGGATAACACAGATGGGTTGTCAGGTCTGAATTTTGCATATTCTTTCAACCGGACTAATAATTTTGATGTGAATGCAGTCATCAGGGGTGTTAATAATAATAGTTCCATGGCTGATTATTGGGCTAATATTGCCAGTGGTATCTATTATATAGATATAGATGGCGCACCCGGTGCTGCTTTCGAGGCCTGGGTCATAGATACTATAGACGGTTCAGGTGGTTATGAATACGCTACTATCTTCTCTGAGTATGGTGAAAACACCAATTCAACATACGGGCAAACGGTAAGGCGGCTAATAACACGTGAAGGATATATTGGGGAACATGCTTTCAGTATTTCAGCCAATTTTGGACATAAATTGTACGTGGGAGCCACACTGGGTATCAATAAGATTGATTCATACTCAACGTATGAGCATACAGAATCGGATCCGGAAAATATTATATTTGACTTTTATAACTTCACTTACAGGGATGTAGTCGAAGCTTCCGGTACGGGCTTTGCGTTTAAACTCGGTGTGATATTCAAACCCGTGGAAATGCTCAGACTGGGCTTTGCTTTTCATACACCGACGGTTTACAGGCTCGATGAGTACTATTACGATGATATAAGGTCAGAGTTTGATAATAGTGACTATTATACATGGGAAAATGAGCCTTTCAGATTCGCATATACACTTACAACCCCTCTGAGGGCTATGGCCGGTGCAGCTGTGCAGCTGGGTAAATCAGGCATGCTGAGTGCTGATTATGAATTTGTCGATTACAGGATGGCAAGATTTTCCAGGGCTTCGGATGATTATAACTACTATGCTGAAAACCAGGATATTAAAGATATATATGATATTGCCCATAACATCCGTTTAGGTGCTGAATTGAGAATGAATGCTTTATACCTCAGGGGAGGGTATGCAATTTACGGCAGCCCCTTTGTAAAGGGAGAGGATAATGAGGATAATTTTCATTCAGTTTACTCGGCAGGTATAGGCTTAAGGCAAAGGAATTTTTCATTTGATGTATCATACGCCCTGAGGTCTGACCAGCAGATGTACTTCATGTATAACCATCCCCAGATTAACCCCGCTGAGATAACTTTCAACAGGCATCTGGTGACGGCGACTCTTGGGTTCAGGTTCTGATGCAGGACCATGTTTCCGGTCCCATGTTAAATAGCAGATCAATTATACTGAGGTTTGGCTTAAAACCATGAGTAGGGCTGAAAACCTGGAAATATTCCCTGGTCTGATACATCGTTTCATTTTTCGGCGATATACTATATCGCATGTCCCGGCAATCATCCCCGTATTGTTTTATGAATGATGCTGTTTGATCTATTCTAATGTCTATTTCCAGAATATTGACTAATATGTCCAGTATGTCCATATTAAGATCAACCAGATACTGGTATTTCGATTCAAGGGGTTTCAGCACCTGTTCTGCGTAAAATTCAAAGAATGCTGATGAATTATATGCTGACTTAATAGCATGTATATGCTCCCTTTGCCATTTCCTGGAGTTATCAATTTTAATATCTCTGAGTATCACTTTATGAAAGCTGCCTTTCTCTACAGGGATAATCAAAGGTAAAACCCCGTTGGCTGAATAAATATAACAACGGTTACGGTATGTTTGTTTAGCATAGGTCTCATGTTGTTCCATTAGTACCTTGTCAGATTTTATTATCTCGGCAAAGTACTGAATAGGAGGATAATATGCTGTTGACAGAATCAGTAAGTGGCTGTCCACGATTTATTTGAGCTGATTAATCATGCTGGCATTGAAACCTGCACCGAACCCATTGTCGATATTTACCACGCTTACTCCTGATGCACAACTGGTAAGCATGGCCAGAAGTGCAGATACTCCCTTGAAATTTGCACCATAACCAACACTTGTTGGTACTGCAATAACCGGTTTGTCAATGAGTCCTCCCACAACACTTGCGAGTGCTCCTTCCATACCTGCAATAACTATAACAACCCTGCATTTTTTTATTTCAGGGAGCTGATGCAAAAGCCTGTGTATACCTGCCACTCCGGCGTCATATATGCGTGTTACCCTGTTGCCCAGAAGCTCGCAGGTAACAGCAGCTTCTTCAGCAACCGGAATGTCTGATGTGCCTGCAGTAATTACTGCAACAGGAGATTCTGCAGTTTTAGGTTTCTCCCTGATAATACTTATTATTCTGGCTTCTTTGTGCCATATTGCTTCGGGAGCTATGGAATGTACCGCGTTGAATTTATCCTCAGTTGCCCTGGTACCTAGAACATTTTGTCCTGTATCAGAAATATGTTTGAAAATATTCCTTACCTGTTCGGTGGTTTTACCTTCACAGAACACTATTTCAGGATATCCTGTACGTATTTCACGCTGATGATCGATGCGGGCAAAACCAAGATCACTGAATGGAAAATACTTCAGCTTTTCAATTGCATCATCAACATTGATTTTTCCTTCAGAAAGTTCTTCCAGGATCTTTTTTAGTCCTTCCCTGTTCATATTAATTTATTTATTAGGATTCATACTACCCATGCGGTATCCTTCAAGATCAAGACTTACAAAATCAACACCTCTGGCCTTGAGTGAACTTATTATTTTTTTTCTGACTTTATCTTCCAGTATCTTAATAAAGTACCTGGTATCAAGTTCTATGCGTGCTGTGTTTTCATGGAGACGTACTCGTGCGCCTCTTAAACCAAGTCTGTCAAGTAATTTCTCGCCTTCTTCAATAATATCAAGGTCACGCATGGCAATTTTTGTGTTATAAGGTATACGTGTCAGCAGACATGAATAGGCAGGTTTATCCCATATCTTCAGACCGAATTCCCTAAGTTGTTGCCGTATTTCTTCTTTCCTGAAGCCCGATTCGAGCAGAGGGCTTCGTATATCCAGCTCCTTCAACGCTTTCATGCCCGGCCGGTAGTCTTTCTTATCGTCCGCATTACTTCCGTCTGCAATAATATTAAATCCTTCCCTTTCAGCATATGCTTTAATATGCCCAAATAATAATGATTTGCAAAGGTAACACCTGTCGGGCGGATTCATAATTAAAGATTTATGCAGGGGCAATTCAATAATCTCGTGATTTATATCCAGGGATTTACAGAAGCTTTGTGCTTCATTTACTTCCCGTTCAGGTATATAAGGTGTTTTTACCGTTATAGCCGATACTTTTGCCTCTGAAAACATCCTGAGTACATATAACAGAAAGGAGCTATCCACTCCCCCCGAGAATGCTACAAGGACTTTATCAAAGGCACTGAAAGAGCTTCCTAACAGTTTAACCTTATTTTCCAGCTCCATGAATAATTGCAATAATATTGTTATAAACCTCACCAAGAGGCAGTTTATTTTTTTCTGATAAAGCCATGCATTCCGATATTTCAGGCTTTGCAGAGATCAGTTTATTGTTGTGATAGGCATATTTAACAGTTACAGGACCGTAAGGCGTATCTATTTTATCCGCACTTCTGCTGACAGTATGTTTATCAAACGGGATAATTCTCAATCCCAGTGTTGTTGATTCCCTGAACAGAACTTCTTTGATGGTTTCAATTATCCCTGCATGGCAAATAATGCTGACTTTTATTCCGGGGCGTGATCTTTTCATGATAATATTTGTAAGAAACACATCTGCGGCACCTGCATCGAATAATTTATTTACGAGGTTCTCGTACATTTCAGGATTCATGTCATCAATATTACTCTCAATCAGGTACGATAAATGTCCTCCTCCTTCTGCAACAGCATATTCGCCCAGGTATACCCGCAACAGGTTTGGCAATTCCGGATTGTTCCTTTGTCCTATACCATAACCGGTTCTTTGTATCTTCATATTCATTTTACTTTCAAACCTGGTGCCCAGAGCACTTAATATTGCAGCTCCTGTTGGAGTTGTTGCCTCAAAGTCCACTCCGCCCATGTGTACAGGAATATGTTTAAGAATCTCTGCCGTTGCGGGTGCAGGAACGGGGAAAAGCCCATGTGCACATTTCACAGAACCGCTGCCCAGTTCAATGGGGGAGACAATAATTTCTTTTATCCCCATTTTAACATAACATATGGCTGCTCCTGCTATGTCAATTATGGAATCAACAGCTCCTACCTCGTGAAAGTGTACCTTCTCCAGAGGTATATCATGTACCGTGGATTCAGCTTCAGCGACCTTCCTGAATATTTGAAGTGCAACTGTCTTAATATCAGGATCAAGATCACTTTTTTCTATTATATTGTTTATATCAGAAAGGTGACGGTGTTTCTTCTCTTCCGTGGTCATGACAACTGTGACTTTTGTACCTGTAATTCCATGACGCTGATCTTTTTCAATCCGTATTTCCCAGCCGTCAAGATTCAGTTTCCCAAGTTCCCCGATAAGGTAATCCTTGTCAATTCCCAGATCTATCATTGCACCAAGGTTCATATCCCCGCTTATACCAGAGAAACATTCGTAATAAAGTGTTTTCATGAGTTTTATATTATAAAACAAACACTAAGATAATATTTAGCATAATAATTGTAATAATAATGATACTATTTTGCAGTAATGCATTTAATTTGAATATTTGCATTCTGTTTATAATAATAAATGAAACATGAAAAGGAGAGATTTCTTCATTAAGTCAGTAGGAGCTGGTCTGGCTGCCGGTGCAGCATTCAGCATGGGAGGGTATAGAAAACTCTGGGGTGCTCCGGCGCCGGCAGCAGCTTATGATATGGTTGCAGTTATGGGTGGTGAACCGGATGCTATGTTCGACAAAGGAATAAGTGCACTGGGAGGCATAACAAATTTTGTTAAGAAAGGCCAGACCGTGGTCATTAAACCAAATATAGGATGGGACAAGACTCCTGAGATGGCAGCCAATACGAATCCATTGCTTATTAAACGTATTGTTGAACATTGCATAAGGGCAGGTGCCGGTAAAGTATATGTTTTTGATCATACCATCTCCAACTGGGTAAAATCATATAAAAACTCAGGGATTGAGAAAGCTGCTAAGGACGCCGGGGCAAAGATAGTACCTGCCAATACTGAAAACTATTATCATGAAGTCACTATACCGGGAGCAAGTATACTCAGGAAGGCAAAGGTACATGAACTGATTCTTGAATCGGATGTATTCATTAATGTTCCTGTCTTAAAACATCATTCAAGTACAAAGATGACAGCTACTATGAAGAATCTCATGGGTAATGTATGGGATAGGGGATTCTGGCATTCAAATAACCTGCATCAGTGTATAGCTGACTATGCTACATTTGAAAAGAAGCCAACACTTAATATTATTGACTGCTACAGGGTAATGATGCGACATGGGCCACAGGGTACATCTGTAAGCGATTCGATGGTTATGAAAGCACAGATCATATCAACTGATATGCTGGCTGCCGATACTGCTGCAGCAAGCATGATAAAGATGAGTCCCGAACAGATAGATTATATCCCTCTTGCCAGTAAGAAGGGCATAGGGAGGATGGACATTGAGAACCTGATTATCCACAAAATCAAAATGTAAGCTGCCCGGATGAATTCTCCAGCTCTTCGTAAAGTCAGGATAGTTCTTGCAGTCGTAGTATTTATCATAATAACACTGTCATTCGTAGATTTCAGGCATATAATACCTGATAAATGGTTTAATATTATTCTTTTCTTTCAGTTTGTGCCCTCAATACTGGAATTTATTAATCTCCCGGTGCTGGCGTCATCTGGATTCATTTTCGTGTTGGGACTCACTTTAATTACTGGCAGGTCTTATTGTTCAGTTCTTTGCCCACTTGGTATATACCAGGACATAATGAGCCGTGCTGGAGGCAGGTTTAAAAAAAAATTCCGTCGTTACAGGTATGGAAAACCCTATACCGTTCTCCGGCATGTAATACTGGCCATTACCCTAATAGTGATGCTTGCAGGTTCCGTATTTTTGATAAGCCTGCTTGACCCCTACAGTATTTTCGGGCGGTCAGCGACATATTTGCTTCAGCCTGTCGTGATATTTATTAATAACCTTATTGCTGCTGTACTGGCATTTTTCGATAGCTATACCATATTTAAGGTAGATTACATTAAAATTCCTTTTGTCGTCTTCATAATTCCTGTTCTGCTACTCGGCCTGGTAAGTTATCTGTCATTTACCAGAGGTCGTCTGTATTGTAATACTGTTTGCCCGCTGGGTACTTTCCTTGGTCTTATATCAAGGATATCATTTTTAAGGATCAGGATTGATAGTGAGAATTGTACTCATTGTGGTTTGTGTGCCGTTAATTGCAAAGCATCATGCATTGACTTCAAGAATGAGCATGTTGACCTGAGCAGGTGTGTCACATGCTTTAATTGTCTTACCGCATGTAGAGACGATGCTATTTCCTACGGACTGGTGAAGATTAGCCAGGGAAAAGCTGAAACTGAGCCTGATCAGGATAAGCGCGGATTCATAACAGGTATTCTTGCTCTGTTCGCCTTTATTCCACGTATATTAAGGGCGCAGGATGTACCTGTTCCAACCAAAGAATCAACAGTGCCTGAAAACCGTACATCTCCGGTTTGCCCTCCCGGAGGGGTAAGCATTGAGCATTTCACTAAATATTGTACTGCCTGTTCATTATGTGTAAGTGCCTGTCCAAATAGGGTTATAATACCATCGATAATGGAATATGGTATTGCGGGAATAATGCAGCCAAGAATGGACTATCACAAGGGATTCTGTAATTATGAATGTATCAGGTGTGTCGAAGTTTGCCCCTCAGGTGCCTTACTTCCCCTTGCACTGGAAGCAAAAAAGCTTACACAGATCGGAAAGGTTAATTTTATAAAGGAAAATTGTATTGTTGAAACAGAAAGAACAGACTGTGGGGCCTGTTCAGAGAATTGCCCAACAAAAGCAGTTCAGATGGTGCCTTATATAGGTAACCTGGTTATTCCTGAAATAAATAATGAGATATGTGTTGGATGCGGTGCTTGTGAATATGCATGTCCGACAAAGCCATATAAAGCAATATTTGTTGATGGTAACCCTTTCCACCAGGGTGCAAAAAAACCTGAAGAGAAAGAACTCAAGGTGCAGGAACTGGAGGAATTTCCATTCTGAAAAAGTCCCTAAAAACATGACTTTTATCTTTATTAATGTATCATTATTAGCATTACATTTGTTTCATATTTCACAATAACTCACATTATTATGGAACCAACACATATTGAGCATATTGGTATTGCTGTAAATAGTCTTGAACAGGCTATACCTTTCTATGAAAAAGTCATGGGACTTAAATGTTATAATGTTGAAGAAGTTGCCGATCAGAAAGTAAGGACGGCATTTTTCAGGGTTGGCCAGACCAAAATTGAGTTACTTGAATCCACCGACCCTGAAGGACCGATAGGAAAATTTATTGAGAAAAAGGGAGAAGGTATCCATCATATAGCATTTGCTGTTAAAGGGATCGAAAACAAACTGAGAGAAGCAGAATCTAAAGGTGTAAGGCTGATTGACACAACTCCCAGGAAAGGGGCTGAAGGTCTTGATATAGCTTTCATACATCCCAGGTCTGCTTTTGGGGTACTTACAGAGTTGTGTGAAGATAAATCCGATGAATAGGTTTAACGTTTATACAAAAAATGGACAGCCAGGATAAAATAAGGCAACTGATTGATTTGCGTGAACAAGCAAAGATGGGTGGAGGAGAAAAAAGAATAGCCGACCAGCACGCAAAAGGGAAAATGACGGCCCGGGAAAGAATTGAGATACTTCTTGATGAAGGCAGCTTTGAAGAATATGATATGTTTGTTACTCACAGGACAGATGATTTCGGGCTAAAAGACAAAAAATACCTTTCGGATGGCGTTGTTACCGGTCATGGCACAATTGATGGCCGCGTGGTTTATGTGTTTGCACAGGATTTCACGATTTTTGGCGGATCTCTCTCTGAAACATTCGCCGGCAAAATATGTAAACTAATGGACCAGGCCATGAAAGTAGGTGCACCTGTCATTGGTATTAACGATAGCGGTGGAGCAAGAATACAGGAAGGTGTGAGGAGCCTTGCCGGTTATTCCGAGATATTTGAAAGAAATATACTGGCTTCAGGCGTCATACCTCAGATATCAGCCATTTTTGGTCCATGTGCAGGGGGGGCAGTCTATTCTCCTGCTTTAACTGATTTTATAATAATGAGTGAGCAGAGCAGCTACATGTTTGTTACCGGACCTAAGGTGACAAAGGCTGTTACAGGTGAGGATATATCTATTGAAGACCTTGGTAGTGCAAGAATACATACCACAAAGTCAGGTGTTGCACAGTTTGTCGTTGAAGATGAAGAAGAGGGTTTGCTGTTGATCAGGAAAATATTAAGCTACCTGCCTCAGAATAACCTGGAAGATCCTCCCCTCTCTGACTGTGATGATCCTATTGACAGGCTTGAAGATGATTTGAATATAATTATCCCTGAAAATCCCAACCACCCGTATAATGTAAAGGATGTGATATATAAAGTGGTTGATTACGAGGAATTTCTTGAAATTCATGCCAATTATGCGAAAAATATTGTAGTGGGATTTGCAAAAATGGGAGGTATGTCAGTTGGCATAGTAGCTAATCAGCCTACTTTCCTGGCAGGGGTACTCGATATAAATGCATCAAGAAAAGCTGCCCGTTTCGTAAGATTCTGTGATGCTTTTAATATACCACTGTTGACTTTTGTAGACGTGCCTGGTTTTCTTCCGGGAAGCAACCAGGAGTATGGTGGTATTATAGTGCATGGAGCTAAATTGATGTTTGCATACGGAGAGGCAACGGTACCTAAAATAACCGTAACCCTCAGAAAATCTTACGGAGGAGCACACTGTGTCATGGCTTCCAAGCAGCTGAGAGGAGATATCAATTATGCCTGGCCTTCGGCCGAGATAGCTGTCATGGGTCCACAGGGAGCCATTGAAGTGCTCGAAGGGAAAAAATTAGCAGAAATAAAAAATGAAGAAGAAAAATCAGAGTTTATAACGGCCAGGGAGAAAGAATACCGGGATAAGTTTGCCAATCCTTATGAAGCTGCACGTTACGGGTATCTTGATGATGTTATTGAACCCAGGAACACACGATTCAGGGTTATCAGGGCATTGCGTACAGTGGCAACCAAGAAAGACCCGGGTCCAATGAAAAAGCATTCAAATATGCCATTATAAATATTCAAAGGTTATGAATACTATCCTTATGCTGGCAGTTACATCTGCAGGTATCGACAGGCAGGCTACTATAATAGTGGTTGTCGGTTATCTGGTTGTGTTCATTGCTCTGGTTGCCCTTTACCTGGTTTTCAGGTATGTAATGCCACTTTTTTTTAAGATAAAGATGTATCGTAGGGCTGCAAGGGAAGGGAGAGCATTGGATGATTCAGAAAAACAGGTATTAACCGGTGAGGTAAATGCAGCCATAGCCACCGCATTGTACCTGTATTTTGATGAGATCCATGATTATGAAAGCAATGTGATTACCATAAAAAAGGTGTCAAAATCCTATTCCCCCTGGAATTCAAAACTTTATAATATGAGAAACCTTGAACGTTAAGATGAGACGTAATGAGAAACTATAAATTTACTATAAGTGGCAATACATATGAGGTGGAGATAATCGAGATCGAGGGCGATATAGCAAAGCTTGAAGTAAACGGAACACCCTACCTGGTTGAAATACACCAGGAAATCAAATCCGTAAAAACACCTACTCTGGTGCGCCCGGTACTTAGAGAACCTCAGAAGAGTATTGATAAGAAAATAGGAGGTCCGAAACTGGAAATTAAAGCCCCATTACCAGGTATAATAATGCAGGTCATGGTCAGGCCGGGTGACAAAGTTACAAAAGGACAGACATTGATGGTGATGGAAGCAATGAAAATGGAAAATGAAATAAAAGCGGAAAATGATGGAGAGGTTATTTCCGTAAAGGTTATCCAGGGGCAATCAGTTCTGCAGGATGAGGTATTAATTGAAATGAACTGATTATGAGGAGGTTTATAACTGTCATTGGTATTCTTGTAATACTCTCGATAAGCTGGACAGCATTTGTTAAACCCGAGAAAGAGAAAGAAAATCTTACAAAAACTGAAAATGCTGTGCATCATGGAAACATGATGCACCTGAATCAGGACACAGATACGGAAGGGGCTACAAAAGGCCTGAGAAAATTCTGGGAATATTCAGGGTTCCGGAACGCAACAAAAGGCCATCTTATAATGATAACTGTAGGCCTGTTTTTTATTTTCCTGGCGATCAGATATGATTACGAACCTTTGCTCCTTATACCTATCGGAACAGGTATTATTATAGGCAATATACCTTTTTATCAGGATGGGGATATAAATCTTCAGCTTGGAATTTATCAGTCGGGCAGTGTGCTTAATTATTTATACTTCGGTGTCTTAAAAGGTGTTTATCCACCTCTTATATTCCTTGGGCTTGGTGCAATGACCGACTTTTCATCGTTACTGTCGAATCCACGGCTGATGATGCTCGGTGCAGCTGCACAATTAGGTATCTTCCTTACTTTCCTGGGTGCCTTGATGCTGGGCTTTGAGCCACCTGAAGCGGGTGCCATAGGTATAATAGGGGGTGCCGATGGTCCTACCGCAATATTCCTCTCCTCACGGCTGGCTAATGGTGTAAATATATTACCTGACGGAACAGCCGTAAAAAATCTCATCGGCCCCATTGCTATTGCTGCATATTCCTATATGGCCCTTGTTCCTGTGATACAACCACCCATAATGAGATTACTGGTTTCAAAAAGGGAAAGAAGGATAAGGATGAAACCCCCGCGGGCTGTTTCCAAAACGGAAAAGATCTTGTTTCCCATAATCGGTTTAATGCTTACAGCTTTTATCTCACCCAGTTCACTTCCATTACTGGGGATGCTTTTCTTCGGGAACATCCTTAAAGAATCTGGTGTTACAAAACGACTTGCAGAGACTGCACGGACCTCAATGGTGGATATAGTAACAATATTACTTGGACTGACTGTAGGAGCCTCAACCCAGGCAGACGTTTTTCTCACCCCCGACTCATTATTGATTTTTTTACTGGGTGCAATATCATTTATGATTGCCACGGCCGGGGGCTTAATATTTGCCAAAATAATGAATCTGTTCCTGAGAGGGGAAAACAGAATTAATCCCCTTGTGGGTGCTGCAGGTGTGTCGGCTGTTCCTGACAGTGCAAGGGTAGTGCAGAATGAAGGGCTCAGGGCTGACCCGACAAACCACCTGTTAATGCATGCTATGACTCCCAATGTGTCAGGTGTCATAGGATCAGCTGTTGCAGCGGGAATATTATTGAGTTTCCTTGGATAAATTTTTCCGTATCTTTAGTTTTGTATTAATAAGTATTCAAAAAATGCCTGATGAAGAAAGTTGCTGTTACGGGTAACACGGGCCCGCGAATAAGATCGGACTGTGAACTTAAACTTGAAATAAAATCAAGTGGAGGGATTAAAATAAACCTTGAATCAAAGGTCAAGGTAATGTATGGTAGTTCTATTACCAGGCTTATGGAAGAGGGTCTAAACTTTTTTGATATTAAGCATGCTGTTCTTGATGTAAATGATTCAGGAGCCCTTCCTTTTGTTCATATGGCCAGACTGGAGGCTGCAGTTAAAGCCCTTGTAAAAACAGATAAAGAACTGCTGCCGGAGATGTCAGAGTATAATAGATACCTTTCAGATAGAGAAAGGTTCAGGTTCAGCAGGTTGTATCTGCCGGGTAATACTCCCAGCATGATGTTAAATGCCGGCCTTCATTCACCGGATGGCATTATACTTGACCTAGAAGATTCAGTGGCGCCTGCAAAAAAGCATGAGGCCAGATTTCTTGTTAGAAATGTACTGCGACAGGTTAATTTCTATGGTGCTGAACGTATGGTGAGAATTAACCAGGGGGAGAGGGGGTACGAGGACCTTAAATATGTATTGCCCCATAATGTACATCTTATACTTGTTCCAAAATGTGAAAGCGCTGAATACCTTAGAGAACTGGCAAAAAGTGCGGATAGGATCCTGTCCGAAAATAATATTAAGCAGGATCTTTTCTTTATGCCCATTATCGAGAGTGCATTGGGAGTGGAAAAGGCTTATGAAATAGCATCAGCAGTTAAGAATGTAGTTGCAATAGCCATAGGACTAGAAGATTATACTGCCGATCTTGGCGTTCAAAGGACAAATGAAGGCAGGGAATCAATTTATGCAAGGCTGAGGCTGGTAAATGCTGCCAAGGCGGCAAGAGTGCAACCAATAGATTCTGTATTTTCTGACGTATCTGATATGGAAGCACTGAAGGCTATCGCAAAAATGTCCAAATCCATAGGGTTTGAAGGGATGGGATGTATACATCCCAGGCAGATACAGGTTATTAAAGCTTCTTTTGCCCCTGAGCTGGATGAGATTAATAAAGCTTCTGAAATAGTACAGGCATTTAATGAAGCTGAGGAGAAAGGCCTCGGGGTCGTGTCCATAGGATCCAAAATGATAGATGCTCCAGTGGTTGCAAGGGCAAGGCGTACTTTAGCCCTGGCGGAAAAACTAAATCTTATTCCGGATGAGAAGGAAAGCCAGGAAAATGAGTGAAAAAAATTTATGAAAAAAAATATACTATGGCAAATAGAATGGTGAAAAATGCCGCAGGCCGAGACGTTGTCACAGAAATAAACGGACAACCGGCTGTGCCATTTAAAGGAGTAGGCAAATATAAACCAGAAGGCAGAAAACATGCTCCCCGTATATCAAGCTGTGCTGATTACCCTGACGATGGAGATAAAAGGGTAAAGACCATTAAGGAAGCACTCGTAAAAGCAGGTATAAAGGATGGTATGACAATTTCAACTCATCACCATTTCAGGAATGGCGACCTGTTAGCCAACATGGTTTTTGATGCTGTAAATGAGCTGGGCATTAAAAATATAAGGTGGTTTCCATCAGCTTCATTTCCATGCCATGCACACCTTATACAATACCTTGATAATGGTACCATACACCATATAGAAGGAAGTATGAACGGACCACTGGGTCAATATGTATCCGAGGGCAAGATGCGGGGTATGGCTGTGTTAAGATCTCATGGAGGCAGGTACCAGGCAGTGCAGGATGGTGAGGTTCAAATAGATATAGCTGTTATCGGTGCACCTAAAGCAGATCCTTTTGGGAACGCTAACGGACTGGAAGGTGATTCAGCCTGCGGCTTGCTGGGCTTTGCCCTGGCTGATTCACAGTATGCTGATAAAGTGATTATAGTCACAGATAATATGGTTCCTTTTCCCTGCATACCGTGGCAAATACAGGGTAATTATGTTGATTATACAGTTGAAGTGGATAAGCTGGGTTTACCTGAAGAAATAGTATCGGGAACCACAAGAATTACAAAGAGCCCTGATCGACTTATGCTTGCCGAAATGACCGCTAAATTCTGCTATGAAGCAGGCATTATCAGGGATGGCTTTTCTTTCCAGAGTGGGGCAGGAGGCACATCATTGGCCGTGGGGGAGTTTTTTAAAGATATTATGAAACAAAAAGGAATAAGAGCAAGGTTTGTCCGTGGGGGAAGCAATAAATATCTTGTGTCTATGCTTGAAGAAGACCTGGTTGATTATATACTTGATGGACAGACATTTGACCTGGAAGGTGTGAGATCGATGCGGGAAAATCCCAGGCATTTATGGACCAGTCCTTTCACAAGTTACAACTACCATGGTAAGGGTAACTTCGCACCACTGGTAGATGTGGCAATACTGGGTGCTACAGAAGTGGATTTGAATTTCAATGCCAATGTGGTTACTCATTCTGACGGTTATCTTCTGCATGGAATAGGCGGATGGCAAAATTGCCTGTTTTCAAAAACTGTTATATTGCCCCTGCCACTGGTAAGGGACAGGGTGCCGGTGATAATAGATGAAGTAACAACCCTCTGTGGGCCCGGTGAGCTGATTGATGTTATTGTGACTGAAAGAGGTATTGCAGTTAATCCTTTGAGAAAAGACCTGCTTTCAATGGTTAAAAATTCTGGCTTGCCTCTTAAGTCGATTAAGGAATTAAAAGAAGAAGCAGAGAGAATATGCGGTAAACCGGAAAAGGCACAGATTGAAGATAAAGTTATTGCAGCAATAAAATGGGTTGACGGAACGATAATAGATGTTGTAAGAAAAGTAAAGACTTAAAAGTTACAAGACTAAAATAGATTTGTACTATGAGAATTTATAGATGTAGTGTATGTGGTTATGAATATAATCCTGAAGAAGGTGATGAGGCGGGAGGAATTGATGAAGGCACTGACTTTGAAGATTTGCCTGATGACTGGGTATGCCCGGTTTGCGGGGCTGGCAAGAGCGAATTTGAGCCAATTGATTAAATCACCGGGATACTATTGAGCACATCAACAAGCAGGCTCCAGAATTTCTTTGTTGTTTCAATATCAAGCCTTTCCTGCGGAGTATGAGCTCCTTTTATTGTAGGGCCAAACGAAATCATGTCGAGCCCCGGGTATTTTTCCAGTATAAGTCCACATTCCAGTCCTGCATGTATGGCTCTTACCACCGGTTCGGTATTAAAAAGCTTCCTGTAGGATTGTGATGTGATCTTCAGTATCTCCGAGTTGGTATCAGGTTTCCACCCGGGATAACCTTTTGAATGGTGCACCGTGGCATTATTCTCTGTAAAAATCCTGTTTATCCTGCGGGCAATATCTTCCTTTAATGATTCAACTGAGCTGCGCTGGCTTGTAACTATCATTATAGTATTATCCTTGAATTTCACGGATGCGAGGTTGGTAGATGTTTCAACAAGCCCTTCCATATCTTCAGACCATGAAATAACACCGTGCGGGCATTGATCGAGGGCATTGAGAAGTGATTTATGACTTTTATGATCAATTACATAAGCAACTGAACATGCTGTGCTTACTGTAATTTCTATACCTTCCTCAGTAAATGAGTGTTCATCATTCAATTTTTGAAGATATTCAGCTGCATCCTTCTTAATATCATCAACATAATCCTTATCACATGTTACATGGGCAAATGCTTCCCGCGGGATGGCATTCCTGAGATTGCCACCGTTGAATTCAGATAGCCTGATCCCGTATTTTGAGGTTAATAGCTGCAGGAGCCCTGTCATTATTTTAACTGAGTTTGCATAACCCTTATGTATTTCATCCCCGGAGTGTCCTCCATGCAGACCTGTAACTGATATTTTAAGGACTGTATGATCACTATCTGCTTCTTCCCTGGCGAATGGCATATCAGCTATTGTGTCCATTCCCCCTGCACAACCGATGAAAAGTTCTCCTTCATCTTCAGAATCCAGGTTAATCAGTATCCTGCTTTCAAAGAAACCTTTCTCAAGCTGAATAGCCCCGGTCATCCCGCTTTCCTCATCTACGGTAAAAAGACATTCTACCGGACCTGTCTTAATCTCCTTGTCTGACAAAAGGGCAAGCTTTGCCGCCATTCCTATCCCGTCATCTGCACCAAGAGTTGTATCTTTTGCCTTAACCCACTTACCGTCAATAAAAGGCACTATGGGATCCTTTAACCAGTTGTGTTCAGTTGCAGCATCTTTCTCACCAACCATATCCATATGACTCTGTAAAACGACGCTTTTCCTGTTTTTATATCCAGGGTCGGCAGGTTTTTTAATCAATACATTACCAGCCCTGTCAGTTTTGCTCTCAAGGTTATTCCTGTCAGCAAAATCCAGCAGATACTGTCTTATTTGCCCTTCGTTCTTTGACAGCCTGGGTAATTTACATATCTCTTCGAAGTAAAACCAGACTTTTGCAGGTTCAAGATTATCGAGAATCATAGCAGGTATTTATATTGCTGATAATAGTATTGCACACAAAGGTATCAAAAATTGGTTTGGATTTACATTTTATTCTAAATAACAGGTTTTACTTAACAAAAAAAAATTCTTATTTTGACTGACCTTATAACCACTTGAAAACATAAAGCAGATTACACTATGGCGAAAAGAAAAATAGTAGCATTACCCGGAGATGGAATTGGTGGTATTGTGCTTGAGCAGGCAATACGAGTATTAACAGCGGCGGGCTTTGATGCCGATTATGTTTACGGGGATATTGGATGGGAATTCTGGTGCAAGGAAGGTAATCCTCTTCCTGACCGGACTATCGATCTTATTGAACAATACAAGATTGCTCTTTTTGGAGCTATTACATCAAAACCCAAAGATGAGGCTGCAAGTGAGTTACATCTCACTTTGCAGAATAAAGGTCTGGTTTATTCAAGTCCTATCGTCGGTTTGAGACAACATTTCAACCTCGATATATGCCTACGTCCCTGCCGTACCTATAAAGGTAATCCATTGAACTTCATAAGAAGGAATACTGAAGGATCATTTGATGAGCCATATGTTAATGTGGTTATCTTCAGGCAGAATACAGAGGGACTCTATGGAGGCGTTGAATGGTCTAATCCCCCTTCTATAGTTTATAAAGCGCTGATGACCCATCCAAAGTTCATAAAGAACTTCGGAAGTGTGCCTGTTGATGAATTGTCAGTATCAACACGTATATTTTCGAAAAAGGCAACTGAGAGAATAGTACGTGCAGCATTCGATTATGCCCGTGAATATGGCTATAAATCGGTTACTGTATGTGAAAAACCAAACGTGATACGTGAAACATCCGGTATGATGCTTAAACTGGCCAGGGATATACAGAAGAATGAGTACCAGGATATTCAATTATGGAATACAAATATCGACGCCCAGATGATGTGGCTCACAAAGAACCCCGAAGATTATGGTGTCATAGTTGCGGGCAATATGTTTGGCGATATAGTATCTGATGCTTTTGCCGGATTAATAGGAGGCCTTGGCTTTGCATGCTCAGCTCAGTTTTCAGCCGATGGTATCGGAGTTTTTGAACCTACACACGGTTCAGCACCCAAGTATGCTGAATATGAAACTCCTATTGTTAACCCTGTGGCAATGATTGAGTCAGCCTGTATGATGCTTGATTTTATTGATGAGAAAGACAAATCTGCAAAAATACGCAAAGCCGTGGCTAAGGTTATTGAAGAGGGAAAAGTCCGAACTTACGACATGATGAAAATGACAGGCAGCCCTGGTGTGATTGAGAAGGGAGCAGCAAGCACTATTCAAATGACTGATGAAATTATATCGAATCTTTAAAGAAGCATAGCATGAACAAGGAAATACTTGACCTGTGGCCCGAATTAAACTGGATTGAAGACAATGAATTAAGAGAGAAAACAGCCAGGGTTTGGGAGATAGCTCTTGAAAGAAGCGTTCTTACAGCAGATGACCTGAACAGGATACCTTTCACCCTTCTGTGTGGACCAGATCTCAAAGTAAGTTTTATGGCACATAAAAGGTGTGTTGTTCATATTGCACTGGAAAGTGGCAAGAAGATGAATGATTTTTTCGGGGAGGAACTACCCGTAAACCTTGATGTGCTTATCTCAGGGGCAATACTCGCTGATGTAGGTAAGCTTCTTGAATATGTCAAGGATGAGAAAGGTAACGCTGTACAGGGTACATATGGTAAATACCTGAGACATCCTTTTTCGGGTGTATCACTTGCCGAGGAGTGTGACCTGCCTCCGGAAGTCTGCCATATTATAGCTGCGCATGCAGGGGAAGGTGATCATGTTAAAAGGACAACCGAAGCTTATATTGTGCACCATGCAGATTTCATGACCTTCCTGCCATTTAAGAGCAGGCTGATAGTATGAAATATTAGGTGCCAAGTACCCGATGGCGTGGGTCAGACTTTGTCCACCGAAGATAGGCATGGGTCAGAGACCCACACCATCGAAGTGAGAGGAGTTTATCTTTTCTGACCTGTATTTATCAGGTACAAATTATCAGCTCCCATCTTGTCGACCTTGCGGTCATAGGTAAGAAGTCCATTGGTTTCAGTTTCAACATCGGTTATCTGTGTGTATACTGATGCACTGAGACCTTTTTCCTCAACCATGCTGTGAACAGTGCCGTAGAAATTTTCATATTTCCTGAGCAGGGAGATGCTGTCATTCATATTTTCGTATCCCCAGTTCTCCTTCTTTTCCCAGGTATGGTTTTCCACTGCCAGACCTAGACCACCGAATTCACCCAGTACTATTGCCCTGTTTTCTTCAGCTTCAGGGCATCTTGGCTCAGGATAATGGTGAATATCAAGAATATCTCCCGTACCTCTGTCAGACCATCCTGATGCACTGTTCACAAGCCTTGTTGGATCATGTTCTTTAATAAGTTCTGTGATTCTTGCTGTCTCATACTGGCCCCATCCTTCATTGAAGGCAACCCATATTATAATTGAGGGGTGGTTGTATTTGGTTTCTATAAGACGCGCGAGCTCCCGCTCAAATTGCCTGGCAGACTCCTCTGACCTTTCAATATCTTCACCCTGTCGGCCAATATGTTTATCTCCGTTTGGCATGTCCTGCCACACAAGTAAACCCATTTTATCGCACCAGTAGTAAAATCGCCTGTTTTCAACCTTGACATGCTTGCGGAGCATATTGAATCCCATCTTTTTAATCATCTCAAGATCATGACACATTGCCTCGTCAGTCGGTGGTGTATATAATCCATCGGGCCAGAATCCCTGGTCCAGTGGACCATTCTGGTATAAAAAACTATCGTTAAGAAAAATTCGTGTATAACCATCTTCTGTTCTGCCTAAAGAAATTTTCCTGAAACCTGTGTGAGTACTTATTTTATCTGTAGTTCTTCCATTTAGTATAATCTCAATCTCTATATCGTATAATTGTGGGTTTCCAGGAGACCAGGCAATATAATCATCCAGTGTGATTATAATCTCATTATCCATTGGTGTTTCTGTCTGGCCCAGTATCTTGTTATCTTTAAATACTATAACCCTGGTACTTACTCCTTCCTGCAAGCCCAGTATTTCAGGTTGTATACTTATTGTACCATTACTTATATCGCTTATTGTGCGGAATGAACCGAGATGAATAACATCAACAGGTTCCATCCATACTGTCTGCCATATTCCTGATGTAGGAGTATACCATATGCCGTGAGGGTCTGTTACCTGCTTTCCGCGTGACTGAGTCCCTTTATCCGTGGGATCCCAGGTACTGACTTTAAGTTCATGTTTTATACCCGCTCTGACATAATCAGTAATATCTATACAGAAAGGGTCGTATCCACCTTTATGTTCACCTGCTTTATTATCATCAATCCATATTTTTGTTTC
This sequence comes from Bacteroidales bacterium, assembly GCA_016928075.1. Taxonomy (GTDB): domain Bacteria; phylum Bacteroidota; class Bacteroidia; order Bacteroidales; family VadinHA17; genus UBA9300. Next base: position 156,819 of record JAFGLJ010000027.1, on the reverse strand, counting down.
CCAGTCACTGGCTTCAAAATTCAGCAATATTCTTTTATTTTTCCATGACGCAGGTACTTTAAAATCTGTTTTGTACCAGAGGCATTCGTTTTCGCTGATTCTTTTCTTAACACCTGAAAGGGCTGACTCAACAGGGTAGGGTACTAAAATTTTTCCCTCCCATTGAGCAGGTTGTTCATCCTTGGCTGTAATGGCATATTCCCACAGGCCATTCAGGTTTACCCATTCATCTCTCATCATTATTGGTCGCGGGTATTGAGGCCAGGGGTTTTCCGGATCGACATCATCAGCCCATTGGGTCAGGAGTGGATTATCTGGAATTAACCAGTTTGCGTGTTCATTTTTACCGCATGATGACAGGGCAATTATTACTATAAAAAAAATCAAGAATTCTTCTTTTGTCATATGAAAATTATGTTTATCCAAGATTCATTTTTTCAACTGCTTCTATATTTCTCTCATTAGTGACAGCTTTGGCAGCAGGTGTATATAGAAAATCAATCAGATCTTTATATTTGTCAATTACTTTACCCCTGACCACTTTAGCTGTGGCATTAACGAGTCCGTTTTCCTCTGTAAATCCTTCATCCAGAACACCCAGTGCAACAGGCAGCCATCTTTGTGGAAACATCTTACCGTACTTACCGTTTGTTCGATATTCGTTTATTTCCTTTTCGATGAGCATCAATACCGCCCGTTTTCCTTCTTCTGAGTTAACATTGATCTTTTTTTCATCCAGGTATGACTTTAAACTATGCTGGTTTGGAACAACAAGTCCTACAGTGTAAGGTTGCTGGTTGTTATGAAGGATACACTGGTCAATATATTTTGATTGTTCCATGATTGCTTCCTCTATGCTCTCAGGGCTGTATTTTTCTCCGTCATCAGAGATAAGGAGGCTTTTGAAACGGCCGAGAACATAAAGATATCCATCATCATCAAGATATCCGAGGTCACCGGTATGCAGCCATTCGTCCCTAATGGTTTCCCTGGTCGCTACTTCATTCTTCCAATAGCCATACATAACATTTCCGCCTTTAATGACAATTTCTCCTTTTTCACCTACCGGTAAAGCATTGCCTTCTTCATCACATATTTTCAATTCCATATTGTTGACGAGCTTACCTGAAGAACCAAGTTTATGATTGGTTTTTGAGTTTGAGGATATAATGGGAGAAGCCTCTGAAAGTCCGTATCCCTGGAAAACAGGTACACCAATTGCATAAAAGAACTTTTGTAATTCCATATCCAGCAGTGCTGCTCCGCCAATAAAATATTCCAGTTCACCCCCAAAAAAGTCGCGTATTTTTGAAAACACCAGTTTATCAAAAAACTTTACCAGTGGCGCGAGTACTTTAGCGGCTCCCGTTCCCTTGTTCCATCCTTCCTTATTATATGCATATGATATCTTAAGGCCTGTTTCGAACATAAAGGACGTTAACTTGCCTTTCTCCTTAACACCTTTTTCAATATTCTTTTTAAAGTTCTTGGATACAGCCGGGGCACTGAGGAGCAGGTTAGGTTTGATTTCCCGCATATTATTTGGGAAGTTCCTGAGTGTCTCCATAGGTGTTTTACCCTGTTTTACAGAAGCCAGACTGGCTCCTTTCCCCATAAAAGCAAATATTGCAGCTGTATGAGCAAAAGAATGATCCCATGGAAGATAAAGCAGTGTTTTCCAGAAAGGAGGAATATCAATCAGGCTATATCCCTGGTAACAATTTGTAATATAATTACCGTGAGTAAGAATTATACCTTTGGGATCGGCAGTAGTCCCTGATGTGTAGCAAATATTCGCATAGTGATCAGGGGTGATACCCTTGTAGATCTTTTCGAATTTTTCAGTATTACCCGGTTCTGCAAGCCATTCCTTTCCCATTTTTTTGATATGGTTAAACTGTATTTCATTTTCACCATATTCTTCTTTTTTCTCGAAGCAGATAATCTTTTCAATTGTTCTGCATTCGTTTATCACCTCCATGAGCTTCTGCGTTTGCATTGCTGATACCATAACGAACCGTGATTCAGAATGATTTAACCTGAATTTCACTTCCTCGGAATTGAGTTTGGTTGAAAGAGGTACATTTATTGCACCTGTATAAAGAATACCCAGTTCGCCTATGACCCAATTGTTACAGCCCTCTGACAGAAGACTAACCCTGTCGCCCTCTTTCAATCCGAGCTGCAGAAGCCCGGCTGCAAGCTCGTGAACCTGTTTATTTACTTCTGAATAAGTTGAACCTTCATAACGGTCCTCAGGTTTTTCCCACAGGTAGACATTATTCCCGAACTTGTTAACATTTTCCTCAAAGAATTGAATTATTGATTTCATTATTTTAGGATTAAGGTAATTCAACCGAAGATACGAATTTTTCAATTATGAAATCTTACTCAGGATTCAGCCTTTTTACTGTAATTCTAATTATTTGTATATTTGTTTAATAGTAAATCAATATATATGAGATCAAGTATGAAAAATGCTCTTACAATATTCCTTGTTTTGATAATACTGAGCAGTTCATGTGAGTTTATGAGGAAGAAAGGCTGGATTAAAAAGTCAAAAGCTAAGCAGGAGGCTGTTTCAATGGCAATGCAGGATAGTATAAGGGTAGCAGATTCTTTGAGGGCTGTGACAGAAAAAATGGGAGCCATTGAACAGGCACGACTTGATTCAGTCAGTGCTGTAGAGCAGGCAAAGTATGAGAGGGAAGCCAGATATAAATATCATATTATCGTAGGGAGTTTCCTCACACCTGAATATGCTGAAGATTACATGAGGTATTACAAATTATTGGGTTATGATGCGCAGATTATAGATGGTCCCCAAAACCGTTTTAATTTTGTTTCAGCAGAGGGACATGACAATCTGGACGACGCAATCAGGAGGCTATACCAGTTCCAGGATACTGTTGAATTTGAAGCCTGGCTCTATATTAAGCAATGATGGAACCGAGGAGCCTGATCCCGAGACTTCGGGAGAAGGTGACGAGCTCGACGAAGCCCGGCGGCACGGTTCAGAGAAACTCGCCAGCGGGGTGAGTCAATACTGGAACCGAGCAGTACGAGTTTGCCGCAGGCAAGCGAGTGCTGTGAGCTCGCGAGCGGAATGAGATTGTGGCTGGTGGGGGCGAGGAATACTGGAATATTGTATTTAGAATAGTCATAACTAATAACCCAAAACTCATCACTTGTCCTGAGCTTGTCGAAGGGCTCATAACTCATCACTCATCTCTCATAATTGTTTGGGTTCTGTCTGCACCTACAGATATGATAACCACGGGCAGGCCTGTTTCTCTTTCAATAAAGTCAATGTAATTCCTGAAGGCTTCAGGAAGTTTCTGATATTGACGTATTCCGGTGATATTTTCCTTCCAGCCATTCATTTCAATGTATACTGGTTCCACTTCAGAACTGATATCAAAGGGTAATTCTTCAACAATTGAGTTATTTATCTTATAGCCTGTACATATTTTAATTTTGTCAAAGCCTGTCAATACATCTGCTTTTGTTAAAAAGAGAGACGTTACACCATTGATCATGCATGAGTATTTTAAAGCTGGCAAATCGAGCCATCCGCAGCGCCTGGGTCTGCCGGTAGTGGACCCGAACTCATAACCATTTTCACGTAATTTTTGTCCGGTATCATTACTTAGTTCAGTTGGGAAAGGGCCTTCTCCAACGCGGGTACAATATGCCTTGAAGATACCGAAAACACTGCCTATTCTCTTCGGGGAAATGCCCAGGCCTGAACATGCTCCTCCACTTATAGTATTGGATGATGTTACGAAAGGATAGGATCCAAAATCAATATCCAGCATGGTACCCTGTGCGCCTTCAGCCAATATTCTCTTACCTTCATCAAGACTTTTGTTTATGAAATATTCAGTATTGATGATGCGGAATTTTTTAAGCAGTTCTATTCCTTCAAACCATTCCTCTTCATATTTTTCAAGATCGGCATCAACTTTGTAATGTTGAAGTATTTCCAGGTGTCTTTGCCTGTGTATGTCATAGAGTTCCCGGAAATTTTCTTTTAATAATTCGCCAACCCTGAGTCCCTGTCTTGATGTTTTATCTGTATATGCAGGCCCTATTCCTTTCAGTGTAGAACCTATTTTCATTTCTCCCTTTGCTTCTTCATAGGCAGCATCGAGCAGACGGTGAGTGGGAAGGATAAGATGTGCTTTACTTGATATTATGATTTTATTGATCAGTTCGCTTACAGGTTGCTTAAGCGAACGTATCTCGCCAATGAAGATTGATGGATCAATGACAAGTCCATTCCCTATTATGTTGAGCTTGTTTTCCCTGAATACACCTGATGGTATAGTATGCAAAATATACTTTTCATTCTCAAATTCAAGTGTATGACCTGCATTGGGACCACCCTGGAATCGTGTTATGATATCGTATTCAGGAGTAAGAGCGTCAACAATTTTGCCCTTTCCTTCGTCGCCCCATTGTAAACCAAGCAGAATATCAATTTCTCCCATACACGGATTAAAATAATTATAAAAAACAGCGAAAAATACTAATTATTTTCCTTTTTGGCGATAAGTATGAGATCTTGTTAATAAATAGCTCTTATGTAGCATTCAGTAAATTATATTTATGCTCAGAGCAATATTCATGGGCCTGGTGCATAAATGCCTGCAGATGGGTTTCAATGCTTGCATCTTCCTGTCCGTCATAAGCGAAGTTAAGCCATGGGATATTATTATGATCTTTTTTAAAATCGCCCGACACAGATGCAACTATTGTTCCGGGCATACAGGTGAACGGCAGGATATAGACCACCCCTGAAATATTTAGTTTTGTCAGTGATGAGGCTGAGCCGAGAGCAACAACAGGTTCTCCATCATAATCTTTGTGTATATATGGAGCTGAGCCTCTGATGAGGTCATTAACATTAAAGTAATCCCTAAGCTTAACGTAATCATCGGCTGCTTTAGTCATCCTGTTGCCGGTGTAATGCTGATAAATCTCCTGTATTTTTGCTTTCACTATACCCCTGTAATCAGACTTCCATTTGCTGTCACGGGTATACCTGTATGTTGAATAGTGCAGCCATTCACAAAAACGTGGAACCATGGTTTCTGCACCCAGGGCTTCAAGCCTGTCGACAAGGAAGGCACTGCAGAAAGGATTATCCCTCATGAATATTTCCCCGACTATAGCTATTATAGGCTTCCGCTCACTGTTATTAAGAGGTATCCTGTTAAATGCCTCGCCCGCATCTTCAAGGAAACGCGGTATGCCACGGGCACCTTTCTCAACGATACTTATTAGCCTGTTGAGGTATTCATTATATACTTTATCAGTGTCACCCCTGTTAATTTCGTAAGGCCGGGTTTCCTGTTTGTATTTCCTGAGCACATCAATCCCGTTCGATCCGAGCCATGCATTCATTCGGAATTTCTGCGCATGTTCTTTAGTCAGCTCGGCGTAAGCATTATCATTGCTCGGGGTGACAATAGAAGCATCATAAAAACCCAGCTTATCGAAAATTTGTCTCTGGAGCTTATTATAATCGCCAAATCTGCAGGGACCATTATGATCGGGCATGAAGAATGATACTTTGGATGGATCGCAGCCAGGTTCCATAAGTTTTTTCAGGAAGCTGCCTGTGGTGCATATCATTGGGAAACATTCCTGACCGGTAGTGTATTTCTGGGCTATCTCTAGGTCTTTTTCGTCCTGCATTGGTAATACCTCGGAGTCAATGCCACAGCTTCTGGTTGCAGCAGAAAGAATATGCACTGCATCATTGGCATAGGGATAGTATAATGTTCGGCCCTCGAGCAAATTATTCGGTGCTGACTTTTTCACCGTTTTACTGACAGCATAGTCCTTGTTTTTGTCGTATCCCTTGAGGCTGTCAAGAAAGGCTTCACATCTGGTGATCATTCCTGCATCGGCACTGTGTTCATCTACCTCCAGGTGCAGAAATGGCTTACCTTTCATCTCGTGCCTCACATAATGTGTGACAAATGAGTCAGGTCCACACCTGAAATTTCCCAGGTAGACTGCATACAGATCATCATTTTTCCTTATCATGCGTGAAGCTGCTATTATTTTCTGGCCATTTGGCCAGTACATCATGGGATAATCATCGAAGATCTTTTCCTGTTTCAGGGGGAGGAAATCAACAGGAACGGGCAGGGTATTCAGGTTGATAAGTTTCTCGATAAGGCTCAGGTTAAGGTAGGGGTCACCGGTATTATATGGTCGTCCCAGTATCACCACTTTCCTGATTCCATTTCCAAAGTCTGTACCAAGAATTTCTTCTCCTCTTTTGCGCAGGGAGTTTTCAAATTCAACCTGAGCCCGGTCGGCTTCAAGTATAGCTTTCCAGGTTATTGATGGCTTTATATCAAAATGATCTTTCATGAATTTACCCAACTCATTTTTAAGTGCTGTCCGGAAGTACCTGAAATGCAGGGAGGGCATGAGTAATTTTTTTCTTATTGATTCATCTTTGAAAGCGCTTTTTATCATGAAAGGGGCAGCCTGGACCCATGGGCAATTGCAATTATTTGTGGGATTGTCGCTATCTGCTTTCACATTGACAACAAAGGGGATAAAAATATTGTCAACCCCCTTATCCAGAAGGTTTTTCACATGCCCGTGCATCAGCTCCATAGGCAGGCATGTTTCAGATACCATCAGTTCAATTGATTCTTTTACAAGATTACTATTTGAAGGATCTGATATCACTACGTTAAAACCCAGTGTTTCGAAAAACTTTCTCCAGAAAGGAAATTGCTGGTAAAACAGCATTAAGGCACGGGGTATTCCTATAGAGGGTTTATTGGAATCACTGGTTTCTTTATAATCACCCAGCAGCCTCTCATTCCTTTCTATAAAAAGGTCGGGTATATTATGGTCTTTCTTCTTCCTTTCCTCTTTTTCATATTTTTCGCAACGTCCGCCATAGAAAAGGGCTTTCTTTTCCCCTTCTATTTTTATTGATTGTATCTCACAATTATTTGAACAAGAATGGCATGTAAACCGTTTAACCTTATAGGCTTTATTGCTTATCTCAAAACCCTTGAAGTTGCTTTCCTTGCTTTCTTCCATATATTCTCTTGCCAGGATGGCCGCTCCTATTGCACCCGTGACATCAAAGTGGGGTGGAATGGTTATTTTTTTGCCTGTCACCTTTTCAAAGGCCGCAACAACTGATTTATTATTGGTCACTCCTCCCTGGAAGAAAATATTGTCTCCTATGAGTTTTTCTCCAACTACTTTCTGAAGGTAATTCTGTACTATGGAATACGCCAGGCCGCCCAGAAGGTCATTTAAGAAAACACCTTTTTGCTGGTGTGAATTCAGATCCGATTCCATAAAAACCGTACAACGGTCACCCAGTCTGACCGGTTGTTTTGACTCAAGTGCGAGTTTCCCGAACTCATCTACTATATTAATACCAAGTTTTTCCGCCTGTTCTTCAAGGAAAGAGCCGGTGCCAGCAGCACAAACTTTATTCATTTCAAAATCAACAACCACTCCGTTTTTTATACTGATATACTTGGAATCCTGTCCACCTATTTCAAATATTGTGTCCACGCTTCTGTCGTAAGCAATAGCAGCCGTTGCCTGAGCAGTTATTTCATTCTGTATGGTATCTGCTCCGATAAAGTCACCTGTCAGGTATCGTCCTGATCCTGTTGTACCTGCAGCCTTTACTCTAACCCTGTTGCCCACTTCATCGTATATTTCTTTCAGGCCACGCCGTATGGCATCGAGCGGTTTACTTGCAGTTGGCAGATATCTTCTTGCTATTACATTATTATCCCTGTCAATAAGAACGACATTGGTGCTCAGTGAACCAACATCGAGTCCAAGGTATACATCCTGCAGGCCGTTGGCAGGCGGCAGATGGAAGATTTCTTTATTATATACGGCCTCTGATACTGCTAAAGGTTCCAGGTGGTAGGTTTTCCCGGTACCCGATTCAAGATATTTTTCCAGCTTCGCTGTACCGAGGTAAGGTTTGCCGTCTTGATTGTGTTTTATATTATAATAAACTGCTCCTATTGCTCCCATTGATGCATGATGCCTGGGTATAATCAGCTCACCATCACTTAAATTAAACACTTCGGCTATGGCTCTGCGCATACCCGCATTTGCTGCCACTCCGCCCTGGAAGATAAATGGCCTTTCAAGTTTTCTTCCCCGGCCAAGAGTTGATTTATAGTTTCTTGCTACTGCAAAACATAAACCTGCCACTATATCATGCAGTGGTGTGGCTATTTGTTGCAGATGTATCATATCACTTTTTGCGAAAACACTGCACCTGCCGGCTATTCTCGGTGGGTTTACTGATTTTTCTGCCAGGGCTCCAAATTCACTTTCTATACTTAACCCGATTCGTTTTGCCTGCTGGTCAAGAAATGAACCTGTGCCTGCAGCACAAAGGCTATTGAGTGCAAAATCTGATAAGCATGAAGCCTTAGACTCACCATCTTTTTCAAACTGAATAAGCTTTGAGTCTTCTCCTCCGATCTCGATTACTGTTCGTACCTCACTGTACAATTTCGATACCGATTCAGACTGTGCGATAACTTCATTTATGAAAATACCCCCAAGCAATTCTGTAGCCTGTTTTCCACCACTGCCAGTAAATGATATAGTTGAAAATTCCGTCAGGCCGAATTTATCCTCAATCTCCCTTAAAACACTGAGGACAACATTGAAAGGCTTACCATGGCAGTATGAATAATCCTCAAATACAATCTCTCCACGATCATCTATCAGAACAGTGTTTATTGATATTGACCCTATATCAATTCCCAGATGAGCGTTAACCGTTAACAATTTATTCATTTAATGGAACAGTTTAATTTACGAACCATATTAAAGTAGAAATACCCCATGGAATAATTGCATCATTATGATCGAGATCATTAATTTCAAGGATAAAAAGATCATTTTCAGAAGTGCCCGCATCAATCAAGTTATCACAAAGGTCTAAAGATTGCTGTATTGGTATACTCTTATCGCCATTACTGTGTGTTATCATTAATGGTGTATTTAATTTCCAGGGAATTACACTGGAGGCAAGCAGCTCACTCCTCAGGCTTATAAAATCATCACTTGTGTCAAAATCTGAAAGAAGATGATCAGTCAGCAATCCTGATATATCATTAGTTAAATATGAATTCAGCTCACTGTTGCATAATGATCCGTCAAACAATCCGGGGATAACACTGGCGTACGGTTCTTTAAAGAAGAGATCAAGAGGGTCATCGACCATACCATTTTGTATTCTTGATTCGATATAATACGGCAGGTAAAATGGATTCGGATATGTTTCGAGGGTAAAAATGTAATGACTGAAGTCAATTAGGTTGTATGCTCCTGCTCCGCACGAAGCCGACACAAGCGAGTAATCTTCAAGCGGATCCTGCTCAATATCCTTCAGGGCTGTGAGAGTTGCCCATCCCCCCTGTGAATATCCCATCAGGTATAATTGCTTATTCACATTCAATCCGTCAAAATAATCTGTAAATTCTTCGACAGCGAGGATCATATCCCTTACAGCCTTATTGCTTGATTCACTATGGAAGTAGGGATGGAGATATTCCTCTGATTCACCAAAACCTATGTAATCGGGGAGAGCGATGATAAATCCATTACCGGCGTTTACGCTAAGGAGTGAATAAAGTGCATTATTATAATTAACACTTGGCGCATTCGAATGGCAAGTGTTGGTCCCGTTTTGAAAGCTTATAACAGGGAATGACCCTTCAGCATCAGGGATGCTTACAAGGCCAGATGCAATAATCTCCTCACCCAGGAAGGTTGTTTTATAACTTATTGAATATACCCTTACATCATATGATATATGCTCTGCCAGGGAGGCTATATCAGGGTAAGCTGTCTGCAGTAACTGCAAGCTGGTAATTATGTTAGAACTGGTGTAAGCCCGTAATAATTTGTAATCCTGCAGGTAAAGATGATCAAAATCCTCAGTACGTTCACAGCTGTATACAATCGACAGCAGGCATAGTATTGCTGCGGGTATGAATCGTTTATACATCTCTTTCAGACGGTTTTTTTAAAAAATTGTTACTTTTTATTTTTGCTTACACCGTAAATATACAAAGAATGATAAAGTGGACTGAAATTATTCAGTTCACATGCTGTTTTGACAATTTCATGTATCCGAGGGTCACAAAACTCAATAACTTTGCCTGTTTCTGTATCTATCAGATGGTCATGCTGAGCACAATTAAATGCTTTTTCGAACTGAGCTATGTTTTTACCGAACTGATGTTTTATTACCAGGCTGCAATCAAGCAGCAGATCAATAGTATTGTACAGTGTTGCTCTGCTGACCCTGTAATTCTTATTCTTCATAAAGATGTATAGCGATTCAATATCGAAATGACCTGACCGTGAGTAAATCTCATCAAGTATGGCAAATCGCTCGGGAGTTTTACGGTGTCCCTTCTTCTCGAGATAATCTGTGAATATCTGCTTCACGGTTTTTTTGGTTTCTTCACTAACCATATTTAAACCAGATTAAAATAACTACTAAACTAAAGGATTTTTTCATTACTGCAAAACGTATATTAAGAGCAGTCTTTGCTGGTTTTACTTAGTTAAAATCCTCAACCCTGTTCACCCTGTCTACGCCATCAATGTTAACAAGTTTCATTATCAGGTTGTTGAGGTCTTTTGTATGATGAATATACACATCTATGGTTCCTTCAAATATACCTTCGTGTACATTAATAGTGATATTTCTCATATTCACATTGAGTTCTCCTGAAATAATATTCGTTATATCGTTCAGCACTCCAAGCCTGTCAATGCCTTCAATATGTATTTGTGCCAGGAATGAAACCATTTTGTGAATAGTCCATTTCACTGAAATCAGCCTGTTACCCTCACTTGACATTAATCTTACTGCAACAGGGCATTTAGGTTTGTGTATCACTACTTTACCATCAGGTGAAAGGTAACCAATAACTTCATCACCCGGGATTGGTTTGCAGCATTTGGCAATTTCGTAATCAGGCTTTTGACTGTCAATGCTTTCCCTTATGAGATACGGGACTTCTTTATCTATAACACTTGGTTTACTTTCTTTATCACCACTTTTTGTCTGTTTATGCAGTCCCGACATTCTGAGTTCCCAGTATTTAATAATCCGGCTACTGGGATTTTTCTTCAGAATCTTCTTTAAATTATCAAGGTTTATAATTCCATTTCCGATTTTCGAGTATAGATCTTCTCTGTTAATACAGTCATATACTGGAAGGAGTTTATCGAGAACCTCTGAATTATGGGTTATTTTAAGTTCTTTAAGTTTATCTTCAAGTATTTTCTGCCCTTTGTCACGCAACTCTTTTATTTCAGATCGCAAAGAGTGTTTTATTGCCGACTTAGCTTTTGCCATGGTAACATAATCAAGCCATTCCTTAACGGGTTTTGCTTTATCACTGGCAATTATCTCAACCTGGTCGCCACTTTGCAGGGTGGTGTTCAATGTTTGCAGTTTATAATTTATCTTGGCACCTATTGCATGGTTCCCGATTTCTGTATGAATCTCATAGGCGAAATCAAGGGCTGTAGCACCTTTTGGAAGAGTAATGATATTGCCTTTGGGAGTAAAAACCATAATCTCTGATGAGAATAGGTTCATCTTAAACTCATCAAGGAACTCTATAGGGTCGTTATTAGGATTCTCAAGCATTTCCCGGATCTTTTTGATCCATTTATCCAGTTCACTTTCCTGTGAATTATCTCCCTTGTATTTCCAGTGGGCGGCATATCCCCGCTCGGCATATTCATCCATGCGCGTACTTCTGATCTGAACCTCAACCCATCTTCCATGAGGCCCCATTACGGTAAGATGTAATGCTTCGTAACCATTTACTTTTGGCCTGCTTACCCAGTCACGAAGCCTGTCGGGCTTGGGCATGTATATATCTGTGATTATGGAGTAAATATTCCAGCAGGTTGTTTTTTCAGATACACCTTTAAGGGGATCAAAAACAATTCGCACAGCCAGTATGTCGTATATTTCTTCAAAAGGTACATTCTTGGTCTGCATTTTTTTCCATATTGAATATATGGATTTTGGTCGCCCCGTGATATCAAATGTCAGGTTTTCAGCCTCCAGACGGGCTATTATAGGAAGTGAAAACTTGTTGATCATAGCCTGGTTCTTTTTCTCGCTATGTTTCAGTTTCCTGCTTATCTCGTCAAATATTTTTGGGTGGCGGTATTTCAAACTGAGGTCTTCAAGCTCTGTTTTAATGGTGAAAAGTCCAAGTCGGTGGGCAAGAGGAGCATATAAGTAGATTGTTTCCCCTGCAACCTTCATCTTTTTTCTTTCAGGAAGCGAATCCAGGGTACGCATGTTATGAAGACGGTCAGCCGTTTTTATAAGTATGACTCTTATATCATCGGAAAGGGTTAACAACATTTTCCTGAAATTCTCCGCCTGTTGCGAAGTGTTCGTGCTGTCATAATTACCCGAGATCTTTGTTAACCCGTCAATTATAGAGGTAATTTTTGGGCCGAAATGTTTTTCAATGTCTTCGAGGGTATAGTCGGTATCCTCAACCACATCATGCAGAAGAGCTGCGGCAATAGATTTTGCGCCCAGACCGAGTTCAGCGTTAACAATTTTTGCAACCTCAATCGGGTGGATAATATATGGTTCGCCTGACCTCCTGCGCATGTTCATGTGCGCCTTGTTCGCGAGGTTGAATGCATTGGTAATCAGTTCAATACATTCCGGTGTTTTGCACCGGACAAGATTGTTTTTCAAAGCATCAAACTCTTTATTTATCAGCGCGAAATCTTCTTCCGTGAATATATTCTTGTTCCCCATATGTTCATTTCAATCGCCCGAATACAAATATAGCGATTATTCAGGTCATTATAAACTTGCTATGGGGTATCGAGGTTAAAAATTATTGTTACTGTTCCTGTTTTTGTAATTATTTTCCCTTCAGGGGTTTCTACCTCAATTAACCATATATAAACGTCTTCCGGCAATTTTACATTTTCGTGCCGGCCATCCCATCCCTCAAGATAATCAGTGGTTTTAAACAGGGTGATCCCTGCTCGGTTGGTTATGATCATTTTATACATAACCGGAGTGAAGGACAAAACAGGCCTGAAAATATCATTCAGCGAATTATTATCTGGAGTGAAAGCATTTGGAACATATATTTTTACGGGTTGTTCAATACATTTTGTATCGGATGCACTTATGGCATTATAATAATATGGGTTGTAACCTTCTTCGGCTATAACACGGTAACATATATTTCCCTGACCGGTTTCATACAGGAATGTCTTTATATCATCTGTAAATGTTGTATCATTACCGTTTACTGTCGCTATCTCTTCAAAAAAGCCACTGATATTCCTTGATATCCTGTATACTGAAACCCCTCCGCGCCACTGGTAATATCCGTTCCATTGAAGCCTTATAAGGTCTGTGTCCATAGTGAGGTTAAGGTTGATTGTTGATGCCAGATTTGAATAAACAACCGGTTCGTCACAACTGTTCAACGCCGCAAGTCTGTAATATGCAACATCATCGGGTTTCATATAATCAGTATATTCTATTCTTAAATCATCACCGTACTTGTCAATAACATGTACAAACCCTGAAAGAGTATCATTGCTTCTTTCTATCCTGTACCTTGTATATTCTGACAGGGGATCAATTGTAAATGACAACTGAACAGATCCGTCATCATTTATACTTGCATAATCTGCGTTAATCCAGGAAGGTGGAATAGGTAGATTGGTATTTATGCAAAAAATGTTTGAAAATGAGGATGATCCGTTTGAAAGGCGAGCTTCGACATAAAAGCAGTATTCAGAATATGATTCAAAAGATTCAATTGAAAAAGCAGTATCATTTACCGGAGTAGATCCTGTAAAAACATAGTCATTCCCTTCAAATGAAGAATAAATCCTGTATTCACTCACCTCAGGGTCTTCACTCTTGTAGGTATTCCATATAAGTTCAATTCTGTGGGCACATGTATCGAGTTCTCCCCGGATGAATATGGTATTCAGAAAATTAGAGAGGGGGCTTATATTTTCAGATGAATCAATAGCGGCAATCACATAACTTTCACTATAAAATTCCGCATTTGAATCAGTATTTGTATACGAGCTTGCATATGGCTGAAAGATTGTATCTATAGCATAACCTTCTTCTTCTATGTAAAGGTAGATCACGTATCCGGCTACATCAGGGGAGCCTCCGGCTGTCCATTCCAGGTCTGTGTGACCTGAAAAGGGATCAACTGTCACCAGATCGAGTATTGGTGGCAAGGGTCTTTCAGTATCCTGTGCTGCCAAAACACCAGTTCCTGTATATAATATAATTAGTGTTATTGCTTTTATAAAATTCTCCATTATAAAGCATTATATGCAAACTTAATTAAAAAACAGGCATTTCAGGTTGTTATTGTTTTTATATTTGCATTTATGACAAAAAGGCGTAAAATCGACAGGTTCCTCAACTGGCGGAAAAGGAATATCGGTGACAGAACCTTTATTATAATACTGAGTGTTGTTATTGGTGTGTCAGCCGGTATGGGAGCTGTTATAATAAAAAGCCTTGTTCTATATATACAAAGACTTCTTAAACTGGGATTTAACCTTGAGCATTATAATATTTTTTACCTCATTTTGCCGGTTTTAGGTATCCTGGCAACTATAATTTTCACAAGGTTTCTTTTAAGACAGGAAGTTGGTCATGGTATACCTGGAGTCCTTTTTGCAATATCCAGGACCAATGGTCATATAAAGGGGCATAATATGTATTCATCAATTATTTCCAGTGCCCTGACCGTAGGTTTTGGAGGCTCTGTAGGTCTTGAGGGCCCCACTGTGGCCACAGGGGCAGCCATAGGATCTAACCTGGGAATGAAACTAAGATTAAGCTATAAGCAGATAATGACCTTGCTCGGCTGTGCATCAGCCGCTGCCATGGCATCTATTTTCAAAGCTCCGGTTGCAGCTATTGCATTTGCACTTGAAGTTATCATGCTCAATTTGTCCATGGCATCTATAGTGCCTTTATTAATATCCAGTGTTTCGGCAGTTCTTACTTCATATGTTTTCCTTGGCCAGAATTTCCTGTATACGTTTACCCCTAAACAGGGTTTCATAGTCGGCGATGTTCCCTATTTTATACTCCTCGGCATCTTTACAGGTCTGGTATCAGTTTATTTTACACGTATATATGTTTTTATTGCCGATAAATTCCGGTTAATAAAAAAATGGGGTAACAGGTTGATTGCCGGAGGTATAATGCTGGGAGTTATGATATTTATCCTTCCCGCTTTGTTCGGGGAAGGATATGAAGGTATTAACAGTGCCCTGGCAGGCAAGTATAATTATCTGTTTGAGGAATCGATGTACTATAAATACAACGATAGTATTTTAGCTCTTGTGCTGGTTTTATTATTCCTGATAATTTTCAAGGTTGTGGCTACTTCGGTGACTTTCGGCAGTGGAGGTGTTGGAGGTATTTTTGCTCCTGCACTTTTTACGGGTGCCCACGCAGGATTACTCTTTGGCATACTGCTTAATTACTTCGGCTTCGAGGTCGAGGTTAGTAACTTTGTGCTTGTGGCTATGGCCGGGATGATAGCAGGTGTTATACATGCACCGTTCACCTCGATTTTCCTTATTGCTGAAATAACCGGGGGCTATGAATTGTTCATACCTCTTATGATTACATCCACTATTTCCTATGCCACTTTAAAAATATTTGTAAAAAATTCAGTGTATACCTACCAGCTGGCACAAAGGGGAGAATTAATTACACACGATAAGGACAAGGCTGCATTGTCTCTAATGGATGTATCAACGCTTATCGAAACAAATTTCAATACTATTTCTCCAGAGGCCTCACTGGGTGAACTGGTCAAGGTTATTTCCCGTTCTTCAAGGAATATTTTTCCGGTGGTAGATGAGGATAATAAATTTCTGGGTGTTGTGTGGGAAAACGATATCCGGCACCTGTTGTTCAAGCAGGAATTGTATGATAATATCTATGTTAAGGAATTAATGTTTATGCCGTCTCCAACTGTTTCCATACAAGAATCAATGGAAGATGTTGCATATAAGTTTCAGACATCATCTCATTATAATCTTCCCGTGCTTGACAATGGCAGATATATCGGTTTTGTATCCAGGGCTAACGTGTTTTCGACTTACAGGACTATGATGCGTAACTTTATGGAAGAATAGGGAATGATAAGGCTATCAGTATTACTAAACAGGTTTCTTAAATGGAGAGTCAGAAACGTTGATCAGAGGCGTTTCCTTTATATCCTGAGCTTCATTACCGGAATGTTGAGTGCCCTGGCTGCCGTATTATTAAAGAATGCAATACACTATACCGAACATGTCCTGACCACATGGTTTAAGGCCGGGACGGCAGGCTACCTTTACCTGGCATACCCTCTTGTTGGCATGTTGCTGACAGTATTATTCGTGCGTTACATTTTAAGGGATGGTATTGGGCACGGGGTAAGCCGTATATTATATGCTATATCTAAGAGTAACAGCAGAATAAAGCCTCATAATAACTGGTCATCTATTATTGCCGGTACATTTACAATTGGTTTCGGGGGATCAGTGGGAGCGGAGGCTCCCATAGTATTAACAGGTGCCTCTATTGGTTCAAATATTGGTCGCCTCATGAAAATGAATTACAGAAATATTACACTACTGGTGGGTTGTGGTGCTGCCGGCGCCGTGGCAGGAATTTTTAAAGCACCAATAGCCGGAATTGTATTCACCCTGGAGATACTTATGGTTGACCTTACTATATCGTCCATAGTGCCACTCCTGATATCATCAGTAACCGCAGCTACAGTGACATATTTCCTGATGGGAAGGGATGTTCTTTTTTCTTTCGCCCTGCGAGAGACTTTTTCGCTTGGTAATATACCCTGGTATATTATCCTTGGAATAGGCACAGCTTTGTTATCAGTTTATTTTACCAGGGCAACAATGTACCTTGAAAAATTATATGATAGAGTGAAGAACCAATATATCAGGCTGATTACCGGAGGTACTGTGCTTGGTGTATTTATACTCCTTCTTCCCCCTTTATACGGTGAAGGTTATAATACTATCAGTGACCTTTTAAATAATAATACCTCAGCACTTTTTGAAAACAGTTTCTTCAGCGGAATAAGTAATAATACATGGTTTTTGCTAGCCTTTCTACTCGTACTTTCACTATTTAAAGTGATAGCAAGCAGTTCAACTAACGGTGCCGGTGGAGTAGGAGGTATATTTGCTCCTTCCCTGTTCATTGGAGGTGTAAGCGGTTTTTTTATGGCCAGGCTGATAAATACCGTTGGCAATATAACAATACCCGAAAGCAGCTTTACACTTGCGGGTATGGCAGGAGCTATGGCCGGTATCATGCATGCACCCCTGACTGCTATCTTCCTTATTGCTGAAATAACAGGAGGCTATGGACTTCTCGTACCACTTATAATTACCTCAACCGTATCATATATCACTGTGATGAGGTTTGAAAAGCATTCTATCTACCATAAACGCCTGGCACACAGGGGAGAACTTATTACCCATCATAAAGACAAAGCTGTTCTTACAAGACTCGACTGGACAAAGGAGATTGAGACAGATCTTACAACCGTTAGCTCGGGAGACACCCTGGGAGACCTGGCTAAAGTAATATCATCTTCCAAAAGAAACATCTTTCCCGTAGTTGATGAAATAGGAGTGCTTGAGGGAGTGGTATTGCTGGATAATGTAAGGGATATTATGTTTGATCAGGAACTCTATGATGATACATATGTTAGCGACCTTATGGTAATGCCTCCGTCATATATTGACAAAAGTGAAAAGGTTGACAGCGTAATGGAAACCTTCAGGAAAACGGGAGCATGGAACCTGCCTGTACTCGACGGAGGTAAATATGTGGGCTTCCTCTCCAAATCAAGGATTTTCTCAACCTACCGCGACCTTCTGATGGAAGTTTCCGAAGATTAATAAAAAAGACCCGCTTTTACAGCGAGTCTTTTAGGTGATCCAGCTGGGTCTCGAACCCAGGACCCCATCCTTAAAAGGGATGTGCTCTGCCAACTGAGCTACTGAATCTCCGGTACCTTTTTTAAAAGGCGATGCAAAAGTATTAATAATAATTTTATTAACCAAGAAAAAACAAAGCCGGGTTTACAAGGGGCTTTCACCAATACCCCGGCTACTAAAATTATCAGCTTAAACGATTATATAAAATGGCATTATTCTTTTACCGGTCCGAGTCTCACACCAACTGTCAAGGACATAATATCCGATATCACCGATTACCTGGTCATCGGTCATTACCAGTATAATATTGGGTTTTCCTTCAATCTTCAGTCTTCATTCGCATCTGAACAAATATGATCGGCAAGCCCTGTCCCTGCCTCGGCAAATATGTTATATACTGAATCTACTCCCAGTTTCTTCAGATCACTGATATCATCGTCATGCCTTGCAGTTGCTGCTATTTTACCCTTATAGTCAATTCCCTTAAGTTCTTTTATTGCAAAAAGATTTGATTTGTGATCGTCCATACAGAGAACAACCAGTTTCACCTGTTTCTTCTCTTTCTGCATTTTGCTCACCCTTTCCCAGAATTCTATATCAGTAGCATCATCCTGTATTATATTTCTGCCCAGCTTTCTATGGTATTCTACAGTGTCAGGGTTGTAATCGAGTGCCAGGACTTTCTGTCCATATTCATTCTTTAACTGGTCGTAGGCAGCTGCTCCGAGCAGGCCCATTCCAAATATCAGGACCTCTGCATCTTCTATATCTATTGTTCGATCGTAGAGCAGCCTTTGCCTGGTTTCAAATTTTTTCAGGAATGATCTTATCCTGTTATATATCTGGTGTGAATAGCTATTCAGTGGGGAGGAAATCACAAAGCTTATAGAAAGGGCTATTGCTATGATACCCAGCCAGTCATTTGGCAGCCATCCACTGGCTGTGGCCACAGCTGCTACGATAAGTCCGAACTCCGAGTAATTGGCGAGGCTGAGGGATGCAAAATATGATGTTAGAGATCGGAGACCAAACCTGGTAAATACCAGGAAATAAAGTATTACCTTGAAATTTATTGCAAGGGCGATAAGGAATGATATGATGAATATATCTAAGGTCGGCACTACGGATAGTCCTATAGAAAGAAAGAAACCTATAAGGAAAAAGTCTTTGAAGTGCATCAATAAATCTGCCATCTCTTTAGACTTTGTATGACCTGATACGAGCAAGCCCATAATAAGTGCTCCAAGGTCAGGTTTCAGGCCGACCATCCTGAATAACTCAGCCCCGGGTACCAGTGCAAGGAAGAACCCAAAAAGGATGAGTAACTCTCCATGCCCTATTTTCCTGTAAACATAAAATACCAGGGGTTTTATCAGCAACAGTATTACCGGTATTGCAAATACCCACATACTGGGAAGATGGTCAGCTGTTGCGACAAGAAAGATTACTGCCAGCAGATCCTGAATAATGAGTACGGCTATGGCTGTAGTACCATGCAGTGATGTGTTCTCACCCCTGTCATCCAGAACCTTGACCGCAAACACCGTACTCGAGAAACTCAGGGCGAATGCTATCAGCAAAGCCTGCGATAAACCAAAGTTTTTGAAAAGACCCAAATTGCTCCGACCTGCAAGCAACAGTAATCCAACAAATAAAAGTGTAGTGATAAACATATGGACGAGTGCACCACCATATACTTCATGCCTTATCAGGTTCTTTATTTTTAGTTTTAACCCGATTGTAAAAAGGAGGAGCATAACCCCAAGATCAGAAACTGTTTCAATGAACTCGCCCGACTCAGCACCCATGTAGTTCAGCACAAATCCTGCTATCAGGTAACCTATCAGTGTTGGCAGTCCTGCCAGGCGAACTACGAAACCGAATGCAAACGCTATTGTAAGCCAGATTGGATCCATTTATCTTTTTCTAATATTTTTTCCCCTGCTCGGATAATTCAAAGCCTTCACTCCTGATAAATTCCCTGACCTCTTCTTTGAACAAAACAGGATTTGAATGATTAAAGTGAATAAAATGAATTTTCTTCTTAGTTTTACTGTCCTCACTGGCAAAATAATTCATTGTTTCTGTAATAAAAGGGTGAGGAATATTTTCCATATTTCGTCCCTGGAGTTCACCTTCTGAATAAAAAGTACCATCCAGAAAGGCTATATCTACTGACTTTACCATTTCATTTATGTTCTTATCCCATTTTTCCCATTTGTCAATATCAGGGATAAACAGGTAACCCTTTATGCCGGTGCTTATTTTATAACCTGCTGTTTCAGAATATTCATCACGGTGAGGTACAGTAAAGACCTTGATATTTATTTTTTCAGATAAGGCAATTTCTGAACCATCAGGGATCTCAACAGTAACAATATTACCGAGTCTGACAAGTTGATCCCAGGGACCATTATTATTAATGAAATAATTCATGCGGGGCAGGACATAAACTGTAATACCACTTGTGTTCATTACTTCTCTACCGAATTGCATCAGTCCGGTATAATGACCTATGTGGGCATGGCTTACAAAAACTGCTCTTGGGAGATAATTATACTCATCTGCGGTCAATTGATGGAACATATGTAATTGTTCTTTTATATCAGGTGTGGCTTCGAACAGATACCATTGCTGTGACACCGGATCCACAAGTGCCAGTGATACAACGTTTCTTCTCATTGATGGATTTTCCCAGGCCATCTTGCAGCATTCCTTTGTACAACCCATATGCGGATAGCCTCCATCCTGTGTGATTCCCAGGACAATAATATAGGGATCCTGACCGGAAAGAGGGTTTGGCAATATGAACAATAATACAAGGATAAATTTGAATGTAATCTTTAACATCGGCTAATGATAGAATAATGAACCCTCAAAAATATGCAAATAATAGATTTATTTGAAAAGTAATGCGGAAGTTTATCTTAATTGGCATGGAGCAGGGAGCAGGGGGCAGGGAGAACGAGAAGTCACGTTTTGACACAACAACTCTGATTTAATAAAATGTTAGAGTACTGGATTCTCTTTCAACTCACTCTCAACTCACTCTCAGCTTTATCCATCATTGCTCGCTCCCACTTGCCGCAATCACCGGCTGCTCGCGAGCTCGTTACCTTCGCCCCCGAGGCCTCGGGGACTCGGGTTCCTCGGTTCCATCATATATGGATACCTGTATTCTGTTGCCGGGATGAAGGTTTCCTTGATTGTTCTTGGATTCACCCATCTCACAAGGTTAAATGCACCTCCTGCCTTATCGTTGGTTCCTGAAGCCCGTGAGCCACCAAAAGGCTGCAGTCCGACAATTGCCCCGGTTGGTTTATCATTGATATAGAAATTACCTGCAGCATACCTGAGTTTATTGCAGATATTAATGGCTGCCAGACGATCCTGTGAGAATACAGCTCCTGTAAGACCATAAGGTGAAGTGGTATCACATAGTTCCACAGCCCGCTCAATATCCTTATCATCGTACACGTAAACGGTAAGCACAGGACCGAATATTTCTTCCTCCATAGTTTTAAAATGGGGGTTGTTTGTCTCTATTATAGTGGGACGGATAAAATACCCTTCAGATTTGTCATAAGTGCCACCCGTCAATATTTTTGCCTCATTACTGTTTTTTGCATATTCAACATATGAAGTGATTAAATCAAAGGCTTTTTCATCTATTACTGCATTCATAAAATTAGATGGATCCTTAACATCACCCGTATTGATTTCTTCAGCCATACTTATCATCATATCACGTGTCTCGTTCCAGATTGATGACGGAACGTACATCCTTGAAGCCGCAGAACATTTTTGTCCCTGATATTCAAATGCACCCCTTATTGCTGCAACCGCCAGCTCCGTGGTCTGAGCTGAAGGATGGGCAAAAATAAAGTCTTTTCCCCCCGTCTCACCCACGAGCCTGGGATATGACTTGTAATTAACAAGATTCGAAGCTGCCTGATTCCAGAGAGTGTTGAAAGTATTGTTTGAACCAGTAAAGTGAATCCCTGCCATATGGTAGGAAGACATCACATGCTTTCCTATTAAGGCCCCTGATCCGGGGATAAAATTAATTACACCGCCGGGCAGCCCGGCTTCATTGAAGATCTTCATAAGATAGTAATTTGATAGCAAAGCAGTGGTTGCCGGTTTCCAGACAGTTGTATTGCCCATCATAACAGGTGCCATATTAAGATTGGACGCAATGGATGTGAAGTTAAAAGGACTAACGGCAAAAATGAAACCTTCCAAAGGCCTGAATTCCATCCTGTTAAGCTGGTTAAAAGTGGATTTGGGCTGGAATTCGTAGATCCTGCCTGCAAAAGCCACATTATACTTGAGGAAATCAATTGTTTCACAAACAGCATCTATCTCTGACTGGTAAATATTTTTACTCTGACCTAACATAGTTGCGGCATTCAACAGGCTCCTGTATTTTTTGGACATCAGCTCGGCAGCTTTGAGCAATATTGAAGCACGGGTAGTCCAGGTGATATCTGACCACATTTTACTTGCCTCCATAGCAGCATCAATTGCCATCTTAACCTCCTTTTCACCTGCTTTGTGATAGGTGGCAAGTACATGCCCATGCCTGTGGGGTATGTTAACCCTACCCGTGTTGCCGGTTTTTATCTCTCTGCCTCCTATAATTAGTGGTATTTCAATTTCAACGTTTTCCTGCCTGATAAGTTCCTTATCAAGGAGTGTCCTTTCAGTGCTTCCCTTCAGGTATTCAAGTACAGGTTCATTCTCAGGTACAGGGAAGTTGTATAATGCATTATTCATATTGATTTATTTTTTAATTATTAGAAATGCCAATTACATATATTATCAGTTATTCAAAATGACAGATATATTTTTGTTTTAATTAATTCTACTTACAATATCATTCAAACTTTTTCTCACCCTGGGTTTAATTTCTGACTTCCTGAGATCTTCAGGTAAGATAGAAGGGTCACCAGGTTTTCCTACAGCAATAAATGACACGAGATCAAATTTCTCATTATCTATACCAAATGATTCATACGTTTTATCCGGTTCAAAGCCTCCCATTTGATGAGCCTGGAAGCCCATTTCATTCGCCTGCAGGCAGAGGAGAACATTTGCCGCTCCAGTGTCATGCATTGCGTGCCTGTTTATTTTTCCTTTATAGTCAAAGTTTTTCCTGGCAGTGCTGAGAATTAACATGGAAGCATTTTTTGCCCAAACCTGGTTTCCGGGTTTGAGACAATCGAGAAATAGCTTGAATTGCTCACTGTCCTCTTTAAGAGCGTAGTAATACTTCCATGGCTGTTCATTCATGCTTGAGGGAGCCCACCTGGCAGCTGCAAATAATAATTCTGCCTCATCAGGAGTGATTGAATGATCGATGAAAGCTCTGGGACTCCACCTGGTCTTTATTAATCTCGCAATACCCATAATATTTGATTAAGTTATTGGTACTTCAATTAATAATATATTTGATTGATCAAGAGCTTTAATTTCTATTCCCTCTGCTTCAATAATTCCCAGGGCATCTCTTTTTTCAAGAATAACATCACATGTTTCAATCATACCTTCTATAACAAATAAATAGATCCCATTCCCCTTCTTTTTCAGAGAATATCTTATTACCATGTCTCTATCCAATTCCCCCAGGCTGAACCATGACTGCTGGTGAATCCATGAGCCCTCGCCAGATTTTTCGGGTGAGATAACCTGGTATAAGTTATTCAATGTTTTTGATTTATCATAAGTGAACTGGTCATACCGGGGTCCAACATCTCTTCTGTCCGGTATTACCCAAATCTGGAGCAGACTAACTTCCTCCTCCTTGCTGTGATTGAACTCACTGTGATAAATACCTGATCCTGCACTCATGACCTGTATCTCCCCGGCTTTTATGACACCCGAATTACCCATGCTGTCTTTATGTTCCAGCGCACCTGATAGTGGTATGGTTACTATTTCCATATTGTCATGCGCGTGCATTCCAAAACCTTTCCCGGGTGCTACTGTGTCATCATTTAAAACCCTGAGTTTACCGAAACTGATTTTACCAGGATCATAATAATTGGCAAAACTGAAGCTATGCCATGTATTAAGCCAGCCATGGTCGGCATGACCCCGTTCTGATGCTCTGTGTATAACTCTTTTCATCATAGTAAATTATTTCAACACCTAATTGGTAAACAAGGATATAATTATTTTGTTCCGAAAAGCTAATTTCTGGTGCAGGTCGATTAACAATGCTGGTTTTTAGATGCTGTTGGTGAGGATCTTCATATCTCCTGTTGGTGTTTATCTCCAGATCAACCCCATAACATCATTTATAAACTGGTGTGGGTCGGGAGACCCACACCAACGTTTTTTAGATGCTATCTGCCTGAATACGGGCATGCATTTCATTTAATTTTTGCAGCGCTGCTGAACCATACCAGGGGTGTAGTTCCATTTTAAGAACACCAGCTTTTATGGCCGGATCAGTACCGGTTAATTCTTCAGCTTCTTCAATGGTGGATACATTAAAAATATATATACCTCTTAAATATGTATTATCAAGAAACGGTCCGGCTAGAATTAATTTGCCTTCTTCTGCCATCCTAGTAATATTATCTAGATGTGCCTCCTGCAAACGCCCTGCTTCAGCACTGTCGGCCGAACTGCTGTCGCCGCGGATAAGAAAAGCCATTATATACTGCTTCATTCCGTAATTGTCGGCACCAAGCTCTCTTGCCAGCAGGGAATCATATCCGGTTTTTTCCCGTGAAGTCATCTGCGGGTTTTGTTCTGAATTTCTATCTGAACACCCGGCCAGGAGAATGAATAAAATAATTAAGGCCTTTATGTTTTGCATGACAATTATTTTTTTGTTGAAAAATAGAAAAAATTTTAATGTGTGCTTTAGCTCTGTAAATGGGATTCTGTAACAAATATTCTAATATAATTTATAGTATAATGTTTAAAAAATATCAAAAATAATTAAACAATTCTATTTCATTGATGTTTCTCTATCATAACAAATCAAAAAAAGAAAGTTATGAAAAAATTAAATTTGATCTTATTAAGTCTGACTCTTATCGGTGCTTTCGTATTTACAAGTTGCGAAAAAAATCCCGAGGAAGAGCCTAAAACCATTGTTGACATAGCAATCGATAATGGATTTAACGTTCTCGCTGCTGCTTTAACTGAAGCAGGGCTAGTTGATGATCTTGAAGGAACCGGTCCTTTTACCGTTTTTGCTCCAACTGATGCTGCTTTTGGTGCAGCTGGCATTAATGCAGGTAATGTTGACCAGGTGGAGGGTCTGGTAAATATTCTTAAGTATCATGTTGTAGCAGGTAAAATTCTGTCTTCATCACTGTCGACAGGATCTGTGACAATGCTAAATGGTGCTGAAGCAGATATTGATGCGACCAACCTGAAGGTTAATGATGCCAATATAACTTCTCCTTTTGACCTGGAAGGAAGCAACGGTGTTGTACATTCAATAGACGCTGTTTTAATACCTGCCATAAATATTGTTGAAACAGCTCAGGCAACTCCAGATTTGTCTACACTTGTTGACATCCTGACTCTTTATCCTGACCTTGTTACAGCACTCAGTGATGAATCCGGGGCATTTACAGTTTTTGCTCCGACAAATGCCGCTTTTGCTGCCCTCCTCGCAGCTATCGGGCAGACTTCAGCAACCGATATTCCCGAGGATGTCCTCAGGAGTGTGCTTGAGTATCATGTTATTGCAGCATCAGAAGTATATTCAACAGATCTTTCAGATGGTTTAACTGCAACAACCGTTAATGGTGAGGACATTACTGTTACTGAAGTGAGTGGTGCATTCCTTATAAGCGGTGTTGGAATAAATACAGCTGATGTAGCAACAAGTAATGGTGTAGTTCACATTATGGATGGAGTACTTGTTCCGCCGTCAATTGCACAATTTGTCAATACAATAGTTGAACCTGCTTATTTCAATAAGAGTTTCACAACTCTTATAGCAGCAGTCAAAGCTGCAAGTCCGACTATTCTGCAAACTTTACTTGGCGATGGTCCCAGCAGCAATGGCATGACACTGTTTGCTCCGACCAATGATGCTTTTACGGCTGCAGGTATTACAGAGTTACCTGACCAGGCTACTCTTGATGCAGTGCTTGCATATCACCTCATTGACGGTGTGGTCATGAGTACTGACCTTCCTGTTACCGGTGCAGCTGCACCTGCCACTGTAAGTGCAGTTGGTGGTAACCTTTATCTTTCAAACAAAGGTGATGGTGCATTTCTGAATGGCAATACCCAGATAATCTTAACAGATATTGATCCCTCCGAAGGAGCCGGTACAGCAAACGGTGTGGTTCATGTAATTGACCGTACACTTGTTCCTCCTTCACAGGATATAGTAGCTATAGCCATTGATGCAGGGTTCAGCAAACTTGCTGCTGCCCTCACCGAGGCAGGTCTGGTAAGTACACTCCAGGGTAATGGTCCGTTTACTGTTTTTGCGCCAACGGATGCAGCATTTGATGCACTTTATACAGCCCTTGGTGCAAGCGGTCCAGCTGATTTAGACGATACATTACTTGAATCAGTTCTGCTTTACCACGTGCTTGGCCTGACTGCATTCTCGACTGACCTGGAAGACGGATTAACAGCCACAACTCTTTCGAGCAGTGCAACATTTACCATTAATATATCAGAAAGCAGTGTAACAATAACTGACGGAGCGGGACAAACCGCAAATATTACTGCAGTTAATGTCTTAGGAACCAATGGAGTAATACACGTTATAGACAAGGTGATATTACCTCATTCCAAATAATAAAAATTCAAAAAATAGAAAAGCTGCCATTATCAGGCAGCTTTTCTTTTAATAAATAAAAATTACACTTTTTACAACAGTTTCTGGGTTTGTTTAAATATTAATTATATATTTGAAACAATAATATCATACCAATGGGAAAATATACTATTAAAGATCTTGAAAAATTATCAGGTATAAAAGCTCATACAATAAGAATATGGGAAAAGAGGTATGGTATTATCATTCCAGAACGGACAAACACTCACAGGAGGAGATATACCGATAATGATTTAAGAAAATTGATAAATATTGCAATCCTTAATCGTAATGGTTTTAAGATATCAAAAATTTCTTCAATGTCTTTCCGGGAGATAGAGGATAGGGTTTCATTTGTCTCACAGGATTTAAGCCAGGATGATACACAGATAAAGACATTAGTGATTGCAATGCTCAATCTTGATGAGATCAGCTTCATTGAACTTATCAACCGTTCTATCCTCAACCGTGGTTTTGAGGATACGTTCAACGGAATAGTATTCCCATTCCTCAGGAGGGTAGGAGTATTGTGGGTTACCGGCACAATAACCCCTGCGCAGGAACATTTCGTTTCCAATCTCATACGCCAGAAGCTTATATCAAATATTGATGCTCTGATCTCAAGAAAAAGAGAGAGTAGAAAAAAAGTATTATTATTACTTCCGGAGAATGAATTACATGAAATAGGCCTGCTTTTCTTTGCCTACATCACCAGAAAGAACGGCCATGAGATTCTTTACCTCGGGTCTCAAACCCCATTTGATTCTGTTGTGGAAGCCGTTCAGATATGGCATGCTGATATAATTGTTACCGGTACTTTATCCGAATTTTCCGGGGTGCAGAGAGGGGAATACCTGGAAAAACTATCGAAAGTATTCAATAAGCAGGTAATTATTGTTAGTGGCACTCTTGCATTAGATCAACAGGGCCAGCTTCCACGGAATATAAAGCTTGCTCGAAGCACAGATGAATTTATCCGGTTGATAACTGCATGACCTGTTTTTCATGTCTTTTTATCAGAAATTTACTTCCAGGGCCAGTTCGTAGATCCTGGTGTAATTACCCAGATATTCATTTTGATCATAGTTTAGCAGGACTTTATTCCTGAGGAAGCGATACGTAAGCCCTGCTATGAAGGTTTCCTGTATCATTTCATTATCCTGGTAAGATATTAGCTTATCGTATCTTGAAAACACAGAAAATTTTGTGCCGGGTATACTTATTTCAGCAAAACCGAAATAGCCCTCATTACTGTATGATAATCCATCCGGGTCGGTATTGTCACCATTATGTCCGCCGAGGCCTATATAATACTGGAGCATAAGCTTATGCATATGACTTTCAGTTGCAAGGTGGAAAATATTTAACCTGTAATCTGCATTATTCGACGCAGTATTTGACTTGCCATATGAAAAGGTATAGGACATCTGGAATCCCGGCATAAAATCCGGAAGAGGCCTGATGGTTATTCTCCCTTCAATGATCTTGTTATTATTCTTTTCAAGGGCATGATAGCCTCCACCATTATATACACCAAAACAGAAACTGCCGTATCTTCCCGGAAAGTATGAACTTACTTTTTCCTGATATTCCTGGTCAATTTCACCCCCTATAAGCCCGGCAAAGGAGATACCGAAATCAGCTGAGCTGATAAGATCGTACCTTTCGGTAAACATTTTCCCCTGAACACGGTATCCCGTTAGTTTCTGTTCATATTCGAGCCACGGTCGATGAACAAGTCCGAATTCCAGAAAAGAGTTTTTAAGAAAACCAATATTCTTGAGGTCCACTCTCAATAACAGGTATTTTAGCCTCATTTCGACATTTCCAATATCGCTACCCTCTGTGTCCGTAGTAATATCCTGAGTATACCTTACTGATAAATTATCATTCAGGCTGGTTCTTATGGTAAAATATCCTCTCTTAAGGTTAAAGGTGCTGATATTTTCATTGTCATTATACCCAAACCCCAGGAACCACTCCCCGGAAATTGTTGCATTTTCGATTAATGATAAATTTCCGCTTGATACTTGTGGATATGCGGAACAGGTCAGTAAGATCCCAAAGACTAATAAGGTCAGTGATTTTTTCATAATACTGATGTTTGCCCAAAACAGTGTGAATAGATTTTCTTGTGAATCAAACAAAAATATAAAATTATGCTTTATTGAATAACACTGCGTGTAATCCTATCCACCCGAAAAAAAATTGACTTAGTTTTTTCAAGTATGTATATTTGAAAATACTTAACTTTTTGTAAATGGATAACCAACCTAAGGAGAACCCTGAAAATCCGGAAAGAGAGTAAGGAGTGTAAGCTGAAAAACTTAAGAGTAAGCACAACTAAATCAATCTTATCATGAAAAAACTTTGCCTGTTGATTACAGTCATCTTCCTGATGACTCTAAATGCTTTACAAGCCCAGCCAGTTATTAAGAAAGGGACAATAATGCCTGGTATGACTTCAACAATCAGTCTGGGGGGAGCGTGGGGATCTGAATTTATGAGCGTAGGATTTCTTAAGAGCAATGACGATTACAAAGAAAGAATCCTTAATTTAATGCCCAGCGGAGGTATAGCCGTAATTGATAATTTAGCGGTTCGAATACAAACTCTGATTGGTTCGCGCACTGAAATAAGCACTATTGATGACACAGAGTATCATAGTGGTATATTTAGCTTAGGTCCATATGTAACTTATTATTATCCAGTAGGATCTTTTGCTTTGATGGCCGATGGAGGCGTAATGGCCGGCAGAGAATCTTATAGGTATTCGTATCCCGGTTCCGAATATGAAGATCAACATAATGTATTTGTGATAGAAATTTTCGGTGGGATAGCTAAAAATATTAGTGAAAATGTTCAGTTAAATGCATTAACCGGATACTCTCGCGCTAGCTGGAAACCTGTTGATGGAGGGGATGAAATTGAAGGTGATGTTTGCCAGGGATTGGTAATAAAAGTTGGCTTTATAATTCTTCTTGATCTCGGAGTATTATGAGATTTGAAGTTTTTAGTGTAAGGCTTAAATAAAGAAATCAACTGAAAATATGTAAAGGGCATTAAGTATCCCTTCTCCGATAAGTACACCAATAATACATTTAAGGAATGATATGCGGAGTGAACTGCTGACATAAATAATCAGGTCAGTCGGGACAACAGGGAAAAAGCTCCAGCCTATAATTATGGGTAACTCCTTATTGGCCAGGGCTTTTTTTGTCTTCTCAATCTGGCTCGGAAATTTCTTTTCTATCCATCTATCAAGGCCCAGGTATCTTGTAAAATAGTAAACTATAGCCGTGGATGTAATAATTCCCACCATGTTGATAACATAGGTCTCAAATGCGGGAAAAAGTAATAAACCAGCCATTGCAAAAGGACTTGAGGGCAGTAATGTCAGTCCTATAAATGTCAGGAAAATGAGGTAAACCAGTATAACCAGGAATTTGTGATCATTAACAAATCTCCTCAGGAAACTAATATCGAACCATTCCTTGTTGACAAAATAGAGTATTAGTATAATGGCTATCACCCCAAGCCACAGGTAGAATGATTTCTTTCGTATCTTTCTTTTCTCTTTCATTTGAAAAGCATGGCAGTATTCCTGCGGACATTATATTTAAGTCAGGCAAAAATACTTAAATGGATAAGATTTGACGGATAAATAATGGATTATTAACAAAATATTAATCTGCAAAAATTATTTCACAGAAGAAGGTTCAAATAATTAATTTGCACTGGGGTTTAATTATTTGCTCGATAAATAGTTATTTTTAACAGGAATTCTACGAATCAGTTTTTTTGAACAAATCATAGTTAAATTTTGTTTTGCCATCAAATTAATAATTAAATGATGGCAAGATATTTATTAACTGTTTTATTACTTATACCTGCTATTCCATTATTTTCCCAGGATATAGAGGTAATAGGCATTGATCGCCTGGAAGAAGAGTTAAATAAGCAATCAGATACAGTTTACGTGTACAATTTCTGGGCTACATGGTGTAAACCATGCACTGAAGAAATGCCTGATTTGCTGAAGGTGGAAAAGGAATACACCAATCATAAGATGAAACTGATCCTCGTAAGCCTTGATATGCCCTCACAGAAAGATACCCGTCTTGCAAAATTCATAAAAGAATACAATATAAGTTCAGAGGTATTGTTACTGGATGAACCGGATTTTAACAGGTGGATACCAATGGTTGATGATTCATGGACCGGAAGTATTCCTGCAACCCTCATTCATGCGCCCGGCAAGGGCTACCGAAAGTTTCACGAGGGGATGATATCATACACTGAATTGAAATCACATATTCAGTCTTTAATTCAATAATCAAATAGTAACCATTAAATTTTTAATGATATGAAAAGCTTGTTAACCATAGTTTTTTCACTTATTCTGAGTAGCACCTTAATGTCGCAGGGCTATGAAGTTGGCGACTATGCCACCGATTTCAAATTGCGTAATATTGATGGTGAATATGTATCACTGAAAGACCATCAGGATGCAAAGGGATTCATTGTAATTTTTACCACTAATCATTGTCCATATGCCATTGCATGGGAAGACAGGATAATTGCACTGGATAAGATGTTTAAGAACAAGGGTTTCCCGGTGATAGCAATTAATCCTAATTCTGCAGAAGCTTACCCTGCTGATTCATTTGAAAAGATGATAGAAAGGGCTGAAGAGAAGGGTTTTACATTTCCTTATCTTCATGATGAGAAGCAGGAGATATATAAAATATATGGAGCCACTAAAACACCTCATGTCTATATACTTAAAAAAGAACAGGATAAATTGAAGGTTTCATACATAGGTGCTATAGATAATAATTACAGGGATGCAGAACAGGCTGATGAACACTACGTTCAGGATGCTGTAAATAACCTTCTTGCAGGAAGGGAACCCGATCCGGATTTTACCCGTGCAATAGGATGCGGAATAAAGTAGAGACGTTGCGTGCAACGTCTCTACCTTACGTCTCCACCCGTCATCTCAGGTAATACCTATAGGTTTCAATTGCCCTTTTCCGTGCAAACTCGTGATCAACAACGGGATCCGGGTAGGACGGGGTACCAAGTTCCGGTACCCATTTAACTATATATTTATTATCCCTATCGTACTTTTTAGCCTGCAGAACAGGATTGAACACCCTGAAATAAGGAGCTGCATCACATCCTGTTCCGGCTGCCCACTGCCAGTTGCCATTATTTGATGAAAGTTCATAATCCAGCAACTTTCCGGCAAAATACCTTTCACCCCATCTCCAATCGGTCAGCAGGTGTTTGCATAAAAAGCTGGCGGTTATCATTCTTACCCTGTTATGCATATATCCTGTTGCATTTAACTGCCTCATACCGGCATCAACAATCGGATAACCGGTTGATCCATTGCACCATTTATCGAATAACTCTTCGTCATTAATCCACCTGATGTTATCATATTTACGTTTGAAGCTGTCATTAACAACCCCAGGATAATGATATAAGATCTGCATAAAAAATTCTCTCCATATCAGTTCATTCAAATATGTTTTATTAACCATAAGAGCTGTTTTGACAATATCCCTTATACTTACACTGCCAAACCTAAGGTGAGGACCGGAATAGGTTGTGGCATCAAGGTAAGGGTAATCCCTGTGTTTATCATAGCTCTCTATATTTTTGCTTATAAACTCCCTGGGTCTAATATTTGACCTTTTAAACCCAATTGATCTGAGCGAGGGAAAATTAATTGATATCCCTGCAAGATTGTGTAAATGATCCTCTGAGCGTCTTTTTTGAGGTATGCCATTTTTTTCCAGATTGTTTAGCCATTTCTTACTATAGGGAGTAAAGACGGTGTAAGGTGAAGAATCATCTTTTGTAACTTCATCCTTTTCAAAAATTACCTGGTCTTTATAATTGTAAGATTCAATTCCGTTTTTATGGAGGATATTTCTTACTTCGCTGTCGCGCCTGATTGCATAAGGTTCATAGTCAGTATTCCAGAAAACGGCTTTTATTTTTAGCAGGGATATGAGATCATGCCATATCTTCTTCCAATCACCTTTTAAAACAATCACAGAGCTTCCCAGACTGGAAACCAATCTGTTTATTATCAAAAGGTTATCATAAATAAAAGAAATCATGGGATCATCATCCTGTAAATCAGAGAGGATATTATCATCAAAAATGAATAGCAGAATTACCGGTTTACCTGAAGACAGTGCATGGAAAAGCCCTGTATTATCATTCAGTCTCAGGTCTCTTCTCAGCCAGTGTATACTTACCTCGTTGTTAATAATTCCCCGAATTTGATTCAGAAAATCTTCATTATGTTTCTCAGAACCTTTCATCTGCTTTTCTTTCCTCACCGAGTTTTATCTTTCCTTCAAGCCAGCCGATTCGGAATTTTTCACCTTCATCAAATTCGGGTACATAAGGTTTAATGTCCAGAACAGGGGTATTATCAAGCATGTCAGCGCCCGAAAAAAAGATCATATTATTTTTTATCTGATCAACTTTCACGATCGATAAGCCTATGTTATTTGGACGCTTTGGAGCCCTGGTAGCAAAAACACCCCTGATTTCGTCATCCATATACGGTTTCACATGCAATTTATAATCGCCCCGCCTGTGTCTGTCAAAAACATATATCAGAATAATATGAGAAAATCCATCCAGGTCTTTAAGACCGGGTATGTATTCAAGTAGTATTTCCACCTTGCCTGTATATTCTTTTGCATAGGAAGGCTGTATTGGAGTTCCGCTAATCTCCCTGCTCTGTGTCCTGATGAATCCTATCGGCTTGAATTCAAACTTCATCATAGGGGCTGAATTTCTTCAAAGGTAATATATATAATTGAGTGTTATAGTAACGAATTAATTATCAGCAATGAATCTCATAAGTGGGGAAATATTGAGAAATTTTATGTAATTTGCATCTAAGCAATAACTTATAATGGAGGATCAGGAAAAGGTATTCATTATTGATTATTTTGAGAAACAGGTTGATGATATTTGTTCATTCATGGATAGTATACCGGGAAGGTACAGGATGAAAGATATTCATCAGTTAAGGGTCAGGATAAAACGACTGAAAGCTGTTTTTAGCCTCCTCGAGTTTATGCATCCTGTGGAATTCAGGGCAAAGGATCATTACCATGTATATAAAGCTGTTTTTAAAAGTGCCGGCTTAATAAGAGAAAGCCAGATAAACCTCGGTTTATTAATGAAATTTAAGGGAACAGAAAAACTATACAAGTCATTTTCAAAGTACATCGCGAAGTTAAGACCTGAATGGAATACAAACCTTGATAATTCGATTAACTCTTTTAATTATTCACGACTCGAAGAAATAAGAAAGACCCTTAATGTTGTTTTCTCAAGAAATACTGAATTAGAACTTCTTGGTATTATTACTGATTTCATTTATTCAGAGCTCGACAGGATCAAAAACCTCATTAGTGAATCAAATGAGCTGGAATATATTCATGAGGTTCGTATTATCCTGAAGAACATTAAACCGCTACTCAGCATTCTATGGACCCGTGATGATAGTACTTTTGAGAAGGATCAGTATAGCAGGCTTAATAGTACGGAAACATTAATAGGAAACTGGCACGACCGCCTTGTCCTTTCAAATGCATTATCAATGTTTTTCAAGGCAAAGGGGAAGGAAAAGGAAAAACTACTTGCAGAGTATGAAGTTGTGCAAAAGAAGATTCAAAAAAATAACAGGAAGGCATTAGATAAGCTAGCTGAAAGACTCGGGGAAACACTCGATTCTTTCTCATAAACAAACACCGATCTTTTACCGGGTATTAAGTCCCGGGGTACAGCAGTACCTTACCCGCTGACATATTTCTGCGATAATAGTCAAGAGCTTCATTTATCTTTTCAAAACTGAACCTGGCCGAAATATTTATCTTTATATGATTGGCTAGCAAATCTTTAACCTTTCCGACTGTCCTGAGGTTCTGTAATAAAGTTTTTCCAGCCGTATGATTACCGAGGTAAAAACCCCGTACTTTCTTATTTTCCTGTAACAATAAGCGTGGATCCAGACTGATATTTTGTTCAGACAGTTTTGCATAACTTACTATAGTGCTTCCCGGGGGAGATGATCTTAACATTATTTCAGTCTGTTCTCCTCCCACTGCATCAAAGAAAAGCCTGGCATTCAATTTTCCTGACCAGAAAGCCAGTTCCTTTTCAAAATCTTACGAGGAGCTTATCAGAGCATATTCAGCACCCTGTTCCTTAATTGTGTTTAACTGTGATTCTCTACTGACAATATTTACCAGGGTTATATCATATTTCTTACAGAGGTAAATTAACATTTTCCCCAGGGAACTGGCTGCCGCATTGTTTACTATAGCAGTCTGTTTGCTTTCTACAGCCATATCTATAAATGCCAGTGCTGTAAGAGGATTCACCAGTAACATTGCACCCTGCTCATCATCTATTTTCTTACCAAGCGGTATTGCTCTGGTGGCGGATGTTACCATGTATTCTGCCCATGTTCCACCTTTATTTTCTGATGCAGTACATGCTACCCTTTTACCTTTTCTTAAGCCTGCTATTATTCCCCTGCCGCTCTTAACAACAATCCCGCTTCCTTCAATCCCCGGTATAATCGGATATTGCGGATTGCCTTTATAAGTGCCCTGGAGAAGACTGAGATCAGAAGGATTAACTGGTGAGAAATGCATTTTAACGAGAACCTCACCGGGTCCGGGTTCCGGTATCGGAACTTCTGTAAGAAAAATCTCATCCCCGTGATTTTCCTGTATTAATGCTATCATTTTGTTGCCCGTACGCAGATTCAACAGTAAGCAAAATTAATTATTAAAGTCTGGCCCTTCCCTAAAACGAACGGCCTGTATAATAAGTACTCATATCCAGTTCTTCTCTGGAAGTTCAAGTGATCTGGCTACTATTCTGAACCATATACGGGTAACCTTGTTACCCTCTATTGTGAGCACCTTATACTCGATTGAAGCATACATATTGTCCAACATGTAACTCTTGCCAATCTCAATTCCGGTTCCGTTAGGATCGGATAAAGGAATGTATTCAGTAATAAACATCTTCAGGTCTTTGGATTCTCCTGTAAACCATAATTTTCCTTCATCAGGACTGAAATCAACCTTAATTTTTAGCCCATTTATAAGGTCTATTGTCGTGACACCTGTTTTTAGTGCTTGAGAGTGACTTGCCTGTCTGGTTTGTGAAAACGCACTGCCGGCAATAACAGTCACCATAACTAAACTTAAAATTAATTTTTTCATGACCGGGAATCTTATTATAAAATAAATAGGTTAAGTTTAATATTATTTACTTCTGCAAATTTACTAATACTTGCATCAAATTCTAATAATAAGCATAGAACGGGGATACAAAATAAAAAACCAGGCAACCTTTTTGGTTACCTGGCTACACAAATTATATTTCCTTTTTTAAGCCTGATATTTTATCAGGATTCAATTACTGATAACCCGGGACTTTTAATCTCTACGACCCCGTGAGTTATTATCTTCTTTAGGCCTGGCTTTTTTAACTACTATCTGACGACCATCAAATTCGGTGTCATTAAGTGAGTTAATAGCTTCGAGTGCCTCTTCTTCATTAGGCATTTCCACAAAGCCATAACCCTTGGATCTTCCTTCGTATTTATCGAAGATGATTTTAGCGCTTGCTACCTCACCAAATTTCTGAAATAGCTGTTCTAATTTTTCTTCCGTTGTCTGGTACGAAAGCTTTGCAACAAAAATATTCATTTAGTAAAAAATTGCTGAGAGTCTTTTGTCTGTGAACTTAATTAACTTAGTTAAGAAGTTATAGGAACTCAAGTCCCTCAAGATTAAACATTATGCAAATATAATTGAAATTTATTTATTCTACAGCCATTTCTTCTTTTTAAAGAATAATAGCAGTATGATGCCAACTATGAGTATTAGTATCCAGAAGAAAAGATATCCATATTTCAATCTCAATTCTGGGATATTAGTAAAGTTCATTCCGTAGATACCTGCTATGAATGTAAGTGGAATAAATATTGATGCAAAAATTGTCAATATTTTCATTACCTGATTCATTTTGTTGTTTACCAGTGTGTTATGAGTGTTAAGCTGATCTGAGACCAGGTTGCTGTAAAGCTCGATAGATTCACTGGCATGTATAATAGACTCCTTTAGATCAACCATATAACTCAAAGTATCAGCCCTGAATAAGGTATCCACGTTCTTCAACAGGTTCATAATTGCCTCTTTTGCCGGTCGTATGTTTTTCCTCAGAAATGAAAGCTCAATTTTATATCTGTAGATTTCTGAAGCAATTTCTTCATTATTCTCAGAAAATATTTTTGTTTCAAGATTCTCTATTTTTTGACCTATAGTCTCTATTATTGAAAGGTAATTATCAGTTATTATATCCATCAGGGCATATGTCAGGTAATCGTTATTATTCAATCTAACCCGGCCCCCGTAATTCCTTATTCTGGATCTCACCGGATCAAAAACATCACCCTTACGTTCCTGAAGAGTTAAAACAAAATTCTTTCCCAGTATTATTGAAATCTGTTCAGCTTTAATAATATTACTATCACTATCATAATCAAGCATTTTCAGAATGAAAGCATCGTATTTTCCTCCGGAGACATATTTGGGCATCTGATCAGTATTCAGTATATCTTCCAGCAGCAGGTTATCCAGATTGAATATCTCACCAATACTATTTATCATTTCCGTTTCATGGATACCGTATATATTTATCCATGAAACATATTTAGTTTTCAGGTATGGTATGCAATCATTTATTGAATCAAGTTCATGTTCAACCAGGTGATCAGAGCCGTAATCCATTAGACTGATCTGTGGTTTTTCCATTTTTTGCCGTCCTATAAGGACCAGTGATCCGGGAGCCTGGCCTTTTGCCTTTGAACGGTCTTTAAGAAATCTTGCCATGGTGTATTATTTTATTGTTTTGCCTGCAATTTGCCTCAGGACTTTAAATAGGAAATCAATATCTGCCTTTGTTCTGCGGTGATTGGTAAGGTTTATTCGCAGAGATGTTCTTCCTTTGATTTTCGTGCCTGCAAAGAAAATCCTGCCATCTTTTTCAATTCCATCCAGGATTTTCTCATTTATATTGTCAAGTTTCTGTTCGTCACCGGTGTATCTGCCATTTTTGCCCGTATACCTGAAACAAACTATTGATAAGGGCACAGGGGCCATCAGTTCAAAATCATCAGCTTTTTCAATCAATAATTTTGCATACTGTGCAAGACCGCAATCATTCTCTATAGCTTTTTTAAGTTTCCCGGCACCATATGTTTTAAATGTCATCCATACTTTCAGCGCTTTGAAGTCTTTTGTGAGTTGCAGGTTGTAATTCATCAGGTCATCACGTTCTGTTTCTTCCTGGCCTCCACGAAGATAATCAGGCATAAGGCTGAAAGTGTCCCTCAGTAATTTCTTATTTTTTACTATCACACATGATGCTTCAAACGGTACAAAAAACCATTTATGCGGGTTTATCAATAATGAATCGGCCATTTCAAGTCCTTCAAACAGATGACCTGCCATCTCAGTTCCCGCCGCAGGAAGCCCGTAGGCTCCATCGACCATATACCACATATTATATTTCGAGGCAATATTACCCAGTTCTTTAAGCGGATCAACGGCACCATTATTTGTTGTTCCGGCAATTCCTATTATACATGCAGGCATGAGCCCGGAGCTGCGATCCTCCCGGATTGTTTCTTCAAGGATTTTTGTGTTTACACGCAGGTTATCATCAACAGGAACTTTTCTCAGATAATTTTTACCCAGCCCGAGCATATCCATTGCCTTATCGATGCTTGAATGACCCTGTTCTGATACATAAACAGTTATTCGGGTTCCTCCATATAAACCATCATTCGCAATATCCCCGGGGCACATTACCTTACGCATTACGGCCAGGTTTAAAAAGTTGGCCACAGAGCCTCCACTTACGAGGACACCACCGGCATCGTCGGGATAGTTAATAAACTGGCATATCCATTTAACCACAATCTTTTCGATTTCCGAATTGGCAGGTGCACTGTGCCATTTGAGATTATTCTGGTTAAGGCTGGCTTTTAAAAGCTCGGCAATAATTGATGCATGGTTGCCTCCTCCGGTTATATAACCGTAGTAATTCGGGCTGGGGTTAAAATTTGAAGCTCTGAAAACATCCTTTCGGATTTTTTCCAGCAGTTTCTCAGGATTTGATCCCTCAACAGGCATGGGTTCATCAAAAAGGCTGCGTATATCAGCAGGTGAATAATTCCGGTATATTTTACTATTCCGTATGCCGATCGAATACCACTCCTCAATAATTTCAGCCGATCTTAATATTAATTTCTTAAGTAATTCAGGAGAGAAGTCAAGTGAGCTGTCTATTTCCATTTCTACTTTACATTATTTAGATTGGGTCATTACCTGTTACCCTGTTTCACAAAACTAAAATTTTACCCTTACCTTTTACGGTAAATTCACCTATTATAGCTGCTTTGGTGATTCCGGCATCATTCAGGTCATTTAAATATGAAAGAGCATCATCCCTGTTAATAGCTATGAGTAATCCTCCTGATGTCTGGGCATCACATAAAAGCAGTTGCATGGTCCTGTTATATGATCCAAAATCAACATCCTTTTGAACGAATTTATGGTTGTTGTATGTTCCGCCGGGAATGATTCCCGCTGCTGCAAGGTTATGAGCTTCACTGAGAAATGGTATTTTACGCGGATAAATGGTCACATCACATTCTGAAGCTATGCTCATTTCCCTGAGGTGACCCGCCAACCCAAAGCCTGTAACATCGGTGCAGGCATGTACATCATATTTCTGCATTAAATCTGCAGGAATTTTATTGAGAGATGCCATCATCCTGATAAGAGTTTCTTCCAGTTCAGCACTTATCATTCCCCTTTTTAAAGCTGTGGACAGTATACCTGTACCAATAGGTTTTGTAAGAACAAGCGAGTCACCAGGTTTAGCTCCTTTATTCCTTATTATTTTTTCAGGGTGCACTATACCGGTCACGACCAATCCGTATTTGGGTTCGGGGTCTTCTATTGTATGTCCACCGATTATTCCAATACCAGCCTCGCCGGCCTTTTCACGGGCACCTTTCAATACTTGCTCAAGAATATCAAGTGGTAAAGTGTCTTCCGGGAATCCTACAATGTTAAGTGCGAAAAGAGGTTCTGCCCCCATAGCATAAATATCACTGAGAGCATTGGCAGCTGCTATTGAACCAAAATGATAAGGGTCATCTACCACAGGGGTAAAGAAATCGAGTGTCTGCACAATGGCCGTTTCGCTGCTTAGCCTGTAAACGCAGGCATCATCGGCTGTTTCTGTCCCGACCAGAACCATAGGGTCGTTAAAAGCGGAAATAGAACCAAGTACTTTTTCAAGATTCTGTGGCTGGATTTTACAGGCACAACCTAAACCGTGAGTATAGTGTGTGAGTTTAATTTCACCGGTTTTTTTTGAATAACTCCCTGTAGTTTTCACCTTTTCCGGCATCAATGAGTTGACGGTGTCTACTATCTCATCCGATGCTTTCTTGATATCCTCCATAGTTGTTCCCCTTCCTGTCGAAAGTCTGATAGTACCCATTGCATACTCTTTGGGAACTTTCATTGATTTAAGTACTTCCGATACATCAATACTTTCAGCATGGCATGCCGCACCTGCTGAAGCTGCCACTCTCTCGAGCCTGGAGATAAGCGTATTTGCCTCTATCCCGGGGAAGGACACGCTCAGTGTGTTCGGCAGGCATTTATCAGGATGTCCGTTTAATCTGAGATCAGGAATGGATTTTTTAAGAAGTTCGTATAAATAGTCTTTTGTTTTCATATAATGAGCTGTATACTCAATGAGATTTTTCATTACCAGTTCGCAGGCCTTCCCAAGCCCCACGATTTCAAGTACATTTTCCGTTCCTGCTCTCATATTCTGTTCATGATCAGCTCCATGCATCATTTTTTCAAGGGATACGCCATTTCGTATGTACAATGCACCAACACCTTTGGGGGCATATAGCTTATGACCGGCGATACTTAACAGGTCAATACCCAGTTTATCAACGCGTGTCTCAATTTTACCTGCAGATTGGGCTGCATCAGTATGAAAAAAAATATTATTTGCTTTTGCTATTTCTGATATTTCTGCTATTGGTTGAATTGTACCAACTTCATTATTGGCATGCATGACAGTAATGAGAATAGTACTGTCCTTTATGGCTGATTTCACTGATTCAACACTGACCTGTCCATACTCATCAACAGGGAGGTAGGTTACCTCGAAACCTGATTGTTCAAGGTATCTGCACACTTCAAAAACAGCAGGATGTTCTATGCATGATGTAATAATATGATTCCCTTTTTTTCTGTGCCTGTAGGCAATACCTTTTATGGCATAGTTGTTTGATTCTGTGCCCCCACTTGTGAATACAATCTCAGAAGGTTCACACCCGAGCATTCCGGCCACCTGCCGTCGGGCATTTTCAATAGCGGTTTTGGCTTTTGTTCCATATGAATGCATGCTGGAAGGGTTCCCAAAATATTCTGAGATAAAAGGACGCATTGCTTCAGCAACCTCTTGATCTACAGGAGTAGTAGCATTATAATCAAGGTATATAGGGTTCATATTGGTATACTTATTCAAGGTCATAAACTGTTACAGATAATCCGCGGTTAACAAGTGTATTATTTATTATTTTTTCAATCTCTTCCCATTTACCACCTGCAAGACCGCTTCCTATCCTTGGCATATGAATGCTGGCACCCAGTTCAATAGCTTTCTCTGCAACTTTTGCCAGTCCTGTTTCAACAGCCTCATACCTTATTGGAGGCCGCGAGTCTATTGAGATTATACCTCTCTGTCCAATAATATTGGCTACAAAGAGGTCATTTTCAACCTGTACAAATTGGACTGCTCCAAGTTCAAACCCTTTTCCATCCTTGAACCATTTCCGGTATTCAGTTTCAGGTTTCGACCATTTTCCCGACAATGCCATGACAAAACCCTTTCCCCATGCACCTATGTCATTACAGATGTGTACAATTATTTTAATGCCTTTACCAGTGGGTTCGGTAGCATCTCCAATTTGATATTTTATTGCGTTTTTCATAGTAACATTTTTTTACCGGTTGACTTTTTAATGCAAGGGTAAAACACCATCCAAATTACTCTATTTCTAATCTATATACAAAGATATCAGAATCAAATAGTATTTGGATAATATTTGTATTAAGTCATTAATGATCTTAACTTTATACCTTAGTGTAAACATGATACGAACCGTATTCCCAGTTTTAACATAAATATTCGGGGTTATGAAAGCAATGGTAATGAATAATGTAACTGATATGAGAATAAATACCAGCCCCCTTGCACTGGCAGATTTGAAGAAACCTGTTCCCGGCATGAATGAAATACTTGTCAGGATCTCCGTATGCGGGGTATGCCATACTGAACTGGACGAGATAGAGGGGAGAACGCCACCTCCATCATTCCCTGTAGTTCCAGGACATCAGGTGGTTGGATATATTGAAAGCAAAGGGGAGGGGGCTAACCGTTTTAAGACAGGCGACAGGGTGGGGATTGGATGGATTTATTCATCCTGTGGTAAATGTGATTACTGTCTGTCCGGTAATGATAATCTTTGTCCTGAATTCAGGGCAACAGGCAGAGATGTTAACGGGGGTTATGCTGAATATATAAGCATTCCGGAAAATTCTGCGTTCATGATACCTGAAAAATTCACTGATGCAGAAGCCGCTCCTTTACTCTGCGCCGGTGCAATAGGGTACCGGTCATTACGTCTGACAGGATTGGTCAATGGCAAAAAACTGGGACTTACGGGATTTGGTGCTTCAGGGCACCTGGTTCTGAAAATGGTAAGATTTATGTATCCCGATTCAGAAGTTTATGTGTTTGCCAGGAGTGAAAAAGAGAGGTATTTTGCCCTGGAACTTGGCGCTGTCTGGGCAGGTGATACAGAAGATGAGTCACCTCAGAAACTGGATAGTATAATTGATACTACACCGGTATGGAAACCCGTTGTAGAAGCTATGAAAAACCTGACACCGGGTGGCAGGTTGGTTATAAATGCAATAAGAAAAGAAGATATTGATAAGGATTATTTGCTTAACCTTGATTACCCTGGCCATTTATGGATGGAAAAAGAGATAAAAAGCGTTGCGAATGTAAGTCGAAGGGATATAGATGAATTCCTGAAGCTTACAGCCGAGATGAATATAAGGCCGGATATAACAGAATATCCTCTTGAAGAAGCAAATAAGGCATTAAATGAACTTAAGGACCGGAGGATAAGGGGAGCAAAGGTTCTGAGAATATATTAGGTAAACGAATGTTATTTTAAAACTGAACTTTAACTTTGCATTTTCTTTCAATACTCCATGCCGGATCTAAGGAATAATATGGGAAGATTATTCATACTTTTAGGGATCGGATTAATTATAATCGGAATTGTGATAAAATATGCACCTGGCCTTATAAGCTGGTTTGGTAAACTGCCGGGTGATATCCGTATTGTGAACGAAAACAGGAAAATATTCATCCCGATAACTTCAATGGTAGTTATCAGCTTGATCATAACCGTAATAATAAACCTGATCAGGTTTTTCAGAAAAGGTTAAAAACACATAGAATCCCAACAGAATGGAACTGTAGATAGAATACCTTTTCTTAAGTTAGATTTATTTATTCAGGATCTCTACCAATATTTTATATGATTGTTCATAAACCCCCGGTGATGTGTTTTCAGAAGGTCCTGCTACATTGACCACTTCAGGTTGAACTTCACAGATCCATTCAATAATTCTTCTTTTCGCCCGGGGATGATATGGACTGATGGAAAAGCAGGGTTTATTGTAGTAACGTGCACATTCCAATGTCCATTCTGTTCCGCTGTCCCTTTCAATATTCCCAGGAATCAAAATCAGTGTGGCATCTGAAAACCTCACATTGTTTTCGGTTCGTTGTGATCTCGGTATACCAGGTGCACGGTCACTTCTTTCCCGCTCTGTCTCAATTAGGTTATATTCCGGTGGTATATTCCCGTTCTCGCCAACTTTGCCGGGCGGGCACCATCCACCTGTTTCAAAACCGAGATACAATGCTGCATCCAGAGCAGCCCGATCGACCCCGGTCTGGCCTCCCGATATTACTTTTCTTATGATAACTTAATTATTTAATCATCTATACAATTTAACAGGGCCAATTAACCCCATAGATACCATTTCCTGATTTTTCCTTTCCAGGTTGGTCCAGTATTGTGCATTGGGATTATCAGTTAGTGATTTCATATAATTACCCATCAGCGTAATAACATGTATTTCAAATTCATTCTCTCCCTCCTGTACATAGTTTTCTATATAATAAATATGATTTCCATACCATTTAGTTCCTGCATATTTGCCATTAATAGTAAGCTTTGAAATATTATATACTTGTCCCAGCTTCATGTAAGAAGGTAAGTTCTTGCTTAGAAATATTTTTTTCCTGTAAATAACGGTACCCGAAAAATGAGCGTATTCAGGAATATCTTTAAGATCCCGGAGGGTCTGGAGTATGGTGGGTGTTGTTTTTTCGTGGCGGCAGTGAAGGAATTCTAGGTTCCACGGGCCTGAAAAAGTAATGGTGTCTGTATCCCGGCAGGGCAGAGGTTGCCACTTTCTGCCGGTTTTATTTTTATCAAACACAAATAATCTTGATTCGGATGGTCCGAGGTACAGACTATATGATCCCTTGCTATTCGGCTTTATCCTGTAACGATTGCCGGTCTCCGGATCCCATATCCAGGCA
Source organism: Bacteroidales bacterium (assembly GCA_016928075.1). Taxonomy (GTDB): domain Bacteria; phylum Bacteroidota; class Bacteroidia; order Bacteroidales; family VadinHA17; genus UBA9300. Next base: position 112,088 of record JAFGLJ010000027.1, on the reverse strand, counting down.
TACCTGTTTTCTGTAATATCTTTTAAAAAACTTATTTGCGTTTCCTGACAGTTTCTTATACTGGAATTTGCGAAAAATATAATTTCACTGCCGTCGTCAGCCTGATACCGTGTTTGCATTAGGAAAGTGTCAGGTTTTTCAATCTTCAAATAACGGGATATATGGTATTTTGACATGATACTTTCCATCCATGAGAGATATGATGTATTATAAGGTTTTTTGATCAGTATAAAGTTATCCCTGAATTCCCTGAGTTCATCAACCATATCCTGTACCGCTTTGTCATTTTCCCTGTAATTATTAAGGCCGAGAGACTTTTCCGGGTATTTCTCAATGCAGATTACCTTTCCACCTCCTGAAACAAACTTGAAAATATTTGACAGAGTGACCGGGTTTATGCTTAGCACCTCTGCCAGTATAAGTATGCCATATTTTTTAGGGCCATAGCATATGTAACCATCCTTTATTTCCGAGTTATTGATTATAATCTCTGTAATATAATCAGCTGCACCTCCGGTTTTGCTTATGGATTCCCATATCAAGGAAGTATATGGGACATTCAGTCTTTCAGGGAAAGGATCGGTCTGTACTCCTGATTCACTCCATAAATCATAATTGGCTGGCATAATGGCAATATCGGTGTACATAACAGCATTCTGCATTATGGAAGATAAACGGGCTTTGTATTTATTCAGGTATTTTAAATATGGCCACCAGTTATTATTCTCATTGTAGTATGAACCATATTGTATCCATCCCGGATACGGTGCTTCAGGAGGTGAGTAATTGAAGCCGTGCCATACCGAATGTGTAGATCCTGATATTATACTCTGATCGGAACCAATTTTAAGAAGTTCGAGGGAAGTATTAAATACATGGTAGGTATTGGTCATCTCTTCGCAGCTAACCATTCTTTTACCTGTAAGATGGGCCGCGGAAGAGACATATTTATTAATCATTGTGTATGCCCTGCCGCGCCTGTAATCATCATCGGGCATTTCTTCTCCTACCTTATGTTTCAACCAGTTAGTAGTCCATGATTCACCTTCAGGGATATCATAGCCCAGGCTGCTCACAAGGGGAAAGAAACCGCGTCCATAAGCCTGGGAACGTGACAATACATCCAGGTCTTTACACCATTCCAGGTATGTCAGGGTAAACCTTTCATAGAGTAATTCTGCTTTGGTAAGTTCAAAATCAAAGCGGACACGCTTTACCTTTTCATCGAATTCACTGGTTTTTGCTGCACCGTAATTAAAATCGACAACACCTCCTAACCTGCCCACTTTGAATAGTATAAAAGGAAGCCAGGGTATAATTTCGTATCCCCGTTTTTCTTTGAAAGCATCAGGGAAATCATCAGTCCAATTACATCCTTCGAGCTCCATTGAATCTGTAAAGAATGCACGAATATGCTTCGACAGTGAGCCGGTTTGCTGCTGTATGGTGTCTGACATAAGATCAAGGTACTTCCTTACAGCTTTCTTGTCCATATGATTAAGTATTGGTCCGGCTGCTCCGGGCGCACCATTAATCACTGAAGCAAAAGAATTTACCCTTACAACTGAGTACAAGAAATGTTTTCCTTCGGGTACCTCGACAGTAATTACTTCATTATGGGTGATATCATTTAAATCTATTGTGTCATCAAGGCTGCTTACAGGGTCCGGAACGAGCATAAGTGAAATAAGATCAAAAGTACGGCCGGGGAAAGGTTCGGTAACCCCGGGGTCGGAATTTTTGAATATGGTAAACTTTGAAATTTCAAAACTTAAAGGGCCCTGCAATTCAATGGCATCAAGAATCATAACCTGGGCTCTTTCATCAGGTTTGAGTGTTTCTGCTCCAAAAGGCCAACCTGAACCTACTATGAGGTCACAGGTCATCTCCAGGCGTTTTGCTTCATCAAAAGTAACCTGCAGCATATTTATCCATTCTTTGCTCAGCCATCTCAGCGATGGCTTTCCGAGATCATCACCTTCTTCCCTCGAAGGAAATGCAATGGGATTGATTTCAGCGCCACCCACGCATGCTTCTTTTAACAGTCCCAGTTCCCTTACCAGTTCATCAGCTTCAATTTTATTGCCGTTCCACCACCACCTTACAAATGGATGATAGCAACAAGGCGGATCAGAAAAAATATTGAACAAATTATCACCACTTTCTTCATTTTCCTTTCTGATAATTGCATGAAATGGTATTCCGCCCATAGCCATGCCTCCGGCATAAAGTATCATCCCTGTTGAAATAAATCTCCTGCGGTTCATTAATGGTGGTTTAATGATAAGTTGCTACCTGATAAAGATACCTGTTGACCTGTGAGAATATACAGGATCCTTCATTTTAACAGGCTCTTCAACTTTCAGAGATTTAAAAGTGGCATTATGTACATCATCGAGTACTATGGCCGTCCTGTAGTCTTCTTCTTTGCACCTAAGGGTCACATTCTCAAATTCAATATTTTCTGCATGTCTGATATAGAAACCCCAGGCAGGAAGCTCCTTGAACATTGAGAATTCAGGATACCTGTCGGGAAGTTCAGGTACTTTGTCCAGCTCGTTCAGACCAACTTTTGCATAATATGGATCTCCTCCTCCCGGGTATACTATCTCAATATTTTTCAGTTTTACATTGGTTATAGATACATCGGGCATTCCAACAATTGAAGATGGCGATATATTCCTGGGATTGTCTTCCACAGGGCCTTCATAATTATAGCCTGCATCGGCTTTCGTGGCAGGTACTTCGGCATACAGGTTAGAAATATTGATATTATTCATTCTCCCTTTAAGCTCTTTCTGTCGTTCACCGATCCGCAGGAAAATAACGTTACCCGTATTTATCGATCTAAGGCTGTCTACTGTTATATTTTCAACAAACCCTCCGTCGACAGCAGCAAAGGTGATGGCTGATCGGTATGTATCATAAACTGTATTGTTTATTATTTTAACATTCCTGAAGCCTCCCCTGGATACTGTACCGAATTTTATTCCGTTGGCACTGGTGCGAACAGTATTGTTATACACATATACATTCTGGCACACAAAATCGGCACTGTGCGATTTAAGGCAAATACCATCATCGGCAGCATCGATGTAGCAGTTCCTCACAATAACACTGTCGCAGTCGACTATATCCACCCCATCATTATTCCAGTAAGATTTGCTGTCGACCAGCAGATCTTCGATAACCAGGTTAGTGCACTGGTCATATTGCTGGTTCCAGCTTGCCGGATCTTTCAGCATTATGCCCTGTATATGAACATTCCTGCATCCCTTGAAATAAATGTTCTGTGGACGTATGCCTTCCCTTGGACGGTCATATAACAATCCACTCGGGTCTTTAATAATACCTTTATGAACCATTGACAGGATATTATTTGCCACCAGGTAGCCCTGTCCATCAATAACTCCTTTCCCGGTTATTCCAATATTTTCCTGATCGTGGGCAAAGATAAGGGCCATCCATGATCCTATCCGTTCGTAATCGAATGGATTATCAGAACCAACAAGTATCGCACCTTCTTCCAGGTGAATTGTTACGTTCGATTTCAGATGAATGGTCCCCGTAAGATACCGCCCCACGTAAAACATCAGCCTCCCGCCCCCATTCTCATGTATATAATCAATTGCCTGTTGAATGGATGTTGTGTTCAGTGTTGTACCGTTTGATTCTATACCAAACAGAGAAGCTTTGTAATCCTGTGATTGTAAGTTTAGTGTAGTAACAAGAAGCAGTAGAAACAGTGTTTTGAAAATTCTCATATTTCCTGGTTTTAGGGATTAAATCCCTAATTTAAGAAATATTTGAATGGATACGATGTCCGGGGGCGATAGGTTAATATCTACTGATTGCCTATTTATTGATATTCTTTTCAATTGCTTCAAGCTTGCCCAGTATTTTCTTATTTGTCTGACTTAATTTATAATTCATCATAATTATTTTAACTGAGACAAGCAATACACCTGCTTCGAGGAGAAGTGCATTGGTAAAACCTTTGGCGAAAAGTGCGGCTGCGAACAGTATAAATGTAGTCGCAATCACCAGGACATCTGCAAGTGAAAAATATTTTTTCATTCGGACTTGTTATTTTAATTTATAGGCTTTTCGGATTTCTAATTGTATCTTACTGTCCCATAGTCGCTCAAGAATTTCATCAAGTTTCTGCCTGTAACTTTTTGCAGAAATCATATCACCTGTTAATTCATAAATCTTAATTAATTCATTTATTGCAGGAATGTGCAGGTCGTTTACATACAGGCAGATTTTCAACTGCTCAATGGCTTCATCGTAAAACCCTGTTTCTTTAAGTTTCAAGGCCTGTGAATAATGCTTTTCCAGGGTTGAAATGTCAGACTCGATCTTCAGGTTTAGTAAATTTTCTGATTTGGTAGTTACTATGGAACATGGCAGATCCCTTACCACTTTTTCAGTCACACTGCCAAGCAATACCCTCTGTAAGACCGATTTGCCCGTTGCCCCCATAAATATGAGGTCTATCTTATTTGCCCTGGCGAACCCGACTATGGCCTCATGGGGGTTTCCTTTTAAATATCCTGTCTTATATTTTATTCCGGAGGGATTAAATGTTTTAATGAAATCGTCAAATTGCTTTTCGTTTTCTTTTTGCAGGCGGGAATTTTCTTCCTGGTAATTGACGTTTAATCTTACAGAGAAACTCTCCTGCAGTGGCTCAAAAACATTGATTATATGAAGTTCAGAATTAAAAGTTCGTGTTATTTTTATCGCATTATTAAGTGCCCGGACCGAAGCATCTGAGAAATCAACCGGGCAAAGAATTTTTTCAGGGATGACGTTGCTGTTCTTTTTAATCACCCATACGGGTTTTTCAGATTTGCGTATAAGTTTCTCTGCAATGACGCTTACACCGAAATCTGTATCCTGGTTTTCAGTGCCGTCAGTTATAAGAATAAGGTTCACATTATTATCCTGTGCAAATGACATTATGCGGTCAAATGCATTGCCATATACTTTTTCAGTACGATATTTTATTTCGTTTTTATCAAGCTCTTTTACTATCTTCTCAAGCTGTGAATCAACATAATCAGATAATAATGATTTTATGGATTTCCTCTCCGCTTCAGGGGGTAAAACATGAAGAACTATAATCTGCGAATTAAAACTTTTTGCGATATTCTCAGCTGTTGTAATTTGTTTTTGGAAATCACTCTGAAAATCAAGTGGTACTAATATCTTTTCTAATAGTTTCATAATATTCTATCCGATAAATTAATGTTATTTTTTACTGTTAAAAATCTCATCGAGTTTATTATATCTGTATGTAAATATATTTAATAATTTTTTCCTGATATACAGAAAATGAACCATCCTGCCGAGAGGACCCAATGGTATTTTATAAGTAACCTTATCATGCATTTCCACCACTTTATCTGTGTGTGTAAAATGGTGTTCATGATGCCATATCCTGTACGGGCCTGATCTCTGCTCATCGATGAAATATTTTCCCGGAACCACAGTTGTTATTTCAGTAACCCAGTTGGATTTTATGAGGGGTAATATCCCTATCCTGTAACTGATTATCTGTCCCTGGTACATTCGGGAAGGTTTCCCGGAAGTTATAAGAAAACCCATATGAGGAGGAGTGATCTCTGCTAACTTCGACGGGTCACTGAAAAAATCCCAAGCCTCATCAATTCCCGATTCAAGGATCTGCCATGTTTCGAGCTTAAAAATACCCGAGTGATAGGTGATATTTATTTTTGCTCCCTTCATATTAGTTTAACAGCAAATCAATTAAAAAGTTTTAGTGGTTTGTTAAACTGAAGAGAGTAAGTATCAGTCAGATTACTGCAGTTAAACTACAGAAGGGATAAAAGTTATCAATAGGTTGATTTAAAGATCAGGGTTGAATGCTGTCAGGTTCCAGAAAGAGACCTATTTCTGAAATCATGGCATTGTCCCTGGACTGGTTTATTGTCAGTTTTATCCTGTCGCTTTTTACAGCAGGGAACCGGAGAAGCTTCTTATATCCAACGGTTGTTGATGTAGCCAGTTCAAGCCATTCATCATTTACAAAAGCTTCCAGCTTAAAACTCTCTATTCTTTGTCCTTTCGAAATAAACTCTTTAATCATTAGAACATTAAAATCTTCAGCAAAAGGGAATTTGTATTCTATCTCAGCAGGAAATTCATTAATATACGTATAGGTTTCATTTTTCCCATCAACGCTTTTGCGTGCTCCCGGGAAACGGGTAAATGCCCTGTAGGCAATATTATTATCAAAGGTTTCGTCCAGGTATTTTTTAAATTCCTTCAGTCTGGCCGCATCGATTTCGTGTATCAGCCCACGGGTATCGGGTGGGATATTAAGCAATAGTACGGAATTTCTGCCAACCGAGCTGAAATAAATATCCACCAGTTTTTTAACTGTCTTGACCTTATCATCCTGCTCTTTATGATAAAACCAGCCGGGACGTATAGACACATCAACCTCAGCAGGGTACCAGAACAAACTGTTTGCTTTGTCAATCAGGGCCCGTGAACCTAAATCTTCCAAAGTTGCCTGCAGACCAAGCCTTTCATTTATTTCCCTGCTTCTATCACTTCCCCCCGGAGCAAATGCAGTGACACTCCACTCTGTTTCCCTTCCGTAGCCCGATTCAGTGCCTACCCACCTGATGTCTTCCCCCATGATGGCTGTTACTGCTCCGGGCTGGTAATTTTCTATTAACCGGTAATAAGCGTTCCAATCATAAACCTGTACTTTCCCATTAGGTCCTTCTCCATTGGCACCGTCGAACCATACTTCATCGATATTACCATACCATGTAAGCAGTTCTTTCAGTTGCTCCATAAAAAACCTGTTGTATGCGGGTGAGTCACCGTATGATTCTGCATTTCTGTCCCACGGCGACAGGTAGATTCCGAATTTAAGGCCGTATTCATCACATGCTTCCTTAACTTCTTTAACTATATCCCCTTTGCCCGCCTTCCAGGGACTGTATTTTACAGAATGATCGGTTGTTTTTGTGGGCCACAGGCAAAAGCCATCATGATGTTTACAGGTAAGAATTATCATTTTCATGCCTGCTTCTGATATTATTCTTGCCCACTGTTGTGCATCAAATTCTGCAGGATTGAACAATTCAGGCGATTCATCGCCCTTTCCCCATTCAAGGCCGGTGAAAGTATTTATGGTAAAATGCACAAAAGCTGTCATTTCAAGTTTTTGCCATGCCAGTTGCTGACTGTCTGGAACAACTCTTGCTGCCATTTTTACTTTTTCATCGAGGCTGATACCGGATGGGAAAGTAACTGATTTTTCATAATATGGACCTTCCTCGGTTTCCGTACCGGTAAAACATGCGGTTAAGCTTGCCAGGCTTATTATTATGATTATTATTGTCCGTGATAACATGTCATATCTTTTAATATTTACCCTATCCAGAATCCTGATCATTTTGTTTTTCTGCTGTATATCTTTCCTGCGTCATTTATGGTCCATAGAAGATTTGAGTCCTCTGATATTATATAGGCTTCGTATCCAAATGGTTTAAGCAGGATATATGGTTCGTATTCACTCATTTGATATCCATAGTCAATCAATTCGTCAATATCTGAAGTATAAATACCTTTCTCACTGGCATAATTTCTCTGGGCATAATACATAATTCGGAGATTCCACTTTACATTTTCGTCAGGACCTTGCACAAATTCTGCAGTACCTTCACCGGCTTTTATATCGGAGAACTGAAGATAACCCCATCTCTCAGGATAGTGCATATTGATCAGGCCCTGAGGAGACCATACCCAGTTATACTCGGGGTACGCTTTTCCTGTTTCGGGATTTACAGCCTTTCTGTACTTACCGTTCTCAGTCTCAATTCGCCAATTAACTCTTGAGAAATTTATCCTCCACTGTTTACCATTGCCCGGATGGTCTCCGAATTCAGTCAGGACAGATAAAGGGAATGCCAGTTCAACTATCCATTTATCATCCTTGTCTGAAGGGTCATTTATACTACCAATGATATTTACTGCAGTTTTTATTCCATTAATATTCCATGCATCAGCAACCCTGCCATTATCCCGGTATGGCTTCGTAAGAAGCAGATCCCAAATAGTGTTATAGGCATTCATCTCAAATTCCATATATTCATATGTGTCTCCATCAGGATCAATAAATACTTCAAAATCATTATCATAGAATATTACTGTATCTCTTTGTTTGAGCTTTGCCCAGATGTGTGGTTCTGTAAGTTCAGCAGCAACATAGAGATAGTCATCGTCCCATAACATTTTAGCTCTTGTCCGGTAAAGGGGCAGAGGTTTCAATTCTCCTTCGATATCCACAAAATCATTTGTCCATTGGGCAGATTCCCATGAATTTTCATCGAGATTACCGTCAATGATAATTTGATCAGCTTTATAGCATATATAACTTTCGGGACTGAAATCACCAGCAGGCACCTTAATTTTTTCCGTGTTTACACTGTAATGATCAATGCTTTTATTTTCAGTGTCTTGACAGGCTGTTATGAACAAAATAACTCCTATTGATGTAATAATGATGTTTAGTGTTTTACGATAGATTAGTTTTCTTAACATGGCAGAAGTATTTTTTACAAGACGGTGATATGACGGATTTATTTATAAAGTATTTGATCACCTAATATAGTAAAATTAGACTTATATTTGTTTAAGACAATCACTGATTTGATAAAAGAAATTCGCAAGTATAAATATTTGATAAAAGGTAATAAAATGATAAGGGATAAAGCAATATTTGATCTTATTGAAAAAGAAAAACAAAGACAACTCGATGGTATTGAATTGATAGCATCCGAAAATTTTGTAAGTCCTCAGGTTCTTGAGGCTATGGGTTCTGTAATGACAAATAAATACGCAGAGGGTTACCCCGGGAAGCGATACTATGGAGGCTGTGAAGTGGTTGATCAATCGGAGGCCCTGGCAATTGAACGTCTGAAAAAGATATATGATGCTGAATATGCAAATGTTCAGCCTCATGCCGGGGCTCAGGCAAATATGGCTGTCTTTTTGAGTGTACTTAACCCGGGCGATACATTTATGGGTCTTGATCTTTCTCATGGAGGTCACCTCACGCATGGCTCCCCGGTTAACTCATCAGGTATTCTTTACAGGCCAGTAGCATACGGTGTCGACAGTGAAACGGGATTGATAGACTATGACAAAATGGAAGAACTTGCCCTGAAAGAAAGACCCAAAATGATTATAGGGGGCGCATCAGCTTATTCGAGGGAATGGGATTATGAAAGAATGAGAAATATTGCGGACAAAACAGGAGCAATATTTTTAGTTGACATGGCTCATCCAGCAGGTCTTATAGCTGCAGGATTACTTAAAAATCCTGTCAGGTATGCTCATATAGTAACATCCACAACACATAAAACACTGAGGGGGCCGAGGGGAGGCATTATACTTATCGGTAATGATTTTGAGAATCCCTGGGGAAAAACCACTAACAAGGGGGTGGTTAGAAAAATGTCATCTCTGCTTGATTCAGCTGTATTCCCGGGTACACAGGGTGGCCCACTTGAACATATTATAGCCTCAAAAGCAGTAGCCTTCGCAGAAGCTATGACTCCTGAATTCAAAGTTTACCAATCACAGGTTCAAAAGAATGCAAAAGTGATGGCTGAGGCATTTATTAATCTGGGATATAAAGTAATATCAGGTGGTACTGATAATCATTCCATGCTTATAGATCTCAGAACAAAGTATCCTGAAATAACCGGTAAGGAGGTCGAGAACACTCTTGTTAAAGCGCATATTACATTAAACAAAAATATGGTTCCTTTCGACACCCGTTCCCCCTTCCAGACTTCCGGCATACGAGTTGGCACTGCTGCTATTACCACACGTGGGTTAAAGGAAGATTCTATGGAGACTATCGTCGAATTTATTGATAAAATCATTGCCAATATTAATAATGAAACCCTAATTTCCAGTATAGGGAAGAAGGTAAATGAAATGATGAGACCCTATCCGCTTTTTTCATGGTAAATCAGCAGAATATCAAGAATAGCGTTTTTAGTGTTAAGGATTATTGTTTTCTTTAAAAACATTTTATTTATCTTTATGCGAGCTACAACTCCGGATTCCAAATGAGCAAAAGAAAAGTAATATTCATTGTTGATGATGATCCTTTTATCAACCAGCTGGTAATAAAACGCTTTAACTCGGAAGATTATCTGGTTGAACCATTTGAATACGGAGAGGAATGCATTGAAGCGCTTGAAAGGGATCCTGACCTGATTATACTTGATTATTATTTCTTTAAAGCAGGTATGAAGGTTTTGAACGGAATGGAAATTTTTGATAAGATCAGGGAGAAGAAACCGGATGTTCCTATAGTTATGCTTTCAGGTCAGGACAGGGGAGATGTTGTTCTTGAGATGGCACGTAAGGGTATAACGGATTATATTATTAAAGATAACTCGCTCATTTCAAACCTCGAGAAGGCAATTTCTGAAATACTGGGGGAAGTCAAGCATTAAGCAATTTATGGAGTGGTATATTTATCTGGCAATTATAGCTGTAGGCATTATTGCCGGTTTTTTAAATACATTGGCAGGCAGCGGCTCACTGCTTACGTTACCCCTGCTTATGTTTCTGGGTCTGCCGGCAAATATTGCCAATGGCACCAACCGTGTAGCTATTTTTCTCCAGAATATAGTTGCAGTAAGCAGTTTCAAAAAGCAAAAAGTATTTGAATACAGTGAGGGAATATGGCTTGTGATCCCGGCCACTGCCGGTTCCCTTATAGGTGCTATTATAGCTGTTAATTTCAATGAACAGATATTAAGGGTATTTATCGGAGGGTTGCTCATATTCATGTTTTTTATAATATTACTCAAGCCTGAGAGATGGCTGAAGGAACAAGCCGGCAAGGTGGACGGTAGTCCGAAATTATGGAGAATAGTGATATTTTTCCTTATAGGAGTCTATGGTGGCTTCATCCAGGCGGGTGTGGGTTTTTTCCTGCTGGCAGGGCTAGTATTGGGCGTTGGTGCAGATCTTATAAAGGCAAATGCACTTAAAGTGTTTATTATACTGGTATATACTGCTATAGCACTTATTGTCTTTTTTATTAACGGTCAGGTCAATCTTCGTGTGGGGCTTATTCTGGCTGTGGGTAATATGCTTGGTGCATGGGTAGGCACGCACGTTGCTGTTGGCTGGGGGCCAAAATTTGTGAGGGTAATACTATTGGTGGCTATCTTTGTTTCGGCGTTAGAGCTGCTTGGTATCCGCGATCTTGTTACCGCAGGATGAAATGATAGGTTATTGTGCCTACCTGTGTGGCGGGTGCATCAGGTTTGCGGTCGAACTTGGCTGCCATGGCCGCATCACGGGCAACTTTGAGAAAATATTCCTCCAGTGTTGTTGATCCTTTCACACCCGGAGTAGCCTGTGTCACATTGCCGTTCCTGTCTACCCTTACTTCTACAACCACTATTCCTTCATTCTGGATGTCATAATCTGGTTTGGGCAGTGATTGCGCCTGACGCCCAGCAAGGTTAAATGAGACACCTTCTGTACCCGTTCCTGCTCCCTCACCGTAAACCCCTGCATTAATTGCACCCGTTTCGACGCCCTGGTTTCCTCTTCCTCCTGCCACTCCCTGGTTTGTATTGGTATCAGATCCCCTGGCATTTGCCCTTTCAAGGGCATTCCGGGTACGGTCCATAATTTGTGTTCTGCGCCTCTGTTCTTCCTCCAGTCTTTTCCTCTCAGCTTCTTCAGCCTCTTTCCTTAGTCGCTCTTCTTCAAGCTGTTGTTGGCGAAGTCGTTCAGCTTCAGCGGCTTCCTGCCTGCGACGTATTTCTTCAGGATCGGGCTGTTCAACTTTCTTTTCAATAACCGGCGCCTCCTCAAACTCCTGTGTCATTTGTGTTTCTTTTGCCTGTGTTTGCAATACAGCATCACCGGTTTCATCCATGACTTTATCTGAAGCCTGTTCAGTTTCCGCCTGGCTGCTTTCATACATTGCCGAGGCTGGTGCAGGTTCAAGTAAACCTTCACCGGTCTCATCCGTTCCGAAATTAACCAGTATACCTTCCTCTTCAGGCAGGTTCTCGGGGGGATGAAAACCTGAAATAATGAGTATTACGGCCAGTACGATATGGAATATTACCGTGCCGATTATGCCTTTCCCCTTCTCCGAAGGGAAGTCATAGAGATCGTTATTTAGGACTTGTCGCAAGAATCAGTTTATATTGATTGTTTTTTGCTATGTTCATTACTCTGACCACATATTCAATAGGTACAGTTTTATCGGCGTGCAATGATACATACATATCTTCACTCTGTCCTATTTTTTGTCTGAGTGCGGCTTCCAGGTCCTCAAAAGCAACAGGCTGGTCTTCAATAAAATACTGCAGGTCTCTTGTTATGGATACAGTGGTAAGTGGTTTTGCAGAAGTCTGGCTGCTTCCCTTTGGAAGCAGCAACTTAAGGGCTGTCGGATGTATCAGTGTTGATGTAATCATAAAGAATATCAACAGCAGGAACACTATATCAGACATGCCTGCCATACTGAATTGAACATTTATTTTATTTCTCGAATTTATTGCCATAATTACCCTTTTAAACAGGTTCGTTCAGTATATCCATAAATTCAGTTGATGTTGCTTCAAGTCTGAAGATCACTTTTTCAACCTTAGAAACAAGAATATTATAAGCAAAATAAGCCAGAATTCCAACTATTAATCCGGCCACTGTCGTTACCAATGCGGTATAAATTCCATTACTCAGCAATGATACATCGATGTTATTACCCGCACTTGCCATATCATAGAACGATTTAATCATACCAATTACCGTACCAAGAAATCCTATCATTGGTGCAGCCCCGGCTACTGTAGCCAGTGTTGCCAGTCCTTTTTCCAGCTTGTACACCTCCAGCTTACCCACATTCTCAATTGCAGTGTTAACGTCGTTAAGTGGTCGGCCTATCCGTGAAATCCCTTTCTCAACCATCCGTGATGCAGGTGATTTGTTTGATTTACATAGTGCTACTGCTGCATCAATTTTACTGTCATATATATAGTCTTTTATCCTGTTCATGAAGTTCATATCTTCATGACCTGCCCTTGATATGACGTAGAACCTTTCAACAAATATGTAAATAGCTATCAATGAGAGCAAAATAATGGGTACCATAACCCATCCGCCTTTTAGTACCAATTCACCAAAAGTAAGTGTTACCTGCTCAGATTCGTCCAGTATAACTTCAGATTCCTGCAATAAAATGTTTAAAAGTGTCATTTATGTTCTAATATTTATCAATTCTTAATTTATACATATATGTTAGTATGGAGCCGGCTCAGCTTGCTGGAATGTAATGAGTCTACAGCTGTCGCAGGCCTGACTCACCTTCTTGGTATCTCTTTAAATCAGTCGAATATATAAAAAAAACGAGATATAATGGTTTGTATTATATCCCGTTTCCAAATTTTTTGTTAACAGCTCTCAATGTATACTAAATAACTGTGCCTCCAGCCAGTAAGCACCTGCACCTGCCACATAGCCTATTAGAGCCAGCCAGCTGATTTTTTTCAGGTACCATATAAAGTCAATTCTTTCCAGTCCCATGGCAGCCACTCCTGCTGCTGAGCCAATAATCAGCATACTGCCACCTGTACCGGCGCAATATGCCAGGAATTCCCAGAACAGGCCATCCTGAACAAAGAATCCCAAATATTCCGGATTGGCAGCTATTTCCAGCATTTCGGGGCTAGCTATCGGGTACATGCCCATAGCCCCGGCCACAAGTGGTACATTGTCAACAATAGCAGATAGTGCACCTATGGCAAGGTCTATTGTATAGATATTGCCAAGTTTATCATCCAGCCACCTGGACAGGCTGGCAAGCTGTCCGGCGGATTGAAGTGATGCAACGGCTATAAGGATACCCAGGAAGAAAAAGATTGTTGGTGTATCAACTTTTTTGAGTACATGGAAAATAAATAATTTTTTCTGTGCTTCAGCTGGCTTTTTCCTGTGCATAATCTCAGTAACAAGCCACAAAACACCAAGCCCGAAAAGCATACCAATATAAGGAGGAAGATGAGTAATACTTTTGAATATCGGCACATTAATTAAACATGCCACTCCCAGTATAAGGATAATAGTCCTTTCTCTTTTACTTGTATAGTTATTATCTGAATCATCAATAACAGGCCTAGTTACATTTCCCTTCAGCATGAATGAGAGTATTATTAATGGCACCACCATATTGATAAGGCTGGGGAAAATAACCCTTGTTATTATAGCCCCGGTGGTTACCTGCCCGCCTATCCAGAGCATTATGGTTGTAACATCACCTATTGGTGACCATGCACCTCCGGCATTAGCTGCAATCACAATAATGCTGGCAAAAAACCATCTTACCCCTTTGTCTGAGATAAGCTTTCGCAGAAGCGCAATCATAACAATTGTCGTAGTGAGGTTATCAAGGGCTGCTGACATGAAAAAGGTAAGGAAGCCAAGAATCCAAAGCAGTTTAACTTTGGATGTAGTTTTAATCTTGTCAGTTATTACGGTAAATCCCTGGTTTTGATCTATTGTCTCAACAATGGTCATAGCACCAAAAAGGAAAAACAGTATTTCTGCTATTTCAATAAGGTGATGACCCAGTTCATGTTTTACAAAATGTACAGGTTCATGAGCAAGTTCAATAGTTTGCATATAGGGAGAAATGGCAAATTCAATATCGTTCATGGTGGGCTTAATATTATCAACGATACATGAAGCCATTGTTTGAATTTCTGCCCAGGACGGGGAAAGGTTAAGGGACAAGATCTGTGTGCTGAATAGTGCATAAAGAGCCCAGAGTATTGATCCTGTTAATAAAGCACTTGCAGCTTTTTCAACTTTAATGGGATGCTCCAGGGCTATAGCTGTATAACCAAGGATGAAGATAACGACCATCAGTAGGAACATAGTTGCCAGGTTTTAATCATATGATTTCAGTGATTGATCTTAAATTATTAAAGGGACAAAAATAATTTTATTTTTTTATTCTTCAATAATCTCAGGTTCTTCTTCCTTCTTCATCTCACTTTTGTTCTTACGGAATAGGTCGCTGAATTTGTCGAAACTTTGTCTGAAGAAAAGGCCAAAACCCTGTGTATATGGAGCAGTTTCATATACAAGATTATCATTCGACCGGTTAAAAACCTTGAACCTTATTTTTTCAGTTATCTTCACTTCAACATTAAAATCTCCTGTTATCTCATTTGTTGATGAGCTTGTTTGACCGCCAGTTTCACCTCCCACATCGAAATTACCATTGATCACGACCCTGTCGTTAAGCAATTGAGTTGAAAGGGCAACTTCGACCTCCTGGGAGCTTATCTCATTGCCAGGTCTGTAGGTAAAACCAATATCAAAGTCATTACTTATTTGGGATAACCAGTTGCTTAACTGGTTTGATAGCATTTCAGTAGTTGTGACACCCATTGCGGAGGCACCGGCATTTGTGGTATTTAGGGATGTACCTGTAACGGCAGGATCAGGATAAAAACTGTTCATGACAAGTAAATATAGAAATTGCCTGCTCATTTCCTCCTCGGAATCGATAGCGGCCCTGAGGTCTGTACGCATCGATTCATCAGCCGTTGGAAGGTAAATATCGAAACCAATTATTGGGTTTACAAGCTGACCACTCATATTCAGATGGCATTCTACGGGTATTCGCTCAGCATAAGCCTCGTCCTGGAAAAGATCCTCAAGTGAAGCCTTGAGTTTGTATATGGCTTTTACATCTATATTGGCATTCATAATATCGCCATTCCATGATATTGTACCACCCTCTTCAACAATAAATCGTTTATTGAATATATTTCCCAGGGTGAGCTGGTATTCTCCGTCTTCTATTACGTAATCGCCAAATATAGTAAAGTCACCTTCCTCATCAAGGGTCATATTCAGGGTACCGGTCCCCCTCGCTTTCATAACATCTCCAAGCTTGGAATCGAAGACCAGCTGAACCTCAGCATCAGGTGTCACCTCCAGCTCAAAGTTCAGGGATATTGATTTTGCCTTTTCCCTGTTCAGAAATGGCAGGTTCACAGGGACATCCTTACCCGTTTGTTCATTTTCTTCCCTGAAGCTTATGAATGTATAATCACTTACTTCTTCACCCGAACTGAGGGGAATGAACATCCTGGTATTTCTTCCCGTTTTGGCTGAAATACTAAAATCCAGGTTATTTGCAGGACCACCAATTGCTATCACACCGGATGCATAGGCCGTACCGTAAAACAGGCTGTTATCTTTTTGCCTTGTGTCCAGGGCCATAATATTATCGGCATCGATACGCAGGTTAACAAGCCATTCCTTGAAATTATCGTGAGCTACATAACCATCAACTACGGCCTTATTGTTTCTATTGTCGCTGATTTGAATGTTTCGGAATATTATTTTATTGTTGTTGAAACGTATACTGTCAGAAAATCTGAAATTTGATTGCAGGTAATCAATCGTCATTGAAGCCTGCTCGGCCATAACACTACCTTCCAATGACATATTACCATTATCACTGATTATTCTCAAACTTCCTGAGCCCAGTCCGTTCACTTCAGAAGCAAAAGATTTTAGAAACAGGTTTAGTATATCGAGTGGCATTTCATTTACAGCAGCCATCAGATCCAGTTGTTTCCCCACAGGGTTATACTCGCCATCAACTCTGAAAGTGTTTATTCCATTCTTATTATTACTTAAACTGATACCTGCCACCTTCCCGTTATTGTCCCATACCGACAATATTTTTACATCGCCATGTACCTGATCATTGACTTTAAAGCTTTCAATCAAAACATCTGTTTCGAACATAGGGTTATTATAAAAATCTGTTAAGAGTATTTCTCCATTCATTAACCCTTCAAGAACAAACTCTAATTTCCTGGAATCTTCTTTGGTTTGCTCTCTTTCAAGCTTATTAAGACCGGCAAGGTTAAGACCCTTGAAACTGATATTTATACTGTCGTACGGATCTTCGGATATCTTACCATCGATCATGAAATATTCCTCCTGCCGGTTTACCATAAACCTGTTTACGCTGATTGAAGTTGAATCAATAACAAACCTGCTGCTGTCTACCTGCCATGATTTATCATTGATAACTAACTGGGCAGGTAGCAAGTTGAGATCTAGTCTTGTGTTTATGCTATCAGGCTTGGAGAAAATCCCTTCAGCAGCAATTATTCCTTTGTTTTCAAGATTGCCGTTATTGTCCCAGTTAATGTTTATATTGAAAATATCAGTGTTGGTTGTGGAAGTGATTCCAAGTTTTTCGAGGTTAAGCCTGTTGACCAGACTCAATTGCTCACTGTACAGATCGACCAGCATGCCGGTGTTTTCAATGGTACAATTTAAATCGAGTCCGGACAGACTATTTGTCTTATAGATTGCATAGTCTCCTGCAGCTGCTATATTGATTTTATGTTCAGGTTTGATTGAGCCTTTTATCGTAAAACCGGGAGACAACAGGAAATCCGTCTGGAAGAACTCATTAATAAGGTCTGTATTTTTAAACCTGATTTCATATTCAAAGTCGTTCCTGGACGAAAATTCATTCGCCCTGCTATTTATAAGTGAGGGGAATAGGGATGACCCGGCAAGTGTGAGATCGGGTATTATGGAGGCAGGGTCATATTTGCCTCTTATATCAGCATCAACATAGTCTGTTCTCAGGTTTATGCCCATGGTTGAACTGTCAATATTAAAAGCGCTGATACTGCAGTCGAAAAGATCAAATTCATCACCATTTCTCCTGAGCTTGGAGTTTAAAAGACGTATATTTCCAGTCATGTTATTGATGCTATTCCCTGCGAAGCTTGCGGTTAGCAGCATCGAAAGACTTGAAAGGCTATCGGACTGATCAATATTAAGCTTATAGAGATCAGCTTCGAGGAGGTTAAGACTGAAATCCACTTCGGGCAAATTTCCGGTAAAATCAAATCGACCCAGCAAATCCATTTTCAGATCTTCGGTATTTGAAGTTACTGTACCATCCCAGATTTTTTCAGTTACGAGCCCACTGATTGCAATATCACTGTAGATATAATTTTTAAATTCCACGCTGTCAATGGTGGCCTCTATGTCAGCCCTGAAATTCTTGAGGGATTTTAATGTGCCTTCTACATCCAGGTGGGCTGAAAGTGAACCCAGTATATTTTCACGACTTAATATTTTCCCCAACTCTATTAAACGTGCCTGCAGCGTGCCCTTATAAAAGAAAGTACTTGAGGTGTCAGGCCTGAACAATATATCGGTTGAAACAGAACCGAGTTCAGTATTTATGGTTCCATACGTTACAAAATCCTGTATAAAGCCAGTGAAATTACCATTGAATGATATAGTTCCCAGCTTCAGTAATTCATTTCCGGGATCTAGCTTATCCATACCCGGTATTTCCAATTCAGCTATCTCCCTGGCCGTGGTAGTAAAACTCTCTACTCTTATAAACATGAAAGTATTTTGAATATCGGGCATACCGGAAAGGTCAAAATCACAGGTAAGCATAGTGCTGTCGGAATATGAGAGTGTAATATCCCTTCCATTCATTTCTTGTACCGTGCCGGTTATACTCCCAGAGAACAGGATGTCATTATCCATTCCTTTCAGCGGCTCGAGGAAATATCCAAGATCAGATAGTGATATGAGGGAACTTTGAAGTGTCAGCTTTAAATCCGCATCACGGAGAAAATTGAAATCATTACCGTTACTGATAATATCAACCCCTATCAGTTCTGAATTTATAAAGCTGTTTGAAGTCTTTATAGCAGGATCAATAAAGCTGTATTTGCCATCCTCTATCCGCACTTCGGTAATAAGATTTTCCATCTCAAAACCTTTCCCTGTAGAGAATGAAAACTCGGAAATGCTTAATCCGATGTTAGAATGATGTTTAATTAGGTTATCAATAGTTAGATTAAAATCAGAGAGATTAATATTATGTATGTCAAAGGTTTCTGAAGTATCAGGCCTGTTACCTGATCTGTAACTCAGTTCACCATTGTCGATAGCTATCTGCCTGATCAAAAGATCCGTATTTCTTTTTACAGTATCTTCATTAGCCAGCAGTTTTGTCAGAGAGGTCAGGTTCAGCACATTATTGGTATCAGGTCGCAGCTTTATTACCGGGCTGTCAATATCCACATGGCCAAGGCTTATTAGTCTTTCCTTTACTTTTATTTTCCTTATTCCTGCTTTGACCACAGGTGAATACAGCATAGTATCGGCCGTATTATCTTTTATGAGGATGTTATTTACCTCGATTTGATTGAAAAAGGTAAACCTTATATTACCTGCCGAAATATCTATATCATTATTCTTTGATATCCTGGTTGTTAATCTCTCGAATAACCATGTTTGTACTGATGGACTTCTCAGGGTAACAAAGCAAATGGCAGCAAGAATCAATATAGCCGGTAATACAAAAAGAGGGATTTTATATATTTTCTTAATTTTGCCCATTATATGTGCATGCACAAATGACATTCCAAAAATAGCGTAAAAAACTGAAAAATAAAGATAAATGCCGGTTACTATTCTTGCCATAGAATCTTCATGTGACGATACATCGGCGGCTGTTGTGAGAGATGGTTATCTTCTTTCCAATCTTATTGCAGGGCAGGAGGTTCATAAATCATATGGAGGTGTTGTGCCGGAGCTGGCATCCAGGGCTCACCAGGCTAATATTGTTCCTGTTGTTGACCAGGCTATTAAATATGCAGACATTGAGAGGGAAGATATTGATGCACTCGCATTTACGCGTGGGCCGGGTTTGCTGGGATCCCTTCTTGTTGGGACCTCTTTTGCAAAAGGTTTTGCTCTGGCTCTTGAAAAGCCCCTGATAGAAGTTAACCATCTTCATGCGCATATTCTTTCACACTGGCTGAGGGAAAAGGATAAAGACAAAAGAACCCCGGGATTACCATTTTTATGCCTTCTTGTATCTGGCGGACATACACAGCTTATAATAGTTGACAGGGATATGAAGCTGGAGGGAATAGGGTCAACTATTGACGATGCTGCAGGTGAAGCATTTGATAAATGTGCAAAGGTTATGGGTATGCCTTACCCGGGTGGTCCTTTAATTGATAAACTGGCATCTGAAGGTAATCCTGACCGGTTTATTTTTACCAGGCCTAAGATTGAAGGATTTAATTTCAGTTTCAGCGGACTTAAGACTAATTTTCTTTATTTCCTGCGTGATGCTGTCAAAGAAAGACCCGAATTTGTTGAAGAAAATAAAAAAGACCTCTGTGCATCTCTACAGAAGACAATAATAGAAATATTACTGGATAAACTGGTCAAAGCTGCATTAAAGACAGGGATAAAAGAGATAGGTATAGCAGGTGGTGTTGCCGCAAACAGTTCATTGAGATCATCACTCAGTCAACTTGCCGGGCAGTATGGCTGGAATATATATCTACCTGAACTGAAATATACAACAGATAATGCTGCCATGATTGCAATTACCGCCTATTTTAAGTATCTTGAGAACGATTTTACCGGTCAGGATACAGTTCCACTGGCAAGGTTTAATATTTAACATTACCAATATGGCTTTAAAGGATAACTCAATTCTAGTTGTTGGTGCAGGGGCCATTGGAGGTATATCTGCCGCCTTCCTCAAAAAGGCTGGCTTTAATGTTGAGATTGTATGTAAGTACGAAGACTACAGTGAGCTTATAATCAATGAAGGATTGAACGTCACCGGTGTTCAGGGCAGGTTCAGTGAAAAAATGAAAGCTTACGTTTCTCTTAAAGATATCGGTAAATCAAATGATATAATACTGTTAGCTGTTAAGGCCACCGATATGGTTGAAGCTGCAGAGGATCTGAAGCCCCTGTTGAAAAGAAACAGCTTGGTGATATCAATGCAAAATGGAATATGTGAACCCGAACTTGGTAGAATACTGGGAAATGATCACATTGTTGGATGTATAGTGGGATGGGGAGCTACCATGAATAAACCGGGCGATCTGGTAATGACATCCACCGGTGACTTCGTAATAGGTTATATTGACAGAGCTGGAGATCAAAGGCTGAACGAGATAGCAACACTGCTGGGAAACATGCTGCCGGTCAGGATCACTGACAACATAATGGGGCACCTTTATTCAAAGCTTATCATCAATTCATGTATTACTTCGGTGGGAGCGCTTACAGGATTACTGCTTGGCCAGATGATGAAGAAGCGCAAAGCAAGGAAGCTTTTCATTGCTATAATTCGTGAAGCCATTGAACTGGCAGATGTGCTCCAGTTAAAGGTTGAAGATTATGGCAACAGGTTGAATTACTATAAATTCATCAGTGGGAGAAATAGTATCTACGAGTTTAAAAGACATATAACTTTATTCCTGATGGGTTTGAAATATCGACGTTTAAAATCATCATCGCTTCAGTCGCTGCAGAGAGGGAAATTAACAGAAATAGATTACCTGAATGGTTATATTTCATCCAATGGCAGGGAATATGGGGTGCCCACACCCGTAAATGAAGCTATTGTTAATATGATCCACGAAATCGAGGATGGTAAAAGAAAAATTACAGTTGCTAATCTTGACGAGGAAGTATTTGAAAAATATTATAAATAAAGATTTTATATTTATTTTCCGATAATTATATTAGCAATAAATACCGGCCTATGGATAAATTATTCATAAAGGCGACTAAAAATTCACCTGAAATAGCCCTTAGCCCTGATGGTAATCTAAGGTTTAAGGGTCGCTCCATTCATGAAAATGCCCAGATTTTTTTTAATCCGGTTCTAAAGTGGATTGAAGAATATATTAAAGATCCGGCAGATACAACATTTGTTGACTTACAGCTTGAATATTTAAACAGTGCTACTGCAAAATACATTATCGTGATGCTTCAAAAACTTAAGGAAGTAAGGCTCAAAGATAAAAAGTACTATGTGAACTGGTTCTATGAAGAGGGCGATGAAGACATTCTGGAAAGGGGTGAATATTTTGCATCGGTACTCGATATGGACTTCAATTTTGTGGAAATAACTTAAAATTCTCTAGTATTCCAGTATCCGGCTTTCCTCTAAACCTCTTCCTTTAATCAGAAGTTTATGGTTATAAACTTCCACAATGGCCCACGCATTTTTATCAGCAGTTTCAACCATTCCCTTCATAGTTATAAAATGTACATTATGTGAATTGCGATAACCCCCTGAATGATCATGGCCTGAAAACCAGGCAATTATATGGTCATAACCTGAAATGATCTCAAGCATTTCCTTCCTGTTGAAGACATTGTGTGGACCGGCAGGTTCTATTGTGTGATGGGAAAAAACCAGTACATGTTCATTTTTGTCACGTGCTTCTTCCAGTTCGGATATGAACCACTCAATCTGCTTCTTACTCATTTCCCCGTTCCAATCAAAGGCATTGGGGTAGCTTTCACTTTTCAGTTTATCAAGAATCATCCTTGCTTTCAAGGCTGAAAGAAATGGTCCATAGTAGGTGCTTATTTCACAGGTATTGAGAGCAATAAATCTGAATCCCTGCTGTGTGAAACTGTAATAGCTATTTTCTCCGGTAAGCATGTCCTTTACATCTTTTTTATATCTATGCTTAAGGGTTAAATCATGATTTCCAAGCACATGATATATCCTGTTATCGCTTTTTTCAAGAATTTGCATTACCGGCTTAAAGGATTTGAAATCCCTGTCTATTAAATCACCCAGGTTGAATATAAAATCAATATCGGAATTATTAAGGTCATCTATTGCATCACAAAGCTTGGTCAGCGAATTGCTGAAGAACCTGGATCCGTAATTTTTAATCTCGCAATACTGAACGTCTGCTATTAATCCAAATGATAAAATTACCTGGTCTGGCTGTTTATTGTCTTCAATCCTCATGACCGCCAATGGTTGCGTCACTGTAAAAGAAAGAAAAAAAAGAATAAGAATCCTTATCATACCAATCACTTTGGACGATTTTAAAGATAAGGATTATTTATTCTCAAACGGCAGGATTACCCGTTTTACCCATAAAGACAATACAGTTGGTACTTGTTTCCCTTATTATGTATATAAATGGCTTATCCAGTCTGACTACAACAGGACCACTGGGCATAGATGTCAATTCTATCATTACAACTGTTGCAGCAGCTGCTTCAGTGCCTTCTTCATTGGTCTCAATAAACGTCTGGTGCAATACTTTGCTGATAAAAAGACTCTGTTCAGATATATTTGAGAAATCGGCTGAAAAAGGGTCGAATGCCAGTCCCATTCCCATAGCGGACAGGACATTTTTCAGTTCAGTTTTAAATTCGTATTTGAACCTGGGCATGTACAGATCCACATCGCCATCGCGCAAACCTTCAATCCATGTGTTCCAGTCATCGGAATTCAGGAGTGGAATGATATCCGCCGAAGTATAACCATCATCCGGGAGTACAACATCCATCACGTAATTACCCTGTCCGTATGGGAGTTCCAGTATTATGAATTCGTCCGTAGCATTGATCTTTGCTGTTAATTCCTGGTTCATCATAGGAACATCAACCTGTGATCCTCCTTCAGGATAGAATGGCATATCGACGGTGTTATCCTTGTCGAACTCATATTTCCACTTGCCATTAAAATATATAGCGTTTATCAGTAACATGGCGATATCGGGTGGCAGGGGTGGATCTATCATGTCTTTTATTTTACCATGAGTATGATCTTCAATCCACTTATTTATGATATCCACTATATCAGGATCGCCGACAGAGAAATCGTAAGCTTCAGCATCAAAATAATCTTTTAAAACATCCATGAAAGTCTGCTTAACCCTTAGCCTTTCCTCAACCCAAACAGAATTGGCAATTTCCATCAGGACCCTCTCGTCAACTTCCATAAGTTTATCGGTAAGGTCCTTATACGAGTTATTGATATCTTCAATATCAATATTATAATACCTCAGGGCCTTCATCATAGAATCACGTGTCGCACCATTTGCCCCGTTAAGCGTCATAGAAAGGGCATATGATATGCTTAGAGGAGAGATCATGACATTTTCCACATCACTGTTCTCTTGCATTACGAGCCTGAAAATATCAAAACCAAATGTATTGTCTGATTCAACCAGTTCCTGCTGCGTGGCAGTGAGCTCTATCGGTACCGGTTCATCAGGTAAATTGTCCGGGTTGTTTTTTTCACATGAATTGAAGGGGATTGCCAGAAGAATAAGAAGGAGCAGATATCGTGTCATTGTATTTTATTTTTTGGTTTGGTTTCATCCGTAACGCCGCAAAAAACATGCCATGTAAACAGTTATTTATCAAAGAAATATTCTTTCCCGGGAAAACCAAATTTACGTTTTGCATACTCTTCTGGATAGACGAAATACGTTGAATACGCTTCAGTGCATAATTTACCGTCACCGTCAGCCAGTTCGCTTTTCAGGTAGACATACCTGTCATCTGTCCTTTCAATACTGGCTCTTAAGGTTATGGTACCCCTGTTCATGAAAACCGGTTTAAGGTACCTTACTTTAAGCTCGGATGTAACACCTGCGGTTCCTAGCTTAACGCTTACACACCATGCACATATTTCATCAAGCAGTGTTGCTATTATACCTCCGTGCAGGACATTTACATATCCCGAGTAATACTCATTGGGCTCCCATTTTGCCTCAATATAATTATCAACTTCTTCAAATTGAAGTTTAAGTCCTATGGGATTCTTGCAGCTGCAGCCAAAACACTTGTTTATTTCTGGATTGTATGGGTTTTTTATTTTCCTCCGCATGCCATAGAGATTATTTTTTATTCTTATAATGATGATACAAAAATATCAATGAAGTTACCAGGAACAAAATACCTGTGAATATAAGTAAAATAAAACCTGACAGTGTGGGTCTTTCAAATCCCTTATCAACCATTTTAAGCCTGACTATGTAACCGTTAATGGCAAGGATTATTATTAATAACGCGAAAATTATCGCTATGAATATCCTTGTTTTATCAAGTACTCTTGTCGATTTGTAAAGGTCTGAATTAACAAACTGGGTATAACGTATTCTGGCATGAGCATAGGCTTTGCGTCTTGCCTGTTCTCTTTTGTACCTGTCCCATTCATTAATAAATTCACTGGCTCTGTCGGAATCAGACTCCTTTCTTTTATGATGTGCCAGGAGGAACTGGTATGCCTCGGTTGAAATGATAAAAAGTTCACTTGCTGAAGGTGATTTATTAATGTCGGGATGGTATTTGCGTGCACATCTCCTGTAAGCTTTCTTAATATCATCAATCTGTGCTCCCGGCTGCAGTCCCAGAGCCCTGTAATATTTTGTTATCTGATTCAATAAATTGTATTTTATATAAAAATAACGTTTTAAAGGGGATTATCATTATCATATGGAGTATATTACAAATGAAGAAATGATAAGGATCTGAGATCAGAATGCCCTGCCTTATAAGTTTAGTCATTGATCATTGTATTACCTTTACTTTTTGTATTTTTGCAGATCATTTTTAAATATTGCTACAGGAATGGAATGGACTAATGTTTACCTTGCTTTTGGCCTTACACTTTTTGCAGGGCTGGCAACAGCTATAGGAGGAGGAATAGCGTTTTTTGCAAAAAGGACAAACACCACCTTCCTTTCCTACTCACTTGGTTTTTCCGCCGGAGTGATGATTTATATCTCCTTTACAGAAATTCTTGGAGAAGCAAACAGTGTAATTGGTGAATACTATACTGTTAATATCTCAGCATGGATTACTTTCCTTTTTTTTATTAGTGGCGTTGGGCTTACGGCACTTATAGACAAGATGGTACCAACTCAGGAAAACCCCCATGAAATGAGGAGCCTCGAGCAAATGGATAACGGACGCGCCTGCAAAGGTAAAAGGTTATTACGTGTAGGTGTTTTTACTGCTGTAGCAATCAGCATTCATAATTTCCCTGAAGGGATAGCTACATTTATGGCAGGAGTATCGGACATAACTGTTGGTGTAAGCATAGCCATCGCTATAGCCATACATAATATCCCTGAGGGCATAGCTGTTTCTGTACCCGTGTATTATGCCACGGGATCGAGGAAAAAAGCATTCTGGTGGGCCACCCTGTCGGGCTTCTCCGAGCCGTTAGGAGCACTGGTAGGATATTTAATACTCTCATTGTTCCGAAGCCAGATTGTCCTGGGTTATATGTTTGCACTGGTTGCCGGAATTATGATCTATATATCTTTTGATGAACTCCTGCCTGCTGCCCATAAATATGGGAAACACCATACCACTATCTACGGCCTGATAAGCGGAATCATAGTCATAGGAATAAGCCTTATGATGTTGTAGAAAATGCTGACTTATCACTTTTCTAAACTGCCAGCTTCTCGTACAGCTATTTTATTTATAATATACAATTTAGGCTGATAAAAGATCCTAAATGATCAATAGTCCGTACTTAACCGGTAACCTGCCATTGACCGGGTAAGTTCACTTAATGACAGATATCAGTAATTTCTTGTTATTCTGTTATTATTTTCACCAGGTCATTAATTGAAATTAATATGTCCTGATATGCAGAAAATAACTTCTCATCCAATACTGGTTGTTCCTGAAAAACAAAAGACAAGTTTTAAATTCAACGATAAAACCATTACTGCGGAGAAAGACTTCACTATTGCCGCAGCCCTTCACCAGGCAGGCTATCCGGTGCATAGTCACAGCCTCGAAAACAGGAACCGCAGTCTTGAATGCGGTATAGGGAAATGTGGCGCCTGCGAAATGCTAGTTGATGGAGTAATAAGGAGAATATGTATCACACGAGTGAATGGCGTCAGGGAGGTGAAAACAATCCCCCGGGATTATAAACCGGGGTCACAAAAAATAGAAACCGATAAGCCATTGAATGTTTATAAAACTGACGTGGCTATTATCGGTGCGGGACCGGCAGGTCTTGCAGCCAGGGAAATATTGAATATGCACGGAATTGACAATGTAGTAATAGATAATAATGATCATATAGGCGGGCAGTTCCTAATGCAGACACACCAGTTTTTCTTTTTTGAAAAAGAGAAGAAATTTGGAGGCATGAGAGGTTTTGATATTGCAAAATCTCTGGCAGGTGAAAATCAAAAAGGTATATTTCTTGAATCTACAGTCTGGGATATACTTGAAGGTAAAAGACTGGCTGTTAAAAATATTAATTCGGAAGAGATATATTACGTCGATACAAATTACCTGGTTGTTGCTACAGGGGCAGTGCCCTTTATGCCTCCTTTTGAGAACGATGATGTGCCCGGGGTATATACAGCAGCGGTTGTACAGAAAATGATGAACCAGGAATTTACCTTGCTGGGTAAAAATGTGCTGACTGTTGGAGCAGGAAATATTGGCTACCTTACCTCTTACCAGTTAATACAGGCCGGGGCAAAAGTAAAAGCAATTATTGAAGCAATGCCCTGCGAAGGAGGATTTCCCGTTCAGGCTAACAGGGTAAGACGCCTGGGGATTCCCGTTCTGACTTCTAAAATCCTTGTTAAGGCAATACCCAATGAGAATTACGACGGTATTACGGGAGCAGTAATTGCAGATGCTGAGAATTTTGAACCTGTGCCCGGAACAGAAAAAGTGATTAATGGAATTGATGCTATTAACATTTGTACGGGCCTTATTTCTGATGACGCTTTGCTTATAAAGGGTAGAGAAGTTTTTGGTAGAAACTGTCATGGTGCAGGCGATGCAATCAGGATAGGAGAGGGAACAAGTGCAGTACTCAGGGGGAAACAGGTAGCTTATGAAATTATTGATGAAATGGGAGTAAGATATGATTATAAACAGTATTTGAAAATATCCAAAGAATATATTGATTCCCAGCAGGAACCGGTTAAGATCATAGATGATCCTTTCAAGCCCTCAAAAGACAGAATATGGGGAAAACCTTTCGTATTAATAGACTGTCTTTATGGTTTTGCATGTAATCCCTGTGCTTTTGCCTGCCCTCACAATGCCATTACCAAATCATCCACAAGCACTGTTCCGGAAATAGATTTCGATAAATGTATAGGTTGTATGGAATGCGTTTACCAGTGTCCCGGACTGGCCATTTTTGGGTATAATCTCAAAAAGAACTGGTTGTTCCTGCCTGTTGAATACAACGTTGCAGAAGATTCTGAAGTTTACCTGGTAAACAATCAGGGGCAGAAACTGGGGGAGGGAATTATTGAAAAAGTGCTCAGGAAAGAAAATAAAACAAATATTGCCAGGGTTAAAGCACTTGACATAAGTGGTGACGAGCTAATCGAGGTGAGAGGTTTTATTATCAAGGAAATTTATCCGGATGAGATCAGTTATGAGGATACAGTGAATAAATATGAAGGAGATCAGTATATATGTCATTGTGATGATGTAAAACTGAATGAAATACTTGATATTATCGGCCCAAGGAAATTTATTTCAGTTGATGAGATAAAACATACCACGAGATTGGGAATGGGTGCCTGCCGGGGGAAACGATGTATTAAGCGATTAAAGACTGTCTTACCTAAATACGGTATTTCAATGGTTGGCGATGCCACACCTCGTGGTCCGCTTTCTAATCAGATAGTATTGGGTGAACTTCTTCCCAGGAAGGCTCATGAAAACGTAATCACCCACCTGAATGACAAGAGCCGTAAAATAATCCATACACAGTCCTTTATTGCCGGAGGCGGTATAGGTGGTAGCGCTTTATTCAGATATATGGCAGAAGCAGGTCTTAAACCCTTAATGATTAATTATGGTCGCGGCTCATCATGGAGAAACATTGCTGCCGGCCGTCCAAACTTCAGTCTGCCCGAGCTTTCCGATATTGCAAATAATAATTTACAGATATTCAGAGAATTACAGGATGTTCAGAATATTGATTTCCTTCCAATCAAGTATGTTACTTTTGCACACGATGAACAGATATACAGAGACCTGGAGGCTTCTATTGCCTGGTCGGACGCAAGGATGATTGATTCCAAAGATTTCCGGAAGGAAGTGTCGGATCATTTCAACCCTTCGTTGAATAAATATAAGGCAGCACTTATTACCAACAATTGCTGGCAGGCTACACCTGGCAGAGTGATTGATCTTATAAGAAATATAGGCATTGAACATGGAGGTACAATACTTGAAGATTGTGAATTAATAGATATAAATACTTCGGGAAAGGCTTATAATGTAATTGTCCGTGATCATAATAATGAGTACATTGAATATCAAACCGAGGTGTTCATTAATGCCCTTGGTCCCGAAGGTGCGAAATTCGCATCCAGATTAGGGCTTGAAACGGGCATTTATCCTGTTAAACACCAGGCCTTTATTACCCGTCGCTTACCTATGCTGGGCATCAATGGAAGTCCACTGTCAATGTTAATCGATCGAAGAAAATATAAAGGATTCACAGCTGTTTATGGTCAGCAGTTAGCTGAAACGGGGCAGATAATTGGGTGCGCTTCACCTATGATTGAACCGGAAGAAACAGGAAAAAACCTGAAGATCAATTCCCAGGATTTTCTTGAGATTGTTACGGAAGTGTTCGTTGATTGGGTACCATGCTTATCATCGGTTGGATTTCAGGCTATATGGGCAGGTTATTATGTTGAGCCGAGGATGCTCATCGATACTGATCACGGTTTGTTCATAGGTCTGCGGGGGCAGGGTTTTATGTTAGGACAATACCTCGCTAAATTGTATGTGGATAAACTGACAGGCAAACGGGTACCTGATTATTTTGACCGGCTCAAAATTGATGGTGACGGATTACTGGAAAAAGCTTTTAAGTAAAGTCACTTTTACACTATACCTGCAAATCCCATAAAAGCCATGGCCAGTAGCCCTGCAACAACAAAAGCTATTGGAACACCTCTCATGGGTGTCGGTACATCTGCCAGTTCGAGGTGCTCACGCAAACCTGCGAAGAGTATAAGTGCAAGGCCAAAACCTATTGAATTCGCGATAGCGAAAACGATACTTTCCATGAGGTTGAGGTCCTGCTGACCCGCCATTATAGCTACTCCCAGGACTGCACAGTTAGTAGTAATAAGCGGAAGGAATATACCAAGAGCCTGGTATAATGTAGGGCTTACTTTCTTAAGTATAATCTCCACCAGCTGAACCAATGATGCAATAACCAGGATAAAGGTAATGGTCTGCATGTATACTATGCCAAAAGGGATTAGTATATAATTCTGAATCAGGTAAGTTACCAGTGTGGCTATGGTCATTACAAATAAGACTGCTCCCGACATCCCTATGGCTGTTTCAATTTTTGCTGAAACCCCAATGAAGGGGCAAATACCCAGGAACTTGCTGAGAACAATATTATTTACAAAGATTGCAGATATGATTATTATTATATATTCCATCTTATGCCCCTTTCTTACTTAGCTTGTTAACAATCACTATGAGGTAACCCAGCGCAATGAACGCTCCCGGTGATAATATGAATATAAGTATGCCTTCCCCGCCTATAAATTTCAGTCCGAATATGGATCCTGAACCAAGTATTTCCCTAACCGACCCCAGGAGGGTAAGTGCAAAGGTAAATCCCAATCCCATGCCCAGTCCGTCTATTGCAGATGACAGCAGTGTGTTCTTTGATGCAAAAGCCTCGGCGCGTCCCAGCACAATACAGTTCACAACTATAAGCGGGATAAAAAGGCCAAGTGCTTCAAATAGTGCAGGGAGGTACGCCTGCATTATAAGTTCAACAATAGTTACAAAAGACGCTATAATAACTATAAAGGAAGGTATCCTGACTTTATCAGGTATAAAGTTTTTAATAAGGGAAACTACGACATTTGACATCAACAGGACAAATGTGGTTGCCAGGCCCATGCCCATACCATTTATGGCGGTAGTGGTTACACCAAGTGTTGGGCACAGGCCGAGGAAGAGAGCAAATACCGGGTTTTCCTTTATAAAGCCTTTGGTGAAATTCTTAAGTTGGTTCATATCTTCGTATTAGCTTTTTTACTTGTTCTGATTTATACTTCTAAAAGCTTCATATGCTCTTTCCACAGCATCGCAGAAAGCTCTTGAACTGATTGTTGAGGCTGTAATGGCATCAACATCGCCGCCGTCCTTCTTAACAGACAGGCGGAATGACTCAGGGTTCTTCCCCTGGAACTGCAAACTCCAGTCTGATTTCTTCCTTTCCATTTTATCACCCAGCCCTGGTGTCTCTGCATGTTCAAGGACAGCAACATCATTTATTGTACCATCGGGCAGGAAGCCAACCATTATCTTAATTTCCCCTGAGAACCCTAAATTTGAGAACGTTTCAACGGCTGTTCCTACCGGTTCACCACCTTTTGTTCCAGGGTAAAAATAAAGTGTATCACCATTTACAGCTTTCTTATAAATATCATCAGTGGGGCTATTGTCAAATTCAGGAATAACCTGCCTTATAGCGCTATTTTTCTTTTCAAGCTTTGCTGCTGCTATAGGTTCCTTTGTCAGTTCATAAATGCCACCAAGGGATGCTGAAGCGATAAAAGTGATCACCAGCAGAGCAATAAACATGTTTTTAAGGTTTGATTCTTTCTTAGACATTTTTTACCTCCTCTCCGAACCTTGATGGTTTTAAATATATATTTATCAGTGGTGTGAATGCATTCATTATAAGTATTGCAAACTGCACACCTTCAGGATACGCTCCGAATCGCCTGATAAGTACTGTTATTATGCCTATTCCCACGCCGTAAATTATCATGCCTTTTTTTGACATGGGTGAGGTTACGTAATCGGTGGCCATAAAAATAGCTCCCAGGAGCAACCCCCCGGTCATAAGGTGATAAAGTGGATCAGCATTTGATTCATTATTGGCAAGCCATAAGATACCTGTGAACAGGATTACTGTGAGGAGTATGCTTACTGGAATATGCCAGGTTATGATTTTCCTTATGAGCAGGTATGCCAGTCCTATAAGAAGGGCAAAAGCAGCTATTTCACCCAGTGAACCTCCCATGTTTCCCCAGAAAAGCTGCTGGTATCCCGGCATAGCAAGCTCCGTGTCCGTCATAATATTTTGTACAGGAATTTTATCATAGTTCTCATTCAGTATGCTTAATGGTGTTGCACCTGTTATTGCATCAGTGAAGCTTGTCTTAAATCCTTTTGGGACAGGCCATGTGGTCATCTGAACCGGAAAGGAAAGAAAAAGGAAGACTCTTCCGACGAGTGCCGGATTGAAAGGGTTATTTCCCAGTCCTCCAAAGGTCATTTTACCAACACCTATAGCTACCAGGGCACCCAGGATAATTAGTCCTATGGGAAGATTGGTGGGAAGGCAAAAAGCGAGTAACAGACCTGTAACTACCGCGGAACCGTCACTTACAGATGGTTTCTTCCTTAAAATAAATTTCTGGATAAGAGATTCGAAAATAACACAGGACACTACGGAAACTGAAGTTATCAGGATTGCTGCCCAGCCGAAAAACCAGATAGTGGCAAGCAGGGCAGGGGCTAGGGCTATTACCACTCCGTACATGAGTTTTTTTGTTGTCTCCTTGCCATACTCATGCGGAGATGGTGATACTGTCAGTAGATTATTCATTATTAGTATTCTATTTCTTTGAGTGCTTATTTTTGTTTTCGTTCTCTTATTATCCTGCCTACATTGGACTTACCCAGCCTTATGTAATCCAGTAAAGGTCGATGCGCCGGGCATATGTAACTGCATGATCCGCATTCCATGCAATCCATTATCCTCTCTTTCTCCGCTCTTTCATAAAGCTCTTTCTCAGCGAGTGTCATCAAAAGGTATGGCTCCAGTCCCATAGGGCAGGCTGCTATGCATTTACTGCATCTTATACAGGGCCCTGTTTCACTCCTCCTTGATTCTTTTCTTCTGATAAGTATAATTCCTGATGTCCCTTTTGTTACCGGTACATCAAGTGAAGCGAGTGCTTTACCCATCATAGGTCCCCCGTTTATTATTTTGGCGGTGCTGTCAGGTAAACCTCCCGCATATTCTATAAGCTTGCTTACGGGGGTTCCTATTCGAGTAAGCAGGTTTACAGGCTTTTCCATGTCTTTCCCTGTTACTGTTACAACTCTTTCCACCAGTGGCTTATTTTTTTGTACGGCTTCGTATACGGCGTAAGCAGTTCCAACATTATGAACGACTGTGCCAACATCAATAGGAAGGCCTCCTGAAGGCACTTCCCTTTTTATAAGTGCTTTTATAAGTTGTTTTTCAGCACCCTGCGGGTATTTAACTTTAAGGGCATGAACACTTATACCACTATATTCCGACACCATACTCTGCAGCTTTTCGATGGCATCTTTCTTGTTGTTTTCAGTACCTATCATAGCCCTTTCTACCCCCAGCGCCTTCATAAGCAGGGATGTCCCTGTGAGTATTTCCCCGGTCTTCTCCAGCAATAGGCGATGATCGGAAGTGAGATAGGGCTCACATTCTACACCATTTATGATCAGTACGTTACATTTTTTACCCGGAGGTATAGTAAGCTTTACATGGGTTGGGAATGTTGCTCCGCCCATTCCAACAATACCATTTTCAGAACACTTTTTTATAATTTCTTCACCCGTAAGATTAATATCCCTTTTAAGTTTATCGCTTCGGTCTACAGAATCAATCCATTCGTCCCCCTCTACATTTATTATTACACATGTCTGCTTGTAACCCGAGGAGTCAAAGGCCTTATCGACCTTAAGAACTTTACCCGAAACAGGAGAATGAATATTTGCTGATACAAAACCTTTATTCCGGGCAATTATCTGGCCTGCCTTAACTGCCTCACCCTTTTCAACCATCGGCTCAGCAGGAGCTCCGAGGTGTTGATTAATAGGTATAATGACCTGTTCCGGTACCGGTAATATTTCGATTGGAATACCTGCAGATATTTTGTTTTCAGGTGGATGAACGCCTCCTTTGGCGAATGTCTTCAACACTTTATATTAATTTAGGTTCAACTTCAGTTATTTTATGCCTCCGCTTTTTCCGCCTCTACCTTTTCTTGAGTTTTCCGGGGTGGAAAATTTACCTCGATTATTGCATTCGTAGGACACACAGGAACACATTTTCTGCATAGCATACATTTCTCGGGATCAATATATGCAAGGTTGTTGTTCAGTGTAATGGCATCGAAAGGACAGGCTTTCACACATAAGCCGCATCCTATACATGCAACGCTGCAGGCTTTCCTTGCAGGTCCGCCTTTATCTTCGTTTACACATGAAACATATATCTTCCTGTCTTTTTTTGCCTTTTTCCTGAGTTCGATTATGTTGCGTGGACAAGCTTTAACGCATGCCCCGCAGGCAACACATTTTTCATCAATCACAACAGGCAACCCTGTTTCGCTATCCATATACATAGCATCAAAATCACAGGCATCAACACACTCGCCCAAGCTGAGGCAACCATAATGACAGTCGGTGTCGCCCCCATAAAGGTTGTGGGCGATGGTACAGTTCATGGCACCGTCATAGTAAGATGTTTTTTTCCTGTTTTCATAGGTGCCATTACATCGCACAACTGCCACCTCCGGTTCTACTTCCGGTGCTTCCCTGCCAAGGATCCTGGCTACCTCTGCCATGGTCTCATTTCCACCGACAGGACAATACAAGCCTTCAAAAGTTTCGGACTTAACAAGTGCCTCTGCAAAATTGCGGCAACCTGCATAGCCACAGCCTCCACAATTGGCGGCGGGCAAGGCTGCCTCAACTTCATCAATGCGCGGATCTTCAAAAACCTTGAATTTTTGCGCAACAAAAAATAATATCAGTGCTGCTATAATACCTAAAAGGCTTAAAGAGATTATTGTTATAAGAACTACAGAACTCATTTAATTAGTTTTTTTATAGTAAATGAATAACTCTTACCAACCTTTTCTTTTCTCAGGTAGATTATGACGTAGTAGGGAACAAGTGAAAATAAAGCAGTAATACCGCTTACAGATTCTGATACGGATAGTGAGGTTAAAACAATAAGTATCAGCATTACAATAATAAAAGGAAGCAGGTATCCCAGGAACAATGCTTTGAAACCCATAGACCTTTTCATTACTACAATCACCTGGTCACCGGCCTTTACTTCAGGGCCGGCACTTGCGATAATTTCCTTGTTCGCACGGCCTGAAAGATCACATATACCTGAAGCAATACATCCTGAACAGGCAGGATGCGAAAGGATATTTACAGTTATATGCTTATTTTCTACTGATTTTACTGTACCAGTATGTTCAATCGTATCTTCGTTTTGCATTTTATGGAACCATGCATGGTTTGAATGGGCAAATTTATAATATGCTGCCGAAATAAGTATGCATTAAATCAGTTTTTCATCAGGGTAAAATAATATAGAATCAGTCTAAATAAGAAGGGCATCTTTATTGTGAAGTTTAACTTATTTTGCTCCAGTCATACTCAGTTTTTTTCAACCTGCTTAATTGTTCTGTAAGTATATGATTGTCCGGATTTTTCAACAGCGGGTCCTCCTCAAGTATTTCTTCTGCAATTCTTCTGGCATATTCAAGTATCTGTCCGTCTTTTCCCAGGCTGGCAATCTTAAGGTCAAATCCTATCCCGCTCTGCCTCGTTCCTTCGAGATCGCCGGGTCCGCGTAAGCGCAGGTCAGCTTCGGCAATCTCAAAGCCATCATTACTGCTAACCATTGTTTCAATCCTTTTACGTGCTTCATTTGAGAGTTTATCCGAGCTCATAAGAACGCAGTATGATTGTTTGGCACCCCTGCCTACGCGACCCCTCAGCTGGTGTAGCTGTGAAAGACCAAACCTTTCGGCTGATTCGATAATCATTACAGATGCGTTAGGTACATCCACGCCAACTTCTATTACTGTTGTTGCGATAAGTATATGAGCCTTACCTGTGGTAAATAACCTCATAGACAGATCCTTATCTCTCGATTTCATTTTGCCATGAACCACGGATATAACGTACCGGGGAGGAGGAAAGGCCCTTGTTATTGCTTCCACACCATCTTCAAGGTCTTTGTAGTCCATCTTCTCTGATTCCTTGATGAGCGGATATACTATATAAATCTGCTGTCCGGCTTTAATCTGTTCTTTCATAAACCCAAATACCCTTAACCTGGCAGAATCAGTAAAGTGGATGGTCTTAACAGGCTTCCTGCCTGGAGGGAGCTCATCAATCACTGATACATCCAGGTCGCCATAAAGGGTCATTGCTAAAGTCCTGGGGATTGGTGTTGCTGTCATTACCAGAACATGAGGTGGATTCCTGTCTTTTTTCCATAAGCTGGCCCTTTGCGCGACACCAAAACGATGCTGCTCATCTATAATTGCTAAACCCAGTTTGTTGAATTGGACCGTTTCTTCTATCAGAGCATGAGTTCCTATTATTATTTTTATAGTACCGTTTTCCAGGCCGGTTGCTATTCGTTCCCTTTCTGATTTCTTTGTTGAGCCGGTTAGAAGGCACAATTCTATATCTATACCCCTCAGCATATCAGATACGGTATTATAATGTTGTATGGTAAGGATCTCCGTCGGGGCCATCAGGCATGCCTGGTAGCCATTGTCAATGGCTATCAGCATACTCATCAGGGCAATAAGTGTTTTACCACTTCCCACGTCACCCTGCAGCAGACGATTCATTTGCTTGCCTGAGCCGAGATCCTTTCTTATTTCTTTCATAACCCTTTTCTGTGCACCGGTAAGGCTGAAAGGAAGGTTCCTGGAGTAAAATTCATTGAATTTTTCCCCCACGATACCGAAAACATAGCCTTTGAACCTGTTCCCCCTGTGTATCTTCAGACTCAGCAGGCTTAACTGGATATAGAATAATTCCTCAAGCTTAAGCCTGAAACGCGCTCTTTCAAGATCTTTGTTATCATTGGGGAAATGAGTGATAAAAAGGGCATCATGCAGGTTCATCAGCCTGTATTTTTCTCTCATCCATGATGGTAACGTATCCTTAACCCTGGTACGTAATTGGCTGAATAAATTACTTTGTAATTTGTATATTGTTTTGGAAGTAATGTAATTGTTCTTAAGTTTTTCGGTTGTACTATACTGCGCCTGTATATTGCTTATTATTCTCTTTTCCAGCTGTTCAGGATCTTCAATCTCAGGGTGTACAATATTAATCGTTTCATTAAATAAACCTGGTTTTCCAAAAATTATATATTCCTTATTAATTTTATATGAGTCGATAATCCATTTAAGTCCCTTGAACCAGACCAGCTTAATTGATCCGGTATCATCCCTGAATATTGCTGACAGTCTCTTATTTCGACCACCTCCCTCAGTCTGGAATCCATCAATGAAGCCTCTTACCTGAACATACGGCATTTCAGGGTCCAATTCAGAAATCTTGTAAAATCTGGTTCTGTCAATGTATTTGTAAGGGAAATAATACAACAGATCCCTGAAGGTTGTAATATCCAGTTCTTTCTTGAGCAACTCCGATCTTTTTGGACCCACTCCCGCCAGGAATTTTATTTCAGTGTCAAGGATATCAGGCATTATTCGCTGAGAATATAAAACTGGATTAATTAAACCTAAATCCTAAATTAACTATTTTTGAATTGTTCACAAACAGTATTTTCCAGAAGGATGAATTACTACAGGATTGCAAGGGCTTTTAAATATTTTGCTTTTTCGCGCCACAGGAAAGGACATGGAATTCACAGCCCGTTTGTTTTTGATTTTATAAATACTGTTTTGCGTAAGGATATTCCCCCTGAAGTTATGGACATAATCTTAAAAATAAGGAAGTATATGGCAGGGAGCTGTGAACTAATAAAAGTAAACGACCTGGGGGCAGGATCACAATATACCAAATCATCCCGCAGGCGGCTTTCAGATATATCCCGCACATCAGCAATACGAAACAGGTATGGCAGGGTTCTGCATAATATAGCACAGCAGTACGATGGGAAAAATATTCTTGAGCTCGGAACATCAGTTGGAATAAGCACAATTTTCATGGCCATGGGTGCTCCTTTCTCAAAAATAATAAGTATCGAGGGTTGTAATAATCTGGCGAAAGTGGCAAAAAGGAATATTGCCCGAGGAAATATTGGTAATACTGATATTATTCAGGGTGATTTTGACACTCAGCTACATGCTATCAGGGCAACAGGCTTCAGGCCTTCAATGGTATTTGTTGATGGAAATCACAGGAAAGAACCTGTATTGAGGTATTTTACCTTGCTGAAAGAACTTATTACGGACGAATCTGTTATAATTTTTGATGACATTAATTATTCTTTTGAAATGAATGAAGCATGGAATGAAATAAAAAGTGATTTACAGGTGTCAGTAAGTATAGATATTTTCCAGATGGGATTTGTGTTTTTCAGAGAGGGAATGGTAAAACAGGATTTTGTGATAAGATATTAACATTATTTAATGAGTTTGATTTTTATTTTTTAGATTTTTAGAAGTACTTTCGGAGAATTTTAAACCTTTAGATAGAATGAGTAAATTAATTGAAATAAATGACGTGGTTAAGAACTATCAAATAGGCACAATTATAGTAAGAGCCCTGCGATCGGTCACCCTGTCCATTGATAAAAATGAATATGTCGCCGTTATGGGGCCTTCTGGTTCAGGTAAATCCACCCTGATGAACATACTGGGATGCCTTGATACGGTCACCAAGGGAAATTATGTGCTCAATGGTACCGATGTAAGCAAGCTTGAAGATAACCAGCTTGCAGAGATAAGGAACAAGGAGATAGGTTTTGTTTTTCAGACCTTTAATTTACTACCAAGATATTCAGCCCATGAAAATGTTATGCTTCCTCTGATATATGCAGGAGTTGCAAAGGCCGACAGAATTGAAATGGCAAAACAAATGCTTGACTCGGTTGGCCTGGCTGACAGAATTACACACAAACCCAATGAACTGTCAGGAGGAGAGCGCCAGAGGGTGGCAATTGCCAGGGCAATGGTTAACAAACCCTCCATAATACTTGCTGATGAGCCTACTGGTAATCTTGACAGTAAAACATCTGTTGATATTATGAAACTTCTTGATAAGATACATTCTGATGGAAATACTGTAATACTGGTTACCCACGAAGAGGATATCGCACGGCATGCCAAAAGGATCGTCCGACTTATGGACGGACAGATATCCAGTGATGAAATCAAGAACTGATAATGAAAATTTATACAAGAACCGGCGATGATGGCACAACATCGTTGGCGGGAGGAGAAAGGGTACCTAAACATCATGAAAGGATAGATGCATACGGTACCCTAGATGAACTAATATCATGGCTTGGGCTCTTGAGGGGCCTTCCCGTTAACGCCGGCAGATCGGTTACTTTATATTCCATACAGGATAAGCTTATGCATGTTGCTGCTATCCTCTCGGTAGGACCGGGGGCAGATATCTCAAAGATGGCACCTCCTGATGATGACGATATTAAAATGCTTGAAAATGAAATCGATCTTATGGAAGAAAAATTACCCGAATTATCATCTTTTGTGCTTCCGGGAGGCAATGATGCCGTTTCATTCACACACATAACAAGGTGTGTGTGCCGGAGGGCTGAAAGACTGGTTACCTCACTTCCCGTTAAGAAAAATACTGATATAAAAGCAGCCTGGTACCTTAACCGATTGTCTGATTATCTTTTTGTTCTCGCAAGGAAAATAGCCGAAGAATCAGGTATAGAGCAGAGTAAATGGATACCTTGAAAAAAAGTGAAATTTACTGTTGTTTTATTAAATAATTTAATATTTATTTGCAGACCCAAATTGAAAAATCAGAAGGGAAAAAATGTACTGGACTCTTGAACTAGCATCAAAACTCGAAGATGCTCCCTGGCCGGCAACCAAGGATGAGCTTATTGATTATGCAATCAGGTCGGGGGCACCCATGGAAGTCATCGAGAATTTACAGGAAATAGAAGACGAGGGAGATATATATGAAAGTATTGAAGATATCTGGCCTGATTATCCAAGTAAGGATGACTTCTTTTTCAATGAAGATGAGTATTAATCCATTTATTTTCTGAAGATATCGTATCTGTTCTTTGGCCTTATGGCCTGGTACCAGGCATAATTCTCAAGCCGCCTGAGTGAAGGCGTTTTATACAGGGGAGGGTCGAGTGTTCCCTCGGGGTTGTCCATCAGGTAAATCTCGCTGATCTTACCATCTTCAATATATATATCCATGTTGACACATGTCGATTGGTCCACACCTATCAGCTCATTATCCTCTATGGCGAAATATATCTTCTCCGAATTACCCCTGATCTCTATCTTGTAAAGCTTATTATCCCTGAAATACCCGAACAGGTTCTTCCCTTTAAGCTGATTATACCTTGCTGAATCCACTTCCTCTATTACAAAAGAATTATTATATAATTCCATCTTATGCATTTCCCTGTTCTTGGTAATCAGGGCCATGGAGTCGGCAAACAACTGGTTGGCTTCAGACCACAACACCGGATTATAATAAAGCCGAATAACGGAATCACGGAATGAATAGGCTAATGAATCACATTTAGCCTGAATATCTTCGCTGTAGATCCGACATCCGTAATAAGCTTTCACAAGGCGGTAATTCATAGTCGAATCACTGATAGTGATTGACCTGAGAGTATCAGCATGCAGGTAAAGGTAATCATCCTCGTTCACCTGGATGAACTCTGCGCTGTCGGTTATCATGAACCGTTCGGGTTCCTGGTAATACCATGATACATTGCCTTTTACAATTATGTCCTGTTCCTTATCCCTTATTGTTACATTATGGTGTGCAGTACCATAGCCGTTATCATTTTCATAATATAATGAATCACCTGTAACAATCTGGACCTCATTATCAATAAAAGCATCATCCATTAAAAGGCTCAGCTCATTCTTAGTGTCGTACCAGCCCCTGTTGCACTTTGCATAAATACTGTCTCCAACTATTTCTGAAGGGCCCAGGAAATATGCAATCTCACTGACTGTGTCATATTTCAGTGTATCTGAGTGCATTGTATAATCAGGATTGACAAGTTTCACACTGTCCTTGAAATTAAATACCTCTTCCTCGGTATAGTATATTCCTATCTTGCTTGTCAGCACATTATCTTCATTTATGATCCTTCCCCCCGTAGTATAGGTTGCTGTCTCATTAACCATGTCATATTCAAGATAATCGGTGTTCAGTCTTGTTTCATTGTCAATAAGCAGGACAGAATCTCTTACGTATGCGAACTCCGCTTCAGAGTCATAAAGTAAATATTCTCCGTAAAGATGGAGAGTGTCACCTTTAAAGATATGGACTTTACTATATGCTTCAACCAGGTTCCTGTCAGGGAAAAAGTGAGCACTGTCACAGGTCATATAAGTTTCCTTATGTCTGAATCTTACATTTCCGAGCAGTTGCCTCATTTCACCCCGGTTGGCCATAAGATCAGCATGTAAGATTTCAATTTTCTTTTTACCCTCGCGCTCGGTTTCCTGGGCAGTCAATATGCTGAAAGGCAGAATAAAAAGAAGGATAAGCCTGATAATCCTTATCACTTTCATTTGAGCCATCCCTTGTTCCTGAAATTACATGTTCTGAACTTGTCGCTAATCTTTATGTATGTCATTTCCATTTTTTCCTTGATCCAGTCCTGGTAAACTCCGGCACGTTTATTTGCAAGGGCAAGCTCCTGGAGGTAATTATAATCTTCTTTTAGATTAGCGACATGGGGTTCGGTTTGTTTATTAAGCTTAATTATCCTGAATACAGTATTACCCGTCTCATCTTTCATCTGGAAACCGTCTGATATTTCGTTGATATTCATATCTCTTACAATCAGATACATTTCCCTTTGCAACCTGTCAATCTCGATAAGGCTTTCTCTTGTATCACTTGTAACATATACTCCACCGTTCATCCTGCTGTCGCGGTGTGTTGAATACATTAAAGCTGCATTCTTAAAGCTGAGCGAGTCAGAGCGAATGAGATCTGCTATACTGTCGAGCCGGTTTTTGGCTTCTATTGCCTGTTCCGGTTTTATTTTAGGCTTGATTAAAATATGCCGGGTATTTACCATATCTCCCTTTCTTTCTATAAGTTCAATAATATGGAAACCAAATTCTGATTCAATAACCTTTGATACCTGGTTCTCTTTCAGGCTGAATGCTTCATCAGCATATACCCTGTCAAGGTTACCCCTTACCTGAAATCCTATTTCGCCTCCGTT
Source organism: Bacteroidales bacterium (assembly GCA_016928075.1). Taxonomy (GTDB): domain Bacteria; phylum Bacteroidota; class Bacteroidia; order Bacteroidales; family VadinHA17; genus UBA9300. Next base: position 69,916 of record JAFGLJ010000027.1, on the reverse strand, counting down.
GGCTGCAGACTGTTCATCCTCGGAGTATAGAACTGCAAGAGCCCTGAAACTTTCCCCCTCGATAATTCTCCTGCGCAGGTTAAGCAGCTGTTGCCTTGTTTCAAGCTTACTCTGTTCCAGCCCGGGAGGATTAATCTGGATTATACTTATCTCTACATGGGCTGGTACAAGTGGTATATTTTCAGGAGGAATAGATTCGTAGTATCCTTTTACTTCTTCAGGGGTAATGGTTATATCCATGGCAAGGTTATTCTGAACCTGTGCTGCCAGCTGTTGATTTTCCATCATTGGCCTGAGGTCTCGTCTTATTTCTACCATGCTTTTTCTAAAATATCCCTCCAGGTTTTCTTCCGATCCGGCACGCAATACAAAATCATTCAGCCTTTCGTCAAGCATCCTGTTGATGTCATCACTGGAAATCTCTATACTGTCTAGCCTTGCCTGGTCAAGAAACAATAACTGCACCATCAGATCTTCAAAAACCTCACATCTTATTCTTTCAATTGGGCGGTTGTCACCCATGGTGATCTGCTGCAGAACCATGTTCTCGACATCAGAAAGAAAAACTGTTTCATCACCAACAATAGCAGAAACCTCATCAATAATATATTGCGAGTTTGATGTAGTCGTAACCAATACAAATGTAAAAAGGCTGATAATTATGCGATTGAGTATTTTCATCTCTATGCTTCTTCTTTTAATTAACTCCTGTATTTATAATTTATTTCGAACCTTATAATAATTCTATTTCAGTCTATTTGAAAACACGGAAGCTGTTGTCTCTGATCCCCTCGTTATAAATGCCGTTTTCAAGTTCCTGCAAAAAATCTATCTTTCTGTTGTTAAGTATTATAGTCTTGATGTCGTCTCTCACATAATCAATTGGTGCTACTGATCCCTTCAGTCTGAAGTCACGGATGTTAACAAAATAATGGAAATCGGCATCACTTGTCTCATAATACCGGTTGTTTCTGAGAAAGTATGATTCGTTATCAATATTGGCAGGTAATTCCCTCAGCAGGAAATTCATGTTAATCCACTTTTCTCCAAAATCGTCAAATTTTTCTGCAAACTGGTATGCGTAACTTTCAAGGCTCTGGATATCAGTTTGTTGATCTGACCTGTACCAGGCTCTCGCCCTGTCAATGTTCGGAGCCTCATAAGGCAGCTTGAGAAACAAAACTTTAATGATATTGTTCTGCAGATTAAAATTCTGTAAGTGATTATCATAATAATCCAATATCTGCTTTTCTGTTACCGTCGTATCCATTTTCTGTAGCATCATTTGCTGTTCATACTGGTATATCATCAGGTTTGCCCTTGTTTCTTCCAGCTTGCTGTTGATTTCTGCCTGGTATTCTTCTGAAAGGTTTTCCTCAGCCTTTCTCAATATCAGTTCATTCCTTATCCATCTGTCTATGTAATTACGTGCAATACTAATACTGTCTTCACTGCTGAGCCCATTATTTGTTTTAACGGGTATCTGGTCGGCAAACAGGGACCTATAGTCCACCTGTGCTACAATTACACGATTGGCGTCATTGTTATATTTTGTGCATGCAAACATAGAAAGCAAAATGCTGACAGCAGTAATAATTGTTCTCATTTCCCTATTTCCGATTTAAGTTTTTCCAATAATTCCCTGTTAACCGATACCTTGTATTTACTCTTTAATTCACCGAGCCATTTTTCTTCAAGGTATTTCTGATAATCGGTTAAGATTTTACCTTTAACATCTTCAAAATCCTTGTACCTTTCCTTTTTGATCGTGAGTATATCAACAAGTATTATACCATTATTTGTTTTCTGCTGACTTAAACCCCTGTTCCATCTTATATCATCAAGAATTACATCTTCACCTTTTTTCCATGTTCCTTCAGTTATTCTTACAAGTGTATCTCCTCCTGAGACAGCAACATTCATTACCTCACGGTAGTAATTCCCGTTGTCGTGGTGTCTTCTTATGGCCTTTATTATTTTTCTTGTTTTCCTTTTTCCCGCATCTTGAGAGATCTCGTATATTCTTGCCATTGCTTCCTCTTTTTCAATAAATTCATCCTTCCTGGTATCATAATACTGTTTCAGTCCGTTGTTGTCGTTTTCTGGCCTTTTCCATATCAGGCTGTCTGATATTTCAAATAACATCATGCCATCATAAAATTCATTCATGAGATAAGAAAATGCAGGGTATTTTTCTTCAAGAATTGAATTTTCATATTCAATAAGATGGTTATAGACTTTTTGATCGAGCAGTGTATTGATGAATATTTCAGAGTTGTAATCAGGTGCCTGGCTGCCATACTCCTTGATATATCCGGCAAATTCGGACATCATGCATTCTTCAGAAGCAAATGAATACAGTACCTCGCGCGGAACCTTTTCGGTTATAATATAATCATTGCCGTGTCTGAATGTTGAATCTGCAATTGAGTAAAACCATTCCAGTGCATTACTGTGGTGTTTATAATTGTATTCTTTCTTGAGATTATCGGCAAATGATTTCCTGCTTACTGACAAAAGGTATGAGTTTGATAGTCTGCTTTGGAGGTATTTTTTTGCTTCTTCATATTCAGGAAAAGGCTGCTTGTCAAGCCGTTTTATTATATGCCATCCGTACACTGTCTTAACTGGTTCTGTATACTCATTATCTCTTAAAAGACTGAAAGCTGCTATACTGAATTCGTGAATCATTTCACCACTACCGAACCATGGCAGTTCACCACCGTTCGGAGCAGTCATCATATCATCTGAATTATTCTTTGCCAGTTCACTGAAATCGGCTCCGTTCTGAAGCAGATGATATAGGCTGTCAATCTCATTTTTTGCCCTGGCTCTTGCTTCTTCAGTGGTTCCCGGGGGTGTGGCTTTCATAATATGTGTTACTTTGATTCTGCCCTGGTTTGCCCTTCTATCCTGTACTTTTATTATATGAAATCCATTGGCTGTTCTCACAGGTTCTGAGAGCTCACCGGGTTTCATATTGTAAACTGTATTTTCAAATGGCAGGGGAGTCTGGAAAACTGTAAAATATCCAAGATTGCCACCATTAATATTAACCATGGGATCATCACTGGCACCTTTTGCGACAGACTCGAATGGTTCGCCAAGTCTGATTCTCTGTCTTATGTTCATGGCTCGGTTATATGCACTGAGCGTATCTTCAGGTGATGCATCTGCCGGACATTTGATCAGGATATGCAGTGCATGAATTTCTGTTTTGTATTTTTCATATGCTCCTTCAAGCAGTCTGTCTTTAACATCCTGGTCGGTAAGGTAATTCTTGGCCAGTTGTTTCCTGTAACCCTCTAATTCGGATTTAAATGAAGCACTCTTGTGTATGCCCGCTTCTTCGGCTGCTTCAACTTTTAATCTCAGCCTGGTGTATAAATCGAGATACTCATCTATTTCGGTATAATAATCACCACTGTTATTTTTCAGGTATAGCCATTTAAACTCATCGGCACTAACTTCCCTGTCGTTAACTTTCAGGAGGAAATCATTTGTCTGGGCATTCAGGTTAACTGTAAGTAATAGAAGAACTGTGTAAGTTATAAGCTTCCTGATTTCCATAATATTACTATTAATTTCAGGATATTATCTGCTGTAATTGGGAGCTTCCCTTGTTATGGTTACATCGTGAGGATGACTTTCAATTATACCTGAATGGGTGATTTGAACAAAGCGTGCTTTTTTGAGTGCGGCAATATCTGCGGCGCCACAATAGCCCATCCCGGCCCTCAGTCCGCCAATCATCTGGTAAACTACTTCAGAGAGTGTGCCCTTGTATGGTACCCTTGCAGCTATACCTTCAGGTACAAGTTTCTTTATGTCATCTTCAATATCCTGGAAGTATCTGTCGTTTGATCCCAGTTGCATTGCCTCTATTGAGCCCATGCCACGGTACGATTTAAACTTACGGCCGTTATATATTATTGTTTCACCGGGCGATTCTTCCACTCCTGCAAACAGTGAACCGGCCATTATTGAATCTGCCCCTGCAGCAATGGCTTTTACTATATCTCCCGAATATCTAATTCCACCGTCTGCTATTATTGGAATGCCCGATCCTTCCAATGCTTTTGCAACATTATAGATTGCCGAGAGTTGTGGAATACCAACCCCTGCAACTATTCTTGTTGTGCAAATTGATCCGGGTCCGATTCCAACCTTAACCGCGTCAGCCCCTTCATCAGCCATCATTATCGCAGCTTCAGCCGTACCAATATTTCCTGCTATGACTTCCGTATCGGGGAAATTCCTCTTGATATCTCTCAGTATTTGTACAACATTCTCAGTATGAGCATGCGCAGTGTCTATTGATAATGCATCAACATTGGCATTGATAAGTGCTGTAGCTCTATCCAGTGTGTCGGGTGCTATACCTATTGCACCTGCTACCCTTAACCTTCCCTTATTATCTTTACATGCTGTCGGTCTGTCCTTTGTCTTGGTGATGTCTTTGTAGGTTATTAGACCCACAAGCTGATTTTTTTCATTTACAATAGGGAGTTTTTCAATCTTATGCTTCTGCAGAATATCTGCAGCCTTCTCGAGGTCTGTTTCCTGGTCGGTGGTAATGAGATTCGTGGTCATAATTTCAGAAATCTTCTTTGTCATCTGGTTCTCAAATCTGAGATCCCTGTTCGTCACAATGCCTACCAGGATATTATTCTCTTTTATAACCGGTATGCCACCGATTTTATAATCTCTCATCAGTTCCAGAGCCTCTGAGACTGTTGCATCAATACCTATGCTTACAGGTTCAAGAATCATCACATTTTCTGCCCTCTTAACTTTTCTGACCTGCATAGCCTGTTTCTCGATTGACATGTTTTTATGTATTACCCCTATACCTCCTTCACGGGCTATGGCAATGGCCAGCTCAGCTTCAGTAACGGTGTCCATGGCAGCTGATACTATTGGCGTATTCAGGCTGATTTTCCTGGTAAATTTTGAACTTATATTTACCTTTCTGGGAAGGACATTCGAATAGGAAGGGATAAGCAGTACATCGTCGAATGTTATACCCTCCATAACCACTTTATCATCAAGAAAAGACATAAGTAACAGGTATTTGATTTTGATTGCGCAAGATACAAAAAATTGATGATTGCTTAAACAGCTGTCTTTTATTTTTTCCCATGGCTAAAAAATTGAATTACAGTTATTATTTTTGTATTTAAAGCATAAATCTTACCCACTGCCATCCAATTTATGAAACGCTTGGACGAATACAGGAAAATTCTGACCCGTTACTGGGGATATACCTCATTCAGGCCCTTACAGGAGGAAATACTGAAATCAATAGCTGAGGGTAATGATACATTGGGATTGATGCCTACAGGAGGGGGAAAGTCACTTACATTCCAGATACCTGCACTTGCTTCAGAAGGATTATGTATAGTTATTACACCGCTCATCGCACTGATGAAAGACCAGGTAGATAAGCTCAGGCAAATGAATATCAGGGCAATGGCCATACATTCAGGAATGACACGGGAAGAAATAGATATCTCATTTGATAATTGCATTTATGGCGATTATAAATTCCTGTATATCTCACCTGAAAGAATAAAATCACAGATTTTTGAAAAAAGGGTGGGAGCAATGAATGTTACTCTTATTGCAGTAGATGAAGCTCACTGTATATCGCAGTGGGGATATGATTTCCGACCTTCCTATCTAAATATAGCCGTTATAAGGAAACTGGTGGGAAAAGATGTACCAATCCTTGCCCTTACAGCCACCGCTACCTCGAAAGTGGTTGATGATATAATGGATAAGCTTGAATTCAGGAAGCGAAACGTATTGAAATCAGGATTCGAACGTAAGAACCTGGTATATCTTGTGCGTAAAGTGGAAGATAAAAATAAATATGTACTTGACACTCTCCAAAAAGTTAAAGGATCAGGTATTATATATGTCAGGAGCAGGAAGAAAACAAAAGAAATTGCACAATTTCTGGTGCCTAACAACATTGCGGCTGATTATTATCATGCCGGCCTTAACAGGGAACAGAGGGAAAGGAAACAGAATGCATGGGCATCGGGGAAACCACGGATAATAGTTGCAACAAATGCCTTCGGAATGGGTATTGACAAGGCGGATGTACGGTTTGTAATACACTGGGATATACCCGATTCCATTGAATCATATTTCCAGGAAAGCGGAAGGGCAGGCAGGGATGGCAATAAGGCCTGGGCCGTTCAGCTATACTACGACAGTGATGTTAGCAGGGCAAAGGATAGGGTTAATGCAAAATTTCCCTCGGTAGACTATATCAAGAATATATATGAATTGCTATGCAATTTTCTTCAGATACCGGTTGGAAGCGGCAAAAATGTGGTATATGATTTTAATCTCGCAGAATTCGTTGCCAAATACAGATTATCTGTTACCCAGGCATATAACAGCCTTAAGTTTCTTGAAAGGGAGAAATACCTTGAACTGACTGAGGAACTGAATAATCCCTCAAGAGTATATTTCAAGGTAAGCCGTGACGACCTCTATAAATTCCAGGTAGCAAATGCTTCAATGGATGGATTCATAAAACTTCTTCTCAGGAGCTATACAGGGATGTTCACTGAATATGTGCCTATAAATGAAGAGGTAATGTCTAAAAAATCTGGACTGTCACGCGATATTATATATAAATTCCTGGTAAACCTGAGCAGCCGAGATATAATAAACTATATACCAGGAAAAAGAACAGCCCTTATAATATTTACTGAAGAACGCCTCGACAGGAAATCACTTTATATTTCCCCGGAGAACCATAAGGATGTGAAGGATAAGTACTTGTCCCGGCTGGATCAAATGATCAAATATGTTACATCACAAACTAAATGCAGGGCCAGTATGCTTCTCGACTATTTCGGTCAGGAATCGGTAAGATGTGGAATGTGTGATGTTTGCATGAGCAGGAATGAACTGGACCTTAGCAAATATGAATTTGACCAGATACTGGATAAAATAAAGGATATCCTGGAAGAAAAACCTATGACTGCTGACCAGATGGTGGCTAAAATAGATATAGATGAAGAGAAAACGATAAAGGTAATACGATGGTTGCTCGATCATGACAAAATATTAAAGGATGATAGCGAAAACCTTATCTGGAACAGCTGAATACCCTCTCTTTCGCCGCACCTTTCGTTAATACAATTTATTTGGATAATTTTGTCCAAAAATATTTCCTATGGATGAGGACTTAGTCTATTCTAAAGAAGTAATAGAATTTACAGCTGTAGCTAATGAATATTGCCGCTTCCTGGAGGATGCTTCCTCTGCAGATGGTGGAAAACTTTTACTGGTTCTCCAGAGACTTTTACCACTTATGTATATGAAAGCCTTGTATCTCCCGGAAATTGAGTCAAAACTTGATGAAGAAACAGAAAAATTTGTAAGGGAGGAAGACTGGCAAAACATCAAAGACACACTCACCGTTAAATTTGGCACTGCCAATGATTATATAGATGTAAACCAGGACAAGGGATCTACTGAAGAACTTATCTATTGCAACCTGTCTGAGAACCTGGCAGATATTTACCAGGACATCAAGGATTTCCTTATGGTTTACCGGGTGGGCACAGTGGAATTGATGAATGATGCATTATGGGAGTGCAAAGAAAGCTTCAGACTCTACTGGGGTCAAACATTGGTGAATACGATAAGGGCGGTTCATCATGCCCTGATTGATTTGGAAAAAATTGGTGGTGATATACAGTCAGGGAACGATGAAAGTGATAAATCAGATTGGATAATATCACGCAGACAGGATGAATTCAGGAAAAAAAGCGAGGATGACGTTTAAAGAGAATATTGATAAAACTGAACTGGTGAATTATCCCGTGTCAGGATTTCAGGGAGATATCATTCTGGTTGATAACTATAAAAAGCTGAAGAAGAGCATTGAAATTTTGAAATCATCCGATATCCTCGGATTTGATACTGAAACAAAACCTTCCTTCAGAAAAGGGAAAGTGAACAGGGTTGCTTTGATGCAATTATCAAACGGCATTCATTCATTCATCTTCAGGATTAATATTATTGGACTGCATGATGAACTCATTGATATACTTTCTGATAAATCAATAGTCAAAGCCGGGGTGGCTATTCATGATGATATTAAAGGATTAAAGAATATACGTGATTTCGAAGAAAAAGGATTTGTTGAATTGCAGGATTATGTGAAGGAATTTGGAATTAAAAGCTCAGGCCTACGTAAACTATCAGCCATCATTCTTGGCTTCAGAATATCAAAAAGGCAACAGGTTTCTAACTGGGAAGCTCACGAACTGAACGATGCCCAGTTACTGTATGCAGCAACAGATGCCTGGGTATGTTATGAAATATATAAAAAGCTTAACAAGCACAGCCCCGCTGTACAATAATATGAAAATGGAAACCAGAATAATACTGAAGTCAGGTAAAGAGCAGTCAGTATATAGACGACATCCATGGGTTTTCAGTGGTGCAATAAAAAAGCTGGTCGGTGAACCCGAGGAGGGGGATGTGGTTGCTGTGTATGACAATAAAGAAAATTTCCTTGCACGAGGTCATTACCAGCCCGGTTCAATAGCTGTACGCATACTTACGTTCAGTGATGAAGAGATTGGTGAGGATTTCTACAGTACCAGGATAAATGATACCATTAAATACAGGGAAAGAACGGGTGTGTTTGATCTGCCTTCCACAAATGTATTCAGGCTGGTTCATGCCGAGGGAGACAATTTGCCGGGCCTGATAATCGATCTTTATAATAATGTTGCTGTAATTCAGGCTCACTCGGTCGGAATGTACTATCAAATGGAACTCCTGGCTGATATAATAATGTCTTCTATGAGTCAGAGAATCACCGCTGTGTATGACAAGAGCCATACAACATTACCGTTCAAAGCAGGCATTGAACATGAAAACGGATTTCTGAAAGGACAGGAAAGCGCTAATATAGTGGAGGAATACGGCTATAAGTTTCATGTCGACTGGGAGGAAGGCCAGAAAACGGGGTTCTATATTGACCAGAGGGAAAACAGGAAACTCATTGAAGCTTTCAGCCAGGGAAAGAAAGTCCTGAACCTTTTTGCATATACGGGTGGGTTTTCAATATATGCTCTAAAAAATGCAGAAATGGTACATACAGTGGATGTATCTGAACGTGCAGTGGAAATGGCTGAAAAAAACGTTGCCCTTAACTATAAGGAAAACAAAAGACATAAAGGATTTGTACACGATGCATTCAAATTTATGGATGAGACCGATTACAGGTATGACCTTATAGTACTCGATCCTCCTGCATTTGCCAAGCATCAGAATGTACTTCATAATGCTCTGCAGGGATATAAAAGGCTTAATATGAAGGCAATTGAGAGAATTAACAGGGGAGGTATACTGTTTACCTTTTCCTGTTCCCAGGTGGTTAACAGGGAAAATTTCAGAAAATCCGTTTTTGCAGCTGCTGCCAGTACCGGAAGGAAGGTTCGTATAATTCAGCAGTTGAGCCAGCCGGCAGACCATCCCGTTAATATCTTCCATCCCGAAAGTGAATATCTTAAAGGACTCGTTTTATATATTGAATAGTAATGGACAAAAAGAAATACATAAGCATTATAGCTTCCAGGCTGGGCCACCATGAATGGCAGGTTGAAAATGTAATACGTTTGACAGAAGATGGGGCTACAATTCCTTTTATCAGCCGCTATCGCAAGGAAATGACCGGCAGCCTGGATGAAGTGCAGATAACTCATATCAGGGGTGAATATGAAAAGCTGGTTGATCTTGATAAAAGAAGGGAGGCTGTAATACGCTCAATAGAGGAGCAGGATAAGATGAATCCTGAATTATTGGAGCGTCTTAATGCCGCAGTCACTATTGCTGAGCTTGAAGACCTGTACCTGCCGTACCGGCCAAAAAGAAAAACACGTGCCTCGGTCGCTCGGGACAGGGGTCTTGAGCCACTGGCGGAGGCACTTATGAAACAGGAAATAAGGGATCCTGTTGCTGAAGCTGAGCAATATCTGAACGATGAGGTGAAAAGTGCGGATGATGCAATGCAGGGAGCACGTGATATTATTGCTGAGTGGATCAATGAAGATGAGATGGCAAGGAAGAAAATACGAAAACTGTTCAGTGAAGACGCCGTAATAAGTTCAAGGCTGGTGAAAGGCAAAGAAGAGGAAGGGGCAAAATACAGGGACTATTTTGAATGGGATGAAATGCTGGCCAGGTGCCCTTCCCACAGGTTGCTGGCAATGAGAAGGGGGGAGGAGGAAGGATTCCTGAGGATAAGCGTTATGCCCGATGAGAAAAAAGCAATTGAGCTTCTTAATGAAATATTTGTGAGGGCAGATAATGAGTCAGCAAACCAGGTTCTGGTTGCCGTAAAGGATTCGTGGAAAAGATTGCTGGGTCCTTCCATGGAAACAGAGTTCAGGAATATTTCAAAAGAAAAAGCAGATGAAGAAGCCATAAAGGTTTTTGCTGACAACCTCAGGCAATTGCTACTGGCTCCGCCTCTTGGGGAGAAAAGGGTACTGGCTATTGATCCGGGTTACCGCACAGGCTGTAAAATAGTATGTCTCGATAATCAGGGCAAACTGTTACATAATGAGACAATATTCCCTCATCCACCGCAAAACCAGACAGCCATTTCGGTGAAGAAAATCTCAAGCCTTGTCAATTCATATAAGATAGAAGCAATAGCTATTGGTAACGGCACAGCCAGTCGCGAAACAGAAGACCTGATCAAATGGATTAAATTTGACCGCGACATAAAAGTGTTCGTTGTAAGTGAAGCGGGTGCTTCGGTATATTCCGCTTCCCAGGTTGCCAGGGAGGAATTCCCTGATTATGATGTAACCGTAAGGGGGGCGGTGTCAATAGGTCGCAGACTGATGGACCCGCTGGCCGAACTTGTGAAAATCGACCCTAAATCAATTGGAGTGGGACAATATCAGCATGATGTCGACCAGGTAAAGCTGCAGCAAAGCCTCGACGATGTGGTTGAAAGCTGTGTTAACGCAGTAGGTGTGGAGGTGAATACCGCCAGTAAACACCTTCTTACCTATGTTTCAGGTCTGGGGCCGCAACTGGCAGCTAATATTATACATTTCAGGGATGAAAACGGGGCTTTTAGCTCAAGACAACAGCTTAGAAAAGTTAAACGTATGGGCGATAAGGCCTTTGAACAATGTGCAGGATTCCTGCGAATAAGCAATGCCGACAATCCCCTTGATAAATCTGCCGTACACCCCGAAAGTTACCATATTGTGGAAAAAATGGCATCCGACCTGGGTGTTAATGTGGAAGATATTATAAAAGACGAAGAAAATATCTCAAGGATAGAGATACGAAAATACGTAACGGATGATGTCGGACTGCCTACCCTTGAAGATATACTCGAAGAGCTCAGGAAACCGGGAAGGGATCCGAGGTCTGAAATAAAGGAATTCAGGTTTGCCGATGTACACTCCATAGAAGACCTGTCAGAAGGGATGGTGGTACCCGGTATAGTGACCAACATAACCAGGTTCGGGGCTTTTGTCGATATAGGTGTGAAAAATGACGGGCTGGTGCATATATCAAATATGGCAAAGGGTTTTGTGAAAGATCCCGGTGATGTGGTTAAACTGCACCAGCATGTGAAAGTGAAAATTATTGGAGTCGATATCGAAAGAAACAGGATACAGCTTTCACTCAAAGACGTCTGATCCAGTTTGTTGGTGGGGATCTCCCTTTGACCACCGAAGCCTGAAAGGCGAAGGTGGAAGATCCACGCCCTCCTTGGGGGCAGGGAGCAGGGGGCAGGGAGAATGTTGCAGTTAGCAGTCAGCGTTAACTGACAGGTGATTATTCTTCGTGGAATAATGGAACCGAGCCCAGAAAACCCGGATTTAATTATACCGCTTGTTAATGTTTATTATTATTTTCCTTCAAATTGTTCTCATATTGTTCGACTACTTTTTTCGCTTTTTCATAGTCCAGATATGAAACAAAAACTTTCACAGCTCCAACTCCACCTGGTGCTGCATGCCATGGATTTAAAGCTCCAATAAATTCATCTCTGAGGAAGGCTTCAATCTCCATATTTTCCAGGAGACTTTTTACCATGCTGGCTTGCATTATTGTCCCTGCAAATACCTCGGCCGGCCTGATCTCTTCGTCACTTTTCATATGCTGTTATCCAAATATTCCTAATCATATTCATTATAATGCATGCGAAGTTGTTTTATTATCAATATACCTAACCTAAACCTCCATTTTGAGAATTATTGATTGGTACGCAGATCATAATATTTCAATCTTCAATTTAATTAATCCTGGTAAAAAAAGCAACAGCTATACAGCTCCTTAACCTTTGTCGTAGGCTTAATAAAAAAAGATATAACCCGAAGAATATTTAAGCTCATTACTTATATAAATAACGGGTAACCAGTAACGAGCAACAAGCAACGAAATGAGTACCCAGAAACGAGCAACAAGTAACGAGTAACCAGCAACAAGTTTTTTTACTAATTTAGCATCCTCAGAAAATACCAATAACACGTTTACCATGAAAAAAACACTTTACTTACCATCACTATTAATAATTGTATTAATGTTCAGTTGCAAAACACAAAAAGCACCGGAGCCTCCGGATGCTGAGAAAATACCTGAAGAACTCGTTAACTATGACCATACCAGGATAGATAATTATTACTGGATGAGGCTCAGTGACGAACAGAAGAATGCCGACACACCGGATGTTCAGACACAAAAAGTGCTCGACTATCTGAATGCAGAGAATGAGTACACCGATCAGGTTCTTGCTGATATACAAGTACTTGCTGATTCATTGTTCGAAGAAATAAAAGGGAGGATCAAAGAAGATGACGAATCAGTACCATATCTTGATAATGGGTACTATTATTATGACCGTTATATAGAAGGCAAGGAATACCCGCTTTACTACAGGAAGAAAGGAACCCTGGCAGCAAAAGAAGAATTATTGCTGGATGTAAATAAAATTGCAGAAGGTAAAGATTATTGCAGTGTTTCCGGGCTAAGTGTCAGCCCCGACAATAAGATAATGGCCTACGGGACCGACTTTGTTAGCAGACGCAGGTATACAATCCATTTCATGAATCTGGAGACGGGAGAGATGCTGCCTGATGTCATTGAGAATACAACCGGCCGGGTCACATGGGCGGCTGACAGTAAAACATGCTTCTATACCGGGAAAGACTATGAAACACTCAGAGCCGAAAGTATTATGAGGCATAAACTGGGTTCAGCCAGTGATAATGATGTACTTGTTTACTTTGAAGATGATGAGGAATTTACATGTGGAATAGGTAAGACACAGAGTGAAAAATACCTGGTTATTTTTTCAAACCAGACACTTACCACGGAAGCACGAATCCTCGAAGCTGATAATCCGGAGGGAGAATTCAGGATTTTTGCTCCAAGGGAAGTGAACCATGAATACTCAATTGATCATATCAATGATAAGTTCTTTATCAGGACAAATACAGATGATGCCACAAACTTTAAGCTGATGGTCGCTCCCGAGAAGAACTACAGCCGTGATAACTGGACAGATTTTATACCTCACCGTGATGATGTTCTGTTACAGGGATACACACTGTTTAATGATTACCTTGCTGTCAGTGAAAGGATCAATGCATTGAATAATATCAGGATATTTGATTTTAAAACCGGAGAAGATTATTATATTGATTTCGGGGAAGAGGTTTACAGCAGCTGGATATCTGTCAATGAGGAACCTGATTCTGAGGTTCTGAGGTATGCTTATACATCACTTACCACACCTAATTCCACCTTTGATTATAATATGAAGACAAAGGTAAAAGAGCTGCTGAAAGAAACAGAGGTACTTGGTGACTTTTCAAAGGACAATTATGAATCAAAAAGGCTCTGGGCGACCGCTGATGATGGAACAAAAGTGCCAATATCACTTGTTTGCCGCAAAGGATTCGAGCAAAATGGTGAATCTCCCTTGTTATTATATGGCTATGGTTCATATGGAGCATCAACAGATCCATCCTTCAATTCATCCGTGCTGAGCCTCCTGGACAGGGGTTTTGCCTATGCTATTGCACATATACGCGGCGGCAGCGAGATGGGCAGACAGTGGTATGAGAGCGGAAAGCTGCTGAATAAGATGAATACCTTCACTGATTTCAATGATTGTGCAGAGTTTCTTATAGCGGAAAAATATACAAGTCCGGACAGGCTCTTTGCACGGGGAGGAAGTGCCGGGGGCTTGCTTATCGGATCAGTTATTAACCTGCAACCCGAATTATATAAAGGGGTAGTGGCCGCTGTGCCTTTCGTTGACGTGGTTACCACCATGCTCGATCCAACCATACCACTTACAACATTTGAATGGGATGAGTGGGGCGATCCCCGTGAGAAAGTGTATTATGATTACATGCTCTCATATTCACCTTATGATCAGGTTAAGGAACAGGATTATCCCAATATACTGGTTACCACAGGTTTATGGGATTCCCAGGTGCAGTACTGGGAACCTGCAAAGTGGGTGGCAAAACTAAGGGATATGAAGACCGATGATAACCTGCTTGTATTTAAAACTAATATGACAGCCGGTCACGGTGGGGCCTCAGGACGTTTCGAAAGACTAAAAATAGTGGCCCTCCAGTATGCTTTCATGCTCGACCTGGCAGGAATAAAAAAATAGGCTGAGGCTAAGGCTAAGGCTAAGGAGAGATGAGTTTTTCCAACCATTTTAGATGGTATTCTCTATCCGACTAACTGCTTTTAACAAAGGTTATGAATATCGAATGATGAATATCGAATGCCGAACCGAGAAGTACGAGCGCCGGCTCGACTTCTGCCTTCGAAATTCGATATTCGATATTCATCAATCCTAATCTAAGTTACATCCCCCTGACCCCCTTGAAAGGAGGATCCAGACCTGTAAACCCATTATTCCATTGAATATGTTCCCACCCCATATGAGGTAAAGATCGGTATAATAATTAACAGATCAGCACCCGCATGGAATAGTACAGAAGCCAGAAGGCTCTTTGTATAATGGATCAGGAACCCCCAGATTAATCCAAGTAGCAGGGTGATTCCTGCAAAAAACAGTACCTCCGTTGTATAGGTAACATGCAGGTGTGCACATCCAAAAACAACAGCTGTTAATATGACAGACCAGAAAGGTTTAATGAAATTGTTCAGTTGTTTAAGGAATATACCCCTGAATATCAGCTCTTCCATAAAACCATTGAAAAGAACGAAGATTAATAGCCAGGGCAATACCCCTTGGTGTTTCAATATTTAATCCCCACAGGTCAGTGGTGAAAAATGAAACAACCAGGAAGGCAAGCTTTAGTACCATTAAGGTTAAGTATAAATCACTCCCGTATTTGCGCCCTTTATTCCTGAGAAACAACCATCCTGATAAAAAAATGAGTATGAATGCTATTCTGATTATTGTAAGTAGAGGAAATGGTATTGATCCGGCGAATGTCATGTTTAGCAAAAAGACACCAAGAAGGATTACCAGGGTCAGGATAAAAAATAAGAGCAGGGACGCCCAAATTGGGCGTCCCCGCGGTGGTTTTAAAAATTGCCTTTCAGTATTATTTCATCTTCACTTCGGTTTCCTGAAAAAATTCCACATCGGTACCTGTTTCATGAATTCTTCATAATCATCACCGAATTTCCTGATATTGTAATTACTTTCTTTCCTTGCCGCCATCCAGAAACAGAACAGTGATAATATCGAAAGCACTAGTGTGGGTAAAGACTGAAATACAAGGATAAAAGCAACTGACCATATTGCCAGTCCAAGGGTCATGGGTTGCCGTATCCTACCGTATAAACCTTCTTTAATTATAGTAGTTGACTCTGTGAAATCTGCCCCTTTTGATTTACCTCTGTGCCTGAGAGCTATTATTGAAGAAATAACCAGGTAACCCGACGGCAGGTAAAGGACAAAACCAATTATCTGCAACCATAAGGAACCCAGCCTGTTCCATGCTCCATTATTACCTATAGTTAGTTCAAGAACCATTATAGAAAAAAATACACTCAATCCAGAATGCATGTATAGCTCACTGCTTATTTTTTCCCTTATCGCATGTATTATGCATATACCGTTTACTATCAATATGATGGCACAGAGTCCTATACAAAGCCAGAGGTTCAGCATTTTTTTATTTTATGTGAAATTTACATCATCCGGTTAATAATTCAAACAATTGCAATAAATATATTCAAGGTATGGACAGCCTCATTGTACCAAAAATTTGTTTGGCTATAATAATAATCTATTGTATAACTTTGCCGTTTAATGACAGTGACCCCCAGGATTGGATATATGAAGGCAAGGAAATACAGACTTCTGAAAATTTTTCTGGCATCCATTGCATCAGGAATAGCATTGATAGTATTGCTTGCAGGGTTGCTTTATTTCCTGGTGCTATCAGGAGCTTTTGGCTCACTGCCAGGTATAAATATGCTGGCAGATATAAGCAATGAAGAAGCTTCACTTGTATTTTCTTCCGACAGCATATTAATCGGTAAATATTTTGCAGAAAACCGTACCAATATAACCTGGGATGAAATTCCTGAACATCTTAAGATTGGTCTGATTGAAACTGAAGACAGGCGCTTTTATTCCCACAGGGGATATGATACAAGGAGTTATCTCCGGGTGTTTTTGAGAACAATATTGATGGGTGACGAAAGTGGAGGGGGAGGGAGCACCATTACACAGCAGCTTGCTAAGAACCTGTATGGCCGTTCTGGTTATCGTATCCTGAGCCTTGCAATAAATAAAATGAAGGAGATTATTATTGCAAGGCGCCTTGAGGAAATATATACAAAGGATGAACTCTTGCTGTTATACCTCAATTCTGTTCCTTTTGGAGAAGACTTATATGGGGTTGAATCTGCATCTCAGAGATACTTCAATAAGCCGGTAAGTGAATTGAAGATCGAAGAATCGGCCGTCCTGGTGGGTATGTTAAAAGCAACTACCGTTTACAATCCCCAGCTCAACCCGGAAAACTCTATCGGACGCCGGAATGTGGTCCTCACATTGATAGAGAAGGCAGATTATCTTGATTCTGAAGAGGCA
This sequence comes from Bacteroidales bacterium, assembly GCA_016928075.1. Classification (GTDB taxonomy): domain Bacteria; phylum Bacteroidota; class Bacteroidia; order Bacteroidales; family VadinHA17; genus UBA9300. The sequence continues at coordinate 52,803 of JAFGLJ010000027.1, read as the reverse complement.
GACAGCCTGCGCTCATTACCACTTGAACTTGAATATAAAAACCTTAACCTGGAATCGCCTGCAGGCTATTTTGTGTACCAGGTGAGGGAAAGGACCCTTGAACTGCTGGATTCTGTTAAAAACGCAACCGGTGAAGAATATAATCTTGAAAAGGACGGATTGAAAATATATACGACCCTTGATATGCAGGTCCAGGAGCTGGCTTACGGATCTGTAAGTAAGCACCTTGGTGCTATGCAGCAGCTACTCGACAGGGAACTTGAATACCATGGTATTAAAAGGCATTGGTACAGTGAAAGAAAACGACAATCGGGGAATTATGAAAATGATACCAGCAGGAGGAAAATACAGCTGTTTGACTGGGATAACGGTATTCATACAGAAAACATCAGCAGGCTTGACAGCTTATGGCATTATTATAAGATGCTTAATGCCTCCGTACTTATTGTCAATCCTAAGAACGGTTCAGTAATTACCTGGATAGGAGGCAATAATTTCAGGCTCCTTCCATTTGATATGGCACTGTCGCACAGGCAGATTGCCTCGGCATTCAAACCCGTACTTTTTGCCACTGCTCTGGAGCTGGGCATTCCTCCCTGTAAATACCTGGCAAATGAAGAAAATGAATATCCCGGATATGAGGATTGGGAACCTCAGAATGTTGATCTTATATCAACACCCGACAGTTCTGTTGCTTTATGGTATGCCCTTGCCCATTCAATAAACCTTCCTACGGTTGATTTATACTTCCAGGTTGGCGGTGAAGAACTTGCCAGTACCTGTGATAAACTTAAATTCCCTGATTTTGTTGAGCATGTCCCCTCCAATGCACTGGGGACACTTGATCTGTCACTTTATGAAATTATCAGAGCTTACGGTGCCTTTGCCAACAATGGACAAATGAATGAACTCTGTATGATAAACAGGATAACTGATGCTGATGGTAGCAATATTTACACCAGGGAATACCAGGAGCCTGACTCAATATTCACTGAAGAAACAAGCCGGATAATGACAGCCATTCTGCAACAGGTTGTTGAACAGGGTACAGGAAGCGGGATACGAAACAATTATGGAATAAAGGCAGATCTTGCGGGCAAAACAGGTACCGCTCAAAATTACTCCGATGCATGGTTTATAGCCTATACTCCTGAAATAGTTCTTGGTACCTGGGTTGGTGCAAGAACACCCGATGTCCACTTTTACAGTGAGAACGGTACAGGCGCATCCCTTGCTATGCCAATTATAGCCCGGATAATCAAGGATATGGAAAGAAATGAGGATTTAAATGATAAATACCTCACATCTTTTGACCTGCCGGATGATGTTTATTCCTTCCTGGATTGTGATCCTTTCAGGCAAAGAGGCATAAGGGGATTTTTTAACCGGTTGTTCGGAATAAAAACCAGGGCAGAAAAAGAACAGGATACTATAGTTGAAAAAGTGCAGGAGGAAAAATCCTTATTTGAAAAATTATTCGGTAAAAAGAAATAATGAAAACGACCTGTTTATTCATTCTTTGAATGCAGCAACCTGTTTCCTGCTGACCAGTATTTCATCCTGATCAGGCCAGTTGTTAATAATGATCTTCAATCTGTATGATGACTATGCAATCTTTTAATTTATTGATTAATAATCATCAAAGTAGCCGGATGATATACTCATAATAAAATCATCACTGCAGAGCTGTCAATATATATTACAGAATGGATAATTTACATTGCATGAACCGTTCCGGGGAAAAGTTATTCGAATACCTATATATCTTAGTTGTTTCTTTTCCGTATTTTAATATTTCTGAAGGTCGGAATTTCAGGTTTGAAATCAAGAGCTTCAAAGTCGTCTGTAAAAAAAAGTCCCGGTTCGAATTCCTGCAAAGTCCCCTCGCCAAAAGTCCCGGTATACTTCAGGGCTTGGCCATCCCGGGTTATATAGATATTCTGGTACCCAAAACCCAGAAAATTTGCTGCTTTGACATACCATTTAAAATCCATTCCTTCATAAACAATAGAGTATTTTCCGGTATATTCATCCCAATCTGTTTTAAAAGTCGTATCGCATTTACATGAAGAGAATACTGGTTGTTCATTATCGGTTTTATTTTTAAAATAATCTCCATTAATCATGTCGAACTCAGCAGAAATAGAAGTATTTATTGGTAAATCCATTGCCTGAATGTAATCCTCCATTAAGGAGAAGCAGAAATCAAAAGTATTTGAAGGGCCGTTGCAAAGGATCAATGATCCAAGGTTATATTCAGGGAACCACAGAATTGTTGCACTGTATCCGTAACCTCCGCCATTATGGCCGATAAAAAGAACATCATCGCTTTTATCAATGTAAGTACCCAGACCATAGTTTACAGTATTGATTTTAGCCATTTCAAGAATATACTTCCTTTCGATTAGTGGTTTGTTGCCAGTTTGTCCATAGTTCATGAGTAATTGAACATAACTAATTAATTCATTAAGGTTGGTATAGACAGCTCCTGATCCGATAAGAGGGATGCTATGATGCTTACTTTTCACCCAGGAAATATTACCTTCTGTTTTATTCTGGGTTGCCTTAATTTCCTGGTCGTCGGTTGTTGAACAGAGCATACCCAGGGGATGAAAAATCTTCTGTTTAAGATATTCGTTGAAACTTAATCCGGATTTTTGTGAGATTATGGTTGCGGCCACGTCAAAACCCAGGTTTGAATATGAGTAGCTTTTACCTGCGGGAAATTTCAGCCAGGTATTCATTATGCTGTTGAAGTGATCCTGTTTGGAACAGGTCCGGTAATCATAATTATTGCCTACCGGTGCTTCGTGAGTAAATCCGGCAGTATGTGAGAGAAGCATTCTCAGGGTCATCTTTTGTTCAGGTTCTTCTTCAAAACAGCTGTTAACTTTAAAACAGGGCAAATACTCTGCTACAGGAACATCAAGATCCAGTAATCCGTCCTGAACAGCAATCAATAATGCAAGTGCAGTTATGTTCTTTGAAATTGATTGTATACTGAACAGGGTTTCCTCATTAATTTTGAAACTATAGGTTGACCTGCCGGCACAATCTTTGAACAACGTTTCTTTGTTGTTAAATATTGCAAAAGCCAGGCCCTCTATCTTGTTATCCTGTTTAAACTTCAATAAGGATTCATGGCTTTTAATACTCAGGCTATCCTGTTCGGATATATCTGACTTAAATGAAGTTGCATCGGTGCAACCAAGCAGTATAGCGCCTAAAATTATCAAATAGAATTTCATATCATCGTCTTTTTAGTGTTGTTGAAGAGTAAAGCAAAGGATAGCAAAGACAAGTCCTAACCTGTAAGTAATCAGAAATCCGAGGCCATAAATACCCAGTGAAACCAGGTTTTAAAATATCCCAATCCAGGCCGGGTAATTTTCATAACTATTTGTTTTATCCATAATACTCTTAATGTTTCAAAGTGGCTGACAAACAGGACAGAAGTAAATTGCACCACCAAGATATGCCTCTTTGACTATTGCATTTCCACAATTCGGGCAGGGATTCTTAAAGGTATTTTTAGAGAGTAATGTCTTGTATCCTCCTACATTTCCCAAAAGATCTTTTTCTGTATCCCTTCCTCCCTTTTCAGTCATGTTTTTTAAAGTTATCTTAAGGCTGCAAAACAGCTCTGCTTTTTCAAAATCAGACAGGGTGGATTTTTTCCTTTTAGGGTGAATGCCGGCATTGAATAATATATCCTGCAGAACCCCGTTGCCCAATCCCGGAATTCGCTGCTCGGTAGCAAGCAGAGCTTTAAGGGAAAGGTCCTTAGGGGTGCTGTTATAGATACTGTTAAAATGGAATTCATCAAAAGTTTCTTCAAGAGGAGAAATACTTTTAAGGCTGCCCCGGTGATATGGATTATCAAATTCACTCCTGTATACCCATATTCCTCCATACATAGCAACGGTGAATGCCAGGCAAGTACCATCATCGAATTTTATTAGCAGTTGATGTTTTACCGGGCATTGTTCAGAAGACGGGTAATATCTGATATTGGTTCCGTCTCCGATTGTGATACAAATATCATTATCGCAATGCATATCAACAAACATTCCATGACCCTTTGTTGATTGAATATGTTTTCCTGTCAGGAGTTTCGGGTATTCAGCAGGATCACCGCAATAAAATGCGAATTTATGTGCACTTGATGCGGTAATGACTTCCTCAATTCTTTTATTTACTAGTGTCTTGCCTGCCTGCAGACTGATTGTTTTTGATTCGGGGATCTCCAGCATAACAACAGTTATTTATTTGATCCAGGGTGCAAGGAGTATCAAACCCACGATACATATTCCTATGCCTACATAGTTCATTACAGCTGATTCAAAGAAAATAGCGACCAGGGCACCGGCGATCACTAAAAATCCACTTAAAAGTCTTAAATGTTTTTGTGTTATTTTCATTATGGATTATGGTTTGGTTTCAGTCAAATTTATAACAAAACTTTGATCCGTGTCCATCCCGGATTATTTATTGTTCTCCAGCCAGATTGGTTTTGTATGCGACTCATGTTCCCGGCCGATAATTGACCTGTACAGATCGGGCCTTCTTGCATTCCTGTACCTGTAACCGCCTGCCAGGGTGAGCTTGTCTTTTGTAATAGCAGCAATTGCTATATCATCATCAAAAGATTTTATTTCAGTGAGTACTTCACCATATGGATCAATTATCATAGAATTTCCATTCTTCAGTTGCTCTCCGTCGTAACCAACAGGATTGGTAAAGGCATAGTAAACACCATTATCGTATGCCCTGGCCGGCAACCACCTCATCAGCCATTCTCTTCCCTTTGGTCCGTCAAATTCCGCTCTTAAAGAAACAGGATCATTATCCCTGTTTTGCCAGTATTTTTCATCTACATAGCCGCTTCCGGGAAAGGTTGACGGAGTACAACTGGTTACATGAGGTGCAAAGATCAGTTCAGCTCCCAGTAATACTGTTGCCCTTACATTTTCAATAACATTATTGTCATAGCAGGTCAATATTCCACATTTTCATCCCAGAAGATCAAAAACAATGTATTCATTTCCGGCCGACATATGCTTATTTATGAATGGATGCAGTTTACGATACTTTGCCACAATGTTCCCTTTAAAAGCACATATATATGTATTGTATATTTCCCCTTTGTCTATCTCGGCCAATCCGGCAAGAACAGGCATATTATATTTAGCTGAAATTTCAATTAGTTGCTTTGAGCTTTCTCCATCAGGAATTTGTTCGGCAAGTATTGTTATTTCATTTAATTCCAGGTTTTTAATATGTGTATATGCCGTGATCGACAATTCATGAAAAGTGATCAGATCCGCTCCCCCGGTTTTAGCTCTTTCAGTCAGTTTGTCAATTACTGATAAATTATATTTCTTATCCCCGTCTTTTGGTTGAAACTGTGCAACTGAGATCTTCATTTCTGAATTTTTTACTTTTTCCAGTATAAATATAAGCAGGCATAAGGTTATACACCTGCTATGATGTTGATATTTTATTGAAAAGTAATCTCAGACTGAATCAAAAGCGCTGCTTCTGTTTAATGTGGTCGGATCACCATTCCTCTTCAAGCGTTACATAACCATAGTTGTTTTTCCCGATTATTGTAAGCTCATATTCAGCCCCGGGTATACTTTTCACAGAGAATTCCGGTCCGGGCTTAAACAGATTTGAATCACCCGCCCTGCCGTTTTTTTCTGACAGATTTATCAAGAGAGATCCATTTTCACCCAGAGTGCAATATGATACTTTTATTTCCTGATCCCTGGAATGAGATTTTGACATATACTTTATGGTCCGGGTATATATCTTCGAAGGATCGGGCCCCAATGTAAAGCCAAAGGTTTCCCTGCCTCCAACAATTGTTCTCTTTACGTTGTAATAGGCAAGATATTCAGCATCTGCTCCTTTAAAGCGGAGATACGGCTGAACGTATTCCCCATCCCTGATAAGATCCGAATTACCACTTCGGGGACCACATCCTGTCGGAGTCAGGGAGGTAATATTGGAATAGTAATCTCCCCATGTGGCATCCTGGAAAATATCATCGAAAGAGCCGTTAATTGTTATTGAACGGTTCTGGATATTGTCATCAGGATCGGCTACTTTCATAAGGTTCTCAAATAAGCTTACAATATTTTTGAACAGATCAAAGATATATTTATAAAGCATAATAGGCAGATATACCAATCCTTTGAGAGCATCCTGGAAATCGCCTTCAAGAAGATCTATGGCAATGGGACCCAAAACTTTAATAGCAATAATCATCTCAGCAAGACCCGGACATGCCCCTCCTAAAAGTGCGGTAATCTCTAACAGGCTTTCTCCTGAGAGGATCATTTGCATGATTATCATGCCAATATCAACTCCTCCCAATTCATTCTGAACTGATTCTATAAAAGTTTCGTAGCTTATTTCATCATTTAGAAATGATTGGAAATCGTCTTTTAAGTCTTCCGGCAGGGTTTCCATTATACTTTCTGAAAGGCCCTCCTTCACTGCATCCATAACAGCAACTTTGATGGTCTCGATTAATTCTTCCCTTAAATCATTAGTCGCTTTAATAAGGGCATCTTTGACCTCATCCCTTGACCAGTCTTCTTCCCAGAGGCCAATAGTAAAAGTTGATGAGGTATTGTATATGTTATTATTTACAAGCCATTGATCACCTGACCGGAATTTACGCGTTTCACCTCTGTTTACATCATCATACGGTCGGGTTACCCTGCCGTATACACTATACAGCATACCTTCATGCAGCTGATGAATATTGTCAGGATCATTAGGATCATAGTTCGGGACTATACTGCTTAAATACCAGTATGGTTCGTCATCAGAACATTCCGTACCAAAAAAAGGTATCCAGACACAGGTTCTTTCATTCTGATCCAAACAATAAAACCAGTCCAGGCCAATATCATACTTATAATAATCACTAACAAAATGATCATTATTAAGGTCAGGCATCCAATCTTCCCTGTCCTGTATTCCTATCTTTTCAGCAATAACATCATGTATGTACTTTTCTGCTGGTCTCGCTAAACTTAATCCCTGAGCCTGGGCATATGTCATTAATTCATTAAAGTTATCCTCGGTGGGATTTGTTTTTAGTTTGTTAATAAGTGTTTCAGATTCTTTTATTTTCCTCTGGCCGGATTGTACACGGATGGCCTCAACTTTAGTCGGACCTGGCTTATGAACCCCGACAGCATTCCATTGGAATTTTGGTGTATCTTCAGTAATAGATTTATAGACCATTCCCCTTATTTCGTTTCTATATCCCGGTCTGACAGCTTCGAGTATATCTTTTCCCAGCTGTAATCTGTCGATCTTCTGCCCGGGTTTAAGATCTGCATACCGGGGATGAAAATACTCCTGAGTGATTGAAGGGGAGATTTGCTTATATGATTGTATCAACGATTTGAAATGAGGACTGGTGTTAATACCGTTTTTTAAAAGAGGTTTCTGAGTTTTTTCCTCCAGTCTTTTGTATATGATGGGTACAACAATGCCTGCAAGAGGATTATCCTGTCCGATTTCCTGTATCCGGTTTTCTATCTTGACCTTTGTATTTTCAATTTTTTGTTCTTCAAGTTCAGCTCTGATCTCCTGCAGCTGAATCTCTGTTAATCCTTTTGATTGCTGAATCTGGTAATTTTTGATAAGGATTGACTTACTTTCTTCAACCGGCTTTATTACAGGTTTTTTCTCCATAACTACCTGTTGTTTTACAGGTTCAAAAGCTTCCGTTGCCCTGGGATAATTAACCTGGACTCTGCCCTGGGCGTTTGTACCGGATCCAAAATTTACCACAGATATCTTCCATGTTTTACCCAGCGATATAATATTCTCAGGTACCTTGTACCTTAAAACCATGGGACTCTTAGCATCTTTACGGGCATAATATTGCGCCCTTCCCGGTCCGTTGAGTATTAATGCCAGTTCCTGTGCCGTTCCGCTCCATTCGGCTTTTGCCTCAATAACTCCTGCTTTTGTTATTTCAAATTCAACTATCTCACGATTGCCTCCACTGATATTGAATTCACGGGTGATAATATTCATTTGCTCTGATGCAATATTCGCCTGTCTCTTAACAGGTCTTATTTGAGCCATTATATGTTGTGGATAATTGAATAATAAGGTCAACACGATAAAGGAACATAATATTGATTGTAATTGTATAATTCTCTTTTTGTCAGCCCTGAGATTCAATAATGACATTAAGAAATTGATTAGTTTTTTCATCACTTGTACTTTATGGATTCGGATTTATCTCTGATATAATTACTAAAAAGGCTCTCGATAACTAACTAACAGCCTGAACTATATAACTACCGGTAATTGATACCGTATGTTCTCGTAAAGACGTGGAGAAGTGTTCCAATACGATATCAAAGTTACACCCGGAATAATTCAAAGTCAAGTTTTTTTCAGCAAGAAGTGTAGTATCAACCGTGAGTGAGACAAATGTGTCCCAGGCTGTTAGGAAATCATTTAATCTTTCTGTTTATATGATTACTGATGGCATATATCCCTTTTACAGTATCATCGTTGCCTGCATTTGACATGATCACAAGACCGTATTCCTTTTCCCTCGATATCAATACCCTGCAATAGAATGTTCCATCGCTCCCGTCATGACTCAGGTATTGGATATTATTCTGCCTTGGATTCCCCCAGCCCATGGAATAATCATCATATTCAAAAAACATATAATCATATGTTTCCTGTTTTAATTTGCTGCCATTGTATAGCAGTGCTTTCAGAATCTCCTGAAGGAAGATCGAATAATCGCTTAATGACAATGATATGTCTCCTGCCGGTTCCATGAAACGCAAATTATACTTTAATGAATCGGGTAACGGGGTAAGGTCATTGGAATCACCAATGCCCCACCGGGCCGGGGTAATATGTCCATGTGGTTGTTTGACATCACTCAGAACTGGATGCCCCAGGTATCCTGAAATACCGAATACATCAAAAAACTCTTCCTCAACAAGGATTTCCCATGTTTTTTCTGATACTTTCTCAAGCATTGTAGCTGCAATTGAATAACCTGCATTTGAATAAATGTACTTCTGGTCTTCCTCTATAGCAGGACTTTGAGTGAGCAGCCATTCACTGAATAGCTGTCTTTCGTTGCTTCCTTCGTAGTTTATTATTGAGTCAGGGACATGCCGTAATTCTATTCCTGAAGTAAATGGCTGGATGCCCGCTCTGTGTGACAGTATATCTGACAGTGTCTTATCTTTATAATAAGGATCAATCAGGCCGGATAAGTCAGGAAACATATCAATAATCCTTGTATCCCATTTTATCAGACCTTTCTCAACCAGTCTTGCTGCAATGAATGAAGTAATTGCTTTAGTGCACGAACCTACGTGAAACCTGTCGTCTTTATTTACTGGTGTTCTGTCAATAGTATTCCTGATTCCATATGCATAAACCAGCACGGAATCCGTATCGAAAACACCCACTGCAATTGCAGGGATATCATAATTGTTGAATTGTGCCAGGATTAATGAATCAATGTTTATTTTTCTGGTTCTTGATTTTATGTCATGATCAACCTCCTGGCCGGTGCAGGAGAGAATAAGGAATGAAATGACAGTCAGGGTGTTTAGCAGGGATTTCATTTGTAGTGCATGAAAAGGGGTTTTTCTGATACAAGTTTATAACCATCTACAAGCTTGAAGTTGTCATTTACCTCATAAACAGGGCAATGACCCATTATTTCTTTAACCTTAACGACTAAGTTCATACTTATTATTTATATTGCATACAACTTAAAACTATCTTGCCAGTACTGCTCCTGTAATTATTCCGGCAAAAAGGATTACAATGCTGATGAGAATCCACCACCAGATTTTCTTAAATGGGGGGATAATAAATTCTTCCTCACTAACTGTGAGAACTGACCATGACCGGTAACTTCTTTTAATCTCCCATCGTTCAAAAATGAAAATCAAAAGCCCTCCCGGCAGGGCACCAAGAACGACAATAGCCCACCAGGTCATTACCGCAAGGGGAGACAGAGGTGATATAAGAGATACATAAAGACTATTGTTCACAAGAGGCATAGCTATTGGAATTATGCCTCCCAGGCCGATGAAGGTTGTTATCAAAACTCGAGGAATACATTGCATTATCAGCCTGCCAAAATTCCTGTTTCTTACGGGAGCCAGGAAGGCCACATGGAATACCAGACTCACAAATATAGGAAGACCGAGCATGATTATGATCTGATAACGCCATGCGAGAGCTCCGGATAACATACTTGTAATTAATATTACAAGTGCTACAGTGTAGGATATAACAAGAGGCATCAGATTGCCCAGTGTTTCAATTGCGGCGATCCGATTATATGATTTTTTGGAATTCTTAACAGTTAGAAATCTCACAATTAATGCAAGTGGTCCAAGAATCACCACAGCTATTATCCAGAAGCCCCGCCCTTTCTTATCCTCAGGTCGGATTGTGAAAAATAAGATCAGGCTGACAAGTATAAGTGCCGGCCATGATATACCAACAAGCCGGTTTATTTTCAAATTAACCCGGGCTTTGTCATAGCGCTTGGCAGCTTCCTGCTGAACGTCTTCCGGAAAAAGCCGGCTGAGTGGACCGGGATCACGCGGATTGGATAATTCGTATTTAACATTCAACACCAGAGGCCGGTCGTACTGGTAGAAATAATAAATGTAAACCACTCCGTTAACCAGGTCAGCCACCATGGTTTCAATTGTCCAGGTAGCACCATTCTCCACATGGACTGCATCCATAACATTTGTAGCATCTTGGTAGCTCAGATGCTCCTCCCTCTCAATAAGCTGCTCCATTAATTCACTGGCTAAGTCATATCGCCAGCATGGATAACCGCTACCATTGGAAGGGTTAGCCACATTGAAATTAGTGGACACCAGGTACCCTTTACCGGGTGCTTTCCTGGTAAATACCATCTCACCGTCTTCACCGGCACTGATTATTACTGCATCGCCCGTTGCATCTGCAAAGTGCAGCTGGTCATGCATATAAGGATACCGCTGGTGTGTATTAACCCAGGCTATAACTTCCTTAACGGTTGAGCATTCGTGCATTATCTGCATGATATAATTATGGTACTCCCCGGGAACAGGAATTCTCTCAGGGTGAGGATTAACATCCACCCTTGGTAATCCGTTTGCATCATAAGCCAGGAATTTCTCGTTTACACCCTGCTGTGGATTATCCGGTGTCCCGATCCAGATAACCCCGTATCTTGATGAATCACCCGGTTGCACCCAGTAGTATGAATCAGGCTCGATATAGTCATCATTGCCACCGAAAAAAACACTGTCCCCTTTGGATATCGTGATAACTGTGCAACCGGATGGACAGGAGACTATACCGGAAGGTTTATCAGTATAATAACCCTGACCAGTAGTTTGCGTTACTGCAATCAGGATAACAGAATAAATAAGTATAAGTTTCTTCATTTATTTATTCTTTTCGCATTAATTAATAAAGTTATCTGCTGGTTTTTGGTATAACCTATTATTATGGTCATGAAAGTTATGAAATATCTTTCAATTAGTCTCTCTGTGTCATCCGTAGTTGATCGTGGATTGCAAATCCACGACCATCGGAGATGGATACTTAGCCTCACTTGGTCCGCCGTAACATGGCACGAGTCTGAAGACTCGCGCCAGCGGAGGAGGAAACCTTTATTCCCTGGTGATCCCTTGCAGTAATGAGAATAATTACACCCAGTATGGTTATTATGCCACCTATAACCTGGAAACTCTCGGGGATGGTCCTGAAATACATCCATGCTCCTATGGTTACGAAAATACCTTTTGAGCTCTGTATGATAGTTGATTTGGATGCTTCTATAAATTTCAGTGCGGAATACATTGAAAAGGCTGTAAGAAAAGGACCTATAAGTGATCCGAAGCTTACATTAAACAGTGCTTTGCCTGAAAGCATAAAGGATTCTCCCCTGAAAAGCATCAGCGCAAAGGCAGTAAGAAAAAGGTATACCGCCCTGTTAATAGCCAGCAGCCCCGGGTCAAGATTCCTGATGTATTTTTTTGAAATGATCATGGTGGTTGCCAGGAAAACGGTTGAGGCGAGCATTAATACTGTTCCGGGCACAAAAAAGCCTTTTTCCGCTATATTACCTGTAAAACTGGTTACCACTGCTCCTGCAAGTGTGATGATCATTCCTGTGAATTGTAGAACGGTAAAACGTTCGCCCAGCAGTGTTACTCCCATCAGGATAACAAACAGGGGCACCAGGTTCTGGAGGAATGACATAATAGCCGGATCATCAGCTTTCTCTATTGACATGAAAAATAGTATGGTCCCGAATAATTCTATAATTCCCAGCACAAAAAGTATACGGTATTCCTTCTTTCCCAGTCTTTTGATAACTTTCCAGTTACCTGTTGGGACCGCATATAGGATATTCCATACTATGGCAAGCCCAAACCAGTAAAATCCAAACTGGTAAAGGCTGAGCTCATTCAGGGCTGCTTTACTGAAAACATAGACATTGGCCATGGACACAGTTGCCAGGAATGCAAAACCGTATCCTTTAATTTTGTCAGGCATTTTCATATCAGGGCATAAATATATTACTATAACAAAACCGGGACCTTGTTGTTCCCGGCTTTGTTTTATTTGCATGATTATAAGTTATATATTACTTGTATTCAAATGATTTGTCAGGCCGTTCAGGAATAGGGGGAATTTTTACAGGCTCTTTTTCCATCAGTTTCATCAGATGTTCAATTGCAGCTTCCAACTGCGCATCTTTGCCCCTGTATGTTTCATGAGGCAGGTTGTCAACCTCTATGTCCGGCACTACTCCGTATCCTTCAATCAGCCATTCTCCTTCAGGTGAATAGACACCATTTTCAGCTGCCGTAGCTATACCATTGTCTACCAACCTGTTTCGCTGCGACAACCATATTTCACCTCCCCAGGTGCGGGTACCTATGAGATCTCCCATGCCAAGTCTCCTGAATCCCTCTGCGAAAGCTTCTCCATCGGAAGCCGTATTCTCATTAATAAGCACGACCATATGCCCCCTGAAGGCATATTGCATATTCCAGTATGGTTCTCCTGCCCGGGGAGCCCAGAAGAACCAGGCTTTCCTCAGGAGTTTTTCCAGTATCCAGCTGTCTATATTGCCACCGCGGTTATTCCTGACGTCAATTATTAATCCTTCTTTACGATAGTTGGGGTAGAAGCCTTTTATCCATTCTGTATAATTGTTACCACCCATTGCCCTGAGATGAATATAACCAATCCTGTTGTCACTGCTTTTTTCAACTTCCTCATTACGTGTATACTCCCACTCGCTGTACCTCAAATTACTGAAATCGCGGGAGTTTATTGGCTTAACAATTGCCTCGTATGATATACCGTCGGGTTTCCTGAATTTTATCCTGACCTGCATTCCTGCCTTGTTAGTGAGTAGTTTATTTATTGATGGCGAGTTATTTACATCAATACCGTCGATACTTATTATGGCATCACCTTCTTTAACATCCAGCCATGGCACAGCAAGAGGTGATTGCTCATCCGGGTAATCTGGATCGGTCAGGTATATATGATCTATAATAAATACACCTGAAGCATCTTTGTGCAGATCAGCGCCAAGGTAACCCATTGTAATGTTTTCCTCTGCTGTACGCTTGTCTCCACCCCTGACAAACATATGCAAGGTGGACAGTTCTGATATCATCTGTGCCATCAGGTCATCAAGCTCGTGCCTGTCGGTTATCCTGGGCAATAAGGCACTGTATTTATCATAGACAGAATCCCAGTCAAGGCCATGCATACCGGGATCGTAGAAATAATCCCTCTCCATTCTCCAGGCATCTTTGAACATCTGCTTCCAGTCTTCAACAGGATCAATATTGAATGCCCAGTTCCTTATCTCCAGCTTATGCTTTGATGTGTCGAGTTTGGGCGCTGAAGTTTCCATTACGTATATACCGCTCCTGTTTCTAAGAAGTATTTTCTTACCGTCACCGGAAACAGAAAAGCTGCTTATCCCATTTGCCAGTGTCTTTGGTTTATTATCAGGTTCATTGGTTATTTTAAGCGATTGGACGGTACCACCCCTTGATCCCGCTGAGCTCTGCATCCATACCAAATGGTTTTCAGTAACATACAGATCACGGTAATCTGCAGCGGCCGCGGGTACTTCATAAAGTCTTCCTTCCATACCATCAAAATCAATTTTCCCGGCATTTTCCTTTTCTTTTTCTTTTCCTTTTGCATTTTCCTTTTCCTTTTCCTCTTGCTTTAGCTCGTTCTGTTCCAGGAACGGAAATTCAGCTTCACCATCAAGTGCGAGTGCATAAATTTTCGCTGTTCTTTCGAAATAGGGTTCAGGTTGCCTGCTGCCCCATGGGCTACCTACCTGGTTATTGAAAGTCCTGTCAGATATGAAATAAAGCCACCTGCCGTCAGTGCTGAAACGGGGATTATAGCTATCAAGCCTGTCGGTACTTACAACATATGATTTTTCTTCATCAACATTATATAGTTTGATAACCCTATTCCTGTTATCAGCGCTGTTCACGTACGCAATCCATTTATTGTCGTGTGACCATGAGAAAGGTTCCATGAAACCTGAAAAATCATTTTCATCTATTATTGCTGATTTATCTGTGTTTTTATCAAATAGCATAAGCCTGTTATCCTTTTCAGCAAAAGCAATATATTTTTCATCAGGTGAAACAGAATAGCCTGTTATCAGGTTAGCTGATCCACTGGTTACCTGCCCGGGTTTATCAAGTCCGAGATGCCCGGCTTTCCATATTTCGAACTCACCTGATTCATCTGAAAGCATTAATATATCATCGCTGTCAGCAGAAAATGAAGCATCTTCATACCTTATTCCGTATTTCCTTGTTATCTCAGACCATCTTTCGCCATTTACAGGAAAATTGAATACCCTGCCCCGCGATGTTATCACTACATCCTCACCGTTGTGGGATATATTTACAGAAGTAATTTTAGAGTCCGGGTCAGTTATCCACTGTATATGCTTCTGGTCGAAATCTGAAAACAATTCTATGTCAAGGATCTCTTCTTTATCCGTATTAATATCATATAGCAGTATATCAGCCCCTTTCTGGCATACAATGCGTCCGTTATCCATATCTGCCTCGTAAAGGTCCCATCCTGATGAAAATGTGTGCTGCCGCATATCTTCACCTGATTTGTTCATTGACCATATATTCATTGTCCCATCCCTGTCAGACAGGAAATAGATCCTTCCATTGTAATACATGGGATCCTTGCTGGTTCCTTCATAATCCGCAGTGAGGTGTACAGCTTCATTATTACCGTCGAATTTCCATATTGATTGTGCTGTACCACCTATATATCTTTTTGTATGGCTTGATTGCTTTCTTAGCCGGGTGAATACCAGCTCCCCTTCGTCTGTAAAAGTGCCCTGGTCGGCCTGGGCCAGGGGAATAAGGGTAGAAGCAGCTGATTCAGGATCAAGCTCCAGAAGCTGTGCGCTAGGCAGTGTGGAATAGTAATTTGTTGAATATAATATTTTCCCGTCACCCGTCCACTGGCTTATTTGAGGGCTGTTTTCTTCCCAGGTCAATCTCCTGGGTTTACCTCCTGTTGATGGAATTATATAAACCTCGGAAGGTCCTTCATATTCACCGATGAAGGCTATATATTTTCCATCACGGGAAAAAGCTGACTGCAGCTCCATGCCATGGTCAGTTGTCAGGCGTTGTGTATTCTTTGATACCAGGTCAAATTTCCATAGGTCGCCTTCAGCTGTGAAAACAACTTCGTTTCCGCTTATTGCAGGCGACCTGTAATAACCTTTCTGCTGGCTTACTGCTGCGGTAGCAGTGCTGAGAAACAAAAAGACAATAATACTGAATCTAAGGATTTTCATATTTGTTATTATTAGATTATCTTAACTTCATTCGGTCAACTTCTTCGAGGGTATCAGGATTTAACACTTCCATTTCGATTTCTTTCCCTGCTACATGAAAAAGCACGAGTGCATTCTGAGTGGTAAAACCTGTAACCCATGGTGTCCATGGTGTCTCTTCCTGTGCATAATATGGTGCTCCTGCTGCACCGTTATTGATCTGGTAGATTGTCCTTGTCAGCTCAATTTTTTGTACAAAATAAGGCTCAGGATATCTTTCCATCTGCGGACTTATTTCAGTCCTTGCATAATTGTGCTCATCTCCTGTTAACAGGGCGATTACTTTACTGCTTTTATTTACTATTATGTCCAGCAGTTGGTCCCTGCGTTCTATTATACCCTTTGCAAGCTGCCTCCCAGCAACATAGGGCCGGTAATCGTTGTTCCCATTATACCACATATCATCCTGCACATGACCACCGTTTGGGAAGAATGGGGTGTGGACAGTAACAAATATATGGTCGATATTTGGATCTGCTTCCAGGGAGGATATGGTATTGTCGAGCCAGTCCAACTGGCGGTCCATAATATAACCATGCAAACCACCACTGCTATATCTGAGCAGGTTTGTACTGGGAGCATAGAAATAGTTGGAATTCAAGACTACAACAGCCACATTATCATATGTGTAATAAAATACATTCTCATAGTATGGTGGAAAATCAATTGACTCCGGTGAAGGATCATAGGCAGCTCCGTCTTCTGACAAAGGTCCGTTTTGAGGCATTGTGAAATTGTCGGCAAAAACTGATTCTGCTGATTCGGTATCGAAAGGGAATCTATCAATGGATATATTCCATCTGTTTTCAGCTGAAAACACTCTCATTAGAGCCTCATGATTACCCATACCTACGTATATTGGGAAATAGGCACCAAAGGGTTGTACCGCCCTTTTCCAGTTAGCATATTCCACCTCTATATGTTGCTTATGTTCCTGGTAACCGGTTACAAGGTCGCCTGTAAATTGCAGGAATGCTGCATTGCGATATTTGGCCAGTGCCATAATCTTTTTCATAATATAGAAATTAGCCCCATAAACATTTCTCTCCCCTCCACC
Organism: Bacteroidales bacterium; assembly: GCA_016928075.1. GTDB lineage: Bacteria > Bacteroidota > Bacteroidia > Bacteroidales > VadinHA17 > UBA9300. The sequence continues at coordinate 35,782 of JAFGLJ010000027.1, read as the reverse complement.
GTTGCCGCTTCGCGAGTCTGATGCATATGCAAATGTAAATGGCATTCTCGAACCTGGAACTGGAGCTGTCCTGAAACTGTATTTCTGAGAATTGTCACCGTACCTGACCAGGTAATCATATTCAGTTGATGGTGTAAGACCATTTATTTTTATTTCATGTTGTATGCTTTTTCCCCCAATGTATTGCTTTCCATCGACTTCAACTGAAGCTCTTATTTCCATATTTGTTGTGAATGAAATAGTAGCTTCTTCATCAGTTACCAGATTTACAAAAGGTCCTTCAATAATAGTAGGTGCTATTTCGAACGGGCCATTTCCTTTAAAAGTGACAATCCCGTCGTAGAGGAAATCACCTTTTGAATTAACAACTCTGTATCCAATGGTTCCTTTTTTATTTTCCTCCCAGTCGATCATATCATATAGCCCACCCAGCGATTTGATAATTTCTATAAAGGCTTTCCCGTTCGATATATTCGTTGAAGACCTGAAATACACGGGATGTGGATGCCTTGAATCACCATAGGGTATAAAACCGTAGTATAATGAACCTTCGAAATCAGGATACCCGAAATCAAAGAGAATGCCTTCATCTGTCCCTGAAGGATTGCCTGACAGGTTATCAATCGAAATTTCGAGCCCTGATAAGTTCTCGTATATCCTCTCACCGGAAATCTCTATAAACATTCGCCCCTCTTCATCATATTCAATATTGGAATAGGATTCTGGTATGGGATGGCGTATCGAATCCTGTGCTGCGATATTCAAATACAGGAAAAATAGAATAATAGCGGTGATATGTTTCATTGTATTTTATTATTTGTTGCCGTTAAATATACAATCAAAACTTTTAGTAGCAGCTATTTGTTCATCAGACTCATTCCGGCAATTCTGCGTTGGGCTTGTTTATTATGTCTTTGAGGCACATCCCCATATATTCATTGCCTTATAATGAATTACCTTGATAGATTAGAAACGACGGCTTTCCTGGTTACTGAGGCTTTCCAGTTGTGGCTTGCGTGGCAATACCTCATCGCGCATGGCAGCATGGTAAGCCAGGGATGCAGCCACCACGGCATTATGCTTCAGGTCATCCATGACCAGTCTTTCATAGGTATCCATAATTGTATGATATCCGCGGCCATACTCAATCTCATCCTGGATAAACTGGAAAGCAGGCAGACCGAGCGCATCGAATGACAGGTGATCCGTACCACTTGTATTCCTGAGTGTTACGGTAGAACATCCCATATCTTCAAAAGGCTTGAACCAGGCTTCAAATATGGGTACTACCATATCGTTTTCCTGGACATATATACCCCTGAATTTGCCAGTTCCGTTATCCATGTTAAAATAGACGGCAAAATTGTCAAATCCTTCAAGTATATTACCTTCTCTGTCCCTGATATATTTTTCAGCATAGCCTCTTGATCCATGCAGGCCCTGTTCTTCACCTCCCCATAAAGCTATTCGTACTGTTCTCCGGGGCTGTATATCAAGAGATTTAAGAATTCGCATGGCTTCCATCATAACTATACACCCTGAGGCATTATCTGCCGCACCAGTACCTCCATGCCATGAATCATAATGACCACCCAGCAGTACAATTTCATCTTTCAGGGCCGGATCCGTTCCCGGGATTTCTCCAATTACATTTGTCACATCGGGACTGTCATAGAAGATGTTTTTAACTTCCATTTCAAGTTCAACATTTACATCATGTTGCATTAATCTCAATATACGACCATGTGCTTCAACCGGCAGGTATAATTCCGCTACTGGCTGGGCTTCACCGGCGGTATAACTGGCACCGCTTGAGCGGGGAACATTAAACTCGCCGCTGGAGGTAAGTATGGCAGCTACTCCTTCATCCCTGAGAAAATCAGCTGCCTGCCTCTGTATCATCATCCTTTTCATGTATTCTTCAAAATCAAAATCCCCCCTGCGGCCTCTGCGTCCGGCGTAGCTTGCCTGTTCAATATTTTCAAGATCTTCCTTACTGTATCTTTCTGCCAGTGGCTCAAAACTGACCTCATAAGAAGAGGAGGAGGGCATAATTACAATTTTGCCCTTTAATTTACCCTTATATTCTTCAAAATCACTTTCACTGTTTATATCCAGAAGGACAGGACTACCTTTAATAAGCCCTCTGGTACTTCCTGTCCATGCTTTGGGATTGGCTGTAAAGGCTGCATAGTAAGGAGAGGTCATAGCTATATATGTTTTCTGGTTTTCCCAGCCTCCACGGTCAAAAGCCCTGGCTACCTCGATCCTTACATTTTCAAGACCATATTCCTTCATCCTTTGACTTGTCCATTCATTGGCTTTCATCTTACCTTTGGAAGCAGTTAATCTTGGCCCGACGAAATCTGTCATCCAGAACGACAATTCTTCTATATCCGAGTTCTTAAATCCTTCCTGTTTGATTTTGTAAACCATTTTAAGGTCAACAGGTTCATCCTGAGAATGAGTGGCACACGGCAGGATAATTAGTAATAATGATGCTAAAAATAAATGCTTTATTTTCATTGCTATGGCATTAGGTTTTTATTTAAGTTAATCTCAAATTTAGTAATTTAAATATCCTGTGACCGGAAGGACGTATGATTTAACATTTATTAACTTTACATTTGTCTCATTTAATGATAAATAATTTGGAATGACCTATCCCGATGAATACGAAGCGAAAGTGGGTTTCAACCGAATGCGGGAAAAAATATCCGGTTTATGCCTTTCACAGCAGGGCCGTGAAAAAGCCGCTGCTATTTCCTTTTGTACTGATCCGGGAATAATAAATGAAAAACTCAGCCAGACGGCTGAATTTCAAAAAATATTGGAGCTCGAGCAGGAATTTCCACTTGATCATTATTATGATCTCCGGCAGGGTCTGAAGAAAATGAAGGTTGCAGGTTCATGTCCTGAGATAAGTGATGTATTTGATCTGAAGAGATCACTGGTTACCTTAAGGAACATACATAATTTTTTCAGTCATGAAGAGTATGCTGAATCATACCCGGAGCTCCACAGGTTGAGCAGGGGTATTAAAGTATATCCTTATGTGCTTGAGTCAATTAACAGGATAATGTCTAAAGAGGGAACCATAAAAGACAATGCTTCACCTGAACTTTCCGGGATAAGGTCTGATCTGAAAAAAGCCGGTGCACTGGTATCGAAACGCATGCAGGCAATACTAAAGCAGGCACAGAATGATGGGATTGTAGAGAAAGGAACAACAGTGGCTATCAGGAACGGCAGGGGAGTGATACCCGTAAATGTTTATGATAAGAATAAAATCAAGGGACTGGTACACGACCAGTCAGCCAGCGGGAAGACGGTATATATAGAGCCTTCGGAGATAGTAAACTTTAATAACCAGATTTTAGAGCTTGAGTATGCAGAGAAAAGGGAAATAATCAAGATACTCATTGATTTTGCTGACCGTATAAGACCGTATATTGATGATCTGCTGGGGTCATATGATATCCTTGGGGATATAGACCTTGTAAGAGCAAAGGCCCTATTGGGTCACAGGCTTGGCTCTGTTAAACCCGTGCTTAATAATAATCCTCTTATAAAATGGTCAGAAGCCGTGCACCCAATTCTTTTCATTGCCTTTGAGGATATTCCTGGCAGGGAAGTGGTGCCACTGGATATCGAGCTGGATGAGAAGGCAAGAATATTGGTAATCTCCGGACCTAACGCAGGGGGAAAATCTGTGTGCCTGACTACTGTGGGATTGTTACAATACATGCTTCAGTGTGGACTTACGGTACCGGTCAAACAGGGTTCAGAATTCGGGATTTTCTCAAATATTTTTATAAATATAGGTGATGAACAGAGCATAGAGAATGACCTGAGTACATACAGTTCACACCTGATGAATATGAAGTATTTCCTGAGGAACGCTGATGAAAAGACACTGATTCTCATAGATGAATTCGGTACGGGGACCGAGCCTGTTCTTGGTGGTGCCATAGCAGAATCTATACTGGGTGATCTGAACAGGAAAAAGGTATATGGGATTATTACAACTCATTACACAAACCTCAAGCATTTTGCATCAGCGGAAGAAGGGATAGTGAATGGGGCCATGATGTTTGATAATCACCGTATGGAACCACTTTTCAGGCTGGATATAGGTGAGCCTGGAAGTTCCTTTGCTTTTGAAATAGCCCGAAGAATAGGCCTGCCGGAACCAATATTGGAAATAGCTTCAAAAAAAGCAGGCGAAGAACATATCAATTTTGATAAACATCTTAAGGATGTTTTGAGGGATAAAAGATACTGGGACAGGAAGAGGCAGAGCATAAGGATAGAAAGTAAAAAGCTGGAAGACCTGGTTGACAGTTATGAAAAGGAAATATCAGAGCTCAAATCCGAAAGGAAAGAGATAATCAAGAGAGCCAGGGAAGAAGCTGAAGCTATTCTGGCTGAGGCCAACAGGACTGTTGAAAAGACGATAAAAGAGATCAGGGAAGCCCAGGCAGAAAAAGAAAGAACAAAAGAGTTGAGGAGACAAATCGAAAAACTTAAAGAGGGAATTAAACATTCCACGGAAGGAGAGGATAGGAAGATTGCAGCTAAAAAGGAAAAGCTCAGGGAAAAACAGAAAAAAGTCAGGATCCCTGTTGATGAGGAAAGGAAGAAAACATTTTCAAAGACCGGGGATAAGAAACTTGCGGGTCCTTTGAAAGCCGGGGATAAAGTGGTTATGGAAGGAAGTGAAAGGGTGGGAGAAGTGATTGCCACGGAGAAAAATAAAATATCAATAGCTTTTGGAAATATGATCACCACAGTTGATTATTCGAAAGTACGCAGGGCATCAGAAAAGGAAATTTCTTCCTCCAGGATAAAACCTTCGTCTTCTGCAGATCTTAACTGGGATGTTACCCGGCGCCGTGCGGAGTTCAGACCCGACAGGGATGTCAGGGGACTGAGGGCAGAAGAGGCACTTAATACGATCAGGGAATTTATAGATGAAGCGATAATGGTTCAATATCCTACCGTAAGGATACTCCACGGGAAGGGTGATGGCATACTGAGGCAGGTTATACGTGAATACCTTTCAACTGTTGACCTTGTAAAGGATTACTACGACGAACATATTGAAGCCGGAGGTTCGGGAATAACAATTGTTGAGCTGGACATATAGACCCGGCCTTACTCGTCCCTGTAAATATAAACAGCCTTGTTACCTTCAGAATCTGCAAAACCTCTGAACATACCTTCAGAATTAAAGGGCATGGCAATATTCCCGTATTTGTCCACTGAAACTATACCTCCTGAACCGCCCGCTTCCACCAGTTTTTTGTTTACCACGAGATCGGCTGCTTCATTAAGACTCATATTTCCGTATTCCATGAGGGCTGATATATCATGTGCCACGGTCCAGCGAATAAAGTATTCACCATGACCTGTTGCTGACACTGCACAAGTGGAGTTGTTTGCATACGTTCCGGCTCCTATTACAGGGGCATCACCTATGCGGTTATATTTTTTATTCGTCATTCCTCCGGTAGATGTCCCTGCTGCGAGGTTTCTTTGCTTATCGAGAGCACAGCAACCTACAGTACCGTTCTTTTCACGGTTTATAGCTTCGGTAAGCTGCCTGTAGCGATGATCGGTATAGAAATATGAAGGATCAACCTTTTCCAGCCCCTGCTCAAAGGCAAATTCTGATGCTCCCTGACCGGATAGCATAACGTGGACAGATTTTTCCATAACTGCCCTGGCTGCACTTATCGGGTTTTTTATATTCGTAATTCCGGCGACAGACCCTGCATTTATGTCAGAGCCATCCATGATGGCAGCATCCATCTCGTTCGTCCCTTTATTTGTAAACACAGCCCCTCTGCCCGCATTAAACAAGGGCGAGTTTTCCATCACCTGTATTGTTTTCTCCACGGCCTCGATTGCACTTCCTCCTCCTGATAGTATATTTGCACCCGTTTCAAGTGCTTCCGTCAGTACTTTACGGTATGCGCTGTCGCGTTCAGGTGTCATCAGGTCGCGTGTTATAACTCCTGCACCTCCGTGTATTACCAGTGCCCATTCTTTCTGGGTTATTACCTGTTCATCCTTTTCCCTGGTTTTGTTATTGCATGATAAAGTGGCTATTACAATAAGGAATAGAAATACTGACCTGGTAACTGTTGATTTCATGGTAACTTGTTTTTTCAATGCATCAAATATATGAATTAACTTTTTAAGGCTACGGGAATATAAAAAAAGCGAGAGAATTTCTTCTCCCGCATTTCATATTTGGCTTTTCGACTTTAGTCTTTTGGCTTTCGTCGTTAATATAGCTTAATAGATCCGTAGCTGGCCTCTATATTAACCTCGGATTGAGTGTCAGGATCACCTATTACAGCTTCGATGTACAGTGAATTGGATTCCTGTATCCTCTGGATAACATCTGCATCACTTTCATTGAATGAAAAACTAGAGTACCTGGTTTCAGCTTTGAGTTTATATGATGCTGATTCATCGAAGCTTATCTTCACCGGGCAATACCCGACATCTGTCCTTATCATCTCAAATCCTGCTTCGGCATTATTAACCTCAATTGAACCATACCTGGTTTCAATATCCAGTTTTTTTGACAGGTTACCTATATTGTAAGATGTGTAAGCTGATTCAGCTACCACATTATTCAGGTCATGAATTTCATACCTGTCATACTTACTGTCAATAACAACAGAGCTCACCTTATCAATGGTATTATTTGTTGAATAGCGTGAATTAATCAGGAGAGCCTGTGCATTCAGCAAATTAAGTTTGCTGACATACCTCAAATTCAATTCCAGCCATCCTGCTTCTGCTATATCACAAACACGAATGTATTCTGCTGTAATCCTGTTGAGTGGTTCCATGTTCCCCCTGGTAAGGTTTTTGATGAACATTGATCCGTACTTGACCCTGATATCAACATGTCCTGACAGTACACCTGCCTTGAGATCACCATACCGGTTGGAAAGATCGAGGTTCATATCCTCTGGCATTTCAACACGGTAATCGATTGAGAATCCCCGGTGAGGTCCGTGGTTCTCCATACTGAATTGTCTGTCTATTTCGGTCCAGGCTTCTATGGTGTTATCATTTTCGCTGAATTGAACATTTATCATAGATAAAAGTTTTTCAGCTTTAGATTCATTTGGATGGGATAATTGCACATCCACGACAATAATTATTTTATTATTGCCGGAGCTAACAATTTCCACATCGCCATACCGGTTACTGATTTTCAGCAGTTCAACTCCAGTAGCATCGAATTCTTTTGAGAATTGTTTTTCTACATCAGTGGCATACAATGACACTGAGAGAATGAGAACCGCCTGAACAAACAACAACCTGATTACTGATTTACAACCTGACCGTTTCATAATTTTCGTTGTTTATTTGGTTTTTGTTATCGTTTTCACTTTGTATTTGTTTTAATTGTGACAGTATATAATTCATTACCTGCACTTTATTCTGGTAATGTTCAATCATTGCATTTATTACCCTTTCATCGTTTGGATTTGCTTTAAGATCTTTTTGCAGTTCTTCATAAATTTTATCCATCTCATCAAGCTCATTCATAAGCATTTCTTTATCTTCGGGCTGACCATTAATCCATATACCTTCAATTTCATCCTCCATTATACTGACCTGTTTGACATAATATTGCTCAACTTCACGATATTCTGGCGACACTTCGCTCAGAGTCATTTTTCTGGCATTGGGGCTCAGTACATGCTCCCAGGTCCATAAAGAAGAGAGGGCTACCAGTATAGCCACGGCAGCAGCTTTTAAAAGATATGGTGTTAGGCTGACTCGTTTTGGCGTAATAAACTGCCTTGCCTTAAGTTTGGCCGAAAACCTTTCAAAGTGGCCTTCAAACGGCTCTTCACTGTTGAAGAAGCCGACGTTATCCCTGATTATTTTTTCTATATCTTTCATACCTGACATTTTTACCTGTTTACTTTTTACTTTTCTCTTCCATTCCTGAGTTCATTTAATAATTTTTGTTTCGCTCTTGACAATTGCGACCTCGACGTACTGCTTGAAATATTAAGTATCTCAGCAATTTCATCATGATCGTACCCTTCGAGCAGGTAGAGCGACAATATTATCCGGTAGCCATCCGGAAGATTATTAATGGCCTTTTTTACCTCGTGCATCTTTTCCTCCAGCTCCTGGTCATCAATGCCATTATCAGACTCTTCCTGTAATTCGTAGTGAGTGTCAATATCTTCAAAGATCGCTTTTTGCCTGCTGACCGCATCGAGAGAACGGTTTATCACTATTTTCTTCAACCATGCGCCGAAACTAACTGTTCCTGAATAAGTATCTATCTTTTCAAATGCTGACAGGAACGCTTCCTGCATGATATCCTCAGCTTCCATGGTGTCGCTCACAATTCTCAGACTCGTATTGAACATAGCTTTATAATACAGTTTATATATCTGGAACTGTGCTTTCTGATCGCCGTTTTTACATCCGTCGATGAGGTCCTGGTGTATGTTACGGAATGCCGCTTCTACATTAGCCATGTGCATTTTGCTTAATTCTACAATATGTATTGCTGCACCCACTTATTTTGTTTTCATAACAATGACGAAACAAAAAAGTCAGTGCTGCATCAAGATATGAAAAATTAGGGGACTGGTTAAAAAATATATGGTTTAATAAAGCCCTGAATTATTTCACCGCTTTCATAGTCCAGTTCGGAACCGAAAAGGCTGTGTGGAATCGTATATACCAGCAACAGGATGAAAGATGCAAGAATAGTAAGGCCCGATCTCTTTTTTTTGATGTTGCCGAACACGGCTATCGCCCAGAAAATAACTGCGATAAGTGTTTTATTATCTGTAAGATCCCACCCGACGGGTATTCCTGTCCATGCTGCACCGAAGGCATGATATTGTACCAGAGGCCCGAGGACCATGCCTCCTATGATAAGTACAATAAAAGTCCATATACCCCATTTACGGTATGATTTATGCTTCCCGATAGCCATCAAACCGGCAAGCGTTGAAAGTAACATAGCAATAAACATAATAATAATATGGGGTGTAAGTATTTTTGAAGGAACAGCCCCTTTGAATCTCACCACTATCGGTTCATTCTGGAAATAAGTATTGCTTCCATTATCATCAGTAATTTCAAAGAAATATTCAATCTTTCCTGCAGGAGGTTGTGCTGGGATATATGCAAAAAGCCCGATCTCCTTTTCAATACTAAATATCCTGTTCATAATGAAGGAATTCACAGGATGTTCCTCATAAATAAAATCAACAACCCGGTATGGTTCGTCAACCTGCAATCTTTTGTGATAAAGTTTAGCTTTAACACTAGAGTCTTTTATAGCCAGCTTTATATAATTACTGTCTGAGATCTCAATACTTCTGGTCAATTTAAGTTCGTATTCCATACCATTAGCGACAATCTCAATTTGCCTGGGATACGTAGGTCCCGTTTTACGCTGGTAGTAGGCAGCTGATAGTGTAATAATAACAGCCAGGATCCAGTATATTGTTGATTTCATTTCTTATGTTTATAATGCTATTAATAGTAATTCTTTCTTATCATCTCTTAGTACTTCTACCTGTATTGTCTGGCCATGTTCCAGTTTTGACATCCTGAACATATAATCCTGTATATTGTTTATTGGTTTCCCGTTTATTGCTATGATAATATCACCCTTTTTCATTCCCCCCAGGTCTGCGGGACGCCCGGGTGTGACGAAATCAGCCCTGAGCCCGTTTTTTATATTACCTGCAAAGTCGGGCATAATTCCCAATGTAACGCCGTTGCGTCGCATACCCCTGCCGGTAGTTGTTTTCGGACCTGCTTCCTTAAACGCAAGTTTTTCATTGGTCATTGCGAGCTCTGAACTTATTTCATATATAAGGTCAGAAACAGTAGCAAGGCCTTCATAATTGATTTTATCAGGTGTATCATATGGTGTATGATAGTCAAGATGTGCACCTGTTGAGAAGAATAATACCGGTATATTCTTACCATAGAATGAACTATGGTCTGATGGTCCGTATCCTTCTTCTGACATGCTCAGATTTATCCGGCCGGTATCAACAGGCCCTGTAACGATATTTTTAAATTCCTGTGCTGTTCCAACTCCCCCAACCTGTAATGTTTTGTTTTCTTTCAACCTGCCTATCATATCAAGGTTGATCATGGCATTAACCATTTCAGTCTCAACAGGCATATGATCAACAAGGTATTTGGAACCCAGCAGTCCCATTTCTTCCGCGGCAAAACCTGCAAATATTATGGAACGGGCATTATCACCTTTGGCGGCAAATTTCTCGGCAATCTCGAGCATTGAAGCAATACCTGAAGCATTATCATCAGCCCCATAGTGGATTGCCATAGTGTCAACAGCCCTGCTCGATGATTCCGGACCGCCCATGCCAAGATGGTCAAAATGCCCTCCAATTATAAGATATTCATCTTTCAGGAGTGAATCTTTCCCGGGAAGGGTCATAAGCACGTTCTGTGTGATAACTTTTTTCTCGATAAGTTCAGCTGTACCTTCAACCCGGCAATCGGTCTCAAAACTAAGGGTTGTATAGTTATCATTCAGCTTTTCTTCCAGATCAGAAATACTGGTGTTATTTTTCTCGAGTATCCGGTTGGCTATCTCCCTTTTTATCCTGAAAACTGGTATTCCGGTGGAGTATTCCCCTTTTGCCAGAGGCTCAAATTCATCCCTTGCATCCAATTTTTTTCCTGAAACCAGTAATACGCCTCCGGCTCCTTTATCTTTTGCCGTCATCACCTTATCCCTGTCGGTACTGATTGCCGCAAAATTACTTGAGGGATTATCCATCTCAGGGTCAGCTCGGAGTATCATTACCCACTTACCGGTAACATCAATGTTTTCAAAGTCGTTCCAGTTCAGTGTATCAGTCTGGATATCAAATCCGTAACCTGCGAATATCACTCCTGCTTCGAGCTCAGTACTCTCACTGAATGCAAAAGGCATGAAATTATCACTAGATACAGGATTATCTTCAACAATTAACCTGTTGTTTTCACCTGCCTCAACGCTGGCTACTATTTCAAATCGTTGCATGCCATTATCAACTGTCGGTTTCAGCCCCCAGGATTCCAGGGCATCCCTGATATATTCAGCGCTTTTAATATCTCCTTCAGTTCCCGGCAGCCTGCCTGCAAGTTCATCCGATGCAAGATATTCGATATGTTCCTCCAGTTCAGGTATAGTGATTTCCGGTTCATCGATCTTGTTTTCCCGGCATGAGTATATGAAGATTATTGGTAATGCGAGAAATAATTTTAAATACTGTCTCATTTATTTAAATTTTTATCCGGCAAAATTAACACTCTTTATCAAAAGAGAAAGCCCGGATGCTTTTTATCATCTTAAGCATCCGGACTTGCCAGACTTATGCTCAGTTTAATTGTCTATTCAAACTGTTTGAAAGTTTCCTTGATAATATTCATAGCTTCCCTCAGTTGTTGTTCGGTAATAATAAGGGGGGGAGCAAAGCGTATGATATGTCCGTGCGTGGGCTTGGCTATTACACCATTCTCTTTCATGGCGACACATACATCCCATGCTGTTTTCCCTCCTTTCGGCCTTATTACAACTGCATTCAGCAACCCTTTACCACGCACCAGTTCTATCATGTCTGATTTTATACTGTTGAATTCATCTCTGAAAATCTTCCCCAGATAATCTGCGTTTTCGGCCAGCTTTTCATTCTTAACAACCTCAAGTGCTGCTATTGCCACTTTTCCTGCAATCGGATTGCCACCAAAAGTTGAGCCATGTTCACCGGGTTTGATAACAAGCATTATATCATCATCAGCAAGCACTGCGGAAACTGGATATACACCACCTGAAAGAGCCTTACCCAGAATAAGAATATCAGGTCTTACACCCTCATGGTCGCATGCCAGCAATTTCCCCGTCCTTGCAATACCTGTTTGAACCTCATCTGCAATAAACAGTACATTTTTTGCTTTGCAGAGCTCATAAGCCTTTTTGATATATCCGTCATCAGGTACGTACACACCTGCTTCTCCCTGTATGGGTTCAACGAGGAAACCAGCAACATCGGGATCCCGGAGTTCATTTTCGAGAGCATCAAGGTCATTATATGGTATTGTAATAAAACCGGGTGTATACGGACCATAATCTTTCCTTGCTTCAGGATCAGTGGACATGGATACAATAGTAATTGTACGACCGTGGAAGTTGTTCTCACATACAATTATCTTAGCCTTGTTGTCTTCAATGCCTTTTACCTTATAGGCCCATTTGCGGCACAGTTTAAGGGCGGTCTCGTCAGCTTCAGCCCCGGTATTCATAGGCAGAACCTTGTCGTATCCGAAATATTTTGTTATGTATTCCTCGTACTCACCCAAAACATTATTATAAAAAGCTCTTGAAGTAAGGGTTAGGGTATTAGCCTGATCAGTAAGGGCTTTTATTATCCGGGGATGACAATGTCCCTGGTTAATTGCGGAATATGCAGAAAGGAAATCATAATACTTATTTCCTTCCACATCCCAGACAAATGGTCCCTCACCTCGTTCAAGCACAACCGGTAAAGGATGATAGTTGTGAGCTCCGTATCTGTCTTCTCTTCTAATGTAATCCTGTGAATTCATATATCTGATTTTTAATTACTTATTCTAAATTAAAATAAACTACAATCATAATAAAAGCAACTCACTATTCCTAAAAATCATGAAAATATATTTTTCAGTCTTCCATAAGGTCAGGTCTCAGATTCTGGGTTCTATCAATTGACTTTTCGTGTCTCCACCTTTCAATTTCAGGGGTATTCCCTGAAAGCAATATCTCCGGCACCTTCCATCCCCTGAAATCTGCCGGCCTCGTATAAACCGGCGGAGCCAGGAGATTATCCTGGAATGAATCATAAAGAGCCGACTGTTCATCTGATATCACGCCGGGGATAAGTCTGACAATAGCGTCAGTTATTAATGCTGCAGGCATCTCCCCTCCTGACAACACGAAGTCGCCAATTGATATCTCCCTGGTTATCAGGTGATCTCTGACTCTCTGATCAACACCTTTATAATGGCCGGCAAGAATAATTATATTCTCCTTGAGTGACAATTCATTTGCTGTTTTCTGGTTAAATAATATACCGTCAGGACTTGTATATATGATTTCGTCATAATCCCGATCCATTTTAAGTTTCTCAATAGCCTTGTAAATGGGTTCAATGGTCATAACCATACCTGATCCACCACCAAATGGATAATCGTCAACTGATTTGTATTTATCACTTGCAAAATCGCGAAGGTTTATGACATTAATCTCCACCAATCCTTTATCTTTTGCCCTTTGTACTATAGAGTGGTTTAGAGGGCTTTCCAGTAATTCCGGAAGTACTGTTATGATATCTATTCTCATCTTAATGCTCTTTATGCAAAAATAGTAAAAACAAGGCTAAGGCCTAGGCTAAGGCTAAGAAAAGCAGGTGGGGGCTGACCGACCAAGGGGAGGGTCAGGGTCTCCACTCCAGACGCTTCGGTCTAGATCTGCGATACGATGCGACCGGTGTTAGGGGGCAGGGACTAGGGGCTAGGGGCTAGGGATTTGACTAAAAGACATTAGACTTAAGATTGAAGATTAAAGATTGAAGATTTTAGAATTGAATCCTATATTGGTCTGGCATTACCTTTTTCTATGGATGTGAATTACGGCGACTTATATGTCCCTTTCCCCATGGCCACCGTCGGATTGAGAGTGGGGATATGTGAATTAGTAAACTGAACTTAATAAGTATTGACGGAGGAGGAAGCCTTGGCCTTATCCTCAGCCTCAGTTTTACTTGTATCTCTTCTTATTTTTTCGTAACTTAGAGATACACATAAACCGGCAATGCAGTACAGAGTTTTAACTATACTTCTTTTTGGGCTGCCAGTTCTTATATTTCAGTCATGCACTGATATGCTGTGTATTTTGTCAGGCTATAAACCATCAGAGATAAAAAATACCTGCGACACGCCTGAGCCGGGTACTAAATTATCACCCAGGTGTAACCTGATCTTAAAACATGCAGATAAATATATTGAAAATCCCGACTCATTATTTGATTCCCAGAGGCAGCTCCTGGCGATTATGAAAGCCGGAGTGAAGGTTATTGAAGATATTCATATACCTGTTGACACAAGTAGTATACTTATTCGTTTATATTGTAACGTACCTGAAAACAAAAGGCATGATCTTCCCGTATTAGTATATTATCACGGTGGCGGTTTTATATGGGGTTCGGTTGAGATTTTTGATAACTACTGCAGGAAAATTGCAAGGGAAACCGAGACCGTGTTAATCTCGGTTGACTACAGGTTGGCACCGGAATATCCTTTCCCATATGCCGTAAATGACAGTTATTCCGTACTGAAATGGGTTGAGGATAATATAGAAAAATATGGAGGAGATCCCGGTAAGATTATTGTAATGGGGGAGAGTGCTGGAGGTAACCTTGCTGCAGTAATGCCCATAGTCAGCCGTGACAGCAGTGGACCCGATATACAGGCCCAGGTGATCATTTGCGGTGCAACAACTTTCGATGAAACAGAATTCCCCTCACGCAAATATTTCCTGCTGGGCGAAAAGTATTACTTCGTAAGTAAGGACTATTTGCAAAGATGCAAGTCAGCATACCTGCAGGATAATGCAGATGTATCTAATCCATATGTTTCACCTCTCAAAGCAGATCTGGATGAATTCATGCCACCGGCACTGGTTATTACGGCGCAGGTTGATCCACTGAGGGATGAAGGAAGGGAATATGCTATGAAAATGAAAGAAGCCGGCATAGATGTCGTATACCTTGAATATGAGGGCATGATACACGCCTTTATGAATTTTTACCCGTTCCTTGATGCAGCCAGGGAGGCAATAGATGATCTTGACAAATTTATTGATAACGTTGCCGGAACCGGCACTGATTAAAAAAAGATAAAAGACAAAAGATAAAAGATAAAAGACAAAAGTAAAAAGTAAAAAGTAAAAAGTAAAAAGTAAAAAGTAAGAGCGAAGTCCAATCTGTATCCGCTCGTGGGTTAGTCACCTTCGGCCTCTCGTACTCGGTACCACAGGTTTCCCGGTTCCAATATTCCAGTATTGCTCGCCCCCACTGGCCACAATCTCTATCCGCTCGCGAGCTCGCAGCATTCGCTTGCCTGTTGCAAACTCGCACTGCTCGGTTCCAATATTCCAATAAAAATTCATAATTTGCACGATAAATAAAAACTTAATAACTCAACATATGAAAAGTAAAAATCTGATTGTTGTATTCTTTTTCCTGGCAGGTCTATTTGCCTGTAATCCGGCTGAAAAGGCTGACCTGGTTATACTTAATGGTAAAGTGGTAACCATAGACGAAGATAATCCGCTTGCTGAAGCTGTTGCTGTAATCAATGACAAAATAGTGGCAGTTGGTGAAAACTCGCGCATCAGAAAGTTTATTGATGAGCCAAATACAGTGGTTATCGATGCAGACGGAAGGCTGGTTATTCCGGGTTTCAATGATGCACACGCCCATTTCGGTCCGGTTAACCCGGATTATATAGAACTAAGATATATCACCGACCCGTCGGTGATAACTGAAAAAGTGAAAGAACAGGTGGAAAAATTAAAACCCGGTGAACTGATCCGGGGCGGTCACTGGGAGCACGAAATGTTCTCTAACAAAGAATGGCCTACAAAGGAGCTTCTTGACGAAGTTGCCCCTGATAACCCCGTCGTACTCAGCAGAGCCGACGGACATTCAGTATTGGTTAATTCTTATGTTATCGATAAATCGGGTATAACAAAAGATACACCTGATCCATTCGGGGGTGAGATACAACGCGACCCACTGACCGGTGAACCCACGGGTATATTCAAGGAATCAGCCCAGCGCCTTCTGAAGTACGGGGCAATGCCTGTTGAAAGAACAGAAGAAGAAGAAGCTGAAAGGGAATGGAAAGGATACCTTATGGCACTGGAAATGGCAAGAGAACTTGGTGTTACAAGTATACAGATACCCGGCAGGGCCAATTGGTCGATGTTCGAAAAGCTACAAAAGGAAGGCGAGCTGACTAGCAGGATAGATATAGGTGGTGTATTAACAGCGGACGAAGAACAGCTGATGCTTTACCAGGAACAACGTGAAAAATATCCTCCTGAGAATAACTGGCTCAGGTTCGGATACCTGAAAGGATTTATGGATGGTACACTGGGATCGGGTACTGCCCTTATGTTTGAACCCTTCAGCGATGAACCTGATAAATCAGGATTGCCACAGATGACATATGATGAGCTTGAAGCCAGAGTGTTAGCTGCTGATGCAGCTGGGTTCCAGATCGGAATACATGCCATAGGCACAAAAGCAAACTACTGGATACTCAATGCATACGAGAAGGCACAGGAAGTGAACGGGAAACGTGACAGCAGGCACAGGAGCGAACATGCACAGCTTCTGATCCAGGAAGATATACCACGTTTCGCCGCTCTCGGTGTAATAGCTTCAATGCAGCCAACTCATTGTATAACAGACAAGAGGTTCTGTGAGAAAAGGATTGGAATAGAAAGAAGCAAGGGTGCTTACGCATGGCGTTCCCTACTGGATGAGGGAGCCAGAATTGCTTTTGGAACAGATTACTCGGTTGAACCGCTCAATCCTATGGAAGGGCTTTATGCAGCAGTCACCAGGAAAGACAGACTAGGCGAAGAAGGAGAGGGCTGGTTTCCTGAAGAGAAACTGACAATGGAGGAAGCAATAAAACTGTATACGCTGGAATCATCTTATTCACAGTTCATGGAAGATCGTAAAGGAATGATAAAACCTGGCTACCTGGCCGATATAGTTATCACTGATAAGGACCTGATGACTATCCCTGAAGATGAGATAATGAAAACAACTGTTGACTATACAATTGTTGGAGGGAAAATCGTTTTTCAGAAATAATTGATGATATATTCAGATGTAGAGACGTTGCATGCAACGTCTCTACTCATAACTTCCTTTGTCTACTTAATCTTCATAATCTCTATATCCTTAAACTCCACCGGATGACTTTCCGCCTGTAATGATATGTACCCTGCCTCAAGCAATGTTCCATCCGGAAGAGGAAATCCCTCCGGCAGGTCATTTCCGTCTATCTGCGGCTTACGGTAAGTGATGACAGTATCACCTTCCACAATATGATGAATAAGACTGTCAGCATAGACAACAACTTCGGCAGAAACCCAGGCATCTCCATGGTAAGTTTCAGAGCTGCTGTTGATGCAATGCTGTGTTATCAATTCCCCGTTCATAATTACATTGGTGCCTGGAGTACAAAGGTTAAGTGTTGTTCGTTCAGTTTCACCGTCGCCTCCTAAAAACTGGGCCTCTATTGAAACGGGGAAATTCTGGTCTTCGAGCATTGATTCAGGTGGCTGGCAATGAAGCATAACACCACTGTTCCGGTATGCCCATGCTGGACCTTCAGCAACCTGGTCTCCTGTAAAACGGTATTTAAGCCTGAGCTTATATTTTGAAAGCTTCTCATTGAAGAAAATATGGCCGAATTCACCGTTGAATGATTCATAATTATCATATGAAACCTTGAGAATACCATTTTCAACTCTGAATGTATTATTATAATTTTCACCCATCGGGAAACCGGTGATTTTGATTGTCCAGCCATCCAGATTTTCACCGTTAAAGATGCTCTGCCATTCCTCATCTCCTTTTTCAGTAACAGAGCATGATGCGAGGATAAATCCAAATGCTGCAAAAAGGATTATAGATTTTTTCATATCAGTTAATATTATTCATTTTAATTATCATATCTGCAATCTTCTTCCTGTATTCAAGTAAATCCGCCGGATTTTTTGTATAGGTCTTGCCATCAGTGAAAAGTGTTCCTTCTAGCTCCAGTAATTTTGAGGCTTCTTTTGCCAGCTTCCTGTCTTTCCCCTTCAGTTTGCCCGACAGATTCTCAAGTATAACCATGTATTCATAATCTTCTATTCCCTGCCTCAAAAATTCGAGCCTGAGAGATGGTACAGGGCCCATGATATAAGTTGCCCTGTCGTAACTGGGCTTTTTGTTTGGAGGGTAGAACAACCTGCCGTCACCATTGCCCCACACTGTTTGCTTTCCGTACGGCCAGCCATATCCCTGTACAAAAGAAGCCGGCTCGGCCCATGGATTTTGGAGGTATCCGGCAGGTGATGCTGAATAGGAAGTCCAGTAATTTGAAGACCAGATAAGAATACCATTAAGATCCCAGGCGTATGTCATCCACAACCATATCCTCATATTGATAGCATCATGGTCTAAAAATAGCGAAACCCATGGGTATTTGGGTGCCGTACAAAGGTACGACCAGTATTCCTGTCCTTTCTTAACAATCTCTTTAGCTTTCGCGGGATCAACCCTGTGGAAAATGGTGCAGGTAATATCGGTAACATCCATGATCTGGGGCCCAGGTTCATTTTCCGTGATAAATGTATTTATACATGGTGCTGATTTTTTTATTATCTCCATACCCTCCCTGACAAAAGGATAGTCCTTCTTACCTGGCTCATCAAACCAGTATACATATTCTTTTCCGAGCCATCCTTTTTCCTCCAGGTGCTGCTGCATAAGCTTAAGGTATGCTGCCATCAGCTTTTCATATACGGGAGTACCCTGCCTGAAGCCCTCGAATGAGCCTTCCTTTCTGCTGTAATAAGTCCCGCTCCCCATTCCTTTTAGGAATAACCTGAAAGAGTTGAACCCAAATTCATCAAGATACCTCCTTCCTGCTATATCAAAATCCGTGAAGTCCAGTTCAATATTAATATCACCGGCACTAACCTCAAAATCTCCCTGTGCAATAAGATTTGTCCGTCCCCCCGTTTCATTAAAGACAATATTATCAATCCATATCGTTCCTGTATCTGATCCGGCAATTGTTCTGAACGCCGGAAAGAAGGAGAGGCTGACTGATGAAACTTCATCAGAGAAAAGCCCTGGTATAAATTCCTGCCTTCCCCATGCAGTGTCAGATGAAAATACTTCCATCCTGTTTTCAAAGACCATTTTTTCTCCTTCTCTGTTGTAACCTTCCAGGAGTACGCAATACTGATGGTTTTCTTCTCTTGCCTTAATATTCCAGCCCAGCGTATATTGACTGGAGGGGTCAATTTCTATCATTTTCCTGTACTTTGCATATGGAGAACCGGCCGGGTTATCATCCTGTATCATCAATGAATATTCCCCGTTAAAAGAATTACCATAGTCAAAAATACCGCCCTCCCATTCAAGGCCTGTTATTTTTTCTTTTATTGGATATAGATAGAAAGGATCATAGGGAGCTATCTTATAGTCTCTGAAAGCCTTCATATAAAGATCAAATGTTTTCCTGATGTCTTCCTGCGTTTTCAGGTTGTGGTATTCTGATATTTTATCCACACTGAGGCCGAAGCCCGAACGAATACTGGGTGCGTTGGGAAGAGTGAAATCCCATACATTGAGCTTAATAGGTATTTCCATTATCCATTCTGAATTACCTATTTCTATCTTCCCCGTATATGTTCCTGCAGGTGATTCCTCCGGTATGTAAACAGTTATCCAGAAAGTGGTATTTTCCCCGCCGAATGCCTTAACAGGCTCATTTACCTCTGGTAGAGGATCAGGCCAGTAATCCTGGTACCCGTAATTATCAGTTGGTTTTGTAACATGTACATATTCAACTTTCCTTATGCTTATTAACTGTTTGTCGATTATTTTGTTATCTGAAATAAGATCCGTCAGGCTTATCCTGCAATTTTCCACTCTTGATGCCGGTTTTACCACTACCTGGAATGGTTCGTATTCATTTCGTGCAGACCAGAGTATTATGGTATCTCCGTGAACTGAGGGAACAGGTGTGTCACGCATAACCTTATATGCTCCTTCACACCACCATACTGATATTTCCGGATTTGTGTCTATCAGCCTGCCAAAACCACCGCTGGCAAGTAGGTAGGGATCAGTTTTCTGACTGTAAATATTTAAACATGGGAATATAATGAAGCTCAGTGCATAAAGGATGCTGATTAAAGATCTCATAACGATGAAGTCATTTTAAAATTAAGCCTTAAAGTTAGTAATTAATGTTTCCGGGCAATATTTATCAATACTTAAAAAAAACGGGTATTTTAGCCTAAAAATAAGGGTTATGAATATAACAATAATAGGCTATGGAAGAATGGGGAAAGAAGTGGAAAGCATTGCAATTTCCAGGGGCCACGGGATCATTCTCAGGATCGACACGGATAACATCGATGATTTTGATTCCGAGTTGTTTGGCAAATCGGATGTTGCTATAGAATTCACTACGCCAGATACTGCCTTTGAAAATATCAGCATGTGCATTAACAGGAGCATTCCCGTTGTTACTGGCACCACGGGATGGACGGAACGTTTACCAATTATCGAGGACCTGGTTGAATCAAAGGGAGGAAGTTTTATTCATTCCTCCAACTTCAGTATTGGAGTAAATATACTCTTTGACCTGAATAAGAGACTTGCGGGGATAATGAACCATTTGCATGATTATGATGTAAAGCTTGAGGAAATACATCATATCATGAAGAAAGATGCTCCCAGCGGTACTGCAATAAATCTTGCAGAAGATATTATAGGTGAATGTAACAGGTTCAAATCATGGCATACTGATGAATTACAGGGAAAAGACAGAATAGGGATAAAATCGGTACGGGAAGGGCAGGTTACAGGAACTCACAGGATAGAATGGAATTCAGATGTTGATACCATAACCATTGAACATAAAGCACATAGCCGTCAGGGTTTTGCTCTTGGTGCGGTTTTTGCAGCGGAATTCATTTATAAAAAGAAGGGCGTATTTACCATGAAAGATTTACTGGGTTTTTAAATTAAAACATTACTTTTGCCACGCAAATAACAAAAATTACAATGCTGGATATTCTCAAAAACAAATATTTCAAGTTTGCAATAGTTGCAATCCTATATATTTTATGGGTTATTTGGGTTGGAAACTACTGGCTGTTATTAGGCCTTGCCATAGTCTTTGATATTTATGTTACAAAAAAAGTCAACTGGGCTTTCTGGAAAAAAAGGGAAGGGCCCAACAGTACATTAATTGAATGGCTTGATGCTTTGATCTTTGCAGTTATAGCTGTTACCCTTATTAATATTTTCCTGTTCCAGAACTACAGGATACCAACACCCTCAATGGAAAAATCACTCAGGGTGGGTGATCATCTTTTTGTAAGCAAGGTGGCTTACGGTCCCAGGCTGCCAAATACTCCCATAGCATTCCCTTTCACACAGCATACCATACCAATAATCAAGACCAAATCATGGTCGAATCTTATCGTTGCACGATACAAGAGGCTTAAAGGATTTGGTAAAGTTGAAAGATATGATGTTGTGGTTTTTAACTTTCCCGCGGGTGATACTGTTGTGCTTCAGAACCAGGCTACAGCCTATGATGAGATAGTCAGGTCTGAAGCAAGAAACCTGCAGAGTTATGATGAATATATTGCCGGCGTTAAAAGAACAGAGGAAGAGTATCTGGAAAGGGCACGTGAAGAGGTATGGAACAATAATGATATTATTTACAGGCCTGTTGACAGACGTGAAAACTATGTAAAGAGGTGTGTGGGGCTACCCGGGGACACAATCCTGATCAAGGGCGGAGTACTCTATGTTAACAATATTCAGGAAGAGCGAATTGAAACCCAGCAGTATAATTACTGGATCCGTACCGATGGTACTAGAATTAATCCCAGGGCATTTGAGCGACTTGATATATATGAATCGGACCAGACTATGGTATCAGGAACAATGTATATCCTGCCTCTCACAAGATCGAATGCTGAACAGATAAGCAATTTCAGGAATGTTTTGGAAGTAAGAATAGACCTGAGGAGGGAAGGGGAGTATGGAGTGGTTATATTTCCTCATAACCCTTACTATCCCTGGAACGAAGATTATTATGGGCCGCTCTGGATACCAGAGAAAGGTGCTACAGTAAAACTCGATTCAAACAATATATCCATCTATGAAAGGATTATTGATGTGTACGAAGGTAATGATCTTGAGATTGATGGCAGCAGGATAAGTATTAACGGCAAGGAGACAGACAGTTACACTTTTAAGATGGATTATTACTGGATGATGGGAGATAATCGTCATAATTCGGCCGATTCACGCTACTGGGGTTTTGTCCCGGAAGATCATATCGTTGGGGAACCAAAGTTCATATGGCTGTCAATTGATAAAGAAGCCAGCGGACTTAAAAAGATCCGTTTCAGGAGGTTGTTTCACAGAGTAAGATGAGACTGGTTCCTGGTTTACTCGTTCCTGGTTCCTCGTTTGCTCGCTCCCACCAGCCACATTCACAAGCCGCTCGCGAGCTCGCCCCGAATTCTCGGGGCTCGGTTCATAACTCATAACTAATACTTCCCTTAGCCTCAGCCTTCCCTGTCCGCCGTAGCTTTAGCGAAGGCGGGAGCCTTTCTTAATAAACGTCCCCTTCCCGTCGCTATCAATAATAATATCAGAATTGCCCTGATCGATATCTCCCTTAAGTATTGCAAGTGATATTTTATCAGTTATTTCTTTCTGGATAAGGCGTTTGAGGGGTCTTGCACCGAACTGCACATTAAAACCTTTATCCTGGAGATAAGCCTTGCAGCTATTTGTGACGGTAAACCTTATATCCTGCTTTTTAAGTGTTTTTTCAAGCTTCTGGAGCTGGATATCGATGATTCCCCTTATATCTTCCCTTGTAAGTGGTTTAAACATAATAAGCTCATCTATCCTGTTCAGGAACTCAGGGCGTACACTTTTTTTCAATATTTCAAATACCTGGTTCCTGGTTTTTTCAATTATCTGTTGAGCATTGGCTTCAGTGTAATTCTCAAAATTTTCCCTTATCAGGTCTGAACCAATATTCGAGGTCATAATTACTATTGTGTTTTTAAAATTAGCCACCCTCCCTTTATTATCAGTCAGTCTGCCATCCTCCAGTACCTGAAGTAAAATATTGAAAGTGTCAGGGTGAGCTTTTTCAATTTCGTCGAGCAGAATTACTGAATAGGGTTTTCTTCTCACTGCCTCAGTGAGCTGACCGCCCTCATCATAACCCACATAACCGGGAGGGGCACCCACCAGGCGTGAAACGGCATGTCTTTCCTGGTATTCACTCATATCTATACGGGTCATAAGTGATTCATCATTAAAGAGATATTCGGCAAGTGCCCTTGCAAGTTCAGTTTTTCCCACACCGGTTGTGCCCAGGAAAAGAAAAGATCCTACGGGTCGGTTCTCATCGGAAAGACCTGTACGACTTCTCCTTATTGCAGAAGCCACAGCTTCTATTGCTTCATCCTGTCCAACTACACGCTTATGAATTTCATCCTCTATCATGAGCAGCTTTTCTTTTTCACTCTGAAGCATCCTGGTTACGGGAATACCGGTCCATCGCGATACTATTTCAGCAATATCTTCAGAGGTTATTTCCTCTCTTACAAGCCGTTTGCCTTCTTTATCGAAGTTCTGCAATTTGTCAATTGCCTTTTTCAGCTTTGATTCAGCTTCAGGAAGAAGGCCATACCTTATTTCGGCTACTTTCGCGAGGTTGGTTTCCCTTTCAGCTTTTTCAGCCTCATACCTGTAATTCTCGATCTGTTGTTTTATGTTCTGTATTTCTGCAACGACATTTTTCTCTTCTTCCCATAATGCGTTAAGCTGCTTCCTTTCATCCTCCAGATCTGCCAACTGTTCCTTTATCTTCTCAACCTTTTCTTTATCTTTCTCCCTCTTAAAGGCAACTTTTTCAATTTCAAGCTGTTGTATTTTCCTGTCGAGCACATCTATCTCTTCCGGTTTTGAGTTCATTTCTATTCTCAGGTGAGCAGCCGCTTCATCTATAAGGTCTATAGCCTTGTCAGGAAGAAACCGGTCATTGATATATCTTACGGATAACTGTACGGCAGAGACAATTGCTTCGTCCCTGATACGAATTTTATGGTAATTTTCATATCGTTCTTTTATACCCCTCAGGATGGATATAGAATCTTCCTCATCCGGTTCATCAATATATACTTTCTGGAATCTGCGTTCCAGGGCTTTATCCTTCTCGAAATATTTCTGGTATTCATTCAGCGTAGTAGCTCCCACTGCCCTCAGTTCGCCTTTAGAAAGGGCAGGTTTAAGGATATTTGCGGCATCCATTGCGCCTTCGCCACCGGCACCGGCACCAACAAGAGTGTGTATCTCATCTATAAACAGGATAACATTACCGTCCGAATTCACCACTTCCTTAACAACGGACTTAAGCCGTTCTTCAAATTCCCCTTTGTACTTGGCCCCTGCTATCAGGGCCCCCATATCAAGGGAGTAAATATTTTTCTGAAGCAGGTCATCAGGTGCATCACCATTCACTATCCTGAAAGCTATTCCTTCTGCGATAGCTGTTTTTCCCACACCAGGTTCGCCAACGAGTATGGGGTTGTTTTTAGTACGCCGGGCCAGTATCTGCAAGACCCTCCTTATTTCATCGTCACGGCCTATTACAGGGTCAAGTTTACCGCTTCTGGCCCTTTCATTAAGGTTTATAGCATATTTACCCAGCGCATTGTATGTTTCCTCGGCATTCTGGCTGTTCACGCTGCTGCCTTTACGCAGTTCTTTCATTATTGATTTAAGATCCCCGGTATTCAGACCACTGTCTTTCAGGAGGGTTGATACATTATCAGATGTATTAAGCAGCCCGATAAGCATATGCTCAAGAGATACATATTCATCACCTGAATTCGCTGCTTCCTTGCGTGCAGCTACCAGGGCCATGTTAGCTGAATCAGACAGGTACACCTGGCCCCCGCTGACTTTTGGATAGGAGCTTAATATACTCTCAAGGGCACTTTTGAGCACCTGGTCGTTTATGGATAATTTTTTAAATACATACGGAAGTATATTATCATCGGTCTCCATTATTCCCTTCAGCAGATGTCCGCACTCAATGGCCTGATGTCCATATTCCACAGCCAGTTGCTGCGACCTCTGAATCGACTCCTGTGATTTTATTGTAAACTTATCGAATTGCATAATATCAAATTATTATAACACTGATTGCTGCAGGTTGAATATTTACATCCCGCAGCAATCATTTATTATATCGTCTGTTTTTCAGTCAGCTGATTTCAATCTGCTTTGCGGGCTTGGGTTTGATCTCTTCTCTTTTAGGCAAAGTGATATACAAAATGCCATCCTTGTATTTAGCATTGATCTTCTGGTTGTCAATTACATTATCGGCAACTTCAAAGCTCCTGCAAAAAGACTGATAACTGAATTCCCTGCGATTATATTTTTCATCGACTTTTTCTTCATCTTTATCAGAGGAAATAGTCAGTCGTCCATTATCGTAGTTGATTGAGAAATCTTCTTTTTTCATTCCCGGAGCTGCCACTTCGATCATGAAATCATCATTAGTTTCTTTAATATTCACTGCCGGCAAACTGGTATTCGTAGCTGAAAAATTAGAGTTTGACCTGTCCATCATATCTTTGTCCCAAAAATGATCGAGCAGGGATGATGGTAAAAAAGGAAATCTTGCTATTGTCATTTTTTTATCCTCCATTATTTTAATTATACATTTTTACCACCTGTAAGTCAAATCCTGTGCCACTGCAAAATTCCGGGGCAGTAAAAAAGGTATCTAAAAGTCTTGTATATAAATTATTATGGCACAAAAGAATATAGATAGGCATCTAATTATGTTATTCACAACATGACATAATGGCTGATAGGAATGAACTTATTAAGACAATATGGCAGTATCATAAATTAAGGTTTACAACACAGGCATAAAAAAAGGCGTCCTGGATTAACAAGGACGCCCTTTAAGGTTCTTCCGAAATATGTTAATAAATTATTTTACTTTCTCGACAATTGCTTTAAAGGCCTCGGGATGGTTCATTGCCAGGTCGGCCAGTGTCTTCCTGTTCAATGCTATACCTTTTTTATTAATCTTACCCATGAATTCTGAGTAGCTCATATCATATTGTCTTGTTGCGGCATTTATTCTCTGAATCCACAGTGATCTGAAATCTCCTTTCTTTTTTCTCCTGTCGCGGTACGAGTACTGCATTCCTTTTTCAAGTGCATTTACAGCAACCGTATAAACATTTTTTCTGCGACCGAATTGACCTTTTGTTTGCTTCAGTACTTTTTTCCTTCTATTTCTTGAAGCAACTGAATTAGTTGATCTTGGCATAATTCTTTAATTTATTGAATGTGAGCGCTCCTGATCAGTGGAGGCTTATGAGGCTGCACATTCTGTTAATACTCGTTTAATTCTCTCTCTCCATCGCATGCATTACTTCTTAGCCAGCAGAATTTTAACATTCTTCTCATCCGCTTTATCAACCTGGCCGAAATAGGTGAGATTCCTTTTACGTTTGGTTGATTTCTTGGTGAGAATGTGGCTTTTGTACGCATGCTTACGCTTAATCTTTCCCGATCCGGTAAATGAAAATCTCTTTTTTGCACCGGGATTGGTTTTCATTTTTGGCATTTCGTACTGTTTTTATATAATTTGAAAGAACCTATTTCTTCTTTTTGGGAGTAAAGGTTATTATCATCTTCTTACCTTCCAGCCTGGGCATTTGCTCAACTATACCATAATCTTCCACATCCTGCGCCAGTCTGAGGAGTAGTATTTCACCTTTCTCCTTAAATAATATCGATCTTCCTTTAAAGAAAACAAATGCTTTCACTTTAGCACCATCTTCAAGGAACTTGATCGTGTGTTTCAACTTAAAATTATAATCATGATCATCAGTATTAGGCCCGAATCTTATTTCCTTGACCACCACTTTACTGGCTTTGGCCTTCATTTCTTTCTGTTTCTTCTTCTGTTGGTAAAGAAACTTCTGATAATCGATTATTTTACAAACAGGTGGATCGGCTTTTGGAGATATCTCGACCAGGTCGAGTTCCATCTCATCAGCAAGCCTGATAGCATCACCTATTGACATCACCTGTGGTTCAACATTGTCTCCCACAACCCTTACCACCTTGGCAGTAATTCGGTTATTTATCCTGTGGGGCATTCTGTCGTCACGTCTCCTGGGTGGCATGTTTCCTTTTGGTCCTGCTATTTTTTGTTCCTCCTTAAATTTAGTTTTGCGGATATAATTTTCTTTCAGCTATCCTAACTCGTTTTTTATCTCTTCTTTTATAAAATCAACAAAATCTTCCAGTTTCATAACTCCCTTATCCCCTTCACCCTGTTTTCTGACAGATACTGTAGAAGATTTTTCTTCCTTTTCACCAATGATAAGAAGGTAGGGAATCCTCTTTAACTCATTATCCCTTATCTTCTTACCTATCTTTTCATTTCGTTCGTCAATCAGTGTGCGAATATCGGAATTATTTAAGAAATTTAAAACTTTTTTTGAATAATGATAGTATTTTTCACTGATTGGCAGTATAATAACCTGGTCAGGACTCAGCCAGAGAGGAAATTTACCTGCGGTGCTTTCGATAAGTAGGGCGACAAATCTTTCAAGGCTTCCGAATATTGCCCTGTGCAACATAACGGGCCTGTGTTTTTGATTATCCGTACCAATGTAGGTCATGTCGAAACGTTCGGGCAGGTTATAATCCACCTGTATTGTTCCAAGCTGCCATTCACGACCAATTGCATCCCTGACCATGAAATCGAGTTTAGGTCCATAAAAAGCTGCTTCACCTTCCACAACGGTTGTATCCAATCCTTTTTCATCGGCAGCTTCTATTATAGCTCTCTCTGCTTTTTCCCAGTTCTCATCGTTTCCTATATATTTTTCCTTATTGTTGGGGTCACGCAGTGAAATTTGAGCTTTATAATCATTGAAGTTGAGTGATTTGAAGACCCATTGCACAAGGTCGATAACATTCTTAAACTCTTCCTTCATCTGGTCAGGTTCACAAAAATGGTGAGCATCGTCCTGTGTGAAACTTCTGACTCTTGTTAATCCGTGCAGTTCCCCGTGTTGTTCATACCTGTAAACGGTACCGAATTCAGCCATTCGGATCGGGAGGTCCTTATAGGAATGAGATGTAGCATTATATATTTCACAATGATGAGGGCAGTTCATGGGCTTAAGCATAAACTGCTCACCTTCTTGTGGAGTATTCATGGGCTGAAAGGAGGCAGCCCCGTATTTTTCATAATGTCCTGATATTTTGTACAACTCAACATTGCCAATATGGGGAGTTGATACAATATTATAATCCCTGCGCTTAAGTTCTGCAGTCAAAAAGTCGATCAGTCTCTGTCTGAGGTCAGCTCCCCTTGATAACCATAATGGCAGCCCCATTCCCACTTTCTGCGAGAAAGCAAACAGCTCGAGTTCTCTTCCTATTCTCCTGTGGTCACGCTTTTTTGCTTCTTCAAGCATAGCAAGGTATTCATCCATGAGCTTTTGCTTTGGGAATGTGATGCCGTAGATCCTGGTCATCATTTTCCTTTTCTCGTCTCCCCTCCAGTATGCTCCGGCCACGCTAAGCAGTTTAATGGCTTTTATTTTTTCAGTATCAGGCATGTGCGGGCCGCGGCAAAGGTCGGTAAAAGCACCAAGTTTATATAATGAAATTGTACC
This sequence comes from Bacteroidales bacterium, assembly GCA_016928075.1. GTDB lineage: Bacteria > Bacteroidota > Bacteroidia > Bacteroidales > VadinHA17 > UBA9300. Next base: position 7,140 of record JAFGLJ010000027.1, on the reverse strand, counting down.
ATCCTCGAGTTCGCTGATAAGTTCTGTTTTATATTCATCGCCTTTTTCCTGAAACAGTTTCATAGCATCTGCCTTACTTATCTCTATCCTTTCCATCTTATTATTATCCTTTGCCAGCTCCCTCATCTTGTCCTCAATAGAGGGAAAATCAGCTTCACTGATAACTACACCGTCTCCCGGATCCACGTCATAGTAAAAACCATTCTCAACAGAAGGGCCGATGCCAAACTTGATACCGGGATACAGTGCTTCCAGGGCAGATGCCATTAGGTGGGCACTGGTGTGCCAGAAGGCATGTTTTGCTTCCTTATCTTCCCATTTATGGAAAATAATCGAAGAGTCTTCATTGACAGGCCTGGAAAGGTCTCTTACATCCCCGTTAACTGTGGATGCATATACCTCCCTGGCAAGGCCCGGGCTTATACTCTCAGCTATTTCCAGACTGCTTACACCACGTTTAAATTCCTTTACAGAATTATCAGGAAACTTTATAACTATCATATTGTTTTTCTCTTAAAAAACCTGGATGCAAAGATAATGATATTTTTGCACAGGTAAACAGTAATACTTACTGTCTTGAAAAACAATAATCTGTTGCTAAAGTTCAGGTGGAGCGAATATTGCAATGATGGAACCGAACAGGGCGAATATGCTTAAAGCATATAAGTCCTGTGAGCTCGCAATGTTCGCCTGCCTTCGGCAAACTCACACAGCCCGGTTCAACACCTTAACAATTGTTTTATCTCCCTGAAACACTACTAATCAACTAGATAATAAATCATAAATCATAGATCATAACTAATAAATAATACCTGATACTTCCGGTTGGCACATATTTTGATTTATGTTTAATGAAACAAAATATCAGAGTCATGAGAAAAATCTTCTACATATTATTTCTGCTTCCTGTAATTCTCAGTTCATGCGAGATTTACCCGGATGCTTTTTTCTTTACTGACAGGGTTCAGGCTTACATTGGTGAAGATGTCTATTTCACCAATGAATCGTATAATGCAATTGATTTTGAGTGGGATTTTGGTGACGGCTATATTTCCAATGCAGTAAATCCTGTTCACAGTTATTCTGCTTCCGGCACATACGAAGTGATTCTCACTGCATATAGCAGAACAGGATCCATTGATCGTGCATATCAGACCATTACGGTGGTTTCCAACACTATACTGGAGATTGAGGTACTGGAATGGTATGATGAATATCCTGTTCCGGGGGCTAATGTACGTCTGTATCCCACACTAAATGATTGGGACAACGAAACCAACATGGTGGCTGAAGGCAATACGAATTCCAATGGTAAGGTTATATTTTATGATCTCGGTCCCTACGTATATTATGTTGATGTATGGGAAGAGCATCACAATAATTTTGACCTGCGCGGTTATATGAATGATGCTTATATACGGATAAATCAGCTTATTCCGAACGAGGTAAATACCTATATCGCCTATGTTGATTATGTTGATAAGAAGGGTGGAACAGAGCGCGACCGCTCGCTGGTAATCAAAAAGCTGGAACGAAAGCCGAAGAATTAGCAACTTCGAAGGGCGTGGATCTGACTTGTTTTGGTGTAGTTAAATCCACGCTTTTATTTTTCACTCATTGCTGCCAAAGCCTTATTTACCGAGCCATGAAGCAATAATAAATTACGTGCCTTTTCGCTGTCGATACCCAGCTCTTCCACAATCATTTTTATGCCTCTTTCAATGAGTTTCTGGTTGGTGAGCTGCATATGAACCATCTTATTTCCCTTGACCCTGCCCAGCTTTATCATTACGGCCGTGGTTAGCATATTCAGGATCAATTTTTGTGCTGTTCCAGCTTTCATCCTTGTGCTGCCTGTTACGAATTCGGGGCCTGTAACAGCTACTATAGGTATATCAGCATGTTTTTCAAGTTCAGTATTGGGATTACTTGTTATGCATGCTGTTAATATATTCTTTTTTCTTGCCCTTTTCAGGGCTCCTATAACATATGGAGTTCGTCCTGAGGCGGCTATGCCCACCACGGCATCAGTTCTGTCAATACCATATGCCTGAAGGTCATTCCATCCCAGTTCTTCGTTATCCTCGGCTTTTTCCACAGCCTTACGTATTGCACCGTCGCCACCGGCAATAAGCCCAATCACAAAACCATGGTTAAGTCCATAAGTCGGGGGTATTTCTGATGCATCAACTATCCCCAGCCTTCCGCTGGTACCGGCTCCTATATAAAACAAACGGCCTCCCTTTCTCATCTTTACAACCACTTCCTCAACAAGTTTTTCAATAGCCGGTATAACTGACCGTACAATGGGCACTATTTTCTGGTCTTCATCGTTGATATGTTCCAGTATCTGGCGTGTTGGCATTTTGTCTATATCCCTGTACAAAGATTCTGACTCGGTTATATTATTATCTGATGACATACTTATATGCTATTTACCTAAGTGAAACTCCATTATTTTATCAGCCGGCTCTTTAATTATCTCACCCATATTCAGATCATATGACTTCATTACTTTTCTCAGGATACTATCAAAATGCCATGCAATGGATCCTGTGAAAGATATAGTCAGTATATCGTATCTTTCGTAGAATTTTATATTACGGTTAATGAAATCACGAAAAGAATCTTCAACCAGTTCTGAGCAATATGGATTGCTGATATTGTCTTTAAGGAAGACAACAAAACTCGCAATGTATTTACTGGGAAACTCACCACGGTATACTTTTTCTATTACAAGGTCTTTGTGGGTATCATACTTACTGCTGAACAATTCTGACACACCAGGCGGCATGATACCCTTAAGATGGTCTGCCAGAAGGCGTTTGCCCAGGTAGGCACCGCTTCCTTCATCTCCAAGTATAAAGCCAAGCGGAGATATGTTGGCTGTTATTTTTTCCCCATCGTAAAGGCATGAATTTGATCCCGTACCCAGGATGCAGGCTATTCCTTCATCCCGCCCGAGTAAAGCGCGGGCAGATCCGAGAAGGTCACTGTTAACCTCAATGTCAGCATTCCTGAATATTTTCCTGATTGCCTCTTTTACCTTGTTGCACAAATAATTACCAGAGCATCCCGACCCATAGAAATAGATTCTTATATTCTCAGAATCATGAACAAGGGGCAATATGTTTTCTTTTACTACTGAAGAGATATGATCAGATGAGGAGAAATTAGGATTCAATCCTTCGGTTTTTACTTTTTCAATAACTGACCGGTCATCTGAAATGATCCAGTTTGTATTTGTTGATCCGCTGTCTGCTATAATAATCATAAAGCAAAAATAGCAAATAAAAGGATGATACAGATACTTATAAATCTACCGAAAACACTGCCGGGGCTTTATTCCTCAGGTTATAGTTTGATGTCATCACTTCACCGTAGGCACCTGCTGAACGTATAGCGAGCAGATCACCACGTTCGGTAAGTGACAGTTCAATATATTTTCCAAAACTGTCGCTCGATTCACAAATAGGTCCCACAACAGTGTATTTTTCACGAGCTTTTTGAGAGATGATATTCTCAATCTTATGATGTGCCTGATAGAGTGCCGGTCTTATAAGGTCGGTCATACCGGCATCCACTATTGCAAAATTTGTATGACTTCCGTTTTTTATATAAAGTACCCTGGTAATTAGACTGCCTGTTTGTCCTGTTACTGATCGACCGGGTTCAAAATGGACTGTCTGCCCACTCCTTAATTCAAGAAGTTCATTGAAAATACCGAAATATTCTTCAAAATCAGGAATTTCATCGGGGTCATCGTAATTGATTCCCAAGCCACCCCCAACATTGATATGATCGATAGTGATATTTCTGTTTTCAAACCATGTCTGCAATTCGTTTACACGGGTACATAGGCTTTTAAATGCATTCATTCTCCTTATTTGCGAGCCAATGTGGAAATGCAGGCCTATCAGTTCTATATTATGAAGAGAATGTAACGTTTCAATAACATTATCCAGTTCCCAGATATTAATACCAAACTTGGTTTCCTCGATCCCCGTTGTAATATATTTATGAGTGTAAGCTTCTATATCAGGGTTAATCCTGAGGGCAATCCTCGAGGTGTAGTTCCTTTCAGAGGATAATTTATCTATTACTTCCATTTCCTGGATTGACTCCACATTAAAGCAGAATATATCGTTGTTTATGCCGGTTATTATTTCTTCATCTGTTTTTCCCACACCGGCAAATACGATATCTTTCGCACGGAACCCTGTTTTCAGGGCCATCAGTATTTCATTTCCGCTCACACAGTCAGCACCAAGTCCTGATGATGATATTTTACTCAGAATTCTTTCATTGGCGTTTGATTTTAAAGCATAATGTATTTTATAGCTATATCTTTCAGCTTCTTTCCTGATCAAACCGACTGTTTTGTCAAGCATATCCATGTCGTAATAATAGAATGGTGTTTTCAGCTTTGCCAGCCTGCCTGCTATATCTTTATTAAACATGCTTATTTGTATTAAATAATTCCTGGTTCAGGGCCATTAATGCATCTGCTTTATATTTACTGTCGGTTAGCAGGGTAACATTATGCCTGCTGCCTCCGTATGATATCATTCTAAGGGGTATTTCTCTGAGCGCATTAAATAATTCAACTGTTGTACCTGTTCTTTCAGCTATGAAATCACCTACAACACATATTAATGTCTGATTACTCTCAACTTCTACGGTTCCAAGTTCCTCGAGATCCCGGACAATTTTGTCAAGATTTGTATCATCATCTACAGTGAGTGATACTGCAACCTCAGAGGTTGTTATCATATCAATTGGGGTCCGGTAGATTTCAAATATTTCAAATACCTTTCGCAGGAAACCATAAGCCTGCAGCATCCTGTCAGACTTTATTTTAATTACCGTGATACCATCTTTTGCAGCAACCGCCTTATAGCCCTGCTTTTTATAGGCTGAGCTTATGATTGTGCCTTCATCATCAGGCTGCAGACTGTTCTTAAGTCGCACAGGGATATCTTTTTGCCTGGCAGGAACAACGCTGCTGGGGTGAAGTATCTTTGCACCGAAATAAGCCAGTTCTGCAGCCTCGTCAAATGATAGTTCCCGTATTACCCTTGTTCCTGGAACATAACGTGGATCATTATTATGCAGGCCGTTAATATCTGTCCATATTTGTATCTCGCTAACATTGATTACTGCTCCTATTAACGTCGCACTATAATCACTGCCTCCTCTTTTAAGGTTATCAACCTCCCCGTAGGCATTGCGGCATATGTAACCCTGTGTTATTACCAGGTCACTGTGGAGATGATTTTTCAGTTCCCGCCGGAGATTTTCCTCAATATAGAACATATCCGGTTCCCCATCCTTGTCGATCCTCATAAAATTAAGCGCGGGCAAAAATGACGCGTTTAAACCAATCTCTTTTGCCAGGAGGAAGAATAGGGCCGTGCTTAAGAGTTCCCCCTGTGCCAGTATGGATTTTTCCTGATTCTTTGAAAAATCCTTGAGTGTGAATGACCTGATATAGTCAAAATGTGATGATACCATCTCCAGTCCATCATTTCTTGTTTGATCATCAGCGAGTAGTTCCGGTATTAACAGGGAATACTCTTCCCTGAGGGTTTCACATGCTTCGGAAGCTTCTTTTTTCATACCCTCATACAGGAGATTGGTTATATGTACAAGTTTATCAGTAGTGCCCGACATGGCTGAAAGAACTACTATGAGGTCTTTTTTCCCTCTTAGAATTTCGGCCATATTCCTCATCCTTTCCGGCGATCCTACTGATGTTCCTCCAAATTTATATACTTGCATTTGCTTATATTTTTAAAATGCCTGCATGAGCAGCCCCTTATTGCCCCGATAATATTTTGTTTATCTGTTCTATTTCTGCATCTGAGAATTCCAGGTTATTGATTGCCTTGACGTTCTCAACGATTTGAACCTCTGAACTAACCCCGACCAGTACTGAGCTGACCCTCTTGTCTTTCAATATCCAGCTCAGTGCCATCTGGCTCAGTTTCTGACCCCTTGATAATGCTATGTTATTAAGGGCTTTAACATTATCAATTTTCTGTAGAACCTGTCTTTTGTCCAGGTATGTCATCTCCTTACCTGCCCTTGAATCTTCAGGGATACCGTCAAGATACCTGTCAGTCAGCATACCCTGGGCAAGAGGGGAGAAAGCTATCATCCCTTTTCCATATTTTTCAAGGGTGTCTAACAACCCATTCTCAACCCATCTGTCAAAGAGTGAGTATCTTGCCTGGTGAATAATAAAGGGGGTTTTCAGTTCATCAAGTATTTTCGATGCCTGCTCAGTCCTTTCGGCATCATAGTTACTTATTCCGACATACAGTGCTTTTCCTGATCTGACAATCTGGTCAAGGGCTAGCATTGTCTCTTCAAGCGGTGTATATGGGTCAGGCCTGTGGTGGTAGAAAAGGTCGACATATTCAAGCCCCATCCTTTTCAGGCTCTGGTCCAAACTGGTTATTAAATACTTACGCGAACCAAAATTACCATATGGACCATCCCACATATCGAATCCTGCTTTTGTTGAAATAAAAAGCTCATGGCGATAATATCCCAGATCCTTCTCCAGAATTATTCCGAATGTTTCCTCTGCTGATCCGAATGGTGGGCCATAATTATTTGCGAGGTCAAAGTGAGTGATACCATGATCAAAAGCCTTCCTGGTTATATTACGGGCTTTATTTACTGTATCGATGAATCCGAAATTATGCCATAAACCCAGTGAAATAAGCGGTAGCAATATGCCACTTTTCCCGCAGCGGCGGTATTGCATGTTATCGTAACGGGCCTCATCGGCCATGTATCTGTAAGGGTTTGCTTTGTCATCTATTTTCATGGTTGATCCATTATTTGTTTAACACAAACATAATAAATTGGGAGAAAAATGTTTGATTGTTTGGTATTTAGTTGTCGATACTCCCTGCTCCCTGCCTCGTCAGCCGTAGTCCCGAGTCCTCGGGACGAAGGCTGGCCCCCTGTTTTACCAGCCGAAGTCTCGATACATCGGGACGAAGGCTGGCTCCCTGCCCCCTGCCCCCTGCTCCCTGCTCTATGCCCCATGCAAAAAAGCCAAACTGATTTTTCAGTTTGGCTTTTTTTCCGTGCCCAGGACTGGAATCGAACCAGCACGACCTTAAG
>JAFGLJ010000026.1 GCA_016928075.1 Bacteroidales bacterium | reverse complement strand
TGCATATTCTTATTTATGGAGGGAGATAAGAGTCAATGACTTAAACATCCCGAACTTTTATGATATTTCAAATGGTTCCGGAGAACCGGTTGTTTCTGATGATAACAGCCAGGAAAGGAACTACGGTGTCTTCGGTGATCTTACTTTTGGATTTAGAAATTACCTATTCCTGAATATGACCGGAAGGAATGACTGGACATCAACACTTGCCAAGGGTAATAACAGTTATTTTTACCCGGGAGTGGGTATATCTTTTGTTGCTACAGATGCTTTTGAGGCACTTAAAAACAATAACGTACTCTCTTTCGCAAAAGTAACAGCAAGTAATTCCACAGTATACAATGATCTCGAAGCATACCAGATCAATGAGAGATTCAACAAGCATGATTCTTTTCCTTATGGATCTATAGCCGGCTTTGTTCTGAGCGGGACTACAGTTGATTCTGAAATAAAGAAAGAAAAGCTTAATACAACTGAAATAGGATTAAACCTTGGTTTCTTCAAATCAAGATTAAATCTCGATGCATCCTATTTTATCACAAAAACCACAGATCTCATTACAAAGACAACGCCTTCGAGAGCAGCAGGCGCAACCTCTTTCCTTACAAACATTGGGGAACTGAAGGGAAAAGGTTTTGAACTCACCCTCGGCGGCCAGGTACTTAAATTAAGTGACTTTACCTGGGACCTTAGTTTGAATTATTCTTCAAACAAGACGACTGTCGTTTCAATTAAGGAAGGAGTGAATGAAATACAGGTATATGAGGGCTTAGGCGGGCAATATGGAATTTTTGCTGTTGTAGGTGAATCTTACCCGCAGTTAAAAACCAATACTTACGTAAGGGACCCGGGTGGAAGAATAGTAATTGATCCTAACACAGGCTGGCCAAAAACAAATGCTGAACTTTCAAATATGGGTAAAACAGTACCCGACTATATTCTCGGAGCCACTTCTGCGATGAGATTTAAAGGCTTCAATGTTTCAGCAACAATGGATTACAGAACCGGACATGTATTCTATTCCCAGGGAAAGGATTATATGGAGTTTACAGGAAGATCGCTGGAATCTGTCTCTGCTAACAGGCAGGATTTCGTGATTCCCAATTCAGTTATTGAAACCAGCGACGGAGTCTATGTGGAAAATACTAATATTCCGGTTTCAGGCGGCCGGCAGAGTTACTGGACTGATGTATACAACGACGTCAAAGAAAACTACGTAACAGATGCTACTGCCTTTAAAATAAGGGAACTTGCCATTAACTACACTCTTCCGGCATCGATTCTGGGGAAAACGCCAATGCAGAAGCTGACAATAGGATTCATTGCCAGAAATCTTTTTACCCTTCTTCCAGCAGAAAATTCATTTTCAGATCCTGAATTTAACAACCAGGAAGAATTATATGGCTATGGAGACATTTCAAATAATGCTGTCGGTATCGGAGGTTTCATGCAAATGCCTCCGACCAGATCATTCGGTGTAAACTTAAACATAGAATTTTAAATAAACCAGAATATGAAAAACACTATAAAATTCGCAATATTGCTGGCGGCTTTCGGACTGCTGACAGCATCATGTGAGGACTGGCTTGATGTTAACACTGATCCTAATAATCCCACATCAGTGAGCCCTAATCTTGCCCTTCCTGTTGCTCAGTATTATACGGCCTATGTTGTTCAACATGGCAGGTATTTTAACACACTGGGGAATATGCTCATGTGTAACTGGAGCCAGAGTGATGGTTTCTCATGGTACACCGATGAATTCAAATACAATGTTACATCAACATTTTATGACAATCTCTTTGAAACTTCATATTCCTCCACTTTGAAACAATATGCTGTTTTGGATCAGCTTGGAGATGGCTATGATTATTACAAGGCAATTGGCAAAATAATGAAAGCATATCATTTTCAATTGCTTGTTGATGCTTACGGTGATGTGCCTTACTCTGAAGCCCTTGGCAGAAGCCTGGAGGCAACTCCCAAATACGACGATGCGGAGACTATTTATGAAGACCTGATTGTACAGCTGACATCAGCCATTAATATGATCAAAGCAGCTGATGACGATGCCCAGGTATTGTCTCCGGAAGGAGATGATGTCATGTTTGGCGGCGATATGGATGCATGGATAAAACTTGCAAACACCGTTAAGCTCAGGATACTGACCCGCCAGTCAGACATGGCCGGAAAGAGTTCATATATCCAGACTGAGATTGCTGCAATTAATGCAGAAGGTTCCGGTTACATCACTGATGATGTTGGTGTTAATCCGGGTTTCCAGTTAAAGGTTGCAGATAAACAGAATCTTATCTGGGATTACTTTGGCTGGAACTCATCAGGTACAGAAACCATGGATAACAGGGCAACCTGTGCCACCGACTATGTACTAAATACCCTGACCAGCCTTGACGATCCAAGGATCGACTACCTGTATGAAAAGCCTGCCACGGGTCATCTCGGTGTTCCACAGGGACTGCTAGATTATGATACTCCTGTTGTTGATGCTTATATGCCCGAATTTGTATCCAATATAGGCCCGGGTATCCTTAAAAGCGCCACACAGGATGCTATAATCTTCACGTTGGCTGAGAGTTACTTTAACCAGGCTGAATTAGCCAATAAAGGATTAATTACTGCAGGCGACGGTGGTCAGTCATTATATGAAAGCGGTATCACAGCTTCCTTTGAATATCTTGGACTCGATGCTTCAGACGCACAGGATTATTATACCAATGAATTAAATCTTGTCGACTGGGCATTCTCATCAAACAAGATCCAGACTATCATTACCCAGAAATGGATTGCCGTTAACGGGATCACTGCCGAACAGTCATGGTTTGATTACTCGAGAACAGGTTACCCTGCCGGAGTCCCGATTCCTCTTAATTACACCAAGTCAACCGACAGGCCCGTACGGCTCTTTTATCCTGCCAGTGAATATTCATCAAACGGTGAAAATGTTCCGGCTCAGAATACCCCAAGTACAGCTTTCACTGATAAGATCTTCTGGGCAAAATAATTTAAAAAAGAAAGAATTATGAAAACACTGAAATATACATTACTTTTCATTTTCGGTCTGTTTCTTGTCAATTCCTGCCTTGTGGACGATGAGACAAAATATGACCTTAATGATGATGGCTACAACCTTGCTACATTCGAAACGCTTACGGCCAACCTTTCATGTACTGCTGACGGATCTGAATACACTTTTCCGCTGAAAGTTAAGCTTGTTGGCCCTACAAAAGATCTTGTGACAAGCACTATTTCTGTTACTGCTACTGCGGATCCGAGTTCAACTGCTGTTGAGAATGTTCATTATAAGATAGAAAATCCCACCATAACACTGACTCCCGACAATAATTTCCTCGGGTTGCTTGTTGTTACAGTCTTAACTGAAGGCAATACCCCCCCTATGGATGGTACTCCGGAGTTTGACACCTATAAATCGCCGATACTGGTACTGAAACTTGCTGCAACTGGTGATCAGAATGTAACAGCGACCGGAAAGCTGGGTAACTTTACGCTTGCCCTTACTCCTCCCAACCCTTATGCGGGCGACTATGATGTGGAATTGCTTTATTTCCATCCGACAGCAGGTGGTACTTACCCGACAGATCCTTATGGAGGTGTCAGGGCACTTGAAAAAACACTTGTAGCGGTCACAGGAAGAAAATGTGAAACCTGGTTTGCCGTATGGGATACTGATTTATGCTGGATAACTATTAAATCAGATAATTCAGTAGAGTTTGAAGTTTGGGATGAATGGGGATATGATGTTAAGTTAGGTGATCCTAAAGATCCTACCAAGATTTCTCATTACGATCCTGAAACAGGTAAAATCTATCTTTATTATTACTATGAAGGTACGGGAGGTCCCAGGATTTTCTGGGAGACATTTACACCCAAAAATTAAGCGCTGATTCTAAAATGGGAAAAGAAGAATAATAAATCTCAATTCTTTGAATAACTTAAAAAATATTATAATGAGAAAACATATAGGATTTAAATTAATGGGACTGGCCCTTATCGTCATTGGTTTCGCTGCTTGCGACACAGCCAGCCAGGATGTTGAGCCTATTATCAGTCCCGAAAATTACCCGCTTGCTACAATAACTTCCGCTTCGGGTTCAACAGATATACAGGAAGGTGATACTCTGACATACATTATTGCCACAAACAAAATGATTGACAGGGCTATTACTTTCACACCTGTTGTTACAGGAGGAACTGCAGGCGAGGCAGATTTTATAGCTGCCCCGGCTGTATTGCAGCCCTATTCCCGGGAGGCTAAACTGTATATTATTGCTACAGAGGATAATATACCTGAGCAGAGTGAGACTGTCAATGTCAGGATATCTATTGAGAGTATTGCCGAGAGGTATCTCGTTAATCCCAATACAGTTCTTCCTTCTGCAAGTCTGACGATTGAGAACAAGAATGACCCGACTCTTCTGACCATTATGTTCTCATGGCCTACTGATGATGATATGGATATCGTGACATGGAGCGATACCGAGGATTATCCTCTTACAGAATGGGGCGCTGGCGGGGCAACTTCATCAAACCCTGAATTCGATACCGCGATATGGCTTTCAGATCCCGTAGGTACTTACTATGTGAATATCATGGACTGGGATGCAGGAATTGATTTTGATTACACCTTTACGCTCGGTTACCCTGATGGTTCGGTTCAGGTTATCGAAGGTACATTTACCGGAACTGATAAGAGCGGATATACCAATGATCAATGGACTGCATGGGGTGGAAGCTATGACTCCTACCGCATACTGAAAGTTGAGAACGACGGTACACAATTCACCGTAACAGTTCTGTAACGGACAATAAATATGATGTGAGATATTCACATAGAGGAATATTTAACTGAATGAATAGAAAATCCTCCGGATTTATGGTCCGGAGGATTTCTTTTGTGTGATAATCAAAATATTTAATTATGTAGTTCCTTAGTTGCGCCTCCACAAGATTATTCTACTTTCAGATTTACAAGTTCAAGCCTTGTTGATGTTGCCTTGATAACTTTCAGAACATAATCATTAACACGCACCACATCATTGTTTACCGGTATACTC